>NZ_JAKVIJ010000001.1:0-558861 GCF_022760965.1 Simplicispira sedimenti
AACCAGAACCACCGCAAGCAGCAACCTTCTGTTCAGCGAAGCCTTGCATTGTACATCGGTTTTTAACCAACTTTCAAGTCACAAGGAACTTTTTTGCCCCACCGCCCAAATCCAACAAAACGGTCAGATCCAAGCAGCGAAGCCCGCTAGTGTATCACAGCCAATACGGGTTTTCCCTTGCGGACCGACATTAATGCGTTTTCGTGCAGCTGGCCTCCAGCGCATCGACAAACATGGCCGCCACATCGAATCCGGTTTGCTGCTGGATTTCCTGGAAACAGGTGGGGCTGGTGACGTTGATCTCGGTGACGCAATCCCCAATCACGTCCACCCCGGCCAGCAACAGACCGCGTTGGCTCAAGATGGGACCGAGCGCCTTGGCGATTTCCCAGTCGCGCTCGGACAGCGCCTGTGCCACTCCTTTGCCACCTGCAGCAAGGTTGCCACGTACTTCAGAGCCCTGCGGTATGCGTGCAAGGCAGTAAGGCACAGGTTGCCCACCAATGATGAGCACCCTTTTGTCCCCCAGGGCGATTTCGGGCAGAAACTTCTGCACCATAAGACTTTGGGCGCCTCCGCGGTTGAGTGTCTCTGTGATGCTGCCCAGGTTGAGCCCGTCCGGCCCCACACGGAAGATGCCCATGCCACCCATGCCATCGAGCGGTTTGAGGATGATGTCGCGGTGCTCGGCGTGAAAGCGCTGGATGTCGCGCGCGTCGCGCGTCACCAGCGTGGGGCCGATGAACTGCGGAAACTCCATGATCGCCAGCTTTTCCGGGTGGTCACGCAGGGCGCGCGGCTTGTTGAAGACCCGTGCGCCGTCGCGTTCCGCCTGCTCCAGCAGGTGGGTGGCGTAGAAATATTCGCTGTCAAAGGGCGGGTCCTTGCGCATGAGCACTGCACCGAAGTCCGCCAGCGGCGCCGCGCGCTGCTGGCGCACACGGAACCAATCATTGGCGTCGCCGGTGAGTTCAATGTCCAGCACATGGGCCTGCACCGGCGCACCCCTCTGCCACATGATGTCCTGCGGCACGCAGGCGCTGATGGTGTGGCCACGGCGCTGGGCCTCGCGCATCATGGCAAAGGTGGTGTCCTTGTAGGTCTTGAAGGATTCCAGCGGATCGGCGATGAACAACAGTTGCATGGTGGATGTCCAATATGAATAGGCGCCTGCACCGATGTGCAGGCCATCGCGCTCAGTGCTTGCGCGGCGCGTTTCGTCTGGCGTACTGTTGCACAAACAGCGCCACACTGCCGGCCACCACGCCCCAGAACGCCGAGCCCACTCCGCCAATCACCACGCCACTGAGCGTGACCAGGAAAGTGATCAGCGCCGCTTCGCGGTGGGGTTCGTCGCGCAAGGCGGTCGCCAGACCATTGCCAATGGTGCCCAGCAGCGCCAAACCGGCGATGGCCACCACCAATTCCTTGGGGAAAGCCGTGAGCAAGCCTGTGACCACCGCACCAAAGATGCCGATGGCAATATAGAACGCACCACAGGACGCGGCGGCGGTGTAGCGGCGGTTCGGGTCTTCGTGGGCCTCCGGCCCCATGCAGATGGCGGCCGTGATGGCACTGAAGTTAAGCGCAAACGCGCCAAACGGTGCCAACACCAGGGTGGCCAGACCCGTCATGGTGACCAGCGCGGAGACCGGCATCTGGTACCCCGTGGCACGCATGACCGCCACACCGGGCAGGTTCTGTGACGCCATGGTCACCACAAACAACGGAAGCGCCAGGCTGACGATGGCACTCCAACTGAACTGGGGCGCCACCCATTGCGGCATGGCCAGTTCAAAAGAGACCGCCGACCATTCCATCTGCCCACCCAGGGCCGCATACACAATGGCCGCCGCCAACGTCAGCACCACGGCATAGCGCGGTGCAAAGCGCCGCGCCACCAGGTAGCACCCCAGCATCAGCAACACCAACGGCAAGGCCGTCTGGGCTGCCGCAAAGGCCTGCAGCCCAAAACGCGCCAGCACTCCGGCCAGCAGCGCCGAGGCGATTTCCATGGGAATGCGGCTCATGGCGCGCTCGAACCAGCGCGTGGCTCCCGCCACCGTGATCAGCGCCGCGCAGACCATGAAGGCCCCCACCGCCTCGGCCATGCTGAATCCGCCTGCCAGCCCGGCCGTAGCCAGCACGGCCGCTCCCGGCGTGGACCAGGCGACCATGACCGGCTTGCGCAGCCACAGCGATGGCAGCAAGGTACACAGGCCCATGCCCAGCCCGAGCGCCCACATCCATGAAGTGATCTGCGCTGGCGTGGCCTGAAAGGCCTGCGCTGCCTGGAAGACGAGGGCGACGGAGCTGGTGAAGCCCACCAGCACAGCCACGAAGCCTGCCGTCACGGCAGAAAGGCTCAGGTCTTTGAAAAACTGCATGTGCCGATTCTGGCATTGCCAGGCTCCGTGCACAGGCTTTGCAAGGCCGCTACTGTTTTCATAGCTAATTGCGCTTTATTGACGGGCGCAAAAGGCCAATTTGGCCAAATTTATTTTCCCAGCATTACCCCCTCTGTGCACCCAACCCATCACAGCTCGATCTTGGAGCCCAACTCCACCACCGCATTGTTGGGCAGATGCAAGAAGTCTGCCGCCGCACTGGCGTTGCGGTGCATCTGGGCAAACAGCTTCTCGCGCCAGGGCGCCATGCCGCCACCAAACGAGGGGATGACCGTATCGCGCGAAAGAAAGTAGCTGGTCGTCATGGGCTCGACGGCGCAACCATGCCCACGCAACAGTTGCAACGCGCGCGGCACGTCCGGATCGTTCTTGAAGCCGTAGTGGATGGTGACCTGCCAGCAGTCGTGCCCCAAGGCCTCGATCTGCAGACGGCGGTCCAGGCCCACCCAAGGCTCCTCATGGTTGCACACGGTGACGAACAGGTTCTGCGCATGCAGCACCTTGTTGTGCTTGAGGTTGTGCAGCAGCGCATTGGGCACCACTCCCTGTTCGGCACTGAGAAACACCGCCGTGCCCTCCACCCGGGTAGGGGGGCTCACAAACACCGCATCCAAAAAAGAGCGCAAATCGATGGCATCGGACCGCAGCTTGTCGTTGAGCAACTGGCGCCCCCGCTTCCAGGTCATCATCAGCGTGAACACCGCACCGCCAATGAGCAGCGGAAACCATCCCCCCTGGAACAGCTTGAGCAGATTGGAGCTGAAGAAGGCCAGGTCAATGACAAAAAAGCAGCCTGTGGACGCCACGCACAACACCAGGGGATAGCGCCAGCCGTAACGCAACACAAAGAAAGTCAGCACCGTGGTGATGAGCATGTCCAGCGTGACCGCAATGCCGTAGGCTGCCGCCAGATTGCTCGAGGAGCGGAACATACCTACCGCCAGCACGATGGCCACGAACAGCCCCCAGTTGACGAACGGAATGTAGATCTGGCCCTTGTCATGCACGCTGGTGTGCAGGATGTTCAGGCGCGGCAGATAGCCGAGCTGGATGACCTGCTTGGTGACACTGAACGCCCCGGTGATGAGCGCCTGTGAGGCGATCACCGTGGCCAGGGTGGCCAGGCCCACCAGCGGCAGCAAGGCCCAGTCCGGGGCCATCATGAAGAAGGGATTCTTGACCGCCTCGGGTTCAGCCAGCAGCAGCGCCCCCTGGCCAAAATAATTGAGCACCAGCGCAGGCATGACCACCGTGAACCACGCGATACGGATGGGCCGCTTGCCGAAATGTCCCAGGTCTGCGTACAACGCTTCGGCGCCCGTCACGCACAGCACCACGGCCCCCAGGATGATGAAGCTGGTGCCCGGCTGGCTCCACAGAAAGCCCAGGGCGTAGTGCGGGCTGAGCGCGGCCAGAATCTCCGGGTGGTGCACGATCTGCGCGACCCCCAGCAGGGCAATCGAGAGCATCCACACCAGCGTGATGGGGCCAAAGAATCGGCCGATACCGGCCGTGCCCCGTTTCTGCACGACAAACAGGCAGAACAAGACCAGCAAGGTCAGTGGAAGCACAAACCGCTTGAAGTGCGGCGACACCACCTCCAGCCCCTCCACCGCCGACAGCACCGAAATCGCCGGCGTGATGACGCCGTCGCCATAGAACAGCGAGGTGCCGAAAATTCCCGCCGCAAGCAGGCCTGCGCGCAACTGGGGCCTGTCTTTCACCGACTGGGACGCCAGTGCCAGCATGGCCACCAGCCCCCCCTCGCCATGGTTGTCGGCGCGCAGCACCAGCACCACGTACTTGAGCGAGACAATGACCGTCAGCGTCCAAAAAAGGATGGACAGGATGCCGTACACGTTGGCCTGGGTGAAGGGAACGTGGCCGGAGCCAAAAACCTCTTTCACGGCATACAACACGCTCGTGCCGATATCGCCATAGACGACGCCGATGGCTGCCAGGGTCAACGCAGCCGTGGAGGACTTGGTGGTGCTCACTGCAATGCCCCGCGCGGTGGGCCATGGCCCGCCACACGGGTTCTGTGGTCTTGGGAAGGCGAATTCTGCGCCTGCGCGCAGAGGCCCGAAAGCCCGCCCGCAGAAAAATCACACAACTTGTTGCAATGCAACAACGACAGCGAATATCGACCGATCAGTCGTAGGTTTCGGCGTCCGGATTGGTGGCTTCCAGCTCATAGCTGGCCGCCAACATGGCCAGGCGTGCGATCACGCCATACATGTAGAAGCGGTTGGGCGCGCTCGCGCCAGGGCGTGCGCCCAACTGGGGCAACTGTGCGCCATGCGCAAAGGCCAGGGGCACAAAGCCCGCGCCGGGCGCGTTGAGGTTTTCGTCCACGCCCCGCTCGGCATGGATGCGGTAAAAACCGCCTACCACGTAGCGGTCCATCATGTACACCACGGGCTCGGCCACGGCGTCGTTCATGCGCTCCTGCGTGAGCACGCCCTCCTGGATGATGAGATCGTGCACGGGTTGCCCATCCTTGACCACCGCCATCTTGTTGCGCGTGCGGCGGTTGAGCGCCTGCAGTTCCTTGGCGTCGTGCACGGTCATGACGCCCATGCCATAGGTGCCGTTGTCGGCCTTGACCACGGCAAAGGGCTTCTCGTGGATGCCGTATTCCTTGTACTTGCGGCGTACCTTGGTCAGCAGCGCATCCACCTGCGTCTGCAACTCCTCCAGGCCCGTCTCGGCCGCAAAGTCCACCCCGGCACATTTGCCGTACAGCGGATTGATCAGCCAGGGGTCAATGCCCAGCAGCTTGCCAAAGCGCTTGGCCACTTCTTCGTAGTTGCGGAAGTGCTGGCTCTTGCGCCGCACCGTCCAGCCTGCGTGCAGCGGCGGCAGCAGGTACTGCTCATGGATGTCTTCAAGGATGCCAGGCGCCCCCGCCGACAGGTCGTTGTTCAGCAGGATGGTGCAGGGGTCAAAATTCTTGAGTCCCAGGCGCCTGCGCGTGCGCACCACGGGCTCCAGCGTGATGGTTTCGCCCGTGGGCAGTTCCACCACGGTGTCCTTCTTGATCTCGGGGCTGACCGAGCCGATGCGCACGTTCAGGCCCGCCATGTTGAAGATGCGCTGCAACTGCACCAGGTTGCTCAGGTAATAGCTGTTGCGCGTGTGGTTCTCGGGAATGATCAGCAGGTTGCGCGCCTCGGGGCAGATCTTTTCAATCGCCGCCATGGCCGCCTGCACCGCCAACGGCAGCATCTCGGGCGTGAGGTTGTTCCAGCCACCGGGGAACAGGTTGGTATCCACCGGCGCCAGCTTGAAGCCCGCGTTGCGGATATCCACCGAGGTATAGAACGGTGGCGTGTGCTCCATCCATTCCAGCCGGAACCATCGCTCCGTGGCGGGCATGGAATCGATGATGCGCTGTTCAAGCTCGTTGATGGGCCCTGTGAGGGCCGTGATGAGGTGCGGAACCATGGCTGTGCGTTTGGGTCGGGTGCGGCCCATTGTAGGGGCGCCGCATGGCAGCCCTGGGCGCTGCGATGACTGCGGCCTCAGCGCCGCCAGAACGAAGGGGCCAGCAGCGCCATCACGCTGAGAAACTCCAAACGCCCCAGCAGCATGGCCAACGTACAGACCCAGACCTGAAAGTCGGTCAACACCGCAAAGTTGGAGGACGGCCCCACAGCCCCCAGGCCTGGCCCCGTGCAGTGGACGCTGGCCAGCACGGCCGTAAAGGCGGTAACAGGGTCCAGGTCGGTCAACAGCAGCACCATGCTCAGGCCAATCACGGTACCCCCGTACACCAGCATGAAGGCCAGGACCGAGAAAATCACCGTGTGCTCCACCACCGTATCTCCCAAGCGCACGGGCTGCACGGCGCGCGTGTGCACCAGGCGTGTCATCTCGCGCCGCGCCTGTTTGAGGAGGATGAGCACCCGCACCATCTTGATCCCGCACCCCGTGGACCCTGCGCTGGTCGCCACCCCCGACAGCAGCAGCATGCTGACGGGCGCAAACACCGGCCACACCAGGTAGTCAGCCGTGGCATAGCCGGTGGTGGTGGCCACGGACACCACATTGAACACCCCGTAGCGCAAGGCATCCAGAGGGGCATAGGTGCCCTTGGCCCACAACAGCACCGACACCAACAGGCCGCTGCCCACCAGCACGCCCAGGGTGGCGCGCAGCTCCGGGTCACGCCACAGACCCGCCGTGGAACGCTTGCGCACCGCCACAAAATACAGGGCAAAGTTGCAGCTGGCCACCAGCATGAAGAGCACCGCGATGGCTTCCAGCAGCGGCGACTGGAAGTGGCCGAAACTTGCGTCGTACGAAGACAGCCCCCCCAGGCTCACGGTAGTGAACATGTGCATGAGTGCATCCAGCGGGCGCATGCCTCCCCACCAATAGGCCAGCGCGCATGCCACTGAAAAAAAGGCATACACGCCCCACAGCCCCTTGGCGGTTTCCGTCATGCGCGGGGTCAGCTTGGTGTCCTTGACCGGGCCTGCGGCCTCGGCTCGGAACAACTGGCTGCCGCCCACCCCCAGCAGCGGCAGCACCGCCACCGCCAGGATCAGAATGCCCATGCCCCCCACCCACTGCAGGAAGGTGCGCCACACGTTGACCGATACGGGCAGGCTGTCGAGCCCACTGAGCACGGTGGAGCCGGTGGTGGTCAAGCCCGAAACCGCCTCGAAATACGCATGCGTGAACGAGACCGGACGCCCCACCTGGTGCAAGGCCAGCATCAGCGGCAGCACGGCGCACAGCGGCAGCAGCACCCATACCAGCGTGACCAGCATCACGCCGTGGCGCGGCAGCAGCTCTCGCTGATGACGCCGCAGCCCGACCCACAGCGCAAGCCCCACCCCCATGGTCACTGCCATGGACACAGGGTACACGCGCCAGACACCATCGCCCTGCACCCAGGACACACCCAAGGGCAGCCCCATGGTCAGCGCAAACACCATGAGCAGAATGCCCAGCACGCGCAGAACGGGAAGCAGATCCAGCATGGGTGGCGGCGCAGTGCGCTAGAAGAACATGGCGCTGACGCGGAAGAGCTTTTCCACCTCGCGCACCAGCCGCTTGTGCGGCACGAAGAACACCACATGGTCGTTGGTCTCGATCACCGTGGTGCTGTGCGGGATGATGACCTGCGGCTCGACAGCCTCGGTCATTTCCTCGCCAGGCACGGGCAGACCACGCACGATCAGCCCCATGTGCACCTCGGGCGGCAAGGACAGCTCACTCACCTTGCGCCCCACCACGCGCGAGCTCTTGCGGTCACCGCGCGCCACGATCTCGAGTGCCTCGGCCACTCCGCGGCGCAGGCTGTGCACGGCCTGCACGTCGCCCTGGCGCACATGGGCCAGCAGCTCACCCAGCATGGCCTGCGCGGGCGAGAGCGCAATGTCGATCTGCGTGCCATGCATCAGGTCGGCATAGCTGCGCCGGTTGATGAGCGCCAACACGCGGCGTGCGCCCATGCGCTTGGCCAGCAGGCAGGACATGATGTTGTCCTCATCGTCCTCAGTCAATGCCAGAAACAGGTCGGTCTCTTCCACGCTTTCGCCTGCCAGCAGGTCTTCATCGGTGGTGTCGCCCTGCAACACCAGCACCTCCGAAGGCAGTTCCGACGCCAGGGCCACGCAGCGCTCAGGCAGCTCTTCGATGACCTTGAGGTGAAAGCGCCCCTTCTCGCGTGCGAGCTGGCGGGCCAGCCGCAGGCCCACCTCCTCGCCTCCGGCAATCATGATGCGGCGCACGGGCCTCTCGGGCTGGCCCTGGCGCCGGTGCAGCGCGGTCAGCACCTGGGCAATGTGTTCGCTGGCGGCGAGCACGAACACTTCGTCGCCCGGCTCCACCCGGGTGGAGCCGTCGCAGGCAATGAAGCGATCGGGCTCATCCTGAAAGCGCCGGTAAATGGCCACCAGGCGCATGTCCACACCGGGAAGAATCTGGCGCAGCTCGCCGATGCTGTGGCTCACCAGCGGAGCCCCCGCACGTGCACGCACCGACACCAGACTGGCACGCCCCCCGGCAAAATCGCGCACCTGCATGGCCTCGGGGTATTCGACCAGGCGCACGATGTAGCGCGTGAGCGACTCTTCGGGACAGATGATCCGGTCCACCGCAAAGCCATCGGGGCCCAGCAGCAGGTCCTGATCGACAAACCCGGAGGTGCGCACGCGGGCGATGCGGGTGGGTATGCCGTACAGCCGCTGCGCCACCTTGCAGCACACGAGGTTGGTTTCATCCTCGGCCGCACAGGCAATGAGCAAATCGGTGTCCCGCGCACCGGCTTCGGCGAGCACCGCCGGATCGATGCCGCTGCCCACCACGCCACGCAGGTCAAAACGGGATTCCAGGTCGCGCAGGCGCGCCGCACTGGTGTCGATGACGGTGATGTCGTTGTGTTCGGACACCAGGCTGTCCGCCACGCTTTCGCCCACCCGCCCAGCGCCGATGATGATGATTTTCACAATGGAATGATCGACTGCGGCCTGCCCGGCGTCAATGCAGGCAGGCCTGTGTGTAGCGCCGAGCCGTCAGTGGCGCACTTCACCCTCGCCCAGCACCACCCACTTGAGCGAAGTGAGCCCCTCGATGCCCACCGGGCCGCGCGCGTGGAACTTGTCGGTGCTGATGCCGATCTCGGCGCCCAGGCCGTACTCGAAGCCGTCGGCGAAACGCGTGCTGGCGTTCACCATCACGCTGCTCGAATCGACCTCGCGCAGGAAGTGTTGGGCGTGCACATGGTTCGTGGTGAGGATGGCCTCGGTGTGGTGGCTGGAATAGCGGTTGATGTGGGCGATGGCCTCGTCCAGCCCCGCCACCACCTTGACGCTGATGATGGGCGCGAGGTATTCCTCGCTCCAATCCTGTTCCGTGGCGTCCTGCACTTTCGCGCCCGGCAGCGCTGCCAGCAGGGCCTTGCTTTCGGGGCACACCCGCATTTCCACGCCCTTGGCCGCGAACACCGCGCCCATACGTGGCAGGAAAGCGCCCGCCACGCCGCGCGCCACCAGCAGGCTTTCGGTGGCGTTGCAGGGGCTGTACTTCTGTGTCTTGGCGTTCTCGGTGACCTTGAGCGCCAGTTCCAGGTCGCAGGGGTCGTCCACATAGGTGTGGCAGTTGCCGTCCAGGTGCTTGATGACGGGCACCTTGGCCTCGCGGCTGATGCGCTCGATCAGGCCCTTGCCGCCGCGCGGGATGATCACGTCCACATATTCGGGCATGGCGATCAGGTGGCCCACGGCCTCGCGGTCGGTGGTTTGCACCAGTTGCACGGCATCTTGCGGCAAACCAGCTTCAGCCAAGGCCTGCTGCACAAGCTTTGCCAGCGCCTTGTTGGAGTCGATGGCCTCGGAACCGCCGCGCAGGATGCAGGCGTTGCCGCTCTTGATGGACAGGCTGGCGGCCTCGATGGTCACGTTCGGCCGGCTCTCGAAGATCATGCCGAACACGCCGATCGGCACGCGCATGCGCCCCACGCGGATGCCGCTGGGCTGCTGCTGCAGGCCGATGATCTCGCCGATCACATCGGGCATGGCGGCGAGCTGCTCGCAGCCCTGGGCACAGGTTTCCAGCACCTGGGGGGTCAGCTTGAGCCGATCCACCATGGGCTCGGCCAAACCGGCGGCGCGGGCGCGCTCCAGGTCGCGCGCGTTGTCCACCTGCAGCGCCGCAGTCTGCTCGCGCAGCAGGCGTGCCAGCGCCCGCAGCGCTTTGTTTTTGATAGCTGCTGGCGCTTTGGCCATCAGCGCGGAGGCCGTTTTTGCCTGTAAACCGAGGGTGTGCGTGGTTTCAGCCACGTTGAGCGCGTTCATGGGGGGATTTTGCCGCAGTTGTGCACCGGGCGCCGGGCTGCGCTGTAATCGCCGCCAGCCAGGAGACCCGACATGCCAGACCACCCCGCCACCCAGCTCGCCACCTTGCAATCCGCCCTGGCGGCCCACGGCCAGGGCGACCTGAGCGCCACCGCCCTGGGCGACACGGCGCGTGCCCAGCAAGCCCTGCTGGCCGCCCTGCCACCCCGCTATGGCGAGGTGCTGCTGAACCTGATCGACCGGTTGGAAGCCAGCGCGCTGTTCACCGAGGAAAGCTGCTCCTTCAGCCGCTCCAGCCTGCTGGACCACCTGCAAGCCTGGGTGGACAAGGCGCGCAGTGCGTTGCCCGGCGCTTGATTGCTATTGTTTTAATAGCTAGTTGCGCTTATTGCACGGGCGCTAGAGGCCAATTTTTCTTAAAATTTCTCGCACTCAGCGCGCCGCCATGCCCAGGCGCGCGAGCTGCAGCGCCAGCCGCTGCAACGCCTGCCAGGGCTGGGCGGGCCAGTCGGCCACCTTCAGGCCCTTGACGATGCCGTCCACCTGGTGCGCCGCCTGCAGCAGGCGCGCGAGCTGCGCGTCGTTCGCGCGCGGCAGGATGCGCTCGTACAGCCGCTCCTTCACGCCCCAGACGCGGTTCTCGCGCAGCGCCATGGGCAGGGGCTTGCCGGCGTTCATGGCGTCCTTCACGCGCTTCAAGGCGCGGATGTCCTCGGACAGCGCCCAGTGCACCAGCACGGGCGCTTCGCCCTCGGCCTCCAGGCCGTCGAGCATGCGTTGCACGCGCAGCACCTGGCCGCCGAGCACGGCCTCGGAGAGCTTGAACACGTCGTAGCGCGCCACGTTGAGCACGGCGGCCTCGACCTGCGCCCACGATAGCTCGCCCGGCGGGTGCAGCAGGCCCAGTTTCTGGATCTCCTGGTGCGCGGCCAGCAGGTTGCCCTCCACGCGGTCGGCGAAGAACTGCAGCGTCCGTTGCCCCTCCTCGCCCGCCGCCACGCGCTGGCCCTGCGCGGCCAGGCGCTGAGCGATCCACTGCGGGAGCTGGGCGCGCTCGATGGGGTCGATCTGCACGGCCACGCCCGCGCCTTCCAGGGCGGTGAACCAGCCGCCGGTCTTGGTGGCCTTGTCCAGGCGCGGCAGCTGCACCAGCGTGAGCGTGCTGACGTTGCCGCGCGCGCTTTCCGCCACCTGCTGCAGCGCCACGCTGCCGTCCTTGCCGGGCTTGCCCGAGGGGATGCGGATCTCGATGATCTGCCGGTCGGCGAACAGGCTCAGACTGCCGCCCGCCGCCAGCACCACGCTCCAGTCGAAATGCGCGCCCGCCACGGTGAAGCTGCTGCGTTCGGTGTAGCCCTGGGCGCGCGCCGCGGCGCGGATGGCGTCGGCCGCCTCCTGCTGCAGCAGGGGTTCGTCGCCGTGCAGCACATACAGCGGGGCGAGGCCGCGTTGCAGGTGCGAAGAGAGTTGGGCCAGGGCGACTTGCATGCCCGGCAGTGTATCGCCGCGCCCATCCAAACCCAGCATTTGCGCATAACGCCATTTTTGCTTGGCGATTTGCTCTGCAAGCTGCATTAACTGCGCAGGTTTCTCACTTTTCTTTGGCCGTGCCCCTGCGGAGAATTCTTCCCAGAACACAAGTCAAGGAGATGGTCATGGTGAATTACCTCGGCGTGAACAGCGTGCGCGAACTGGTGCGGCAGGTGGGTTTTCCCCGCTTCCTGCAGCAACTGGTGGACGCCATGGACAGCGATTACCGCCGCTGGGAGCAGTTCGACAAGTCGGCGCGGCACGCCATCCATTCGCCCGTGGGCGTGATCGAACTCATGCCCACCAGCGACGGGCGGCTGTACTGCTTCAAGTACGTCAACGGCCACCCCAAGAACACGGCCGAGGGGCTGCTCACCGTCACCGCCTTCGGCGTGCTGGCCGATGTGGACACGGGCTACCCGCTGCTGGTGTCCGAGCTGACGCTCACCACCGCGCTGCGCACGGCCGCCATGTCGGTGCTGGCCGCTCGGCACCTGGCCCGGCCCGACAGCCGCCGCATGGCGCTGATCGGCAACGGCGCGCAGAGCGAGTTCCAGGCGCTGGCCTTTTACCACCTGCTGGGCATCCGCGCGCTGCGCCTGTTCGACACCGACCCGGGCGCCAGCCTCAAGCTGGAACGCAACCTGGCGCGCCTGGCGCTGCCAGGCCTGACGGTGGAACGCTGTGCCAGCGCAGCCGAGGCGGTGCGCGGCTGCGACATCGTGACCACGGCCACGGCCGACAAGCGCAACGCCACCATCCTGCTGCCGGAGATGATCGAGGCGGGCATGCACCTCAATGCGGTGGGCGGCGACTGCCCGGGCAAGACCGAGCTGCACGCCGACATCCTGCGCCGCGCCGACGCGCGCGTGGTGGTGGAGTTCGAGCCGCAGTCGCGCATCGAGGGCGAGATCCAGCAGATGCCCGCCGGCTTCGCGGTGACCGAATTCGCCCAGGTGCTGCGCGGCCAGGCCCCGGGCCGCCGCACGGCGCAGGAGGTGACGGTGTTCGACTCCGTGGGCTTCGCGCTGGAGGACTTCTCCGCCCTGCGCACGCTGCACGCGCTGCTGCAACAATACCCGCACCTGGGCACACCCATCGACCTGGTGCCGCAGATGAACGACCCCAAGGACCTGTTCGGCCTGTTGCACACCCCCGCGCCCCAGGCCCGCACCGCCCTGCAACCGGAGCCACAAACCGCATGACCCCGAACCGCCCCGCCCCCGCCGTCAGCCTGATCGGCGCCCCCACCGACATCGGCGCGGGCGCGCGCGGCGCCTCCATGGGCCCCGAGGCCCTGCGTGTGGCCGGGCTGCAGGCGGCGCTCGAAGGCCGGGGCCTGCAGGTGGCAGACCGGGGCAACCTCGCCGGCCCGGCCAACCCCTGGCTGCCGCCCGTGGACGGCTACCGCCACCTGCCCCAGGTGGTGGAATGGAACCGCGCCGTGTTCGACGCCGTGCGGGGCGAACTGCGCCAGGGCCGCCTGCCCATCCTGCTCGGCGGCGACCACAGCCTGGGCCTGGGCAGCATCAGCGCCGTGGCGCGCCACTGCGCGGAGGCGGGCAAGCAGCTGCGCGTGCTCTGGCTCGACGCGCATGCCGACTTCAACACCAGCACGCTCACGCCCAGCGGCAACGTGCACGGCATGCCCGTGGCCTGCCTCTGCGGCTTCGGGCCCGAGGCACTCACGCAGCTCGCAGGCATGCCCGACGGTGCCCCTGCGCTGCGGCCGCAGCAGATCCGCCAGATCGGCATCCGCAGCGTGGACGCAGGCGAAAAGCGCTTCGTGCACGAACAGGGGCTGGAGGTGTTCGACATGCGCTTCATCGACGAGGTGGGCATGCGCCAGACCATGCTGCAGGCGCTCGACGGCCTGGACGAGCACACCCACCTGCACGTGAGCTTCGACGTGGACTTCCTCGACCCCGACATCGCCCCCGGCGTGGGCACCACCGTGCCCGGCGGGCCGACCTACCGCGAGGCGCAGCTGTGCATGGAGATGATCGCCGACAGCGGCTGCCTGGCGTCGCTGGACATCGTCGAACTCAACCCCGCGCTGGACGTGCGCAACAAGACGGCCCTGCTGGCCGTGGACCTGGTGGAGTCGCTGTTTGGCAAGAGCACGCTGATGCGGCGGTAGCGCCTCGATTTTCTGCCACCCAAAGCCTTTGGCGACTTCTATACTGGTGACCATCGCCAGCAACGGGAGTCGGGTTTTGCCGGAACCTCGCGCCATCACCATGGCGGCCTTCATGGCCTCGCTGACGCTGGCCGCTTTGGCGGGCTGGCTGGCATCGCGCTCGCGTTATGCCCCTGCGCTGCGGTGGTGGGCAGCAGGCTCGGTGTGTGCGTCGGCCGCTGCCCTGTTGAATGTGTCGCAGGGCTTGGTGGCGTCGCACTGGGCACTCGTCGTGGGCAACCCGTTGATGGCGGTCGGCGTGGGCCTGCTGATCGACGGCACGCACCGCCTGGCTGGCCGTCCTTCGCAGCGGTGGTGGTGGGCCATCCCAGCCCTGTGCCTCGCGGGCACCTCGTTGTGGTGGGGGGTGTGGTACCCCCACCTTCCCTACCGGGTCGTGGTATTCACGGCAGTGGTGGTGTGGCTCATGGCAGGCCTGGGACGGGCCCTGTGGCCGCTGCGCCAGCGCGGTATTGGGGTGGGGTTGGCCTTCGTCGCCATCGCAGCGCTGCTGCTGTCCTTGCTGATGGTGGTGCGGGCCGTATGGGCCTTGCAGGGCCTGATCCAGCCGGTGTACGCGCTGGGCACGCCTTTCAATATGGTGGTGTACCTGGTGGGCGCCATGTCCTTTGTAGCCATTCAGACCGGGCTGCTGCTGGTGCACCAATTGCTGGTGATCGAAGACCTGCGCCTCGAAGCGGAGCGCGATCCGCTGACTGGCGTGCTCAACCGCCACGCGCTGGCCTCGCGCCTGCCGCTGTCTCTGGCCGGGTGGGCCCTGGTGGCTGTGGACGTGGACCACTTCAAAGAGGTCAACGACCAGCATGGCCATGCCGCCGGGGACCGGGTGCTGGCCTTTGTGGGTGAAGTGTTGCGCCGCCACCTGCGCGAGGGCGACCTGGCAGTGCGTATGGGCGGTGAAGAATTTGCTGTACTGCTGCAAGGCTTGCACCCCAGCGCAGCGCAGGCCGTGGCCGAGCGCCTTCGCTGCGACCTGGAGCGCCTGGCTGCACAGGGTGCAGGCCTGCCCATCACTGCCAGCCTGGGGGTGGCCCTGGCCACACCGGGTATTGACTTTGCAGCGCTGTGGAGCCAGGCCGATGGTGCGCTCTACCGTGCCAAGACCCTGGGCCGCAACCGTGTGGAGTGCACCGAAGCACCGGAGGGCACACCATGATGCCCACCGCCTGGGCTTTTCTCGACCCCCGGGGCATGGGCATCACGCTGTCGCTGTCGGCTGCACTACTGGCACTGGTGCTGTTGATCACCCACCGAGCCTTGGGCCGCCGTCTGCCGGGCATGCAGCCCGCTGCTTTCGGCCTGCTGCTGGCTTCGGCGGGCTTTGCACTGAACATGCTGCAAAGCTGGCTGCTGCCTGTGATGGGGCTGGTGCTAGCGGTGGTGTGCATGGTGAGCGGCGTGGCCCTGGTGCTGGGCGGCACCCGTCAACTGCGTGGCCTGCCCGTACGGCCAGGCCCCTTGGCGGCAAGCTGCCTGGCGAGTCTGGCCATCGCACTGTGGTTTGGTGTCTGGATGCCTGATGCGCGCTGGCGCATTGGTCTGCTGTCTCTGCTGCTCGCTGCTTTGGCCCTGCTGCTGGCCCGCACAGCTTGGGACGAAGCCCGCCCACAGCTACGTGCTGGCATGCGCCTGATGGCCTTGCTGGGAATGGTGTTTGCGGTGCTCATGGGTTTGCGCGGCGTGGCAGCGGCACTGGGCCAGATCGAGACCACCGTGACGCCCACGCTGGTCAATGCTGCGTCGGTGCTGGCCGCAGGCATGTCTCTCATTGGTGGCGTGGTGGGTTTGGTACTGGTGCTGTCGGGCGACCTGCTGGCCTTGGTGGAGCAACAGCGCACGCACGATCCACTGACCGGCCTGCTCAACCGGCAGGGGCTGCGCCACTGGGTGGCATCGCAGTCAGCCGAGGAACCCGTGGTCCTGGGCATGGTCGATCTGGACCACTTCAAGCAAATCAACGACCTGCATGGCCATGGCATGGGGGACCAGGTGATCCGCCACCTGGCGACGCTGCTGCAGGCCTGTGGGTCGGAGCACTGCCGTGCCGCGCGCCTTGGTGGCGAGGAATTTGTCGTCGTAGCACTGGGCTCGGGCCGCGGCCCCGACCTGCGGCAGATGCTGGAACGGCTACGCCAGCAATTTGCCGACACTGCCCCCCAGCCCGGGGCCACGCTCAGCGCCGGACTGGCACTGGGCTCGGTGGGCGAGTTCGAGGCCACACTGCGCGAGGCCGATGCGGCCCTCTACCGTGCCAAGCAGGCCGGGCGCAACCGCGTGGAAGCGGCGTTCAGCGCGATCTGACCGAGGCCAGGCGGCGCACGATCTGCTGCACGATGTCGGTCTGCATGTTGCGGTAGAGCAGCGCCTCTTCGGCCTCCTTGGCCAGCGCAATCGTTTCGCTGTAGCTGATGTCGCGGGACTGCAGCAGCTCGGTGTCGGGAATCCACTCGCTGCCATCAGCACCACGCAAACGGATGCGCACGCGCAGACGCAACTGCAACTCACGCACCTGGCCCGAGGTCGTGAGGCCGACCACGGCGCGCTCATGTTGTTCGGCCAGCAGGTCGAACACGGCCTGCGCGCTGGGCAGGGTTGCGGGCTCGCGCAGCACTTTCAGGCGCCCGCCCGAGGCTTCGAGCGTGCGCTGCAGTTCACGCGCCAGCGGCGAGCCTGCGGGAGCATTGAGGAACAGCGAGTCGAACGCAAATTCCGGCGCACCGCGCAGGCGAAAGCCACAGCCCGCCAGCAGTGCGGCGGGGGCGAAGGTCAACAGGGCACGCCGGTCCATGTCAGACGACGACGTTGACCAGGCGGCCGGGCACCACCACCACGCGCTTGGGCTGGGCTCCGCCCGAATGCGCTGCGAAGGCCTCACTGGCCAGGGCGATGCGCTCGATCTCGGCCTTGTCGGCTGCCGCGGGCACATGGATGGAGCCGCGCAGCTTGCCGTTGACCTGGAGCATGAGCTCGACTTCGTCCTGCACCAGCGCACCCGCATCCACCTGCGGCCAGGGGGCGTCGAGCAGGTCGCCCAGGTGGGCGGCGTAGCCCAGCTCGCTCCAGAGCTGGTGCGTGATGTGCGGCGTGGCGGGGTACAGGCAGCGCAGCAAGATACCGAAGCCCTCGATCAGCGCGACCTGCGCGCCCTCGCAGTCCGCAGCCTTGAAGTCCTCCAGGGCGTTGAGCATCTTCATGGCGCCCGAGACCACGGTGTTGTACTGCATGCGCTGGTAGTCGTAGTCCACCTGCTTGAGCACGGTATGGATTTCCAGCCGAAGGGCCTTGGCCTCCTTGCCGAATTTCACATCATTCAGGCTTGCAGCGCCCGCCACACTTGCGTTGGCAGCTACGCTATCCATAGCAGACAGCTTGACGCCAAAGTTCCACACGCGGCGCAGGAAGCGGTAGCTGCCCTCCACCGCCGCGTCGTTCCACTCCAGCGTGGCCTCGGGCGGCGCGGTGAACATGGTGTAGAGGCGCGCGGTGTCGGCGCCGTACTTCTCGATCAGGTCCTGCGGATCGACACCGTTGTTCTTGGACTTGGACATGGTGCCCACGCCCTCGTAGTCGATGGCCGTGCCCACGGGCAGGTCGCCGACGGCATTCTTCAGCCGGGCGCCGATGACCTTGCCGCCTTCGTCCAGCACATGTTCGACGTCGTGCGGCCAGAAGTACTCCTTGCCGCCCTTCTCGCCCTTGCGCGAGTAGATGTGGTTGAGCACCATGCCCTGCGTGAGCAGCTTGGTGAAAGGCTCATCGACTTTCACCAGCCCCAGGTCGCGCATGACCTTGGTCCAGAAGCGCGCGTACAGCAGGTGCAGGATGGCGTGCTCGATACCGCCGATGTACTGGTCCATCGGCATCCAGTAGTCGGCGCCGCCCGCCACCATCTTTTCGCTGTTCTTCGGGTCGCAGTAGCGCATGAAGTACCACGAGCTGTCCACGAAGGTGTCCATGGTGTCGGTCTCGCGGCGCGCGGCCTTGCCGCAGCAGGGGCAGACCACGCCGGCGTGGAAGGCCTCGCTTTTCACCAGCGGGTTGCCCGAGCCGTCGGGCACCAGATCCTGCGGCAGCACCACCGGCAGGTCCTTTTCGGGCACGGGCTGCGGGCCGCAGTCTGCGCAGTGGATGATGGGGATGGGCGTGCCCCAGTAGCGCTGGCGCGAAATGCCCCAGTCGCGCAGGCGCCAGGTGGTCTTCTTCTCGCCCAGGCCCTTTTCGCCCAGCGCATGGGCGACGGCATTGACGGCATCGCGGTACGGCAGGCCGCTGAAGCTGTCGGAGTTGACCGTCACGCCGCGCTGCTTGTCGGCGTACCAGTCCTGCCACTGGTGGTAGTTGAAGGTTTCGCCGTCGACCAGCACCACCTGTTTGATCTCGATGCCGTACTTGAGCGCGAAGGCAAAGTCGCGCTCATCGTGCGCAGGCACGCCCATCACGGCGCCGTCGCCGTAGGACATGAGCACGTAGTTGCCCACCCACACCTCGACCGGCAGGCCGGTGAGCGGGTGCGTCACGTTCAGGCCCGTGCGCATGCCCTCTTTTTCCTTGAGGGCCAGTTCGGCCTCGGTGGTGCCGCCCTTCTTGCATTCCTCGATGAAGGCGGCGAGCTGCGGGTTGCCGCGCGCGGCATGCTGGGCCAGCGGGTGTTCGGGCGCCACGGCGCAGAAGGTCACGCCCATGATGGTGTCGGCACGGGTCGTGAAGACGTACATCTTCCCGTCCTGGATCAGCGTGCCGTCCTCACCCCGGATGTCGTGCGTGAAGGCGAAGCGCACGCCCTCGCTCTTGCCGATCCAGTTTTCCTGCATCAGCCGCACCTTGTCGGGCCAGCCGGTCAGCGTGGCCTTGTCGTTGCCGATCTGGACATGGTCCAGCAGCTCCTGGGCGTAGTCGGAGATCTTCAGGTAGTAGCCGGGGATCTCGCGCTTTTCCACCACGGCGCCGGTGCGCCAGCCCTTGCCGTCGATCACCTGCTCGTTGGCCAGCACGGTCTGGTCCACCGGGTCCCAGTTCACCACCTGGGTCTTGCGGTAGGCGATGCCCTTTTCCAGCATCTTGAGGAAAAGCCACTGGTTCCAGTGGTAGTAGTCGGGGTCGCAGGTGGCGACCTCGCGGCTCCAGTCGATGGCCAGCCCCATCGCCTGCATCTGCTTCTTCATGTAGGCGATGTTGTCGTAGGTCCACTGCGCCGGGGGCACGCCGTTCTTCAGCGCCGCGTTCTCGGCCGGCAGGCCGAAGGCGTCCCAGCCCATGGGCATGAGCACGTTGTAGCCGCTCATGCGCAGCTGGCGCGTGAGCATGTCGTTGATGGTGTAGTTGCGCACATGGCCCATGTGCAGCTTGCCGCTGGGGTAGGGCAGCATGGAGCAGGCGTAGAACTTCTTCTTGCCGGCGTCCTCGGTCACGCGGTAGGCGTCGTTGGCCGTCCAGTGGGCCTGCGCGGCGCGCTCGACCTCGGTGTGTTGGTATTTGTCTTGCATGGATGCCTGCAACAGAGAGTGAATGACCGCAGCCTGCGGCCCTGCCCGGATTTTAGGCGCTGGAGAGAGACGTCTCAGCGTGCCGGCGCCGAGGGCGCGGGCGCAGCCGCCGGGTCGGCTACAAAACCGATGCGCTGCAGCCCGGCAGCATGCGCCGCGCCCATGACCTCCACCACCCGGCCATAGGGCACAGCAGCGTCGGCGCGCAACTGCAGTTCGGTGTCGGGGGCCGCCTGCGCCACCTCGCCCAGGCGGCGGGCCAACGCAGCCGCCGACGGCACAGGTTGGTCGTCCACGAACAACTGGCCCTGGCGGTCCAGCACCAGGGTGAGCGCACGCGGCGCTGCAGCGGGCGCCGTACCCTCGGCGCGTGGCAGATCGAGCCGGATGGCGCTGGCCAGCAAAGGCGCGGTCAGGATGAAGATGACCACCAGCACCAGCATCACATCGACCAGGGGCGTCATGTTGATGTCGCTCATGGGTTCGGCCCCACGGGTGCGTTCAAGGCGGCCAAATGCCATGGTGCACCCCGCCTTCTCAGGCGTCCTCGGCCGGGGCCTGTGCCGCCGTACCCAGCAGGAGCTCGCGCAGGTCCAGCGCAAAGCCTTCCAGGTCGGCCTCGATGCGGGCCACGGCACGGCCAAAGCCGTTGTAGGCCAGCACCGCCGGAATCGCCACGGCCAGGCCTGCGGCGGTCATGATCAGGGCCTCTCCCACCGGCCCGGCCACGCGGTCGATGCTGATCTGCCCCGCACCGGCAATTTCGGTCAGCGCATGGTAGATGCCCCAGACCGTGCCCAGCAAGCCCACGAAAGGCGCCGTAGAGCCCACGGTGGCCAGCAGCACCTGGCCGAATTGCAGCTTGGCCAACACAATGTGCAGCGCATCACGCAACACCCTCGTGAGCTGCTGGCTGCGGCTGCCCGCCTGGGCCAACGTGCCCGCGCTTTGCGCAGTGGCTACGGATCCAGCGGCATCGACCAGGGGCAGCACCAGGGCTTCGCGGTCGAACGCGGCCAGCGTTCGACAGGCAGCGTCCATGCCTGGCGCCTGCCAGAAGGCCGCCAGGCAGCGCGCCACATCGGTGCGGCCACGGTGCAGCAAGCGGGCCTTCCAGGCAATGACCACCCAGCTTGCCACCGACATGGCCAGCAGCGCCAGCGCCGTGGCCTGGGTCACGGCGTCGCCCTGGCGCCACCAGTGCAGCCAATCCATGTCAGTGATCCATTCCGCGAACGCGGCACCCGCGTCGCATGCAACTGTCGCCCCCCAGGCCAGGGCTCCCGCGCAAGGGCCGCACCGCCGCGCTGGGAGCGTCCCCCTGCCCGCAGCGCACAGCGCTGCGGGAGCGGGGGGAAGCGGCGCAGCCGCTCAGGGAGGTGTTCACGTTCACGCCAAACCCAGCACGTCGAACATGTCGAACATGCCATGGGGCTTGCCGCGCAGGAAGCGCACTGCGCGCAGGCTGCCCTGGGCGTAGGTGGCGCGGCTGGAGGACTTGTGCGTGATCTCGATACGCTCGCCCGTGCCCGCGAACAGCACCGTGTGGTCGCCGACGATGTCGCCGCCACGGATGGTGGCAAAGCCGATGCTCGATGGATCGCGCTCGCCGGTGACGCCCTCGCGGGCATAGACAGCGCAGTCCTTGAGGTCACGGCCCAGCGCGCCTGCGATGACCTCGCCCATCTTGAGCGCAGTGCCCGAGGGCGCGTCCACCTTGTGGCGGTGGTGTGCCTCGATGATCTCGATGTCGTAGCCAGTGGACAGGGCCTTGGCCGCCATCTCCAGCAGCTTGAGCGTGACGTTCACGCCCACGCTCATGTTGGGCGCCATGACGATGGCGGTGCGCTGTGCATGGGCGGCGATCTCGGCCTTCTGCGCGTCGGTAAAGCCCGTGGTGCCAATGACGGCCTGTACGCCCAGCTCGCGGCAGATGGCCAAGTGGGCCAGCGTACCCTCAGGGCGGGTGAAGTCGATCAGCACCTCGGCGTTCTGCAGCCCCTGGCGCAGGTCGGCCGTGATGGGCACACCGCTGGCCACGCCCAGGAACGCCGTGGCGTCCGAGCCGATGGCAGGGCTGGAAGGCACGTCCAGCGCGCCGGCCAGCACACAGTCGCCGCTGGCACGCACGGCCTCGATCAACATGCGGCCCATGCGGCCGGAAGCCCCGGCCACCGCCACGCGGTAGGGGGCATGGGAAGTAGCGGGGGAGGAAGTCCCTGTCATAGCGTTCCTTGAATGCGGTTGCACCGGCGCAGCATTCAGCGGGTGCTGGATTCGAGCGGTGGGTAGCGGGTGGCCGTGGGGGCGGGAGCAGGCTGCTGCTCGGTTGCCTTGGCGGGGGCCTGGGGTGCGGGGAACTTGGCGAGCTGCTCCTCGGTGGCTTCGAGTTGCGGCACCTTGCGCTTGCCCTTGCGTGCGTCGAGCGAAGCGACGAATTCGCTCTCGGTGGGCATTTCATCGCCCTCGAAACGCTCCAGGACATCGCCCTTGAAGAACACCGTCAGCTTGCGCGACTGTACCGGCTGCCCGGGCCGCTGGAGGGTGAAAACATACTCCCAGCGATCGGCATGGAACAGGCTGGTGACCAGCGGGGTGCCCAGGATGTCGCGCACCTGCTGGCGGCCCATACCGGCCTGCAAGGCCTCGACCTGCTCACGCGAAATGAAATTGCCCTGCACCACATCCACTTTGTAGGGTGTCACGACGCTGGCAATGCGCGCACTCGCACCGTCGAAGCTGCCACAGGCAGCCAGGCTGGCACCGAGCAGCAGGATCGCCCCCAGGCGGGCACTGTGAAAAGCGTTGGCGGACATGGGAAAAGGCCAGAGGATATGATGCAAGCCATTGTAGCGGCAGGCCCCGCCCAAGCGCGGCGCACCACCCAACCCCAAACCCTTGCCATGTCCAACATCGAAGAACTCAAGAGCACCGGCCTCAAGGCCACGCTTCCCCGGCTCAAGATCCTGGAAATCTTTCAGAAAGGCGCACAGCGCCACATGACGGCTGAAGATGTGTTCCGGGTGCTGCTGCAAGAGCATTCAGACATCGGCCTGGCCACGGTGTACCGCGTGCTGACGCAGTTTGAGCAGGCCGGCATTCTGAGCCGCAGCAACTTCGAGAGCGGCAAGGCCGTTTACGAACTGAACGAAGGCAAGCACCACGATCACTTCATCTGCACCGCCTGCGGCAAGGTGGAAGAGTTCTTCGACGCCGAGATCGAGAAGCGCCAGCAGAGTGTTGCCAAGTCCAAGGGCTGGGTCGTTCAGGACCACTCCATGGCCCTGTATGGGCAGTGCGCGCAGTGTGCCGCGCAGCAACGCGGAAAATAATCAGCCGCCCTTGTCCATGGCGCGGCGGTGGCGCTCGACAAATTCCTGGTAGGTATCAATCCCGCGCAACTGCAAGATTGTGTTGCGCACGGCGGCCTCCACCAGCACGGCAATGTTGCGCCCCGCCACCACCTGGATCACCACCTTGAGCACCGGAACGCCCAGCACGTCTTGCGTCAACGGTTCGTAGGGTAGCCGCTCGTAGTTGCGTTCCAGCGTTTCCTTGCGCACCAGGTGCACGATGAGCTTGAGGCGCATCTTGCGGCGTACTGCTGTCTCGCCAAAAATGGCGCGAATGTCCAGCAGACCGATGCCGCGCACCTCCAGCAGGTTTTGCAGCAGCTCCGGGCACTTGCCTTCAATCGTGGTCTGGTTGATGCGGAACAGATCGACCGCATCGTCGGCCACCAGCCCGTTGCCGCGCGAGATCAGCTCCAGCCCCAGCTCACTCTTGCCAAGGCCCGATTCCCCCGTGATGAGCACGCCAAGACCCAGAATGTCCATGAACACACCGTGCATGGTGGTGCGATCGGCGAAATGCTTGGACAGGTAGGCGCGCAGCACATCGATGACGAAGGCCGCCGACTCGCGCGTGGCGAACATGGGAATCTGGGCCCGTTCGCACATCGACACCAGTTCGTCGGGCGCCACCTGATCGTCGGCCAGCACCAGCACCGGAGGCTCCAGCGTGACGATGCGCGAAATCCTGCGCTTGCAGTCCTCCACCGTGGCATTGGCCAGGTAAGCGATTTCGCGCTCACCCAGGATCTGCGCCCGGTAGGGATGGATGTAGTTGAGGTAGCCCACCAAGTCAGCGCCAGAGCGCGCCGAGCGCACAGCCACCTCGTCAAAGCGGCGCTCCGAGGCCCCCAGGCCCGCGACCCATTCCCACTTGAGCAGGCCGCGAAACTCCTCGAACAGGACATCGGCGCTGACGACGTTGGGTTTCACGGGGAAGGAGCGCTGCGGAGAGGCGAAAAACTCAGGCCGTCTGCGTGGACTGCCAACCAGCGATCATGCGGTGCAGTTCGACCGCATCGGCGCAGCCCTTGATTCTCTCGCGCAAGGGCCCGTCGCTGAGCAACTCGGCAATTTCGGAAAGAATCTCCAGGTGTTTCTGCGTGGCCGCTTCGGGCACCAGCAGAAAGATGAGCAGGCCCACCGGCTGCTCGTCCGGCGCGTCGAACCCGATGGGTTGGGCCAGTTGAAACACGGCCGCCATCGGCGCCTTGAGCCCCTTGATGCGTCCATGTGGAATGGCCACGCCATGCCCCAGGCCGGTGGAACCCAGGCGTTCGCGGGCAAACAGGCTGTCGGTGATCAGCGCCCGCGACAGGCCGTGCAGACTCTCGAACAAGAGGCCTGCTTCTTCAAAAGCACGTTTCTTGCTGGTGGCATCAACGCTCACTAGCACTTGATCGGCAGGCAGGATGGAGGCGAGGCGGTTCATGGCAGTTTCTGGGCGCGATTATGCACCGCTTGGAACAAACGCTCACAATTGGCGCCGCAAAGCCGGTTCGGGCTTGCGGCACCCCCTGTGAAAAAACCGCCCCATCGGGCGGTTGGAGAGGCGGCGGGGCTGCCTGCCCGCCCGTCGCACTGCGTGAAGATCACGCGGCCATCCGGCGACGTGCATCGGAATGGTGGTCCTGGATGCGATCCTTGTGGCGCATCACTTGCCGGTCCATCTTGTCCACGAGTTCATCGACTGCAGCGTATAGATCGGCATGGGAGCATTCGGCGAACAGGTCGGTCCCTTTGACGTGGATATTGCATTCGGCGCGCTGGCGCTTTTCCTTTTCCTTTTGCTTTTCAACGGTGAGCAGGACCTTGACATCGACCACCTGGTCGAAATGCCGGGTGATCCGATCCAGCTTGGAGGTGACATAACTGCGCAGGGCGGGGGTGACTTCGAGATGATGACCGCTGATCGTCAGGTTCATAAACAGGTCTCCTGTGGCACTCGGAAGATAGGCGCCGCCACAGCACACCCTGTGGCGACCCGGCAGTCGGCTCCAACCGCCCGCCGTGCTTTCACTATGCGCCCGCCAGGTACCAAAAGCAATCCCATTCCGGTGCAGTGCAGCGGGTTTTCCCGCAACAGGTGCCAAACGCCCCAAAACGGCGCACAATGGTTGGGTTCCTCTCCTGCGCCGCCTCCACCTCGCGGACGGAAAGGCACGCCGCATACAATGCGCAGGCCCCCTGGGCCCAGACCGCCGCACGGCGGCATCCATTCGCGCACACTCCCCTGACAGCGTTTTTCCATGAACCTCCCGTCCAACCCCACCGCCCTGCACACCTCTGCCCTCAGCTCCCTGCCCCTGCTGGCGCGCGGCAAGGTGCGCGACAACTACGCCGTGGGCACCGACCGCATCCTGATGGTGGCCAGCGACCGCATTTCGGCGTTCGATGTGATCATGGGTGAGCCCATTCCGGGCAAGGGTGAGCTGCTGACCCAGATGGCGCTGTTCTGGTTCGACAAGCTGGGCCACCTGTGCCCCAACCACCTGACCGGCGAAGCCCCCGAGAGCGTGGTCAGCCCAGCCGAGGCAGCGCAGGTGCGTGGCCGCTCCATGCTGGTGCAGCGCCTGCAGCCCATTCCGGTGGAAGCCGTGGTGCGCGGCTACCTGGCCGGCAGCGGCTGGAAGGAGTACCAGGAGAGCCAGTCCGTGTGCGGCGTGCCCCTGCCCGCAGGCCTGACCAACGCAGCCAAGCTGCCCAGCCCCATCTATACCCCAGCGGCCAAGGCCGCCGTGGGTGAGCACGACGAGAACATCACCTTCGAGCGCACGGTGGAGATGATCGGCCCCGAACTGGCCGCCAAGATCCGCGACGTGAGCATTGCCATCTACCAGGCCGCCGCAGACATCGCGCGGACCAAGGGCATGATCATTGCCGACACCAAGTTCGAGTTCGGCCTGGACCCACAGGGCCGCCTGGTGCTGATGGATGAAGTGCTGACCCCCGACAGCTCCCGCTACTGGCCCGTGGAAGGCTACGCAGAGGCCCTGGCCAAGGGCGAAAACCCACCCAGCTACGACAAGCAGTTCCTGCGCGACTGGCTGGAGCAGGCCAAGGTCAACGGCAAGCCCTGGGACAAGACCGCCCCCGCGCCACGCCTGCCGCAGGAGGTCATCGAAAAAACCGCGGCCAAGTACCGCGAAGCCCTGCAACGCCTGACGGGCTGATGCCCCTGGCACCGCCCGGCCGGGCGATGTAGTAACCGGCTAACACCACAGATCGCGCCTGCGCCGCAAGAATGCGGACTCCTCTATCCAACCCCAGGAGACACGCATGGCCGGAAAAAAGATTCTGATGATCTGTGGCGATTACTGCGAGGACTACGAGACCATGGTGCCCTTCCAGGCACTGCTGGCCGTGGGCCACCAGGTGCACGCCGTGTGCCCCGACAAGAAGGCGGGCGAGCAGATCAAGACCGCCATCCACGACTTCGAGGGTGCCCAGACCTACAGCGAGAAGCCGGGGCACCATTTCACGCTCAACGCCAGCTTTGCCGAAGTGCGGCCCCAGGACTACGATGCCTTGGTGCTGCCCGGCGGGCGCGGACCAGAGTACCTGCGCACCTACCCCGCCGTGGTGGCTGCCGTGCGCCACTTTTTCGAGGCCGACAAGCCCGTGGCGGCCATCTGCCACGCGGCGCAGCTCCTGGCGGGCGCGGGCGTGCTCCAGGGCCGCAGTTGCTCGGCCTACCCGGCCTGCCGTGCCGAGGTGGAACTGGCCGGTGGCCGGTATGCCGACATCGCGGTGGACAAGGCCCACACCGACGGCAAGCTCGTGACTGCCCCGGCCTGGCCCGCGCACCCGGACTGGATTGCGCAGTTCCTGGCCGTGCTGGGTACGCGCATCACGCACTGAGTCCTCCGGGCTTGCCCGCTTGCACGCCCCTGTACGGGCGCGCAAGATGGCGGCTGCTTTCAGCCCCCTGGAGATACCCGCCATGTGCCAGGTCTTTATCAGTGCCGACCCCGCCCTGTACAGTTGCCGTGCCCGTTCGGTACGGCTGCATGGGGTGGCCACCAGCATCCGGCTGGAGAACCTGTTCTGG
Organism: Simplicispira sedimenti; assembly: GCF_022760965.1. Lineage (NCBI taxonomy): Bacteria > Pseudomonadati > Pseudomonadota > Betaproteobacteria > Burkholderiales > Comamonadaceae > Simplicispira > Simplicispira sedimenti. The sequence continues at coordinate 26,831 of NZ_JAKVIJ010000001.1, forward strand.
CAGGTGCTGGAAGAGATTGCCGCGCGCGACGGCATGGGTGTACCCCAGTTGTGCGCGCGGCTGCACGACGAACTGCTGGCCGAGCGCGGCAGCGTGGACAACTTTGCGTCGTTTCTGCGCGTGTGCTGCGGGCGCTATCTGGCGCTGCAGCTCTCGGGCGGGATTCCGCAGGACCGATCCATCCCCATCCGCAGCCTCAACCCCAGTCGGGTGCTGGCTACGGAGGGCGTGCCCGCCGCGCAGCCTGTGGTGCAGTCACGCCGGGCTGCGTGAAGGCGGCAGGCGTTCAGCTCAGCACCACCGAACTCAAGCGCCGGCGGTAGCTGGCCACCACGGGGTCTTCGGGCGGGATCTGGCCTTCGGCGACCTTGGGCTTGGGCGGCTCGATGATTTCCAGGATGGAGACATACGTCTTGCGCGCAGCCTCGTCGTTCCAGCCCTTGTCGCGCATGAGGATTTCAAGCAACTCGTCCATGGCCTCCGTCCAGCGCTGGTGGGCCATCAGCCAGCGTGCGCGGCCCAAGCGCGCTTCAAAGTCACGCCGGTTGGCAGCAATCTTTGCATCAAACTCGGCGATGGCGCCTTCTGGATTTGCGCCAATAGCTACAAAATCTATAGCATCCATCCACACCTTGAGCGCCCCCAGGCGGCGCGAGCCAGCGGCCTTGGCGATGACCGGAGCGAAGGCCACCTTGGCATCATCGTCGCGACCCAGTTGCAGCAGCAGCTTGACGTAGTCGAAGCGCGCATCGTCGTTGGCCGGGTCGGTGGCCACCGCGTGCTGGAGCTTTTCGAGTGCGGCATCGGTGTCGCCGCTGGCCAGAGCATCCTGGGCTTCCTCTTCCTCGGCTTCAGCGAGGGCTTCTTCGGCGCTGGGCACGTGGCGATCCAGAAACTCGCGCACCTTGCCCTCGGGCAGCGCGCCCGTGAAACCATCCACGGGCTGACCGTTCATCAGCAGCACGCAGGTGGGGATGCTGCGAATGCCGAACATGGCGGCAATTTGCTGCTCGGTATCGGAGTTGATCTTGGCCAGCACAAAACGGCCTGCGTACTCGGTTTCCAGCTTTTCGAGCACGGGCCCCAGGGTCTTGCACGGGCCGCACCAGGGCGCCCAGAAATCCACCAGCACGGGCACGTTCATGGAGGCAGCGATGACCTCGGCTTCAAAGTTTTCTACGGTGATGTCGATCATGTGGCAATGGCCCTTCCCCGGCACCGGGTGGCAAAAAGTAAAATCGTGGGTTCACACTCTGCAACAGGCGGCCAGCGCGGCGCTCTGCACCTCACACTATGACACCCATCCAGATCGGTGTGGTCATGGGCTCCAGCAGCGACTGGGACACCATGCAGCACGCAGTCGAGATTCTCCAGCAATTTGGCATCGCGCATGAGGCCCGGGTGGTCTCGGCTCACCGCATGCCCGACGACATGTTCGCCTACGCCGAGGCCGCCGCCGGCAGAGGCCTCAAGGCGATCATCGCGGGCGCGGGTGGTGCGGCCCATCTGCCGGGCATGATCGCGGCCAAGACCCCCGTGCCCGTGCTGGGCGTGCCGGTGGCCAGCCGCCACCTGCAGGGCGTGGATTCGCTGCACAGCATCGTGCAGATGCCCAAGGGCATCCCCGTGGCCACCTTCGCCATCGGCACGGCGGGCGCGGCCAACGCGGCGCTGTTCGCCGTGGCGCTGCTGGCCAACGAGAACCCCACGCTGCGCCAGCGGCTCGAAGCCTTCCGCGCCGCCCAGACCGAGGTGGCGCGCAACATGACCTTGCCGCCCGCCGCATGACCACCCACCCCGTCCGCACCCTCCTCCCCGGCAGCACGCTCGGCGTGCTCGGCGGCGGCCAGCTCGGCCGCATGTTCGTGCATGCGGCGCAGGCCATGGGCTACTTCACGGCCGTGCTCGACGCCGACCCGGAAAGCCCCGCCGGCCTGGTGAGCCACCACCACATCCAGACCGGCTACGAAGACCCCGACGGCCTGGCGCGGCTGGCGGCGCTGAGCGACGCCGTCACCACCGAGTTCGAGAACGTGCCCGCCGTCTCCCTGGCCGCACTGGCCGGGCAGTGCCCCGTGGCCCCGGCCGCGCGCGCCGTGGCCGTGGCGCAGGACCGCGCCCAGGAAAAGGCCCATTTCGTGCGCTGCGGCGTGCCCTGCGCACCCTATGCGGTGATCGAGACGGCCGAACAACTGGCCGCCGTGCCTGCCGATCTGCTGCCCGGGATTCTGAAAACCGCCCGCCTGGGCTACGACGGCAAGGGCCAGGTGCGCGTGAAGACCGCCGCCGAGCTGGCCGCTGCCTGGGCATCGGTCGGCTCCGTGCCTTGCGTGCTCGAAAAAATGCTGCCGCTGCAGCTCGAATGCTCGGTGATCGTGGCGCGCGGCGCCGACGGCGCCACCGTGCACCTGCCGGTGCAGCGCAATTTGCACCGCGACGGCATCCTGGCCGTGACCGAAGTTTATGAAGAAAATCTGCCTCCAGCGCTTGCCAGTCAAGCGGTAGGTGCTGCGATTTCCATAGCGCAAGGCCTCGATTACGTGGGCGTGCTGTGCGTGGAGTTCTTCGTGCTGCAGGACAACAGCCTGGTGGTCAATGAGATCGCGCCGCGCCCGCACAACAGCGGCCACTACAGCCAGAACGCCTGCGACGTCTCGCAGTTCGAGCTGCAGGTGCGCACCATGGCCGGCCTTCCACTGACGCAGCCGCGCCAGCACAGCGCCGCCGTCATGCTCAACCTGCTGGGCGACCTGTGGTTCGCCCGCGGCGAGACGGCGCAAACGCCGCCCTGGGCCGAGGTGCTGGCCTTGCCCGGCACGCACCTGCACCTGTACGGCAAGACGCTGGCCAAGCATGGCCGCAAGATGGGGCACCTGAATATCACCGCCCCCACGGCACCGCAGGCGCGCGCCACGGCGCTGCAGGCGGCCGCCATCCTGGGCATCGCGCCTTTCTGAGCCGCCCCATGATCCTCGACGGCAACGATCCCTCGGCCATCGCCGCTGCGGCACGCGCGCTGCGCGGCGGCGCGTTGCTGGGCCTGCCCACCGAAACGGTGTACGGACTGGCGGCCGACGCCAGCAGCGACGCCGCCGTGGCGCAGATCTTCGCCGCCAAGGGTAGGCCCAGCGACCACCCGCTGATCGTGCACGTGGCCGACGCATCGGGCATCACGCACTTCGCGCGCGAGGTGCCGGCCTTCGCCCAGGCCCTGGTCGATGCGTTCTGGCCCGGCCCGCTGACGCTCATCCTGCCGCGCTTAAGTGGCGTGGCAACGGCCGCCACCGGCGGCCAGGACAGCGTGGGCCTGCGCTGCCCGGCCCACCCCGTGGCCCATGCCGTGCTGCAGGCCTGCGCCGCGCCCGGCGACGGCCCCGAGTTCGGCGGCCCGCCCGTGTGGGGCCTGGCCGCACCCAGCGCCAACCGGTTCGGCCGCGTGAGCCCGACCACGGCCTTGCATGTGCAGGACGAACTGGGCGAGGCCCTGCTGGTGCTCGACGGCGGCCCCTGCGGCGTGGGCATCGAATCGACCATCGTCGATTGCACGCGCGGCGTGCCCGTGCTGCTGCGCCCCGGCGCCATCACGCGCACCCAGATCGCGGCCGCCTGCGGCATCGAACCGCTATCAAAAGAAGAGCTCCCCGCGCTGACACCACGGGCCTCAGGCACGCTAGAAGCCCATTACGCGCCGAACGCCAAGGTGCGCCTCATGGATGCCAAGGCGCTGCAGACGGGTCTGGACCTGCTCGGCGCCGAGGCCGCGCACCTGGCGGTGTATGCGCGCGCTCCGCTGCGCAGCGCGTCGCCGCAGGTGCTGCTGCGGCGCATGCCCGACGACGCCGAGGCCACGGCCCAGCAGCTGTTTGCCGCGCTGCGCAGTTTCGACGACGCCGGTGCACGGCTCATCTGGATCGAGACACCGCCCGACACCCCCGACTGGGAAGGTGTGCGCGACCGCCTGCAACGTGCCGCCGCGGCCTGAGGCCCGGCGCCACGCCACTCGTTAAACTACCGAACCCTTACCGGAGAACACAACATGGCAGCAAATTGGATGCGCCGCACCGCCTTGGTCGCCGCATGTGCGTCGGCAATGCTTCTGGCGGCCTGCGGCTCCAGCACCACGGAGTCGGCGATCACGCCCAACCGTTTCATTGCCTTTGGCGACGCCTTCAGCGATGCGGGGCAAACGGGCTCGCGCTACACCGTCAACAACGGCACGGTGAACAACTGGACGGTCCAGCTCGCTTCGCGCTACGGCAAGACCGTTGCCCCGGTTTCCACAGGCGGCCTGAGCTATGCCCAGGGCAATGCACGCGTCTCCAGCAAGCCCGATGCCGCGGGCAACGCGAGCACCCCGACCATCACCGAGCAAATCGACAGCTTTCTGGCAAGCAAGGCTTTTGAGCCCAACGACATCGCCGTGGTCAACGGCGGCATCAGCGACCTGATCGTCGGCATGGCCGCCGTGCAGGCGGGCACGCTCAGCAGCGCCGATTTCGTGGCGCAGGCCAAACAGAGCGGCCAGGCCCTGGCGGCACAGGTGCGCAGGCTCGTGAATGCCGGAGCCCCCCACGTGGTGGTGGCCGGCACCTACGATCTGAGCAAAACGCCTTGGGCGGTCAGCATCAAGCAGGAATCGCTGCTGGCCGATGCCAGCCTGCGCTTCAATGAAGGGCTGCTGATTGCCCTCAACGACCTGGGCAACAAGGTGCTGTACGTGGATGCGGCGTACTACGTCAACCTCTACACGTCGGTGCCGGGGGCCTATTTTTTCACCAACGCCGCCGACCCGGTGTGCACATCGGTGGACGCAGGCAATGGCATTGGCATCGGTACCGGCCAGGTGAACTCGGCACTGTGCACCGCTTCCACCCTGGTGTCCGGCGCCAACGTGGACGCCTATGTGTTTGCCGACAAGGTGTATCTCAGCCCATCGGCCCATCGCCAGTTTGGCAATTACGCCTACGACAAGTTGCGCGCCCGCTGGTAGCCCGGCGACCCTCCGCTCCACCGGCGGAGACAGACTCCCAAACAAAACGCCCCGGCCAAGGCCGGGGCGTTTTTCATGGTGCCTGCGTGTCCGCAGTCACTTCACTGCATCGAACAGGCCTCGCGCCTGGGCATGGCAGAACGGCGGCGTGTACGTGCCGTGGTACGAGCCGTAATACGTGGCAAAGGCGGCCGAGGTGGGATCGGTCGGGGCCTTGCCGCCGGGGCCATAAGTGGCCTGGATCATTGGATCCACATCCACCGAGCTGACGTTCTTCAAGCCACGGCTATCGAAATCTGCCTTCATCACCACCTGGTGTACGGCAGGAGGTACGGTCGGATCGCCCGCACCGCCACACAGCAGCACCTGCGCCTTGGGGTTCCAGCCCAGCAGGTCGTTCTTCTTGGCGGCTACCGCCAGAGGATGGGTGCTGCTGGTGCGCGCACCTTCCAGAAACTCGGATTGGAACAGTGCATCGCGCGCCTGGTTGGGCGTGCCGCTGGGGAGCGTACCGGTGGTCAGCAAGGTGGTGTAGTTGAGCGTGGGGTTGGGCAGCAGGTTCTCGATGTAGTTCGAATACGGCGCCTTGAACACGGTCTTGACGTCCGTGTACACCGTGCCATAGACCTTTTGCCACGCGGTGACGAGATAGGGCACAAAGAACTGGAAGCCCGCGATCGCATCGGGCAATTTGAGCGATCCCGACAGGTTGTAGGGACCCGACAGGTGGGCGCCAGCAACCACGTTGAATTCCGTGGGGTGGTCGCGCTCGGCGGCACGTTGCGCCGCCATGGACGCATGCCCCCCCTGCGAATACCCCGTGAACATGACCTTGCCCGACAACGTGGCGCCGACCGCGCCCGCAGCGTTGCGCGCGGCACGCACCGAGTCGATGACGGTGGTGGCTTCGGAATCGGCATGCAGATAGGGGTGGTAGGTGTACTGCGACTTGGCGAAACCCAGGTAGTCGGAAGCCACCACGGCATAGCCCTGGGCCGCGTACATGGCCGCCAGCAGGAAGGTTTCCTTGTCCTGCGGGTTGGCCAGGGTGCGGGGCTTCTCCAGATCGGTTCCCTTGGCATAGGCCACGAGTGCAGCGGGCGCCGTACAGGCCGCTCCGGCAGGCACCAGCATCACGCCTGAGGCGTTGCTGCTGTCGTTGCCCTTGGCGCCCACGGTGTTGTAGTTGAGTGCCACCACCTTGACGTCGCACTTGGCCTGGCCACTGAGCGCCTGCAGGCCACTGGCGGCCGTCGCTGCATTGATCTGTGCGGCACTCAGCGTGGTCACCACAACGGGCGTATCGATGAGCGAGCCCCGCACAGGATCGTCGGACCCGCCACAGGCCACCAGCAACAGGGCCGCACCAGCCACACAGGAGAGACGGAAAGCATTCATGGATTGATACCTCTGGTCACAAAAGCCCGATGGTGCCCAGCCGCAGGAACTCGGACATCGGGAATTACGCGAACCTGGTCTCACCAAAGACGCGTCTGCGACACATTTTTGACCCAAACCTCAACGGCTGCGCCCGTAACGCAGCTTCATGGCCAGAATGGCCGCCGCCAGGCACAGGGTGACCGCGTTGGCCACCACAATGGGCCAGGCCCGCAGCGCCACGCCATAGGCCAGCCACAAGGCAACCCCCAGCGTGAATGCGCTGTACATACCCAGGGAGATGCCGCGCACGTCGCGCGTACGGAAGGTGTGCAGTGCCTGCGGCACAAAGCTCAAGGTGGTCAGGCAAGCGGCCAGGTAGCCGATCCCGTCGATCCAGGGCATGGTCAGAATGCAGCTTGGTGGTGCTATTGGTCGCGTCCAGTCCAGTCCACCAGCGCATCGAGCACTGGCCGTGCCGCCGCAGCCGAAGGGTGGTTGACAATGGCCACCAGCACATAGCGGCGCCCGCTGGCGGCATGCACATACCCGGCCACGGCCAGCACATCGCGCAGACTGCCGCTCTTGAGGTGGGCCGCACCCGCCTTGCTCTTGCTGCGGCGCAAGGTGCCGTCGATGCCGACAATGGGCAGCGAGGACACCAGCTCGGGCATCACGGGCGACACCCAGGCCTGTTGCAGCATTCGCCCCAGGCCCAGCGCGCTGACCCGCGCCTCACGGCTGAGGCCCGCACCGTTATCGACCACCGGGGGCGCCTGATCGCCCAGGCGCGCGCGCCACCATTGCAGCAGCACCTCTTGCGCGCCCTCGAAGCTGGCCACCGGGTTTTTCTGCAAGGCCAAGGACAAGAACACATGCTGCGCCATGACGTTGTTGCTGTACTTGTTCACGTCGCGCACCACCTCGGCCAGCGCAGGGGAAATGGACTGGAACGCGGGGCGCAGCCCCGCAGGCACCTGGCCATCGCGCACGCGCCCGGTGAGCTTGCCGCCCAGCTCGCGCCACATGCCCTCCACGGCACGCGCGGCAAAGCCTGCCGGGTCGGCATAGGCGACGGCCCAGACACGCTCTGCGCAGCGGGCGGAATAGCTGCCTTGGAACACCGTGCGCTCGGGGTTGCCCAGGTCGGCGCGCAGACCTGCCCGCCAATCACCACACTCTGCCGTCGCAGGGGCCAGCGGCACGGTGGGCTGCAACTGCACGCCAGCCAACGGCGGGTCGTACTGCACGCGCGCCACGCCCGCCACAGGGTCTGGCACAAAAGTCATGACCACCGACTTGTAGTTGAGCAGCAGCGCATCCGGCGCCGCGTTGTAGGGGCGCAGCGGCTCGCCGTCAAAGCGTCCGGGGTCGTGTGCAGGCACGGTGAACGCACTGCGGTCCAGCACGATATCGCCCACGATGACCTGGACACCCTGCGCCTGCAGGCGCCGCAGCAGCAACCAAAGACGCTCGAGCACCAGCTTGGGGTCGCCCTGGCCCTGGATGTACACATTGCCCTTGAGGCTGCCGCCCTGCACCACGCCATCGATATACACCGGCGTGCTCCAGGTGTAGGCAGGCCCCAGCAGATCCAGCGCGGCGTAGGTGGTGACCAGTTTCATCACCGATGCGGGGTTGACCGGCTCCTGGGCCCGGTAAGCCAGGCGCGCGCTCGCACGGGCGTCCTGTGCATCGGCCACATACACCGACAGCGCCTCGCGCGGCAGCTTGGCGCGCGCCAGCGCCGCATCCACTTCAGCGGGCCAGGACATGCCCGGATTCGCCCAGGCGGCGGTGGCACCAACGGCCAGCACCGCACCGAGCATGCGGCGCAGGCACCGCAGGTCGAAAGCAGGAAACAGCATGCGGCGAGTCTAAGGGCTTGCCAAGCGACCCTCGACAGCCCTGGATCACCGGTGCGGAAAGCGCATGGCAAAGCGCTCGGCCAGGGCTGTGACCGTGAGGCTTGGATTGACCCCCACGTTGGCCGGGATGGCGCTGGCGTCCACCACATACAGACCGGGACACCCAAAAACCTGGTGGTCTGCATCGACCACACCCTGCTCCGGGCGGCTGGCGATGACAGCACCACCCAGCACATGCGCCGTCACCGACAGATTGCCCAGGCTCTCGAACAGCACATTCATGGCCTGGCCACCGCTGGCCTGCGCAAAATGCCGCGCGGCGGCGTTGGCCTGCGGCAGGTAGGACGGCGGCCGTGCTCCGCCAGGTACCTGAGAGCGCAAGCCCCAGCGCCCACCGCGCAGCAAGGTGCGCCCATAGCCGAAGGCCATGGCATTGTCTGCATGCTGCATCACGGTCAGCACCGACATGCGCCGATACCAGTGGCGCGCAAAGAAGGAGCGCGTGGAGCGCACGGGCCGCGCCACAAAGGCCCACAGCACCTGCGCCCCCCGCCGCCAGGGCCGCGCTCCATCGACCAAGGGCCCCATGTACATGCGCATGAAGCCATAGCTCGGGGGAAAGCGGTTCTGCGTGATGTGGGTGTGCGCATCCGGGTGGAAGTGGGTCGAGATGGTGGTGCCCTGCGAGATGTCGGTTTGTGCATCCTGCGCCAGGATTCCGACCACCGCCTCGCTGTTGGTGCGCACATGCTGACCCAGGGAAGCGGGCACATCCGGCAGGGTGCAGTAGCGGTCGCGCGAGGCGAACAAAATGTCCAGCGTCCCCAGCACCCCGGCAGACAGCACCACCCGGCGTGCGCGGATCGGCGGCAGGCTCACGCTGCGCTGCCATGGGTGGCGCAGGTGCAACCGGTAGCCCTCTCCCGGCAGTTTCTCCAGATGGGTGACCTGGCATTCCACCCGGACCGCCACTCCGGCCTTCTCAGCCAGGTGAAGGTAGTTCTTGTCCAACGAGTTTTTGGCGCCCACCGCACAGCCGGTGATGCAGCGGCCACAACGCTCGCACCCCTTGCGCGCCGGACCTTGCCCGGCAAAAAAGGGATCGGCATGTGCGCGGCCCGGTGCACCAAAGAAAATGCCCTGTGGCACAGGGCCGAAGCTGGGCTCCGCCCCCATCCGGCGGGCCGTTTCGCGCAGCCATTCATCCTGCAGTCCTGGGTAGGGATTGGTGGCCAAACCCAACATGCGCTCTGCGGTGGCGTAATGCGGCGCCAGCTCGGCCTGCCAGCCGCCCTCGGCGTCGGGCCAGGCGGGGTCGGTGAAAAACGCTTCCTGCGGACGCAGCAGCACGGCCGCATAGACCAGGCTGCCACCGCCCAACCCAATGCCACGCACGATGCCCACATGCTGAAAGACCTCCTGCGCCAACGGGCCGCTACGGCCCAGGCTGGGCATCCAGGCCAGGGCGCGGGCATCGGTTCCAGCGCGTTCCAGGTCTTCGGGCGACAGGCGGCGCCCCTGCTCCAGCAAGGCCACCTTCCAGCCCTTTTCTGCCAGACGCAAGGCGCTGACGCTGCCACCGAAGCCGGAGCCCACCACCACCACATCGTGGTCGAAGTCATCCGCAGAAGGCGTCATGCCTGGCGTTCCAGCAGGAAGGGAAAGGCCTGCCCGCGCAATCCTGGCAGGTCGATCACCGTCATGCCCAACAGATGGCTGGCATCCAGCGTGCGCAGCTCATCGCGCACCCAGCGCCAAGGTCGCGGCGCCTGGGCGCCGTAGTGCAGCAGGACGCTCGGCCGACCATCCATGGGCGATGGCCCCTCTGAGCAATGCATGTGCAGGCACTCGGTCCGCACCCCGCGGCGCGCAAGCACATTGGTGGCGCGATCTGGTGACAGAAAGCGTTTGCCCTGCCAACCTGGCAGCCCACCCAACGCCACACCCACAGGCCCGGACCAGCGCAGCCACCAGGGGCCGATGAACCGCGCCTGGTAGAAGCCTGCCCGCATGGCTGGCGCAGGCGCCGACAGGTCCTGAAACAAACGGCGCAGCTCGTTCAACGACAGGCTCGCAGGCACTGCCGCGTGGGCCGAGAGCGGCTCAGAAGGCATAGCCCGCGGTCAAGGTGAAGACGGCCGGCCGGAACCGGATGTCCATGGTGCGCGGCACGCCAGCGGTGGTGGCGGTCAGGCGGCTCTTCACCCGCGCCGTCATCAGAGCGCCCTGGATCGACCAGCGTTCATCGATGCGATAGCTCAGCCCCACCTGCGCGGCCAGGCCCCAGGAATCGCTCATCGAGATATGGGTCGGCCCACCGTTCAGCGCATTGCCCGCCGCCGCCGATGTGCGCTTGTCAAAGTTGGTGTAGTTGATGCCCAAGCCCACCGAGGGACGCCACCGGCTCGTGGGCTCGCCGAACTTGTAGTTCAGGAACACAGTGGGCGCAATCTGCCGCACCCGGGCCAGCACCTGCCCCTGGTACGCCAGCACATGCGCTGGCAGTGCGGGCGAGAGCTTGGCGGTCGAAGCGTGGGTGGGGGGGTAGCCCGCCGCAAACTCGACTTCCAGGTTGCCGTTGATCGAGCGCGCCACAGTGAAGTACAGCGTGCTGGCCGACTGCACCTCCAGGCCGATACCGGAAGGCGGCGGTGGCAGCATGGGCCCCGCCACATCGGAGGCCGTGGAGTGGGGCGAAATATGCGCCCCTCCCACACGCACAAAATACTGCTGCGCCATCACCGCGCTGCAAGGTGCCAGCAGCATGGTGGCACCCACCAGGGAAAGCATTTTTTTCATGGTTTTGTCTCCTCCGAAATATCACATGCCCGATGCGAGGACCTGCTGAAAGTACGCACGCGCGGCGGCGTTGCAGAACGGTGGGACCAACGTGCCGTGGTAGGCCTGCACCACGGCACTGGCCCCCCCCCGCTGCGGCGACCGACGCCTTGGCGCTGGCGAAACCCAGCTTGACGGCAGCGAATGGATCGTTGACGCCTGGCGCCGAGTCCACATCCAGCACATTCAACAGACCTGCCGGTGCCGCCGCCGGAGACGGCGCGGACCAGTAGCCCTGCATGACCTGGGTGTTGAGCCCATAGAACACCGTCGGGTCTGCGCGCCCGCCACACAGCAGCATGGGGCGCTTGGGCGTCCAGCTGCGCATGTCGTTCTTGCGCAAGGCCTGACGCATCGGGTGGCCGGGCGCTGCGGCCGGAGCGCCAGTGGTCGGCACAGGGACGACGCCATCCGGATGGGCCATGGCATCCTGCAGGTACGCCAGGCGGGCGGCGTTGGTGACCAGGTGTGGGGTGCCGAAGCCCAGCGCAAACAGTGCCGCCTGGTCCGCCGGCGACGTGGGGGGCGTGATGGCCGCCATCGATGGCACCGGAGGCGTGCTGCTGAACACGGCCGTCTGCGGCAGCTTACCTTGTCTGAAAAGTTCCGCCGCGCCCATCTTGCTGGGCAGCAGCGTCTCGATGCCTTCGGCATAGGCCGCTTCGTACAGATCGGTCGTCTTGCCGTAGATGTTTCCGTAGGCCTTTTGGTAGCTGGTGGACAAAAGAGGCGTGAACAGCGTGGCACCCAGGTTGACATTGCCGTAGTACACCGCGTCAGCAAAGGCTGCCAGCGCGTAGGGGCCAGACATGGGGGCCGAGGCCGTCACGGTTTGCCCGGCAGCCTGCAACGCGCGGTGCGTGGCCATGGCCACATGCCCGCCCTGCGAATAACCGGTGATGAACAGATGGCCCGAATCTCCCGCACCCAGATCCTTCATGGCCTTGCGCGCCGCCGTGAGCGAATCCACCATTTCGGACGACTGCTGCTCTGCATTCAGGTAGGGGTGGTAGGAAAGCGGTGAGGTGTCGTAACCCGCATAGTTGGGCGCCACGACTGCGAAGCCCTGCGCGGCATACATGGCTGCAATCAACAACCCCTCGCTCGCGCCAGGGCGCGAGAGGTCGGTGATGTCGGCGATGTTGTAGGCCTTTTCCGGGCTGGTGCCATGCGCATAGAGCACGATGGGGCGGGCACCGGTACAGGCTGGATCACTGCCGGTGGGCAGCATAAGGGCACCGCTGGCGCGGGTGGGCTCTGCGGCGCCGCCGACCGTGCCGTATTCGATGTAATGGAAGAGCACGCCGCACCGTGGAGCGCCGGTGACCTGGAGCAAGCCCTGTCCAGCCGCACTGCACTGCAGCCGGGCCGTGAACTCGGCAGCATCCATGCCGGTGATGCGCAATGGCGGGCTGTACACCAGCGAACCACGCGCGCCGCTCGTATCATGGGTGCTGGGCGCCCCCATGTCCGAACCGCCGCATAAGCCAGTCTCGTTCTATTGGGTGCCTCAGCACCACCGTTGTGAACTGGAGAAGATGCTACGGGGAGCGGTTGTTTTTCTATCGATGGATAAGTATCGATACCTAAAAATTATCTGCGTCAGCGATCAGCACCCTCTTTCGATTGGTGTCGTCGCATGACTCGCCAAAGGGGCCATCGCCACCGCCTGACGGTGATTTCGCGTTCGGTCAGCTTTCAGGCCTGAGGAAAGTCTGGCGATAATGCCCGCTTCCCCTTCTGACCGGCCCATGAACCTGCTCGCCTTCGATACCAGCACCGAAACCCTGTCCGTCGCCGTGCAGCGCGGCAACTCGGTGTGGGAGCACACCGGCCCGGGCGGCGCACAGGCTTCACACGGGCTGCTGGCGTCCATCCAGACGCTGCTGGCCCAGGCGGGCCTGGAGCTGGGAGCGTTGGACGCACTGGCCTTCGGCCGGGGGCCAGGCTCCTTCACTGGATTGCGCACCGCCTGCGCGGTGGCACAGGGCCTGGCGTTTGGTGCGGGTGGCGGGCGCGGCCTGCGTGTGCTGCCCATCGATACGCTCCATGCCGTGGCCGAACAAGCGCGCCACCAGCATGGTGCCCAGCAGGTGGTGGCGGTACTGGACGCCCGCATGGACGAGGTCTATGCCGCCCACCTGCATTGGGAACAGGACCGCTGGCACACCGAATCCGGCCCGGTGTTGGCAGCCCCCGAGCACATCCACGCTCCCGCAGGCTGGACAGTAGCGGGCAACGCCCAGGCCGCCTATCCCACCCGGCTGGCACCCACTGCCGAACATGTGAGGGCCCTGCCCACGGCCGCAGCCCTGTTGCGACTGGCCCCGGCCCTGCTGGCCGCAGGCCAGGATGTGGACGCCAACGGCGCCATGCCTCTGTACCTGCGCGACAAGGTGGCGCAGACCACGGCCGAACGCGAAGCGCTGCGCATGGGGAAGCCGGCATGAACACCGCTGCCATGCCCGCAGACACCCAGGCACTGGAGGCGCGCCTGGAGCCCCTGAGCCTGGCACGCCTGGACGAGGTGCTGGCCATCGAAGCCCAGGCCCACCCCCACCCCTGGTCGCGCCGCCATTTCACCGACGCCCTGGCCAGCGGCTACCGCATCGACATCCTCCTGGGCGGCGACCAGGTGCTGGGCTACTTTGTGGCCATGCGCGGCGTGGAAGAGGCCCACCTGCTGAATTTGACCGTGGCACCCGCCTTCCAGCGCCAGGGTTGGGGGCAAATCCTGCTGGACGCACTGGCCCTGTGGGCGCGTGAGCAGGGCTTGCAATGGCTGTGGCTGGAAGTGCGCGTCAGCAACGAGCGGGCCCGTGCGGTGTACCAGTCCAACGGTTTTCAGCAGGTCGGCCTGCGCAAGCGCTACTACCCGGCGGCCGGCGATGCGCGCGAAGATGCCATTGTGATGAGCCGCGCACTGTGATGGGCACTATGGCCCCTAGTCTGCCACTCGACCCCCGCCAGCGCGCCATGCTGCAGGAAATGGGCGTGCGGCTGTGGCTGCCGGAGGCAGGCGCGAATGCGCAGGCCCCCACGGCACAGCCCCCCGGGGGCGCAGGTACCACGGTGCCCGGCCCCGCAGCGAGCAACCTGCACCGCGGCACCGCTGTGCCGACGCCAGCACGCCCCACTGCGGCACCCAGCGCGGCAGTACCCACACCGGCAAGCCCTGCGCTCTCCACGCACGCCACCACGGAACAAGCGGTACTGCAGGAACCACGCACGCTGTACCCCGATGCCAACCCCGCACTGTGCCCACCCGCACTGGGCCCGGCCTGGCTGCTGGTGGCCGAAGGCGTGCATGGCAGCGCCGCCCTGGCGGATCAGGCCGGACGCCTGCTCGACAACATGCTGCGCGCACTGGGCCTGCACCAGCATCCCCAGGTGGCTCTGTGCACGCTCGACCAGGCCCCCTCTGGCGCCGAAGGTAACGGCGTGGACGACGCGCTGACCGAGGTGGTGGCACAGCTGGCTCCCGCCGTCGTGCTGGTAATGGGCCGCGTCGCCGTGCGCCACTGCCTGGGCCGCAGCGAACCCCTGGGGCAATTGCGCGGCCAGCCTTTCACACTGGCCGGGGTGCCTGCAGTGGTCACGTTCGATGCACCGGTGCTGTTGCGCTCACCGCACCTCAAACCTGCGGCCTGGGAAGACCTGTGCCGCGCCCGTGCACTGGCTGCCGCTGCAGCGCAGTAAGCGCTGCCACACAGCGTGCACTGCAACAAAGCCGGTGCGATAATTGCCAGCTTGCAATTTGGAGCCTTTGCCATGGAAGCCTATCCCAGTCGATAGCTTTCAGCTCCCTGGTTCGTGCCGGGGCTGAAAGCGCCCCCAACCCAGCCCCCGGCCACCCCCTTCAGGGAGCAATCGCATGCTCAATATCTTCACGCTCGCCAATGGGCGCCTCGTCCAGGAAGAAATCGAATCGCTGGAAGAGCTGTCTCGCTTCCAGCCCATCTGGGTCGATCTGGAATCCCCCACGCTGGACGAAAAGCGCTGGGTTTCGCAGTACTACGGCCTGTCCATCCCCGAGGATGCGATGGACGAGGACATCGAGGAATCGGCCCGCTTCTACGAGGAAGACAACGGCGAACTGCACATCCGCAGCGACTTCCTGATCGACGACCACGAGCAGCCACGTTCGGTGCGCGTGGCCTTCATCCTGAACCTCATCAACCCCAGTCTGCGCAGCAAGGGCGTGCTGTTCTCGCTGCACGACGAGGACATTCCGGTGTTTCGCCTCCTGCGCCTGCGTGCGCGACGCGCACCGGGGCTGATCGAGGACGCACGCGACGTGTTGCTCAAGCTGTTCGACGCCGACGCCGAGTACTCGGCCGACACGCTCGAAGGCATTTACGACGACCTGGAAAAGGTCAGCACCCAGGTGCTGGCAGGCGATGTGACCGACGCGCGCGCTGGTGAGGTGCTGGCCGCCATTGCACGCCAGGAAGACTTGAACGGCCGCATCCGCCGCAACGTGATGGACACGCGCCGCGCGGTGAGCTTCATGATGCGCAGCAAGATGCTCAACGCCGAGCAGTTCGAGGAGGCGCGCCAGATCCTGCGCGACATCGAGTCGCTGGACAGCCACACGGCCTTTCTGTTCGACAAGATCAACTTCCTGATGGACGCCACGGTCGGTTTCATCAATATCAACCAGAACAAGATCATCAAGATCTTCTCGGTGGCCAGCGTGGCGCTGTTGCCCCCTACCTTGATCGCCAGCGTGTACGGCATGAACTTTCAGTACATGCCCGAGTTGGGCCAGAAATGGGGCTATCCGTTTGCGCTGGCACTCATGCTGGCCAGCGCGCTGGGCCCCATGTGGTATTTCCGCAAGCGAGGCTGGTTGAAGTAAAAAAATGGCACCAGCGCTTATAAACAAAGCGCTGACAGCTATTATTTTTATAGCAAATTCATCAATTGCCGCACGATGTGGTCGGCATAGCGGCTGGCCACGTTCTGGATGAATACCGGGAAATCGACATGGGCGTCGTCGTCTGCCCGGTCCGAAATGGTGCGCACGGCGGCAAAGGGTACAGCGTAGTCCAGGCACACCTGGGCCACCGCGGCGCCCTCCATTTCCACGGCCAGCACATCGTGGCCTGCAGCCAGCAGCGGCTCGCGCAGCGCGCGCGAGACCTGGGCACAGGTGATGAAGCGGTCGCCACTGGCCATCAGGCCCTGGTGCAGACGGGGCGCACGGCCCGCTGGGCCCGTGTGCAGAAGTGCCCCTTCGGTGGTCAGGCAGTGGCGCACTGCCTGCGCCAACTGCGCCGAGAGTTCCGCATCGCAGGCCAGGCGCACACCGGGGTAGCCAGGCACCAGCCAGCGCTCGAACAGGGGCGACACATCCATGTCGTGCTGCACATAGTCGTGCGCCACCACCACATCGCCCACCTGCACGCCATCGCCCACCCCACCTGCCACGCCCGTGAACACGATGCGCTGGGATGCAAAACGCTCAATCAGCACCGTGGCGGTGGTGGCCGCAGCCACCTTGCCAATGCCCGAGAGCGCCAGCACCACCGGCTTGCCATGCAACGCCCCCGTCCAGAAGGAGCGCCCAGCGTGCATCACGCGCCGGGCTTGCTCCAGGCTTTCCACCAAACCGGATTGTTCTTCGGGAAGGGCACTGAGGATGGCTGTAGTCATGGGAAAGACAAAAAAAGAGCGGCCTTGGTGGCCGCTCGGCATTGTGGCGCAAAGAATGCGCGACGGCTTCAGCGTCGGCTTACTTCTTGTCGCGCAGCTCGCGCCGCAGGATCTTGCCCACCGGGGTCTTGGGCAGCTCGGTGCGGAACTCGATCACCTTGGGCTGCTTGTAGCCCGTCAGTTCGTGGCGGCAGTATTCGCGCACCTGGGCCTCGGTCAGGTCAGGGTCTTTCTTGACGATGACGAGCTTGACCGCCTCGCCAGACTTGTCATCGGGCACGCCCACGGCGGCACATTCCATCACGCCAGGGCAGTTGGCGACCACCTCTTCCACCTCGTTGGGATAGACGTTGAAGCCGCTGACCAGAATCATGTCCTTCTTGCGGTCCACGATCTTGAAGAAGCCGCGCTCGTCCATCACACCCACGTCACCAGTCTTGAAGTAGCCATCCGCCGTCATGACCTTGGCGGTTTCGTCCGGGCGCTGCCAGTAGCCCGCCATCACCTGCGGGCCCTTGATGGCGATTTCTCCCGGCTGGCCCAGTTCGGTGACCTGATTGCCCTCGTCATCGAGCAGCTTCATGCTGGTGCCGGGCAAGGGCAGACCGATGGTGCCGGTGAACTCGGTGGCCGTCACCGGGTTGCAACTGGCCGAGGGGCTGGTTTCCGAGAGACCGTAGCCTTCGCAGATCGGGCAGCCTGTCTTGTCCAGCCACAGCTTGGCTACGGCGCCCTGCACCGCCATGCCGCCGCCCACGGACACCTTGAGGTTCTTCCAGTTGACGGTGTTGAAGTCAGGATGATTGGCCAGACCGTTGAACAGCGTGTTGACGGCCGGGAAGCTGTGGAAGGTGTGCTTGGACAGTTCCTTCAACACTGCGGGCAGATCGCGCGGGTTGGGAATCAGGATGGTCTTGCCGCCGGTGCGCATGGACAGCATCATGTTCACGGTGAAGGCGAAGATGTGGTACAGCGGCAGCGCGCACACGGCCGTGGGCTGTTCGCCTGCGGGCACCTTGTTCATCACCGGTGCATTCCAGGCCTCGGACTGCAGCACGTTGGCAATGATGTTGCGATGCAGCAGCACTGCGCCCTTGCTCACGCCCGTGGTGCCGCCGGTGTATTGCAGCAGGGCGATGTCGTCGGGCTTGATGTCCGGCTTCTTGAGCGTTCCACGGGTGCCCTGGGCAATGGCCTCGTTGAAGCGCACGGCCCCCGGCAGGTCGTAGGCGGGAACCATCTTCTTGACGTTGCGCACCACGTAGTTGACCAGCGCGCCCTTGAGCAAGCCCAACTGGTCACCCATGGCGCACAGCACCACATGCTTGACCGGCGTGTGCGTGATGCACTGCTGCAGCGTGGTGGCGAAGTTTTCGATGATGACAATCGCCTTGGAGCCCGAGTCCTTGAGCTGGTGCTCCAGTTCGCGCGGCGTGTACAGCGGGTTGACGTTGACCACCACGAAGCCGGCGCGCAGGATGGCCGCAACCGCGACCGGGTATTGCGGCACATTGGGCATCATGATGGCCACGCGGTCGCCCTTGACCAGGCCCAGGCCCTGCAGGTATGTCGCAAAGGCCTTGCTCAGAGAATCGGTCTGCGCATAGCTGACATCCTTGCCCATGAAGCTGTAGGCCACGCGGTCTGCGTACTTCTGAAAGGCTTCTTCCATCAGCGCCACGAGGGAAGGGTACTGCCCCGGGTCGATGTCTGCAGGCACGCCAGACGGATAGCTCTTGAGCCAAATGCGGTCGGTCATCTCCAAGTCTCCTGATGGTTCAATCTCTGTTGTGTGTGAAAACCGTGCCCAAAACTCCGCACGGTCGTGCTTTTTCCTGTGGGAATTATGCCCTGTCAGCCCTTGAGTGCGCCCAGGACTTCATCCAGCATCTTCTTGGCGTCACCGAACAGCATGCGGTTGTTTTCCTTGTAGAAGAGCGGGTTGTCCACGCCGGCGTAACCCGATGCCATGGAGCGCTTCATCACGATCGAGGTCTTGGCTTTCCACACCTCAAGCACGGGCATGCCTGCGATGGGGCTGGTCGGGTCGTCCTGCGCAGCCGGGTTGACGATGTCATTGGCGCCAATGACGATGGCCACATCGGTATCCGGGAAGTCCTCGTTGATTTCGTCCATCTCCATCACGATGTCGTAGGGAACCTTGGCCTCGGCCAGCAGCACGTTCATGTGACCGGGCATGCGGCCCGCCACGGGGTGGATGGCAAAACGCACCTGCACGCCCTTGTCGCGCAGGGTCTTGGTGATGTCGTTGACGGTGTGCTGCGCCTGGGCCACGGCCATACCGTAGCCGGGCACGATGATGACGCTCTTGGCCTCGCGCAGCATCTCTGCCGTCTCGGCGGAGCTCACGGGGACCACCTCGCCCTGGGGCGCGGCCGCATCACCCGTCTTGGCCGGGGCTCCACCGCCGGAACCAAAACCACCCGCGATCACGCTGATGAAGTTGCGGTTCATCGCGTTGCACATGATGTAGGACAGGATGGCGCCCGAGGAGCCGACCAGCGCGCCGGTCACGATCAGCAGGTCGTTGCTCAGCATGAAGCCCGTGGCCGCCGCGGCCCAGCCGGAATAGCTGTTGAGCATGGATACCACCACCGGCATGTCTGCGCCACCGATGGCCATGACCATGTGGATGCCGAAGAGCAGCGCGATCACGGTCATCACCACCAGGGGCAGCATGCCCGACTGCACATCGTGCGCGGCCAGGAACTCCTTGCCGAACCAGATCACCACCAGCAGCGCGACCAGGTTGAGCCAGTGGCGCCCAGGCAGCAGCAGGGGCTTGCCGCCGATCTTGCCGTTGAGCTTGCCGAACGCAATCAGAGAGCCCGAGAACGTCACAGCGCCGATCAGGATGCCGACGTAGATCTCCACCTCATGGATGGCCTTTTCCGCACCTTGCAGTTGGATCGAGGTATCGACATAGCTGGCAAAGCCCACAAGACAGGCCGCCAGACCGACCAGGCTGTGCATGAGCGCGACCAGTTCGGGCATCTGGGTCATTTTCACGACCTTGGCGGCATACAGGCCGATGCTGCCGCCAACGACCAGGGCACCGACGATCCACACGATGCCCGAGGGGCTGACGCGCGGGCCGAACACCGTGGCCAGCACAGCCAGGGCCATGCCGATCATGCCGAACAGATTGCCGCGGCGGGATGTTTCGGGGTTGGACAAGCCTCCGAGGCTGAGGATGAAGAGGATGGCAGCGCCGAGGTAGGCGACAGTAGCGAGACTTTGGGACATGGGTTTGTTTCCTTGCTGTGGGTCTCGTTCTTATTTGCGGAACATGGCGAGCATGCGGCGCGTCACGGCAAAGCCGCCGAACATGTTGATGGCCGTGAGCACGATGGCGGCAAAGGCCAGCCAGAGGATCAGCCCGTCAGGCCTCCCGTTCACCCCGGCTTCGGGCGGGGCAATCTGCACCAGGGCCCCGATGGCAATGATGCTGGAGATAGCGTTGGTCACGCTCATCAACGGCGTGTGCAGCGCGGGCGTAACGTTCCACACCACCATGTAGCCGATGAAACAGGCCAGCACGAACACCGTGAAGTGCCCCAGGAAGGCCGCCGGCGCGTAGGCACCAATGAACCAGAAAGCCACCGCCGCCACGGCAAAGATGATGCCCAGGGTCTTGGCGGGCAAGGGGCCGCTGCTGCCATGCCCATGGCCGCCCTTCTTCTGCTCCACGGGGGCCGCCGCAGGCATGGGTGCGGGCGCCGGGGCCTGCCTGAGGGGCGGTGCGGGCCAGGTAACGGCGCCGTCCTTGATGACGGTGAGGCCGCGGATGGCGTCATCCTCCATGTTGACCACGGCCACGCCGTCCTTGGCCTTGCACAGTTCCTCCACCAAACGCAGCAGGTTGGTGGCATAGAGCGTGGACGATTGCTTGGCCAGGCGCGAGGCCAGGTCGGTGTAGCCGATGATGGTCACACCATGGCGCACCACGGCCTCGCCGGGCACGGTCAGTTCGCAATTGCCGCCCTGTTCGGCGGCCATGTCCACGATCACGCTGCCGGGCTTCATGCTCTGCACCATCTCGGCAGTGATGAGCTTGGGCGCCGGCTTGCCGGGGATCAGGGCGGTGGTGATGATGATGTCCGCATCCTTGGCCTGGGTGGCGTACATCTGGCGCTGCGCGGCCTGGAATCCTTCGCTCATGACCTTGGCGTAGCCGCCGCCGCCAGAGCCATCCTCCTCATAGTCCACCTTCACGAACTCGCCACCCAGCGACTTGACCTGGTCAGCGACTTCGGCACGCGTGTCGTTGGCGCGCACGATGGCGCCCAGGTTGGCCGCCGTGCCGATGGCCGCCAGGCCCGCCACACCGGCCCCGGCGATGAAGACCTTGGCCGGAGGCACCTTGCCCGCCGCCGTGATCTGGCCGTTGAAATAACGGCCGAAGGCATTGGCCGCCTCAATAACGGCGCGGTAGCCGCTCACGCCGGCGGTGGATGTCAACGCGTCCATTTTCTGCGCGCGGCTCAGGGTGCGCGGTAGGCAGTCGATGGCCAGCACCGTGACCTTGCGTGCGGCGAGCTGCTGCATCAGTTCAGGGTTTTGGGCAGGCCAGACAAAGCCGATCAGCGTCCCACCCTCGCGCATCAGCGCCACCTCATCGCTGCTCGGTGGGCGAACCTTGAGCACGATGTCCGACGCGGACCACAGCGCGACCGCATCGGGCAGCACTTCGGCACCGACTGCACGATAGGACTCATCACTGAAATTCGCAGCGTCTCCGGCGCCCGACTCAACAGCAACTTTGAATCCGAGCTTGATGAGCTTTTCCACCACGTCGGGCACGGTGGCCACACGTTTTTCGCCGGGATAGGTCTCCCTGGGCACACCGATGCGTTGCATCGTTGCTGTGGGGCTGGTTTGCATGGGTTATCTCCTCCAGGTTCATGGCCGGGGCACAAGCGCCGAGGCGCTTGCATGGGCTATGAGAAGGAACTTGCTTGCTGCCGTCCTCCCTTTGCCCGCGTTTTTTTGCTGACCGTGAGCTTACATGAAGAACGAGGCGCTCCTATCTCGCACAGGACAGCATCCAATAGAGTGCATCCTCCAATAGCAAAAACGGCAGCGCTCTGGCTGCCGTCTTGTCTGAGGAAAGGGTCAGATACTCAGTTGACCACTTGCGCCAACTCGCCCGCCACATACTTCTGTGCCATCACGGTCAAGGTGAACCCTTTGATCTTGCCGCCCTGGCCTTCGCAGCCGAATTCCAGGTAGCGCTGCTTGCACACGGCCTTGGCGGCCTCTCGGGCGGGCTTGAGCCATTCGCGCGCATCGAACTTGTCGGGGTTCTCGGCCATGAACTTGCGCACCGCGCCGGTCATGGCCAGGCGGATGTCGGTGTCGATGTTGATCTTGCGCACGCCGTACTTGATGGCTTCCTGGATTTCCTTGATCGGCACGCCGTACGTCTCTTTCATCTTGCCGCCGTACTGGTTGATGATGGCCAGCAGCTCTTGCGGTACCGACGAGGAGCCGTGCATCACGAGGTGCGTATTGGGAATACGGGCGTTGATCTCCTTGACGCGGCTGATCGCCAGCACATCGCCCGTGGGCGGACGGGTGAACTTGTAGGCACCGTGGCTGGTACCAATGGCGATGGCCAAGGCATCCAGTTGCGTGGCCTGGACAAAACGGGCCGCTTCTTCGGGGTCCGTCAGCATCTGGCTGTGGTCCAGCTTGCCCACAGCGCCAATGCCGTCTTCCTCACCGGCTTCGCCGGTTTCCAGCGATCCCAGGCAGCCCAGCTCACCCTCGACAGTGACACCCACCTTGTGTGCCATGTCCACAACCTTCCGGGTCACGTCCACGTTGTAGTCGAAGGAAGCAGGCGTCTTGCCGTCCTCCATGAGCGAGCCATCCATCATGACCGAACCGAAGCCCAGGTCGATGGCGCCTGCGCACACCTTGGGGCTGGTGCCATGGTCCTGGTGCATGACCAGCGGGATGTGGGGATAGGCTTCGCAGGCGGCCTGGATCAGATGTTTGATGAAGGACTCGCCCGCATATTTGCGCGCGCCAGCACTGGCCTGCAGGATCACAGGCGCACCCACCTCATCGGCGGCCGCCATCACAGCCTGGACCTGCTCCAGGTTGTTGACGTTGAAAGCGGGAATGCCATAACCGTTTTCAGCGGCATGGTCGAGCAGTTCGCGCATCGAGACGAGAGGCATGGTGGTGGATCCGTAAAGGTTGAAAAACGGGAGCGGCAGACCAGTGGCCGTAACCGCCTTGTAACCCGCAATTCTACCGACCCCAACCGCGCGCCGAACTTACCGGCACATGCCTGGCGCTCAAGATGCTCGGCAGATCTTCAGCATGTTGGTTCCCCCAGGCGCCCCCATGGGCTCGCCGCAGGTGATGGCGTACACATCCCCGCTGCCCACGATGTTGCGCATCTTGAGATGGCTCTCGGCCTGCTCCAGTGCGGTATCGCGGTCTGCACTGGTATCCATCAGCAAGGGGCGCACGTTGCGGAAAAGCGCCATGCGCCGCTGCGTGGCCACCTTGGGCGTGAGTGCGTAGATGGGAATGTGGATGCGATAACGGCTCATCCACAGTGCCGTGGAACCACTGTCCGTCATGGCCACAATGGCCTTGGCTCCCAGGTGATAGGCGGTGAACAAGGCGCCCATGGCGATGGATTGGTCAATGCTCGTGAATGTACGACCGGAGAAATCCGCGTCGAGCTGCGGATCCTCTGCCGCCTCTGCTGCGGCACAAATCTTGGCCATTTCTTGCACGGTTTCCAGTGGGTACTTGCCGGCCGCCGTTTCTGCACTGAGCATGACGGCGTCTGTTCCATCCAGCACGGCATTGGCCACGTCGCTGACCTCCGCGCGCGTGGGGACCGGATTGGTGATCATGCTTTCCATCATCTGGGTGGCCGTGATCACGACCTTGTCCATGTCACGCGCCATGCGGATCATCTTCTTTTGCAGGGCAGGCACAGCGGCATTGCCCACCTCCACGGCCAGATCGCCCCGCGCCACCATGATGCCGTCGCTGGCACGCAAGATGGATTCCAGGTGCGGAATGGCTTCAGCGCGCTCGATTTTCGCGATCAGCCCGGGCTTGTGGCGGTACTCCGCCGCAGCCACATTGCACAGCTGTCGCGCCATTTCCATGTCGGTCGCATTCTTGGGAAAGCTCACCGCGACATAGTCCGCCTGGAACTGCATGGCTGTGCGGATGTCCTCCATGTCCTTGGCCGTGAGTGCGGGCGCCGTCAGTCCGCCGCCTTGTTTGTTGATGCCTTTGTTATTGGAAAGCTCGCCACCAATACGCACCTTGGTATGAACCGCCTCGCCACGGACGGCTTCCACGGTCAGGACAATCAGACCATCGTTCAGCAACAACACGTCCCCGGGGCGGGTATCGCGCGGGAGCTCCTTGTAATCCAGGCCCACGCCCTCCTGATCGCCAAGTTCAGTGCGCGATGCATCCAGCACGAACGAGGCCCCGGCTTCCAACATGATGCGCCCCTGGGCAAACTTGCCTACCCGAATCTTGGGGCCCTGCAGGTCGGCCATGATGGCCACTTCCCTGCCCGCACGCTGGGCTGCCTCGCGCACCATCTGCGCCCTGTCCACATGGTCCTGGGCACTGCCATGGCTGAAGTTCAACCGCACCACGTTGACACCCGCCTGGATCATTCGCTCCAGCAACCCCACCTCACTCGAGGCAGGACCCAAGGTGGCAACGATCTTCGTGGCGCGGCGAGGGGAGAGAGACATGGATGCCCTTTGAACGATGTAATCGGGTTTCTATTTTCACACAGAATCAGTTACAGCACTGCATCAACGATACGTACCGAACGCTGAAACGGCGCCCAAGAAAAAACCGCCCAAAGGCGGTTTTTTCTTGGAGAACCTCGCCACTCAGCGGGGCACGGTCAGCATGCGCTGAACGTCACGGTCATTGGGCAAAGCGTAGTCGTGACCGCGCACAATGCGGCTGTCTTCGGTACGCACCAGCTTGAGGCTGACGTAAGTGAAGTTGGCCGCAGCGGAGTACGTTCCAACCAGCACCAGCGTAGCGTTCTGGCTGCGTGCGATGTCCTTGATTTCACGGGACAGCAACAGTTCGCCAGCGCCTTCCTTGACGAAGACATCACCACGCAGCTTGATTTCCTTCACGTTGAAGCCCTTGGCGGACATCACGGAAGCGTATTGCTCCGCCAAGGTACGACCCAAGGGGGCTGCACGGCTCATGTCGTTGACGTTGACCACGGTCGCCACCAGCACGGGGCCGCCACCGAGTGTCGAGACATCAAAACCAGCGACCAGCTTGCCCACGGCATCTGCGTTGGCCTGCAAGAACTGGCTGCTGGCGGCTTCCTGGTAAGTGGGCTCGGCACGCACCGGCGCATTGTTCGATGCGCAGCCTGCCATCAGCGCGGCAGCCAACGCGGTCAAGAGTGCGGTAGTTTTGAAGCTCATTGCGACACCACCTTCATGTTGACGCTCTTGGAAGGACGCATAAACAACGGCGTGTCTGCGTTTTCCAGGTAATACACGTCGGTCTTGCGAGCGAGGTACTGGCCACCACGCGCCACCGTCGTGGTCAAGATCATTTCAGTATTGGTAGGACCACCGGAATTGACGCTGGCACCGTAATCAGCCGCCACGGCCAAGCCCAGCGCACCCAGCATCTGGGCATCGAGGTGCTCGTGGCGCAAACCATAAGCAGCCATCAGACCTGCAGTGATCATTGTGAACTGACCGGGAATGAAATGAGGCCGCTCGCTGTTGTGACGCACCACTTGTGCGTGGTAGGTCACATCCAGGGTTTGACCGGGCATTTGTTGCACCGTGGCACCACTCTGAACCAGCTTGGTGATCAGGAAATCGCGAAAGCCGACGTCAAAAGCGCTGGGGTTGGGAGGCAGCGCCACATGCAGAGGCGTGCCGGGTGCCACACCCGCCTTGTCGAGCGTTGCCAGCGTCTGGGCCACGACATCGCGCGACACCAGTTCCCAATGCCCGGCAGAGCGAACCTTGGGCTGAACGGTCAACTCAAAATTTTCGGCCAGGGGAATGGGCGCACGGTTTGCACAACCCACCATCGTAGCCACAGCGCCAGCCAAAACAGCCAGGCTGATTGCCCTTGAAAACACCATGATTCCCTCCTACGGACTTGGACGGTAGAAAGCCAAGAAAACGAGCCACTACACGATTGAAATTGATTTTGGGTGCAGGCCTCAACAAAAACAAGAAAAAGATGCGCTAACTGCGCTTTGCAGCAGACGCTTTGTTGTTTTTGTCACAGTACCCACCTCGCCTGTAACAGGCGGTTTCAAATCAAGCTGCAGCCCGCTTTTCCAGTATCTCGAAGGCCGGGAGGGTTTTCCCTTCCAGAACTTCAAGGAACGCTCCGCCGCCAGTGGAGATATAGCCCACTTTCTCTTCAATGCCGTATTTGGCAATGGCGGCAAGCGTGTCGCCACCACCGGCAATCGAGAAAGCGGGCGACTCGGCAATCGCCTGTGCGATGGCCTTGGTGCCATTCTCAAAGGCCGCAAATTCGAACACACCCACAGGCCCGTTCCAGACGATGGTGCCCGCTGCCTTGAGTTGCGCAGCAAGCCTGGCCGCTGTTTCGGGCCCGATGTCCAGGATCAGGTCGTCATCGGCAACCTCCGAGGCCTTCTTGACCGTGGCTGCGGCGTCGGCGGCAAAGGTCTTGGCAACGACGACGTCGGTGGGAATGGGCACTTCGGCGCCGCGCGCCTTCATGGCCTCGATCACCGCCTTGGCCTCGCCCACCAGGTCGGCTTCTGCCAGACTCTTGCCGATGTTCAGACCCGCCGCCAACATAAAGGTGTTGGCAATGCCACCGCCAACGATGAGCTGATCCACATTCTTGGCCAGGCTTTGCAGGATGGTGAGCTTGGTGGACACCTTGGAGCCCGCCACGATGGCGGCCAAGGGGCGCTTGGGCGAAGCCAGCGCCTTGCTGATGGCGTCGATCTCGGCCGCCAGCAGCGGGCCTGCGCACGCCACAGGCGCAAACTGAGCAATGCCGTAGGTGGTGCCCTCGGCGCGGTGGGCGGTGCCAAAGGCGTCATTCACAAAGATGTCGCACAACGCAGCCAATTTGCGCGCCAGGTCTTCCTTGTTCTTCTTCTCACCCACGTTCAAACGGCAGTTTTCCAGCAGCACCAACTGGCCGGGCGCGACGCTCACACCACCCACCCAGTCGGTCACCAGGGGGACCTCGCGCCCCAGCAACTCGCCCAGACGTTGTGCGACGGGAGCCAAAGAGTCTTCCGGTTTGAACTCACCTTCCGTCGGACGACCCAGGTGGCTGGTCACCATGACCGCAGCGCCGGCCTGGAGTGCCATCTCGATGGCGGGCACCGAGGCGCGGATGCGTGTGTCTTCGGTGATGCGCCCTGCATCGTCCTGCGGAACATTGAGGTCGGCGCGGATGAAGACGCGCTTGCCGGCCACTTGGCCGCTGGCGCACAGATCGGAGAAGCGAAGGATGTTCATCGGTGTGAAGAAAGGGAACTGACGGATCGCCCTTGGAAGCGGTGGTCACCCATTCCAACGGCGGCTGGACCGCATTGTAGGCAAGCGCACCAGCCGCCCGAATGCCGCACCTACCAGCCCAGCCCCACATGCAGCGGCAGGTACACCAGCATGCCCACGACGATGGTGCCCAGAATGCCGCGCCGATAGAAGTAGTAGGCGCTGGCACACAGCACCGCGGGCAGCCTGGCGTCCTGCCAGGTGGTCAGCAGCACCCCCTGTGTCATGAACACCTCCGGGGCGATCACCGCCGTCAGCGCCGCCAGCGGAGCGTACTTGAGGCCCCGGCGCAACCAGCCCGGCATGGGGATCTCACGCCGGGGAATCATGAAAAAGGCCCGCGTCAACACGGTAATGAGCGCCAGGCCACCAATGGCCAGCATGGCCTGCAGGTCATCGCTGTTCACGGCGCACCCTCATGGTCCACAGCCAGCGTGCGTTGCGTCTGCACAGCCTCCACCAACAGGCCCGCAGCCACCGCTGCGGCAATGGCCACCAGGATATTGAGCTTGAGCGGAAGCGCGAAAGCTGCAACGGCCGCCGTGGCCGCCACACCCGTCGCCGTCCAGGTGGCGCGGTCCACCAGCAGCGACAACAACACACCCAACAAGGCCAGCACCCCGGCAAAACCCAGCCCCCAAGACAAGGGAATGGCGTGGGCCAGTGCGATGCCCAGCAACGAAGGCACTTGCCAAGCCACCCAATTGACGGTGGCTGCCCCCCAGAAGAAAGGCACCTGCCCCTTACCAGGGCGCGGCTCGGGGAAGCGCTTCATGAAGGCCACGAAGATGACATCCCCGCTGAAATACCCAATGGCCAAGCGCTGGCGCAAAGGCAAGTGCTGAAAATAGGAGCGCCAAAGGCTGCTGAAGATCACAAAGCGCAGATTCACACAACACGCCGTGAGCCAAACCACCCACAGCGGGGCTCCGGCCGCCAGCAGCGGAATCACCGCCAGCTGGGCGCTGCCTGCGTAGACCAGGAGCGACATGACGACGGCCACAGGCACCGACATGCCGCTCTTGACCATGGCGACCCCGGTGACCAGGCCCCAGGCGGCGATGCCCAGGGAGGCGCCCAGCATGTCTGCCACCCCCTGGCGGAACAGGGGATGGCGCCAAGTCCTGCGCTGCGCAACGGCGCTCACGCACCGGCCTCGCCGGACGCACCGTGCGCACCCAGCACCATGCCCGGCTGCAAGCCAAATCCACGCACGAAATCTGCCGCCCCCAAGCGCTTGCCCCCAGCACGCTGCAAGGCCGTGATGGCCAGCACGCCGTGCCCACACGCCACCAACACCGCATCAGCATTCAAGGCCAAAATATGGCCGCAGGGCACTCCAGACGGGCGCAAGGCGCTATCAATTTTGCACGACCACAGCTTGATGACCTCCCCCTGCACCGTGGTACTGGCACCCGGAAAGGGGTCGAAGGCACGGATGCGCCGGTCGATGGCCTCGGCCGAAAGAGACCAATCCACGGCGCTCTCGGATTTCTCGATCTTGTGGGCATAACACACCCCCGCCTCCGGCTGCGGCACCGGCACCAGCCCCCCGGCGTCCAGTTGGTGCAGCGCCTGAACGATGAGCCGCCCACCCTGAACGGCCAGGCGGTCGTGCAGGGTGGCTGTGGTGTCCTGGGGCAGGATATCCATCGCCTCGCGCAACAGCATGTCGCCAGTGTCCAGGCCCGCATCCATTTGCATGATGGTGATGCCGGTCTGCGCATCACCTGACTCAATCGCCCGGTGAATGGGTGCCGCCCCTCGCCAGCGAGGCAGCAGGCTGGCATGGATGTTGAGGCAACCCCAGCGCGGCGCGTCCAGCACCCACTGCGGAAGAATCAGGCCATAGGCCGCCACCACCATCACATCGGCCTGCGCAGCCATGATGGCTGCCTGCGCGCCAGCAGCCTCCTCGGCATACTTGCCATCCAATCGCAGGCTGCGCGGCTGTGCCAGGGCAATGCCATGTGCCTGCGCCAGCTGTTTGACCGGAGATGCCTGGAGCTTCATGCCCCGTCCGGCGGGTCGGTCAGGCTGGGTGAGTACCAGCGGCACCGAGAAACCGGCGTCGAGCAAAGCCTGCAAGGCAACGCGCGCAAAATCCGGCGTACCGGCAAAAATGACTTTCATGACCTGAAGGCTGACGATCAGCGGTAACGGTCGTCGGCCGCCGGGTCTTCGGCCACGTCCACCCGCGCCACGCTGCCGCCAGCGTCGAAATGGATGCGCGCGCGCCGGTGCACGCCATATTCCAGGAAAAAGTAGCTCCAGACGCTGCCCTTGTCCGCATCGGTCGCACGACGCGCGGGCGGGCCAAAGGTCTGCTGCACATCGGCCGCACGCCACTTGCCCGCCTCGATGGCAGCAAACTGCGCCACCGAGAGCACCTGCTCGTGGATCTGCTGCAACCTGCCCAGGGCATCGAAATCCAGTCGGCGAACCTGCCAGGGTTGCGGACTGTAAAACACCCGCTGGCCTTGCGCATGCTGGTACACGGCCTTGGGCGCACCCCACTGCGCCTGCACGTCGTCCAGCAGCACACCGGGGCGCACGGCTTGGCCGCCGCCGCTGGCACACCCCGCCAGCACGGCGCAAACCAACAGCCAGCCGATTCCTGGTGCAGCGGCCCTCATGCGCGTGCCTCGCGCTGGCGCTTGACCAGCTTGGATTTGATCCGGGTCCGCTTGAGTGGCGACAGATACTCGACAAACACCTTGCCCAGCAGATGGTCCAGTTCATGCTGGATGCAGATGGAGAGCAGGCCTTCGGCCTCCAGGGTTTGCTCCTGGCCTTGCGCGTCGAGTGCACGCACGCGCACCGCCGTGGAGCGCTCCACGCCGTCGTAAATGCCAGGCACCGACAGGCAACCTTCATCGCCCAATTGCTTTTCCGGGCTGGCCCAGACAATTTCAGGGTTGATGAGCACCAGAGGCTGATTGCGCTCTTCAGAAATGTCGATCACCACCAGACGCTCATGGACATCCACCTGTGTGGCTGCCAAACCGATGCCGTGGGCGTCGTACATGGTCTCGAACATGTCCGCCACCAAGCCGCGGATGCGCGCATCGACCTCACGAACCGGTTTTGCAACAGTATGCAACCGAGGGTCGGGATAACAAAGAATAGGGAGAATGGCCATGGCTGCGCACAGAAGAATGTCGTTATTTTCGCCACTTTTTCCATTCTGCGCACCCGCCGGGGACAATAATCATTGCCGAATCAAGGGCTTGAGCAGAGAATCTCAGACGATTTATGACGTATTTTTGCCATGGCAGCCGTTGCACGGATCTGCACATGGCTACAGCGAGGGGCGTTTAAACATGCAGAACAGGAACGACATGGGAGCAATGGCCGGTATGCCGCGGGTGGCCTTGGGCGCAGTGGGCTTCGTCTGTGCCATGCTGACCAGCCAGGCGGCCATGGCACAGACCGCACCCGTCAGCACGGCACAGCGGGCCACCGCTGAACAGGTGGCCCAACAAGGCATCCCGCTGGCAGAGCTTGCCGCCGACGCACCTGACACCTATGTCATCAAGCGTGGCGACACCCTCTGGGGAATATCGGGCATGTACCTCAAGCGCCCATGGCGTTGGCCCGAGCTGTGGGGTATGAACATGCAGGCCATTGCCAACCCCCACCTGATCTTTCCTGGACAGACCCTGTACCTGGAAAAGAAAGATGGCTACGCACGTCTGAGCACCCGTGCCACGGCCAGCGGCGAACCCGAGACCGTACGCGTCTCTCCGCGCACCCGCACCGACAGCCTGTCCGCCACAGCGCTGCCGACCCTCAAGCAGCACTTGATCGAACCCTTCCTGGCTGAGCCTCTGGTGGTGGACGAGCAAACGTTGCTGCGCGCTGCGCGCGTGGTAGCCACCATGGAAGACCGGGTGCTGATGGGCCCCACAGACCGTATTTATGCCCGGGGCGATGCGGCCAACCCGCTGCGTGCAGAGCCTGGTGAGCCGCGCCAGTACCGCATCTTCCGCGATGCCGTGGCCCTCAAGGATCCGGCCAGTGGCGCCATCCTCGGCTACGAGGCCCACTACCTGGGCAAGGCCGATCTGGTCCGTGGTGAGAGTTTTGAAGAGAGCAGCAACGGCAAGGGGGGCTACATCTCTGAATACGTGCCCGCCACGCTGGACCTGGCATCCAGCAAGGAAGAAGTGCGTGCTGGCGATCGGCTGCTGCCAGCACCGCCGCGCTCCTATGTCAGCTTTGCTCCGCACGCACCCCAGCTGCCTGTGGATGCACGCGTGGTCTCCATCTACGGCAGCTTTGGCATGTCCAACGCAGCCCAGAACAATGTGGTTGCCATCAACCTCGGCACCGAAGACGGCATGCAGCCCGGATTGGTACTGAGTCTGCTGACCAAAGGCAGCCGCATCACGGACAAGACAGAAAACGGCAAACAGACGATCAAGCTGCCCAGCGAATCCAATGGGCTGGCCATGGTGTTCAGGACTTTTGAGCGGGTTTCGTATGCCTTGATCCTTGAAGCCCGTCTGCCCGTGAGCGTGGGCGATCGGCTGGTCAATCCGGATTGATATGCTCAGGTACCGTGCAAGCGGAAATTGCCTTCTACTTGCACGGAAGAAACCATGGATGCCGATGAGCTGCGTGCTTGGCTACGCCTTGGCCTGACACCGGGCGTAGGCTCTTTGACGGGCCGGCGCTTGCTGGCGG
Source organism: Simplicispira sedimenti (assembly GCF_022760965.1). NCBI lineage: Bacteria > Pseudomonadati > Pseudomonadota > Betaproteobacteria > Burkholderiales > Comamonadaceae > Simplicispira > Simplicispira sedimenti. The sequence continues at coordinate 58,822 of NZ_JAKVIJ010000001.1, forward strand.
CGTTCGGGTTGCCACAGCAGGTGTTCCTTCAAAGCACGCAGGCCTTGAAGGATCACACCACGGCGGCCCAGGCCGGTGCCTTGGCTTGCGTACCTGAGGCACTGGATGCCCAGTACCGCGCAACTACCCAATGGCTGGAGACCAACGGCCCACATGGCGAGCAGCGCAGCATCATCACACTGGGCGATCCGCGCTATCCGCCAGCCTTGCTGCAAACCGAAGATCCGCCCCTGCTGCTCTATGCATTGGGACCGGCTCGTTTTCTGCAGTCGCACAGCTTTGCGGCCCCTCAGTGCCTTGCGGTGGTGGGCAGCCGCAACCCCACGCCCCAGGGCGCGGAAAACGCCCGCTCTTTCGCGTCGGCACTGTGCAGCGCAGGCTGGACCGTGGTGTCAGGGCTGGCTCTGGGGGTGGACGCCTCCGCCCATGAGGGCGCCCTGTCTGCTTCAAAGGACAACAACAATTCCCCTGCCACCATCGCCGTGGTCGGAACCGGATTGGACCGTGTCTACCCCCGAAAAAACCTTGAACTGGCACACAGAATCGCGCAGCACGGGCTGCTGCTGAGTGAATACCCTCTGGGAACGCCGCCCCTGGCGGCCAACTTTCCCAAACGCAACCGCATCATCTCAGGCCTGTCCCAGGGTACCCTGGTGGTGGAAGCGGCACCCGCATCCGGATCACTCATCACTGCACGCATGGCTTCGGAGCAAGGGCGGGAGGTGTTTGCCATTCCCGGTTCCATCCATGCGATCCAATCGCGCGGTTGCCATGCCTTGATCCGACAAGGCGCCAAGCTGGTGGAAACCGTGCAGGACATATTGGAGGAGCTGCCTGGGTTCTGCACCCCCCTTTCTGCTGCCGGTTCGGCTCCCGCATCCCCCTGCAAGCCCCACAAGCACTCTGCGGTGCTGGAAGCAATGGGCTTCGACCCCACAGGACTGGACGCGCTGCAGGCACGCACGGGCATGGACACCCCGACACTGCAGGTTCAATTGCTGGAACTGGAAATCGAGGGCCTGGTCATGCGACTGCCTGGGGGGATGTTCCAGCGCATGGCCCAAGCCTAAAGGCGGCCACACACCATGATCACCCCAGGAGGCGCTCCGGATTGGCCTGCAACTTGGCCAGCGCATCGCGGGTCGCTCGCACCGTGAGACCCTCTTCTTCACGCGCAACCAACAACCCGGCCTGCAGATAAGCCGCCAAGCGCCGCAACTGGATCAGGTAGCAAGTGCCGTCAGTGGCGGCGAAAAGGTGCAATTGCTTGCGCTGGCTGTGCCACGAATACTGCACCTGCAGGCTGGCACCATTGTGGTCCAGGGTAAACCAGTTGCCCTTGGGTAACTCCAGCGCCCAGGCCACCATGGCCTCCTCCACCGGCGCGCCGTTGTCGGCAATCACGTGGATGGCCGAAGCGTCTATGCCAGTCATCATCTCGATGCTCTCGGCATCCAGCGGCATGTCGCCCATGTCGGCATCGCTGATGAAGTCTTCCAGGTTGGCCAGGCGCTTGGCCAGCGCTTGAATGTGCTCCACAGGAATAGCCGCCGTCTTCGACAGAAACGCCTCTGCCAGGGTGTCTGTCAATGCCTTGATCTGGGCGTCCTGTACCTGCCCCGTCATCCCCATCAAGGTCAACCCCTGGCGCAAACGCTGCAACAGCCCGGGCAGGCTTTGGATCACTTGCGCCCGCTCCGTGCGATTGGGCTTGGCGCTGGCCGCCCAGACCAGGTCGGCTGCCGTGCGCTTGTAGGCCACCGTATCGGCATGCTGCGGACCGTCACGCACGGCCGACATGGCCAGCACTTCTGCCCAGTTCTTGAAAAGAAACTCACGAATCTCGTCCCGCACCGGCATGTCCTTGAGCATGGTGCGCAACTCGATGGTGTACTGGATGGTCAGTGTCTCTTTCTGCTCCACCTGCTGTGCCACGCTGACGAGCTTGGCCGTGGATTGCTTGGCGGTGAGGAACTTGGCCAGAAAGGCCTCAAACTCATCGAACACCAGCTGAAAAACCCGCCTGCCGGTTTCAGGATACTGCTCGATCACCTGCACGATGCGCTTGATTTCTGCCTCCAGCGCACTGCCCGAAAGTGCCGTGGAGTCAAAACCCAGTGCAACCGAACCCATCCGGTCAATGAGCTTGCGCGCCGGGTGCTCCATGTTGCTGAAGAACTCGGGCTCAGCCAGCGCCACACGCAGCACCGGCACCTGCAAGCGCGCAAACCAGATTCGCACCGCGGGTGGAATGCGGTCCTCCGTCAGGATGCTCTGGAACATCAAGGCCACCACCTCGATGATGGCCTTTTCACCCTCGCTGTCAGCCTTCTTCTTGAACTCCGCGGACCGATTGCGCACCACGTTGGTCACTTGTACCACGGCCGCCGGACTGTAATCCTCTATGGGAGCCCCCACTGTGCCGTAGTAGCTCTCCGCCTGCACGCGATGGGCGGCCAATGCATGGGCCAGTGCCGCCGATGCAGGGGGCGCATTCACCATGTCAAAGCCAGTGGCGGGCTGGGTGAGCAGGCGCTTGAGCTGAACCATGACGCCTTGCGCACGCTGTCGCGCACGGGCCAGGGGAGACGCCCCGGCATACATCGATGGCATGGCCTGCTGCATGGGGTGCATGCTGGTCGGCGCCATGCGTGAGGCACCAAACCGGCTGGCCTGCGCAGCCATTTCGCGCGCGGAGGCCATGGCTTGCTGGGTCTGCGCCAGCGCCTGCGAGGCAGGGCTGTTCTGCAGAGGCGCTGCGCCCGATCCAGCGGGCGAGCGATTCACGCGCACGCGCAAATCCTGCTGCGCCACCACGCCCTGGGATTGCAAGAGATCGTTGCAGGCCTGGTACACCTTCAGCAAAACGGCAGCCAGCTCACGCTGCAATGGATCCAGCACCGTCTGCAGGTCATCACGGGCCATGCCCGACTTTACCCACTGTTCCACCAGATGGAGGGCCACGGTTTCGGGACGAAGAATGTCGTCCTTGGGAAGCTCACGCCCCTCCACCGACTGGACGCGCAAACGCAATAACTCAAAGCCAGCACTCACGGCCTCCATGACCGTCAGGGCAATGCGCGAGGCGACGATCTTGTTCTCCACCACATCGTCGTCCACCAGCTCAAAGCTCAACTCCGAAGCGTTAAAGCCACTGCCGCGCTGGGAACTGGGGGTTTCGGTCAGCGCCGAGCGCCAGGCCTCGGCCACATTGCGCATCCAATCACCACTGTGCTGCTGGAACGACTGCCAGGCATCACGGCGCTGCTGCATCTCCCGTTGGGTCCCGGTCTGCGCCATCAGGTTGCTGAAAAACTCCAGCAGCACCTTGTCGATATCAACCTGTCCCCGACACAGCCCCTCCACCAGCCGCTCACGCACCTGCCGCGCAAGCCTGCGCTGCGGCTGATGAGGAGCGGAAGAAGCGTGCATCACGCAATGTTATACGGGAACACTGTTTTGTGGTCAGACCACCGCACCTGCATTGGGATCGTTGGGGTCACCTTCCTTGCGCTGCGCCTTGACCAAATCCTCACGCTTGACACCCAGCCACATGGCGATAGCAGCCGCCACGAACACCGAGGAATAGATGCCGAACAAAATGCCGATGGTCAGTGCCAGCGCAAAATTGTGCAGGCTGGGACCGCCAAAGAAGAACATCGACAGCACCATGGCCTCCGTCGATGCGTGGGTGATGATGGTCCGGCTCATCGTGCTGGTGATGGCGTGGTCGATGACCTCGGTGGTCGTCATCTTGCGGTAACGCCGGAACGCCTCACGAATCCGGTCGAAGATCACGACCGACTCGTTGACCGAATAGCCCAGCACCGCCAACACAGCCGCCAACACCGACAGCGAGAACTCCCACTGAAAAAAGGCAAAGAAGCCCAGGATGATGACCACATCGTGAAGGTTGGCAATGATGGCAGCGACACCGAACTTCCATTCGAAGCGGAAGGCCAGATAGATCACGATGCCCACGACCACCATGGCCAAGGCCATGAGCCCGCCATGGACCAGTTCCTCGCCCACCTGCGGACCCACAAACTCTGTGCGGCGCAGCGTGACTTCGGGGTCGGCTGCCTTGAGCGCACCGATCACCTGCTCGCTCTGCTGCGCCGAGGAAACGCCCTTTTGCACCGGCAGGCGGATCATCACATCACGCGCCGTACCGAAGTTCTGCACCTGCACGTCATCGCCATAGCCCAGGCCTGACACCGTGCTGCGCACCTTGGCCAAGTCCGCTGGCTGGCTGTAGGCCACCTCCATCACCGTACCGCCGGTGAACTCCACCGACAGATGCAAACCACGGCTGAAGAGGAAGAAAACCGCCAGCGCAAAGGTGATGAAGGAGATCGCGTTGAAGACCAACGCGTGCTTCATGAACGGAATGTCTTTTTTGATGCGGAAAAATTCCATGTTTCTTATCCTTGTTTTGGAATTTCCAGAGGAAGCTCATATGCGCGTAGCGCATGTGATGCTGGAACCAAGAACTCCATGGTCTTCCTCCTTTATTCCGGCTTGACGGCGGTGGTGCCGTCGGCCCCGGGTTTCCAGATCTGGCCGATGGACAGGCTCTTGAGCTTCTTCTTGCCGCCGTACCAGAAATTGACCAATCCACGCGAGAAGAACACGGCAGAGAACATGCTGGTCAGGATGCCGATGCAGTGCACCACGGCAAAGCCGCGCACCGGGCCCGAGCCGAAAGCCAGCAGTGCCAAACCGGCGATCAAGGTGGTGACGTTCGAGTCCAAGATGGTGGCCCAGGCGCGCTCGTAGCCGGCGTGGATGGCCATCTGGGGTGACACACCCTCACGCAATTCCTCACGGATGCGCTCGTTGATGAGCACGTTCGAGTCGATGGCCACACCCAGGGCCAGCGCCATGGCGGCAATGCCTGGCAGGGTCAACGTGGCCTGCAGCATGGACAGCACCGCCACCAGCATCAGCACATTCACCCCCAGCGCGATGCTCGAGAACACACCGAACAGCATGTAATACACGCACATGAAGGCCGCGATGGCCAGCATGCCCCAGACCACACTGTTGATGCCACGCGCGATGTTGTCGGCACCCAGGCTCGGGCCAATGGTGAATTCCTCGATGATCTCCATGGGCGCGGCCAGCGAGCCAGCGCGCAGCAGCAGCGCGGTGTCGTTGGCTTCCATGGTGGTCATGCGGCCGGAAATCTGCACGCGGCCACCACCGATCTCGGAGCGGATGACCGGCGCTGTCACGACCTCGCCCTTGCCCTTCTCGAACAGGATGATGGCCATGCGCTTGTTGATGTTCTCGCGCGTCACATCCTTGAAGATGCGCGCACCCTTGGCATCAAGCGTCAGGTTGACGGTCGGCTCCTGCGTCTGCCCGTCGAAACCAGGCTGCGCATCGGTGAGGTTCTCACCGGTCAGGATGACCTGCTTCTTCACGATCACCGGCTGACCGTTGCGCTCCAGATAGCGCTCAGAACCGAAAGGCACGGCGCCCTGACCGCGTTCCGCCGCGCGCGCCTCGGTGGATTCATCCACCAAGCGCACCTCCAGCGTGGCCGTGCGGCCCAGGATGTCCTTGGCCTTGGCCGTGTCCTGAACACCGGGCAACTGCACGACGATGCGATCCAGCCCCTGCTGCTGGATCACGGGCTCGGCCACACCCAACTCGTTGATCCGGTTGTGGAGCGTGGTGATGTTCTGCTTGAGTGCCTGCTCCTGCACACGGCGCGTGGCCTCGGGCTTGATGGAGGCACGCAACTTGAACTCAGCACCATCGGGGGTGACCACCACCTGCAGATCGGTGAACTGGTCAGCGATCAGGTTGCTCGTGGCTGTGCGCGTGGCCTCGTCGCGCACGCGGATCTCGACGGCCTGACCGTCGCGGCTGATGCCGCCATGGCGGATGTTCTTGTCACGCAGTGCCGTGCGGATGTCGCCTGCGTAGGACTCCGCCTTCTTGGTCAAGGCCGCCTGCATGTCCACCTGAAGCATGAAGTGCACGCCGCCCCGCAAGTCCAGCCCCAGGTACATGGGCTGCGCGTGCAACGCGGAGAGCCAGGTGGGCGAGCGCGACACCAGGTTCAGCGCCACGATATAGGCCGGATCGGCCGGATCGGGTATCAGCGCCTTCTGGATTGCATCCTTGGCCTTGAGCTGGTTGTCGGGCGTATCGAAGCGCGCACGCACCGAGTTGCCTTCCAGGCTCACATAGTCAGGCGACAAACCTGCCGCACGCAAGGCTTCCTCCACCCGCTGCAGCACAGCAGCGTCCACTTTCACAGTGGCCTTGGCAGAAGACACCTGCACGGCAGGCGCCTCACCAAAAAAATTGGGCAGGGTGTAGAGCACCCCGATCAGCAGCGCGACCACCAGGATCGCGTACTTCCAGATCGGATAACGGTTCATGTTTACGCCTTTTCCACGCCCTGCCGGCAAACGCCGCACCAGGGCCACCCCGCCGCGCTGGCCATATCTCCCCTCTCGCCAACAACGCGAGAGAAGGAAGAGGCGCCCCAGCGACTCAGGGGAATGCTCATCAGTTACTTGATAGTGCCCTTGGGCAACACTTGCACGACCGAGGCACGCTGGACCTGCACCTCCACACCAGCGGCGATCTCCACCCCCAGATACTGCTCGCTCATGCGCGCCACTTTGCCGAGCATGCCACCGGCAATGACCACTTCATCCCCCTTGGTCAACGCGTCGATCATGGCGCGGTGCTCCTTCTGGCGCTTCATCTGGGGTCGGATCATGACGAAGTACAGCACCACGAACATCAGTACCAGCGGCAACATGCCTGTCAGGGAACTCATGATGTCGCCACCTGCAGCAGGGGCCGGTGCCGTCTGGGCAATAGCAGAAGAAATGAACACGGACAAGACTCCACAAATGGATGATTGGAAGGACAAACCAGCCCAGGTAGGCACCTGGCGGTAAACAGAACATTGTATGCGGGCCGATCCGGATGGCAGCCCGTCGATACCCCGCCGCCACTGCGGGGGTTTGCCGGACACGGGCCCGCGCAGGGCGGCCCATGGTCCGCCCGCCGCCTATCGCTAGGCCCGGAACAGCTGCTGCCACCAGGCAGCCCCCACCAGCGCCAGCGGGACGGCCAGCGCCATCCACGCCAGCGCCGCCCGCACGGGCGGCACGCGCTCGCGCGCCAGACGCGCCGCAGCCAGCGCCAGCGACGCAGCGAACGCCAAGGCCAGCACGGCCGCGCGGGCCGTGTCGAGCCAGGGCAGGTAGACGCCCTCGGCGCGCAACTGCGTCTGCGTGAGCAACGTCAGCCCCACGAACACCCCGGCACCGGCGGCAGGAACCCAGGCCAGGGCCAGCACCGTCCAGGGCAGGCGTGCCAGCCGCCCGGCCGCCCAGGCACCGGTCTGTAGCGTGCCGCCCAGCACCAACGTGACGGCGCCGATGTAAGCCGGAATCAACAGCCCGTCGAGCCAGGTGAAGGTGTCCCCCACCGCCGGGTAGTGCGTGAGCAGCCACCAGGGGGCATCGGTGTCCAGCAGTTTCCACCACGCGCGCTCGGCCAGCCAGGCCGCGGCCTGTTGGCGCCAGGCGACAAACAACGGATCGGCAGACCAGCGGAACGCCCCGATCGCCACCCCGAACAAGCCCCAGATCAACAGCCAGGCCTCGGCACGCCCCACGTCGCGCGGGCCACTGGCCAGGATCTCGACCACAGGTGAGCGCACACTCAGGGTCACGGCGTCGCGGTGCCCGGCGCAGCGCCCGCACGCATGGCACTGCGCGGCGCCGGTCATCTGCTGCACGGACAGCAGCGGGGCGCAATCCACGGCGGGGGTGCGCCGTGGATAGGCGGCCCAGGCTTCGCGGTCCACCTTGAAATGCAGCGGCGCCACGCGCGCCAGCAGCGCGAACACGCCGCTGACAGGGCACAGGTAACGGCACCAGACCCGCTTGCCACGCCCGTAGGCCCAGCCGATCGCCACCGCCGCCAGGGTGGACCCTCCCAGCACCAGCAGTGCGGCCTGGGGATATTCGTACACACTGACGAGCTGCCCATACACCGTGGTGGCGACAAAGGCGACCAGCGGCCAGCAGCGCCAACGCACCCAGCGCGGTATCGCCCCGCCACGGCCATGCCGGCTGGCGAACTCCGCCAGCGCCCCTTCGGGGCACAGCACGCCGCACCAGATGCGCCCGAACAGCATGGTGGCCACGATCACCCCCGGCCACCAGAGACCCCAGAAGGCGAACTGCGCCGCGAGGGTCAGGTTGTTGAGCAGGTTCGCGCCCGCCTCTGGCACGGGGAGAAAGGCCGGCACGGCCACCAGCACTGCATAGACCAGGACCACGGCCCACTGCACCGCCACAATGATCCGCCGGTGGCGCGCCATGGCGTCGCCCAGGCGCGCCAACGCACCGCGCCGCACATGCGGCACGATGCGGATGACGGAAGCGGTGGGGCCAAGTCCTTCAGCGCGCATGGAGCACCAGCACCCCCGTGACCGGATTGAATTCATCGACGAACTCGTGCTCACCCGGCGCCAGGGGGGGCAGCACCACGAACGAGCGCGCTCCCGCGCCCAGCACTTTTTCGATGTGCATCTCGTCGTTCTCGAATTCCAGCGGCCCGGGGCCATGGTTCACGAGTTCGATCTTGATGCGCCTGCCTGCGGGCACCTGCAGGGCCTTGGGCGTGAACACCCCATCCGTCACCTCGACGGTGAAGCTCGGCAGCGGCTCGGCACGCCGCGCCCGGGCGCTGGGTGGCGCCGCGCCTTCGTCCGGCGGCGACGCCACCTCCTGCGCCAGCGGCACACCCGCCAGGCACAAAACCAGCACCAAGCCCGCACCGGCCCATCCACGCGGCAGCCAGCCCTCGCGCATCAGAAAGCCCACTGCGCGCGCACGCCCAGGACGCGGATGGCCGATGCCGCGCCGTCGCCCCCCGGACGGCGGATCCATTGGACGCTGGGCGTGAGCTGCAGCCCGTTGCCCAGGCTCCAGCGGTAGTACAGCTCGGCCAGCGTTTCCGCGCCCGAGGCGCCATAGCTCCAGTCTGGCTGGCCATCGCCGTCGGCGTCCACCGCGGCCGAATCGGCGCCGAAGGCCTTGGCCGTGCGCAGACGGCCCCAGGCCACGCCGATGGCATCGCCTCCCCGGCCCCAGACATTGCCGCTCAGCTCCGCGCCAGCCGTGAGGGCCGTGTCGAAGCGTGGCTGCCCCTTGGTCAGGCGCCCCCAGCGCGTGAACACGGTCAACTCGTCGCTGACCTGCTGGTCGATCGACAGGCCCACGCCCTGTTGGCGCTGTGCCTGGCCCAGGTAGCCCGCAGCCTGCCCGTTGGTCCAGGCATAGAGCCGGTACGTCCCGGGCAGGAAACCGATGCGCCGCGTGGTTTCGATCTGCGCGATGGCCAGCGGCTTGCCCATGGAACCAGAGAAATTGGCCCCCTGGCCCGCGCCAAAGACCCCCAGGGAGTAGGTCCAGGCGGCCGATTTGTCGCGCTCGTCGATGTACTGCAGGATCGCGCCCGGCGCGAAACCGTAGGCATCGGCGCCGATGCCGCCCCCCGAATCGAGCAAGGGGTTGTGCACGAAGGCGTTGTTCTGGAAGCGCGTGGTCTCGTCATCGGCGATGGCATTGCCGTCGAAGAAGCCGAACATGTCGATCTTGCCGACCGTCACGCGCGCGCGCTGGGTGGCGGCCTGTGTGCTGCGGCCGCGGGGCAGCGGAGTGTCGAGCTGGTACCATCCCTGCGCCAGCACGGCGAACGAGGAATCCGGATCACCGACTCCGCCGACCTCGAAACCCACCGAATTGGGCGTGCTGGTGTAGGTGGGCCGCAGGCCCACGCCGCTGCCCTGGCCGAAGCGCACATGGGCAAACGCCGTGCCCGTGACATCGCCCCACTCCCCGCCGGGCAGCGTCACTTCGACATCGCCTCGGTAGTTGGCGCGGGTCTCGCGCTGGCCCGAGGCCGTGGCACCCGCGCCGGCGGACTGCGCCACGCCCGTGATGCTGCCTTCCACCTTGATGCCGTCCAGCGCCTCCATGCGCTTAACGGGCGCGTCCATGGCCTGGGTGCGCGCCTCCAGCGCCTTGAGCCGCGTGGCGATCTCCGGCTCGCGCTCGCTCAAGCGCTCGGTCGTCAGCGCGGTCTCCAGTTCCGCGTTGCGCTTCTCCAGTACCTCGACCCGCGCGGCGAGCTGCTCCATGAGCGCCTGCATCTGCGCCAGATCCGCCGCCTGCGCGGGCAGCGCGACGGCCGCGCACACGGCCGCAACCGCCAGCATGCGTTGCCCCATGTTCAGTACCCGCCTTTCTTGCCGATGCCGGCGAAGGTGAACTCCCATTCCACCTCGAAGGTCTTGAACCAGGGGCGCACGCCCGTGGCGCGGTCGGTGTGGCGGCCGAAATGCTGGCCCACCGGGTTGTCCTTGGACGATGGCGGATGGATGGTGAACTTCACCTTGTACTTGCCGGGGCCCTGGAGCTTGACGTTGTCGCCGTAGTGCGGGCCGTCGCTGGCCACCATGGGCATCATGTGGCCCCGGATCGGCTCGCCGCCGCCCACCTTCACCAGCTCATAGGCAATGTGCAGGAATGGCATCCAGGCGCCTTCCGGATAGCCGTTGACATTGCCCGCCAGCGCGTGGATGTCCGCCTCCAGGTGGATGTCCGATTCGGCGGCCTTGCGCATGTGCCCTTCCGGCTCCATATCGATGGCCTGCAGGTAGACGGCGGCCACCTCCATGCCATTTCGCTGGTACGGCGTACCGATGGGAAATTCCAGCGCGGCCGCCGGCATTGCAGTCCACAGTACGCCAGCCAGCGCCATCGCGCCCACGGCACGGGTCAGTCGGTAGTTCACAAACGCTCCTTGTCATCTGGATGAGTCAGGGCGTGAATATATTGCCAATGAGAATGATTACCAATACCAGTTGTTGATCTACTGCAAACCCCTGCGCAATTCTTCGACCCGGGACATGCGGCGCGCGGCGACCGGCCTGGGGTCCGGTGCGAGGTGGCGGAAAACGGCCTCCCCAGAAACGATACGGCCCCGGCCAGGATTGGCGGGGGCCGTGCCGGTCAACGCGTTCAGGCGGCCTGGCGCTGCGCCGGGGCGCGCCACTGGGCCATCAGGCCATCCCACTTGGCGCGCGCGGCCTTCAGGTGGCGCTCCTTCACGTGGCCGTAGCCCCGGATGTCCTCGGGAATGCGCGCGATCTCGGCCGCCAGCGCCAGCCGCTCGGGCGTCAGGCCGGCGAGCAGTTCCTCGATGCAGGCGCGGTATTCCACGATCAGGGCACGCTCCATCCGGCGCTCTTCCGTCTTGCCAAAGATGTCGAGCGCGCCGCCGCGCAGCCCCTTGAGCCCGCCGAGCACACCCAGCGCCCGGCGCATCCAGGGGCCGAACGACTGCTTGACCAGCTCGCCCTTGTCGTTGCGCTGGGCCATGAGGGGCGGGGCCATGTGGTGGACGATCTTGTAGTCGCCCTCGAACATGGCGGCGATCTTGTCGGTGAAGGCCTTGTCGGTGTGCAGGCGGGCCACCTCGTACTCGTCCTTGTAGGCCATGAGCTTGAACAGGTAGCGCGCCACGGCCTCGGCCAGGCGCGTGCTGCTGCCGAGCTTGGCTTCAGCGGCCTGCACCTTCTCGACGAAGGCGCGGTACTGGGCCGCGTAGGCCGCATCCTGGTAGCCGGTGAGAAACTCGACGCGCTGCGCCACCATCTCGGCCAGCGCGGGCTTCTTCACGAACTCGATCACCTGGGCCGCCTGGAACAGCGCCTGCACGGCCGACAGATCGTGCGCGCAGCGCCGACCCCATTCGAACGCGGCCTTGTTGTTGTCGATCTGCACGCCGTTGAGCTCCATGGCACGCATCAGCGCGGCGTGCGACAGCGGCACGCGACCCTTCTGCCAAGCGTAGCCCAGCAGCAGCGGGTTGGTGTAGATGCTGTCGCCGAGTAGCTGCACCGCTACCTGCTCGGCGTCGAAATGGCCCACCAGCTCCGCGCCCACAGCCGCGATGACGGCGCTCTCGCAGTTGCCGCCCGGGAACTGCCAGTTGGGGTTGGTGACGAACGAGGCCGTCGGCGTGCCGTGGGTATTGAGCGCCACGAAGGTGCGGCCCGGCTGCATCACGGCCAGCGTGGCCTTGTTCGCGGCCACGATGGAGTCGCAGCCAATCACCAGATCGGCCTTGGCGGTGTCCACCTTGGTGGTATAGATGGCCTCGGGCCGGTTGGCGATCTGGATATGGCTCCAGGTCGCGCCGCCCTTTTGCGCCAGGCCGCCCGCGTCCTGCGTGACCACGCCCTTGCCATCGAGGTGCGCGGCCATGCCCAGCAGCGAGCCGATGGTGATCACGCCCGTGCCGCCCACGCCGCCGACCACGATGCCCCAGGCCTCTTCCGCCACCGGCAGCACCGGCTCGGGGATCGGGGGCAGGCTGGCGAGGTCGCCTTTCTTCTCCTTCTTGGGCTTCTTCAGCGTACCGCCTTCGATGGTGACAAAGCTCGGGCAGAAGCCGTTGACGCAGGAGTAGTCCTTGTTGCAGGTGCTCTGGTTGATGCGGCGCTTGCGGCCGAACGGTGTCTCCACGGGCTCGACGCTCAGGCAGTTGGACTTGACCGAACAGTCGCCACAGCCTTCGCACACCAGCTCGTTGATGATCACCGTCTTGTCGGGCGTGGCGAGCTTGCCGCGCTTGCGGCGGCGGCGCTTCTCGGTGGCGCAGGTCTGGTCGTAGATCAGCGCCGTGCAGCCCGCGATCTCGCGCAGCTCGCGCTGGATGCGGTCGAGCTCGTCGCGGTGGTGCACCGTCACGCCGGCGGCCAGCGGCGCGCCGTCGTACTTCTGCGGCTCGTCGGTCACGATGACCAGCTTGGCCACGCCCTCGGCCTTGAGACTGTTCATGATCTGCAGCACCGAGTGGCCTTCGGGGCGCTCGCCCACCTGCTGGCCGCCGGTCATGGCCACGGCGTCGTTGTAGAGGATCTTGTAGGTGATGTTCACACCCGCGGCGATGCTCTGGCGGATCGCCAGCAGGCCGCTGTGGAAGTAGGTGCCGTCGCCCAGGTTGGCGAACACATGCGGCTCCTGCGTGAACGGCGCCTGCCCCACCCACGACACACCCTCGCCGCCCATCTGCGTGAAGGTGGAGGTGCTGCGGTCCATCCACACCGTCATGTAGTGGCAGCCGATGCCGGCCACGGCGCGCGAGCCTTCGGGCACGCGCGTGCTGGTGTTGTGCGGGCAACCGCTGCAGAACCAGGGCGTGCGCTCGCCGGTGTCGGTCTTGAGCTCCAGCATGGCACGCTCGCGCGCCTCGATGGTGGCGATGCGCGCGTCCATGCGCGCGATGATGTCCTGCGAAACGCCCAGCTTCTTCAGGCGCTTGGCGATGGCCTTGGCGATGATGGCTGGCGTGAGGTCGGCTTTGGCGCGCAGCAGCCAGTTCTGGCTCGGGTTGGGCATGCTCCATTCGCCACCCGAGGCGTCGCCGCCGGGCTCGTCGAACTTGCCCAGCACATGCGGGCGCACGTCGGCGCGCCAGTTGTACAACTCTTCCTTGAGCTGATATTCGATGACCTGGCGTTTCTCCTCCACCACCAGAATCTCCTGCAGCCCTTCGGCAAAGCTGCGCGTGATGGTGGCCTCCAGCGGCCACACCACGTTGACCTTGTGCACGCGGATGCCCAGCTGGCGGCAAGTGTCGTCGTCCAGGCCCAGGTCCATGAGCGCCTGGCGCGTGTCGTTGTAGGCCTTGCCGCTGGCGATGATGCCGAAGCGGTCGTTGGGGCCTTCGATCACGTTGTAGTTGAGCTTGTTGGCACGCACATAGGCCAGGGCGGCGTACCACTTGTAGTCCATGAGGCGCGCCTCCTGCTCCAGCGGCACGTCGGGCCAGCGGATGTGCAGGCCGCCGGGCGGCATGGCAAAGTCCTCGGGCAGGATGATCTTCACGCGGTCCGGGTCCACCGACACGCTGGCCGACGACTCCACCACCTCCTGAATGGTCTTCATGCCCGACCACACGCCCGAGAAACGGCTCATGGCGAAGGCGTGCAGGCCCATGTCGAGGATGTCCTGCACATTGCTCGGGAAGAACACCGGCGTGCCGCAGGCCTTGAAGATGTGGTCACTCTGGTGCGGCGCCGTGCTGCTCTTGCTGATGTGGTCATCGCCGGCAATGGCGATCACGCCGCCGTGCTTGGCCGTTCCCGCCATGTTGGCGTGCTTGAACACGTCCGAGCAGCGATCCACGCCCGGGCCCTTGCCGTACCAGATGCCGAACACGCCGTCGTATTTCTTCTTCTCGGGGTACAGGTCGAGCTGCTGCGTGCCCCACACGGCGGTGGCACCCAGTTCTTCGTTCACGCCGGGCTGGAAGACGATGTGGTTCTCGGCCAGGTGCTTCTTGGCGGCCCACAGCGCCTGGTCGTAGGTGCCCAGCGGGCTGCCACGGTAGCCGCTGATGAAACCGGCGGTGTTCAGCCCCGCCACGGCATCGCGCTGGCGCTGCAGCATGGGCAGGCGCACCAAGGCCTGCACGCCGCTCATGAAGGCGCGGCCTTCGCCCAGGGTGTATTTGTCTTCCAGCGTGACGGTTTCGAGGGCCTTGCGGACGGATTCGGGCAAGGGTGCGTTCATCGTGTTGTCTCCTTCGCGGGTTCGTGGGGCCGCGTCTTGTGGGGCGGAACGTGGGCGCCTGCCAGTTAGGGTGGCGGCTCCAGTGTGCAGAGGAGTGTATGCCCTTGTCGCCGATAGGTGTTTGCTTTTGATGCCGCATTTGCGCTATCTTGCGAAAGATCCTTTCTCATTTGGTGGATATTTTGAACAACCTGGACAAATTCGACCTGACCATCCTGCAGGAACTGCAATCCGACGCGCGCCTGACCAACGCCGAACTGGCCCAGCGCGTGGGCCTCTCGGCCGCGCCCTGCTGGCGCCGCGTGCGTGCGCTGGAGGAGACGGGCTTCATCAAGGGCTACCGCGCCGAAATCGATCGGCGCAAGATCGGCCTGGGCGTGCTCGCCTTCGTGCGCCTGGATGCCGACCGCAACACCGGCGGCCTCACGCAGGCCATGGAGGAGGCCATCCGGAAGATCCCCGAGGTGGTGTCGTGCCACTACATCAGCGGCACGGGCACCTTCGAGCTGCAGGTGGTGGCGCGCGACCTCGACAGCTTTTCGCAGTTTGCGCGCGACGTGCTGCTGCACCTGCCCAACGTGAAGGACATGCACACCAGCTTCTCGCTCGGCGAGGTCAAGGCCAGCGGTGCGCTGCCGCTCAGCCACCTGCGGCAGGGAGCCATGTGATGCTATCGTTTTCATAGCATGCGGCGCTTATCAATGAGGAGCTCCAGATGAATTTGCGCTTGAAAGCCATATTCGACAAGCGCCATAAGCTATGAAATTCATAGCGCTTCTGCACCCCCAAACCGACCCCGCTTCATCCACCTGAACGATGCCAGGCCCCGGCCCGCGGGCGTACCATGCGCAGCCCCTGCCTGCCGCCCCGCCGCCCTGTGACGCTCCCCACCATCGACACCCTGTTCGACACCGCGCAGTGCCTGAACTGCACCACCCCGCTCACCGGCCCCTACTGCGCCCAGTGCGGGCAGAAGAAGGCGGGCCGCATGGGCGCTGCCACCGTGCGCAAGGAGGCCTGGGCGCGCTTTCGCTGGTTCGAATGGGACATGGTGCGCAACGCGCTGCGCGTGCTGCCCCAGCCCGGCACCGTGGCGCGTGAATACGTGCGCGGCCGGCGCAAGGACCACCCGCACCCCCTCACATTGCTGTGCCTGGCCATTGGTTGCCTGCTGATCGTGCTGGGCCACACCGACTACCTCCGGCCCGCCTTTCCCAGCGAGGCCGCAGCGCGCATGTACGCGCTGGTCGCCGCGTATTCCAAGTGGTCGTTTTCCCTGGGCGCGCTGGCCGCCTTCGCCAGCGCCTGGCTGCTGCTGCGTCGCCGCATGGGCTACAACGCCACCGAGCTGCTGGCCTTGGCGCTGTACTGCCAGGCCGTGTTCATCGCACTGCAGATGGCCAACCAGCTACCTCTGGTGCTGGTGCCGTCCCCCGGCCTGATGCAGTGGCACAAGGCCTGGTCCCCCTGGTACATGACGGCGCTGCAGGCCCTGTGGTTCATGCTGGCACTGCGCCAGTTCTTCGTGCTGGACCTGCGGCGCGATGGCCTGCGGCTGCTGCTGGCCGGTGGGCTGTTCGCCGTGCTCAAGTGGCAAGCCACCGCGCTCTATGCCCGGGCGGTGGTGGAGCTGGTGCTGTGGCAGATGGGGATGTAAGAAACCGCAAAAGGCGTGCGAAAAGTCCGCCCCATCATCCACCTGGATGATGCCCCCTCGGTAGCGCACCCCTACCATCCAGCCCATTCCACGCAACCAACGCAGAAGGGCCGCAGTGAGCAACAAGAACTGGCACGCACAGCACCTGGCCATCCCCCGTTTCGAGGCCCTCATCGCCGAGAGCCTGGAGGCCGTGGGCGAGCCCGGCATGGTGCCGCGCCTGTTGCGCCATCTGGGCCAGGCACTGGGCAGCCACAAGGTGGTGCTGTTCTGTCCCCTGCCTGGCGAGGGCGACCCGCTGGCAGCCCACCAGTGGGGCATGCCCGATGACTTCCTGGAGCGCTACGCCCGGCTGATCCAAGGGCAGGACGCCTGGAGCGAAGCGCTGGAACGCCAGCACGAACAGGCCCTGGCACGCGGCGGCTCCCTGAGCCAGCAGCTCATCGCCACCAGTGCACTGAAACGAAGTGGCTTCTACGCCGACTACCTGCGCCCCCTGGGCATCGACGCCATGGTCAACAGCATCGTCGAAGCCTCGCCCGAGGTGGGCGTGCATGTGCTGGCGCTGTACAACGAGCTGGGCCAGCCCGAATTCACGCCCGCGCAGTTCGCCCAGTTGCGCGCCGTCACACCCTGGGTGCGCAGCCTCATGCGCGCCCAGCGCCGCCTGCAGCAGGCCCAGCGCCACACGCAGGCGCTGGAGCGCACGCTGGACCAGCTCCCGCTGGGCCTGTTGCACGTGGACCGGCAGGGCACGCTGCGCTACCTCAACAACCATGCGCGCACCTGGCTGGGCGTGGACGACGAGGGCCGCATTCTGCTGCGCCACGCCACCGGCTGGCAGGCGCGCGCCCCCATGCAACTGGCCGACCTCCATACCGCGCTCCCCCCGCTGCATGCGGCCAGTCAGAGCGCGCGCACGCCCGTTTCGGCCCGACTGCACACGCCGCAGGGCCTGGCCCTGGTGGCGCTGGCCACGCCGCTGCGCGGCGGCCCGGCAGCGCAGGAGCCGATCACCCAATTCGTCCTGGTGCCCGAAACCCTGCCCCAGGCCCACGCCGCCATGCCCGTGTGCGGCGCGCTCTACGGCCTGACACCCGCCGAGGCGGCCCTGCTGCCCCTGCTGCTGCAGGGCATGACGCCGCGCGAAATGGCCGACACCCAGGGCGTGAAGCTGCCCACCGTGCGCACCCAGCTCGCCAGCCTGTACGCCAAGACCGGCACCCGGGGCCAGGCCGAGCTGGCCCAGCGCGTGCTGCGCGTGGCGGCCCTGGTGGCTTGACGATGGGACACCCCCCTGAGTCGCCTTTGGCGCCTTCCCCCCGCTCTCGCAGCGCTGCGGGGCGGCCCTTGCGCGGGAGCACTGGCCTGGGGCGCGCCCGTATCGACGCCACGGCCCACTGAATTCACCGATCCAATCTGAGGAACCTGCACCCATGAAGCAACCCTACCTTCGTCCCGTGGCATGGGCCTGCGCCGCCCTGATCGGGCTCGCCAGCACAGGTCTGGCCCTGGCGCAAAAAGCCACCGTTGCCGGTGCCAAGCCCCAGCGTGCGCAACTGGCCGCCGAGCTGGCCGCCACGCTGCAGGCCTGCTCCTACGACGGCAGCCCGCTGGCCTTTTCGCCGCCCGACCTGTCCAAGGGCGGCAGCAGCGGCAAACAGGTGGTGGCCGAAATCATGCGCTACACCGGCCTGCCGGCCAACTTCGTGGTGGTCGAGGGCCAGGTGCCCAATGCCGCCGCGGTCATCATGGCCGGGCCCGACAAGGTGCCGCGCCGCGTCATCGCCTACAACCCGGCCTTCATGGGCGAAGTGATCCGCGCGACCCAAGCCAACAACTGGGCGCCCGTGAGCATCATGGCGCACGAGATCGGTCACCACCTCTCGGGCCACACCATCGTCCCCGGCGGCAGCCAGCCGCCTATCGAACTGGAGTCGGACAAGTTCAGCGGCTTCGTGCTCTACAAGATGGGCGCACCGCTGAAGGACGCGCAGAACGCCATCGCCACGCTCATCCCCGAGGCCGACGGCCAGACCCATCCCGGCCGCCGCAAGCGCTTGGCGGCCATCGCCAGCGGCTGGATCGAAGCCTGCGAGCTGCAGGGCGGCGGCGCGCAATGCCAGGGCGGCAAGCCGGTCGCCACGGCCCAGGCGCCTGTGGCCCCCGCACCCACCTCCAAGCCTGCCACCCAACCGGCCATGGCCCCAGTCATGGCAGCGCCCGCTGCACCGGCCCCGGTGGCCGCCACCGCCACAGCGCAGGTCTTGCCCAAGGCCGACACCAGCGCCCTGCCCTCCAAGGGCGGGCAATTCATCTACGACGAGTTCGGCGTCCTGGACCCGGCCATCCGTGCCCAGTTTGAAAAGCAGATGTACGAGCACGCGCAGGCCACGGGCGTGGAAATCGTGACCCTTCTGGTCAAGGACCTGGGCGGCAAGAGCGCCGAGGACTACGCCCACGCCATGATGCGCCAGTTGCGCGTGGGCAAGCTCGATGTGGGCAACGGTGCGGTGCTGGTGGTGGCGCCCGAGCAGAACCAGGCCGCTGCCGTGCTGGGCGCGGGCGTGCGGCTGGACATGGGCAGCCACGACAAGGCCGCGCAACTGGAGCGCTGGATCAAGACCGCCTGGCCCCTGTGCAAGAAGAAGAGCGCCTGCGGCGGCTGGACGGAAAACCTGATGCTCGCGGCCGACCACATCCGCCGCGACACCCGCCACTCCGACTGGACCATCGCCTACAACACCTTGGGCGACATCCAGAAGGCCGACGCCGCCGAGAACGGCAAGGCCGTGCCACCGCAGGACAGCAAGGTCTGGCGCAAGATTGTGCGCCTGTCGGGCACGGTAGAGAGCCTGAACCCGCCGCCCGGCAACAAGGCGGCATGGGTCAACGATGTGAAAGTCAAGAACGGCCAGAAGGCCGTGCTGATGCGCAGCAGCGAAGGCCTGACGGCCATGCTCTACATCGACCCGCGCACCGAATCGCTGATGCCCGGCGGCAAGATGGAGCAAGGCAAGACCTACACGGTGATCGCGCGCGCATCGGGCCTGTCGTGGAACCCCAAGGACACGCAGTCGCTCGACCTGCTGAGCTACAGCGTGGCCGAATGACCCCACCCCCAGGCCTGCAAGACCTGCGCCGCCACTTCGGTTTCGTGGAAGCCGACTGGGGCTTTGCCTTGGTCGAATTCACCGACCAGCCCCAGGCCTTCGACAACTTCGTGGCACGGTATGAACGCGCGCCCTTTGCGCTGTGCATCACGCGCGAGCGCGGTCAGGTCTTCATCGAACTGCGCCACGGCAACGGGCCTTGGCACGCCAGCGAGCCACTGCTGGCGCGCCTGGGACTATCGATGCAGCGCCGCCCCACAATGGACGACGGCGCCTGGAGCGGCTGGGGCATCGCCCCGCAGGCCCAGGCACTGCAATGCCATGGGTAGCAGCTCCTGCAAATCCTCCAGAATCCCTGATCACCATGCCCACCCCCCACACACCACCCAGCCACCGCGCACTGGTCTGCGCCGCACTGGCGGCACTGGCCACCCTGCCCGCCCAAGCCACCGCACATTTCTGCGGTCGCAGCGCGGCCCACCCCATCGACAAGACGCTGGCGGCGGCTGCGCAGCGCAGCGGCGGAGTCACGGTGGACCTGAGCGACGCCCAGAGCGCAGCCTATGAGGCCTGGGACAAGGAACTCAACCGCCTGTACGCCGCGCTGCTCAAGGCCACCGATCCTGCACAGCGCGAGGCCCTGCGCGCCGCGCAACGCGCATGGCTGGCGTTCGACAAGGCGCAGGGCCATTGGGTGGCCGTCCAGCACGCCGACGAAGGCACGTCAGCAGCACTGAACATCGGCGGCGCAGCGCTGGAGCGGCGCCGTGCGCGCGTGTGCGAGCTGCTGAACGACCTGGAAGGCTTGCAGGCCACGCGATGATGCGCCGCACACTGCTGCAACTGGCGGGCCTGCTGGTCCCCGCGCTCGCGCAGGCCCGCGAGGCGGTGTGGCTGCGCATCCGCAACGACAGCCCGCAGCCCTTTGAGCATGTCTGGCTGGGCCTGCCGCGCCAAGGCACCGATGTGGACCTGGGGCCTGTACCGCCGGGCCAGACCAGCCGCTGGCACGCCTTTCCGGCCGCGCCGCCACACTACCGCAAGGCCCGCGTGCAACTGGCCGCGCGCCAGCTCGTGCATGTCAACGACACAGCCTACCCACACGGCCACACCGCGCTGGCGCCGGGCCGCTACACCTTTGCCTACCGGATCGAGGGCGGGGCGCTGCAACTGACGGTGGTCAAAGAAGCGCCTGAAAGCACCGACTGATGCTATTATTTTGATAGCTACTAGCGCTTATAAAATAAGCGCCAGAGGCCAATTTGGCATAAAATTCAGCGCGGCCAGAGCGCCCACAGCCGCAGCCCCTGCTTGAGCCGCCCGGCGATCTCCCCGGCCTCCTGCCCCCAGCCGGTGAAGTAGTCGGCCCGCACCGCACCCAGGATGGCGCTGCCCGTGTCCTGCGCCAGCACCAGGCGGCCCAGTTGCACCTGTGGCCCGCTGGAGGCCAGCCACACGGGCGTGCCGTACGGAATGCTCTGGCGGTCCACGGCGATGGAGCGGCCCGGCGTCAGCGGCACGCCCTGCGCACCGCGCGGGCCGAAGCCGGCGTCGAGCGCATCGAGCGGCTCCTCCTTGAAGAACACGTAGCGCGGGTTGCTCCACAGCAGCTCGTTCACGCGCTGCGGGTTGGCGGCGATCCAGGCCTTGATGCCGGGCCAGGTGGCGTCGCGCGTGAGTCCCTGGTCCAACAACCAGCGGCCCACGCTCTGGTAGGGCTGGTCGTTGCTGCCTGCGTAGGCCACGCGCACCATGCGCACACTGCCGTCGGGCTCTTGCACGCGCAGGCGGCCCGAGCCCTGGATGTGCAACACCATGGCGTCCACCGGGTCGCGCAGCCAGGCAATGGCGCGCCCGGCCAGTTGCGCCTGCACTTCGGGCAGGGTGTCGATGTCCTGGCGCGAGTACCAGGGCTTGCGCTGACCCAGCGTGGCGGGAGGGCGGTACAGCGGCACCTGGTAGCCGTTGCCGCTGGTGCGGGCCGCGTCCAGCAGGGGTTCGTAGTAGGCGGTGAGCAGGCCCTCGGCCTGGCCGTCGTGCGTTTCAATGCGGTAGGGTTGCAGGCGCGCCACCATCCAGGCGCGTTGCTCGTCGCTGCTCGCAATGCTGAGCTGGCGCACCTCGCCACACAGCGCCTGGAAGGCGGGCGCGGGGCGCTCGCAACTGCGCACCCAGGCGTTCCAGGCCTCGTGCAGCGCATCGTCGGAAAAGCCGGGCAGCTCGGCCCAGCGCACCGGCACCCAGCGGCTCTTGGGCTGCATGCGCGCCGGGGGCAGGGGCCCCGCATCACCGGGCAGTGCGACGGGCGCTCGGGTGGACAGCGGTGGTTCGGGCGCGGTGTCCACATCGGGTGCCGAAGAGCAGGCCGCCAGCGTTCCTACAATCAGTGCCATCGCCCCAAGGCGCAGGAGATTCCATGTCATGGTTCTGATTTTGCTTGAAGCCCTGGCAGCGCTGCTGATCCTGGTGCTGATCGTGTGGTGGACCATGTTTTCGGGGCGGCCCGGAGGTGAGCCGCCGGACGAAGACAAGTAGGCCATCAGCGTTTTCAGGGCGCTTGCACCACCCGCGACGCATGAAACTGGCACGCCCCAGGCCAGGGCTCCCGCGCAAGGGCCGCCAGTATTCCCACGTGCGGGCGCTGGCAGCGTCCCCCCTCCCCAATCGCGCAGCGATTGGAGAGAGGGGGGAAGGTGCGCAGCACCTCAGGGGGGTGCTTCACTTCAACACCCGGTGCGTGAGCGCAGGCAGTTGCGCGCGCACCTGCTGCAGGTGCTGTGCATCCAGCGTGCCCACCACCAGTCCCGGGCCTTGCGCCTGCAGCGCCTGGACGCTGCCCCAGGCATCGACCAGCATGCTGTGTCCCCAGGTGCGGCGCCCGGTTTCGTGCCGCCCGCCCTGGGCCGGGGCCAGCACATAGGCCTGGTTCTCGATGGCACGGGCGCGCAGCAGCACCTCCCAGTGCGCCTGGCCGGTGGTGTAGGTGAAGGCGCTGGGCACCAGCAGCAGGTCGGCGCCTGCCTGGGCGTGCTGGCGGTACAGCTCGGGAAAGCGCAGGTCGTAGCACACGCTCAGCCCCACGCACCAGCGCTGGCCCGCGCGGCTGTGCAGGCTGAACTGCACGGGTGCACTGCCCGGTTCGATGACACTGCCTTCGTCGTAGCGTTCGCTGCCGTTGTCAAAGCGGAACAGATGGATCTTGTCGTAGCGCGCCACGCAATCGCCGCCTGGCGCATACGCCAGCACGGTGTTGCGCACCTTGTGCGGGTCTGGCGTGGCCAGCGGCACGGTGCCGCCCACGATCCACAGGCCCAGCGCACGGGCGCTTTCGGCCAGGAAGGCCTGCATGGGGCCTTCGCCCGGCGCCTCGCGCAGGGCGAGCTTGTCGGTGTCGCGCGCGCCGATGGCGCCAAAGTACTCGGGCAGCACCGCCAGTTCCACCCCCTGGGCGGCAGCCTGCTCCAGCAGGGCGCGGGCGCTGGCCTGGTTGTCGGCCCAGCGCGGGGTGGAGACCATTTGCACGGCAGCGATCTTCATCAGCGTTCTCCGGGTAAGGCGTCCGAGGCCGGCGTGGTGGCCCCCGGCTCGGTGGCTGCGCCTCGGGCGCGGCGTGGCAGGCGCGTGACGCGCGGGTCGGTCCAGGTGCCGTCGATACGGAATTCCTGCGTGGCCGCCTCGATCAGCGGGCCACGCAAGGCCATTTGCGCCAGAAAGCTGCCCAGCCCGATCACGGGGTTGATGGCCGTGGCCACGAGCGAGGCGGTCATGGCGTTGATCTCGGGCACCACCACCACGTGCAGGTCCTGGGTTTCGCGTTCGATGTCGGCGCGGCCCTCCATCAGCACGGCGGCGTTCACGCCCTTCATTTGCAGGTTGTTGGTCATGGCCACCCCCTGGTCAATGCGCACGTCACCACGCACAAAGTCAAAGCTGAAGCCCTCGCTGAACACGTCGCGGAAGTCCAGCGTCAGCCGCCGGGGCAGCGCCTGCAGGCTGAGCACGCCCAGGAGCTTGGCCAGACCGGGGTCGGCCTTGAGGAACTGGCCTGCTTCAATGGCCAGCTGCACCTGGCCGGTCATGGTCGCGTAGTCGGGGCTGACGGGCGCGCCGCGCCAGGCCACCATGCCTTCCATGCGGCCCTTGCCGCGGCGCAGCGCACCGCTCTGACCCAGGCGCTCCAGCAGTTGCCCGGCGTCCTGGATGTCGAGCCGGAAATTGAGCACCGTGCGCCGGGGGGCGGCCGTGCCCGTTGCCAGCCCCGGTGCCTGCAGCGAAGCCCAGTTCCCACTGGCCTGGAACTGGGCCTCGGGAGTGATCAGGTTGAACTTGGCCAGCCGCCACTCGCGCTGGCCGCCATCAAGTGCCCGGTTCTGGGCCTCGACTTCCAGGCGCCCCAGGCGGCGCCCGCGCAGCTCGAAGTCGTCCACCACGATGTCCAGCGCGGGCAGGCTGGCCGGCTGCGCGTCCAGCATGGCCTCCACCTGCGTGGCAGCGCTTTGCGGCATGGACATGCGCGCCAGGCGGGCGTGCAGGCGGGCACTGCCTGCATCGGGCGCCTGCGCCTGGCGGTACTCCACGTAGCCGCCGAGTTCACGTGCGTCGAGGTTGGCGCGCCAGACCAGGCCCTGGCGCGATCCGCCCACCACCACGTCGTGCAGGGTGCGCCCCTGCGCGGTCACCGAGCGGGCACGCAGGGCCAGCACGTTGGGCAGATAGTCCTGCAGCGTGCTGGCGGCGTCCTTTCCGCCCTGTGCCGGGGTGCCCGCCAGCAATGCCTGCCAGGTATCCACGTCCACATCGCCCAGCTGGAGGTTGGCGGCCACGCCGCGCTCCGGCGTGGGGGTTCCCTCCTGAGAGCCCAGGCCGAGCGTGACGGAGCCATTGACCACCTGGGACGTTCCGCCCACCCAGTCACGCAGGTAGTCCACCGCGCCCACGCCTTCCACACGCAACGCCAGCCGGTCCTGCAAGGGCACCGCCGCGCCGTTGGGCGCAGGCGCCAGCGACGCGCGTGTGACCTGGTTCTCGAAGCGCACCGGCAAGGCCGACTCGGCCGCCTTGCCCAGCGGCGCAGGCAAGGCCAGCGCCATGCCTTGCAGGCTGGTGCTGACCTGCAGCTCGGGCACCCCCCTGCGCACGGCAAACCCCAGGCTGTAGGGGGTGGTTCCCGTGGCCTTCTGGGCCAGTTGCGCCAGCACGCCGAGCTCGCGTGCCTGGCGCAGCCCTTCGGCACTGGCGGTGCCCTGGGCGCGCAATTGCAGCAGGGGCGCCTCCAGCGCCGCAGGGCCTGCGGTGGGCGGGCGCATGCCGCCTTCCAGGCGCACATCGCCCCCCAGCGCACGGGCCTGCACGCCCGCAAGGGCAAAGCCGGTCTCACTGAACTGCACCGTACCACGCGTGCGCGTCAGCGCCGGGGTGTCGGGCGTGATGCGCAGGTCGTTGCCTGCCAGGGTAAGCGCTCCCTGCACGCGCGACTTGTGCATATCGCTGATCGGCAGCTCCAGCTTCAGCCGAAGGTCGGCATTGCCACTGCCCTGGGCATCGTCCAGGGCGTGGCCGGTCATGGCCGACAGGGGTGAGGCCTTCATCAGCGCCAGCAGTTCAGGCAGGGGACCGCGCGCATCGGCGCTCACGCCCACCACGGTGTGGGCCAGGTCGGGAATCTCGGCCTGCACCTTGCTGGCCTGCAGGCCGGGGCGGCCCTCAAAGCGCCCGCTGGCGTCGCGCACGCGCATGGACGAGCGCTCAAAGATCAGCTCCCCGCCCAACTGCACCAGCACGGGCCAGGGCGGCTCACCCACGGGTTGCAGCCGCGGCGGCACGAAACCAAAGGTCACATCGCGCACCTTGGCCGCGATGCGAAACTCGCCCTGGCGCGGGTCGTTGAAGGGCATGTCGTACAGGTCGCCGCGCACGCGGAACTGCACATCGCTGGCCTTGCCTGCCAGCACCGCGTCGCGCACATAGTGGCGTGCATCGGGCGGGATGGACAGTGGCAGGTAGCGGTGCACGCGCGTGCCGTCGGCGCGTTCGAGTGTGCCGCTGAGGTCCAACACCCCCGGAAAGCGAGAGCGGCTGCCCGAACGCGCCGGATCGCTGGTCTGCCAACTGGCGCGGGCCACGCCCTGGGCATCGGCATTGGCAAAGCGTGCGTCGCTGATCTGCAGGCCGATGCGCTCGCCATCGATCTGCCATTGCACGCTGGCGTGGAACTGGTCCAGCGGCAGCACCGGCTCTTCAAACACCCCCGGCAACACCAGGGCACCCTGCTCCATGGACACCGTGGCCGAGCCGCCCTGCTGCGTCAGGTCGAAGTCCATGGTCGCGCCACGCAACCCGATCGCCTGGGCCTGCGCGCCATTCACCTCGGTGGGCTGCGGCCTGCCCGCCAGCGACAGGCCCGACACACGCCCACGTGCCTGGTAGCTGCGGGGTGCGGTCAGCGGCCCCTGCCAGCGCGCTTCGATGGCTTCCACCAGGCCCTGGGGCACGTAGGTGCGCAGTGCCTGGTGTGCCTGCGCGTCCAGTGGCAGGCGGTCGGCGATGCGCGCCAGCAGGGCCAGGTCCAGCCGGTCGGCCTGGAACTCCCCCTGCTCGGGGTTGCCCTTGCGCGCCTCGGTGTGCTTGATGCGGGCATTGCCACCGGGCCAGCGCAGTCCGTCGTCGGTGGTGAACTGCAGGTTCTGGGTCGAAACCTCCATGCCCCCCGCCAGACGCCGCGCCCCCAGGCGGCCCTGCACCGAGGGCAGCACCAGGGGCTGGAGTGTCTCGGCCAGGGTGGTGTTCACATCGGCCAGCGCCAGGTCCACAGTGCCGCCCATCCACTGGCCGCGCTCGACATCCACCCAGGCACGCACCGCCCCGCGCCCCTGTGCCACGGCAATGCCCAGGTCGGCATGGCGGTGCAGGCGCGAGACATCGACCCGCGCAAACTGGGCGTACAACTGCCCACTCCAGTCCTGCCAGCGCCCGCTGTGGGTGCTCAGCAGTGGCTGGCGGAACCGCCCCACCAGCGTGAATCGATCGCCCCATTCGGGCGGCGGCGTAGCGTCGATGCGCAGGCTGTGGCGCCAGTTGCCGTTGCGCACCACGATGTCCACATCCCGCAGCGCCAAGGGCGGCGCGCCGCGCAGCTCATCGGTCCAGCGCAGCGTACCTCCGCGGATGACGAGTTCCGGTTGCGAGAAGAACCAGTCGGCGGCCGCCCCGTCGTTCGGCCCCTGGTCGGGCAACTCCAACCCGGCCAGCAGGATGCGCCCTTCGGGCGTGCGCCGGATGTCCAGCTCGGGGCTGTCGATGTACAGCTGCTCGAAACCGAATTTCCACAGCGACCGGGGCGAGACCGCCAGCACCACCCGCGGCAGGCGCAGTGCCTCACGCCCCTGGGGGTCGAGCAAGGCCACATCTCCGAGCTCCACAGTCGGGATCAAGCCCTCGGTGCGCGCCGTCACCGTGCCCAGTCGCACCGGTACCCCCAGCACCTGCGTGGCCTGCTCTTGCAGCTGCGCACGGTAATTTCCGATACGCGGCACAATCCAGCCATGCAGCGCCCCCCAGGCCACCGCCATCAGCAATGCCACACCCAGCAACAGCCCCAGCGACCAACGGGCGAGCCATGCCATCGTTCGGAGCAGGCGCGTCGGATGGGCAACAGGCACGTTCATGGCAGGCATTGGATGTGGCCGGGATTATGACCCGCACCCCCGGTGCCGGTTCCTTCTCCCTGGCACTTGTTTTCCAGCCGTCTTGTCGCCCACCACTGTGACCACCGCCGCCCCCACCCTCGACCCGGCCCTGCACTCGCGCTTTTACCAACGCCTGCAGCGCCGCTATGCCGACGAATGGTCCCTGCTGCCGCCGGGCGCACCGGTGCGCGCCAACATGCTGCAGACATTGGCAGCGCTGCAGGAGCGCGGCCAGCCCCTGCCCGCAGCACTGCGCATCCTGCGCCAACTGGTCATGGCGCGCCTCATCGAGCTGGACTGCTGCGCCCAGGCGCCGCTGGCCACCATCACCCAGGCAACGACCGAGCTGGCAGAGATCGCGCTCGACCAGGCCTGCCGCCAGGCCCGCGCCGAACTGGACAGCCGCCACGGCCACCCCTGCGGCCCCGAAGGCCAGCCGGTCGAGTTCTGGATCATCGGCATGGGCAAGCTGGGCGCACGCGAACTCAACGTGTCCAGTGACATCGACCTGATCTACGTGTACGAGCACGACGGCGAAACCAGCGGCACCCCCGACGGGCGCGGGCGCATCTCCAACCCCGAATACTTTGCCCGCGTGGCCCGGCTCATCCACACCACGGTGGGCGACACCACCGAGCATGGCTGCGTCTTCCGCATGGACCTGGCGCTGCGGCCCAACGGCAACTCGGGGCCGCCCGCCGTATCGCTGGCAGCGCTGGAGGAATACCTGCAGGTGCAGGGCCGCGAATGGGAACGCTTTGCCTGGCTCAAGAGCCGCGTGGTTGCGCCCAGCGACAGCATTGCCGGTACGGCCGTGCAGGCCTTGCGCGGTGTGGTGCTGCCTTTTGTGTTCCGGCGCTACCTGGACTACAACGTATTCGAGTCCCTGCGCAGCCTGCACCGCCAGATCCGCGAACACGCCACCAAGCGCAGCGCAGGCCACCCCGAGCGCGCCAACGACGTCAAACTCTCGCGCGGGGGCATCCGCGAAATCGAGTTCACCGTGCAACTGTTGCAGGTGGTGCGCGGCGGGCAGTTCCCAGAGCTGCGCCGCCGCCCCACGCTGGACGCCTTGCAACGCCTGGCGACCGCAGGCCTCATGCCACCGCAGTCTGCACAGGCCCTGGCGCGCGCCTACACCTTCCTGCGCCAGGTGGAGCACCGCATCCAGTACCTGGACGACCAGCAGACCCATGTCCTGCCCACGCGCGATGACGACCTGACCTGGATCGCCCAGACCATGGGTTACCCCGACTGCCCCGCATTCCTGCACGAACTGAACCTGCACCGCGAATTGGTGGCGCAGGAGTTCGACACGCTGCTGGGCGCCGAAGAACCCAAGAAATGCAATGGCTGCAACGGCGGCTCTGCCAACGGTGCAGCCAGCACACCCGAGCTGGAAAGCCTGCTCGAACAGCTCCCTCCCCTGCTGCACGAACGCGTGGCCGAGTGGCGCAACCACCCCCGCGTGGCCGCTCTGCGCGAAGAGGCCCGGGGGCGATTGCTGCGCCTGGTGCAACGCACGGCCCAATGGGTGCGCGAGGGCCGCGTCGGCGAAGAAGCCGCCGTGCGCCTGGTCAACTGGCTGGAGCCGCTGATGCGCCGCGAAAGCTACCTGGCCTTGCTGCTGGAGCGCCCCGCCGTGCACGAGCAACTGCTGCACCTGCTGGGCGCAGCGCGCTGGCCCGCGCGCTACCTGCTGCAGCACCCCGGCGTCATCGACGAGCTGGCCGGCAGCCAGTTGCTGTCGGAACGCTTTGTCGCGGCCGACTTCGAGCGCGACCTGCAACTGCGCCTGGCCTCGCTGCGCTCCACCCAGGAAGACGACGACGAAGCACTGCTCAACCTGCTGCGCCGGGCGCACCATGCAGAGACTTTTCGCACCCTGGCGCGCGACGTGGAGGGCCGCATCACCGTGGAACAGGTGGCCGACGACCTCTCGCTGCTGGCCGACAGCGTGCTGCGCATCACCGCCCAATGGTGCTGGAGCCGCCTCAAGCAACGCCACCGCGACACGCCTCAGTTCGGCATCATTGGCTACGGCAAGCTCGGCGGCAAGGAGCTGGGCTACGGCAGCGACCTCGATATCGTGTTCGTCTTCGACGACGACGACGAACGCGCCCCCGAAATCTACGCCGCCTTCGTGCGCAAGCTCATCAACTGGCTCACCGTCAAGACGGGCGAAGGCGACCTGTTCGAAATCGACACCGCGCTCCGCCCCAACGGCAACTCCGGCCTGCTGGTCACCAGCTTCGAGGCCTATGCCAAGTACCAGCAACAGCGCGGCAGCAACACCGCCTGGACCTGGGAACACCAGGCCATGACACGCGCCCGCTTTGTGCTGGGCAGCGAAGACCTGCCCGGCGACGCCGCAGCCACCCAGCCCCCGTTGCGCGAACGCTTTGACGCCGTGCGCAAGGCAGTGATCACGGCAGAACGCGATCCAGCAGCACTGCGCCAGGAAATCCACGCCATGCGCGAGCGCGTTCGCGCAGCGCACCCCGCACCCGAGGGACAGTTCGACGTCAAGCACAGCCCCGGCGGCATGGTGGACGCCGAATTCGCCGTGCAGTACCTGGTGCTGTCGCAATCCGCCGCCCACCCCGAGCTGGTGGACAACGTGGGCAACATCGCCCTGCTGCAACGCGCCGAGGCCGCAGGCCTGCTGCCCCCCGGCGTAGGCCAGGCGGCTGCCAGCGCCTACCGCGAACTGCGCCGCGTGCAACACCGTGCGCGGCTGGACGAAGTTCCTACGCAGCGGCCGCTGGCAGAACTGCACAAGGAACAGACTGCCGTGCTCGCCTTGTGGGATGCGGTCTTTGGGGGCTGACGGTGTGCGGACCGGATCAATGGCCATTCGCCCCAATGGCCCTCCGTGCGTCACCGCATTTTCAAACAACTGTTTGAATTTGGTGTTCTAATGCGGCCCCATGGCCGTCCGTGAACCCATCCAAGCATCCACACCACGCGATCCGCGCAGCGACAGCGAGCCCACGCGCGAGCGGCTGTTGCTGGCAGCGCTGCGGCTGTTTTCGCAGCAGGGCTATGCCCGCACCTCGGTGCGTGCCATTGCCCAGGAGGCCGGCGCCAACGTGGCCGCGATTGCCTACCACTTTGGCGACAAGGCGGCGCTCTACACCGCCACGTTCTACGAGCCCCTGGGCAGCAGCCAGGAGCCGATTGCCTACTTCAGCGAACCGGGCATAGCGCTGGAGACGGCACTGCAGCGCTACTTTGAAAGCTACCTGGAGCCGCTGCGCCACGACGACCTGATGCGCCAGTCGCTGCGGCTGCACATGCGCGAGCTGCTGGACCCCACGCATGTGTGGCCCGAGCTGATCGAACGCGAATGCCGCACCCCACACATGGCCCTGCTGCGCCTGCTGTGCCAGCACCTGGGCGTGGCCCGGGCGGACGACGACATGCACCGCCTGACCTTTTCCATTGCCGCGCTGGTGATGCAGATGTGGACCCAGCACGACGTGCTGCAGGCCGTGGCACCCCGGCTGACGCGGCCGCAGGCCCTTTCCGCCTGGGCGCAGCGCCTGACTGGCTACGCCCTGGCCATGGTGCACAGCGAGGCTGAACGCCGCCGCGCACTGGCATCCCCTGCACCTTCCTCTCGAAAGGCCCCTCCCCATGCCTGACCACACCCTCCACCGCCTGTGGTGGGCGGCCTGCCTGCCCCTGGTGCTGACCGCCTGCGCCACCCAGGCCCCGCCACCACAGGTGGATGCACCCACCCCCACCGCCTGGCAGGCCCCGCTGCCGCACCAGGGATCGGTGCAAGCCCTGGGCGACTGGTGGGCACAGTGGGGCGACCCGCTGCTGGTGGAGTTGGTACAGGACGCACAAGCGCTGAGTCCGGATCTGGCACAGGCGCAGTCGCGCATCGTGCAGGCGCGTGCTGCACTGACGGGCAGCCGCGCCGCGCTGACACCCTCGGTGGATGCGCAAGCCAGCGCCAGCCGGGGCTTCAACGAGTCCGTCCGCGCCGTGGCCAGCACAGCCCAGGCAGGCCTGCAGGCGCAATGGGAGATCGACCTGTGGGGCGGCAATGCCGCCGCCGAGCGCGCCGCCAGCGAGCGGCTGCAGGGCGCACAGGCGCAATGGCATGCCGCCCGCGTGAGCGTGGCGGCCGAGGTGGCGCTGCAGTACAGCAGCCTGCGCACCTGCCTGCAACAGCAGGCCATTGCCGAGGACGATGAACGCTCGCGCGCGCAGACCGCGCGCCTGTCGCAGCAGAGCGAGCGCGCCGGCTTTACCGCCCCGGCGACCCACGCACTGGCCCAGGCCAGCGCCGCCGAAGCCGTGGTGCGCAGCGCCCAGCAGCGCATGCAGTGCGCGCTGGAACTCAAGGCGCTGGTGGCGCTCACGGGCCGCGATGAAGCCACGCTGCGTACCCGGCTGGCACCCACGCCGCTACAGCCACCGACCGACGCGCTGCTGCGCATTGCCACGCTGCCCGCCCAGGTGATTGCCCAACGCCCCGACGTGTACGCCGCCGAGCGCGAGGTGGCCGCCGCCAGCGCCGACGTGGGCCAGGCCCAGGCCCAGCGCTACCCACGCCTGGCGCTCAGTGGCACCATTGGTGCCGCCCAGGTGCGCACGCAGGGGTTGCAGACCGACCTGAACACCTGGTCCCTCGGCCCACTGGCCCTGAGCCTGCCGCTGCTCGAGGGTGGCCGCCGCGCGGCGCAGGAAGACGCAGCCCGGGCCCGCTACGACGAAACTGTGGCCCTGTACCGCGCCCGCGTGCGCCTGGCCGTGAGCGAGGTGGAGCAGGCCCTGGTCCGGCTGGACGCCAGCGTGGGCCGCACGGCCAGCGCCCAGGCCGCCGCCGAGGGCTACCGCACCGCCTTCCGCGCCACCGAGGCACGCTGGCGCGCCGGACTGGCCAGCCAACTGGAGCTGGAAGACGCACGCCGCACCGCCCTGGCGGCCGACCAGTCGTTGGCACTGCTGGCCCACGAGCGCGCTGGCGCCTGGGTCGCCCTGTACCGCGCCGCTGGCGGCGGATGGCAGGCCCCGGTCGCCATCACCACGGCTCAGCACTGACGCACCTACCCCCTTGTTGGGTTGCACCCCATCCACGGAGCATTCTTCATGCGCAACACCTTGACCTCCCACCCTGCCACCCTGGCGCTGGCCGTCTTCCTGCTGGCCAGCGCGGGCCTGTGGACCTACTCCAGCGCCACCCATGCGCAAGACAGCGCCAAGTCCCCACGCCCCGCACTCACGGTGCAGACCGCGCCGCCGCAACGCACCGCCATGGCCCAGCGCCTGGCCGCCAACGGCAATGTGGCCGCGTGGCAGGAAGCCAGCATCGGCGCCGAGAGCAACGGCCTGCGCCTGACCGAAGTGCGCGTGAACGTGGGCGACAGCGTCAAGGCCGGGCAGGTGCTGGCCACCTTTGCCGCCGAGATGGTGCAGGCCGACGTCGCCCAGGCGCGCGCCAGCCTGCTGGAGGCCAAGGCCCATGCGGCCGAGGCGGCGTCCAACGCCGAGCGCGCACGCACGCTGCAGGCCAGCGGCGCCTTGAGCGCGCAGCAGATCGAGCAATACACCACTGCCGCCCAGGCCGCGCAGGCCCGGGTCGAGGCGGCCCAGGCCTTGCTGCAGGCGCAGCAGCTGCGCTTGCAGCACACCCAGGTGCGCGCACCGGACCACGGCGTCATCAGCGCCCGCAGCGCCACCGTGGGCGCCGTGGTGGGTGCAGGCACCGAGCTGTTCCGCATGGTGCGCAAGGGGCGGCTGGAATGGCGCGCCGAAGTCACCGCCACCGAGCTGGGCCGCCTGCGTCCCGGCACGGCAGCCCAGGTCACGGCGGCCAGTGGCGCCAGCGTGCAGGGCCAGCTGCGCATGGTGGCCCCCACGGTGGACCCGCAAACGCGCAACGCCCTGGTCTATGTGGACCTGCCCGCGCACCCCGACCTGCGCGCGGGCATGTTTGCGCGCGGCGAATTCCTGCTCGGCCAGAGCGACGCGCTGACCGTTCCGCAAGAGGCGCTGGTGGTGCGTGAGGGCTTCACCTACCTGTTCGTGCTGGGCGCAGACCAGCGCGTGCAACGGCTCAAGGTGCAACCCGGACGGCGCGCGGGCGAGCGGGTAGAGATTCTTTCGGGCCTGGACGCCGGTGCGCCGGTGGTGGTGCGCGGCGCGGGCTTCCTCAACGATGGGGACCTGGTGCGCGTGGCCTCGGGCCCCGAGAAATCCGAAGACAAACCGGCTGCAGCGCCCGTCAATCAAGCGCAACCAGCTATCAAATAAGGAGCATTCGGCATGAATGTATCCACCTGGTCGATCAATAACCCCATCCCGGCACTGATGCTGTTTGTGCTGCTGTGCTTTGGCGGCCTGCTGTCCTTCAACGCCATGAAGGTGCAGAACTTCCCCGACATCGACCTGCCCACCATCTCGGTCACCGTGGCGCTGCCCGGCGCCGCGCCGGCGCAGCTCGAAAACGACGTGGCGCGCAAGATCGAGAACAGCATCGCCACGCTGCAAGGCCTCAAGCACATCTACACCAAGATCCAGGACGGCGGCGCCACGGTGACGGCCGAATTCCGCCTGGAGAAACCCACGCAGGAGGCGCTGGACGATGTGCGCTCGGCCGTGGCGCGCGTGCGCGGCGACCTGCCCGGCGATGTGCGCGACCCCATCGTCACCAAGATGGACCTGGCCGCGCAGCCGGTGCTGGCCTTCACCATTGCATCGAGCCGCATGGACGACGAGGCGCTGTCCTGGTTTGTGGACAACGACGTGGCCAAGAAGCTGCTCACCGTGCGCGGCGTGGGCGCCGTCAACCGCGTGGGCGGTGTGGAGCGCCAAGTGCATGTGGCACTCGACCCGCTCAAGCTGCAGGCCCTGGGCACCACGGCGGCCGACATCTCGCGCCAGCTGCGCCAGGTGCAGCAGGAGAGCGCGGGCGGCCGCACCGACCTGGGCGGCAGCGAGCAGCCCGTGCGCACCCTGGCCACGGTGCAGACGGCACAGGAGCTGGCCGGCCTGTCGCTGGCGCTGCCCGACGGGCGCGCGGTGCGCCTGGACCAGCTCGCCACGGTGCGCGACACCTTTGCCGAGCCGCGCGCGCTGGCGCTGCTCGACGGCCAGCCGGTGGTGGGCTTCGAAGTAGCGCGCAGCAAGGGCGCGAGCGAGGTCGAGGTCGGCGCCGCCGTGCAGGCCGCACTGGCAGAGCTGCGCGCACAGCACCCCGGCCTGGAAGTCACCGAGGCCTTCAACTTCGTTGCGCCGGTGCAGGAGGAATACGACGGCTCCATGCACCTGCTGTATGAGGGCGCACTGCTGGCGGTGCTGGTGGTGTGGCTGTTCCTGCGCGATGCGCGGGCCACCTTCGTTTCGGCCGTGGCGCTGCCGCTGTCGGTCATTCCGGCGTTCATCGGCATGTACCTGCTGGGCTTTTCCATCAACGTCATCACGCTGCTGGCGCTGTCGCTGGTGGTGGGCATTTTGGTGGACGACGCCATCGTGGAGGTGGAGAACATCGTGCGCCACCTGCGCATGGGCAAGTCCCCTTACCAGGCGGCCATGGAGGCGGCCGACGAGATCGGCCTGGCGGTGATCGCCACCACCTTCACGCTGATCGCGGTGTTCCTGCCCACGGCCTTCATGAGCGGCATCGCGGGCAAGTTCTTCAAGCAATTTGGCTGGACGGCCTCGCTCGCGGTGTTCGCCAGCCTGGTGGTGGCGCGCCTGCTCACGCCCATGATGGCCGCCTATATCCTCAAGCCCATCGTGGGCACGCACCACGAACCGCGCTGGATGGGCGTGTACCTGCGCTGGGCCGCCTGGTGCGTGCGCCACCGCTGGACCACGTTCGCCGCCACCATCGCCTTCTTCATCGGCTCGCTCGCGCTCATCCCACTGCTGCCCACGGGCTTCATCCCACCCGACGACAACTCACAGACCCAGGTGTACCTGGAGCTGCCGCCCGGCGCCACGCTGGCGCAAACGCGCGCGGTGGCCGAGGACGCACGCCAGCGCGTGATGGGTGTGGCGCATGTGAAGAGCGTGTACACCACCATCGGTGGCGGCACGGCCGGGGCCGACCCCTTCATGGGCAGCGGCAACACCGAAACACGCAAGGCCACGCTGACCATCCAGCTCGCACCGCGTGGCGAGCGCCCGCGCAAGCAAGGCATTGAGCAGGGCATCCGCACCGCGCTGGAAAGCCTGCCCGGCGTGCGCTACAAGGTGGGCCTGGGAGGCTCGGGCGAGAAGTTCATTCTGGTGCTCACCGGCGACGACCCGCAGGCACTGACCAGCGCCGCACTCGCGGTCGAGAAAGACCTGCGCACCATTCCCGACCTGGGCAACATTGCGTCCACCGCCAGCCTGGTGCGCACCGAGATTGCCGTGCGCCCTGACTTTGCGCGCGCTGCCGACCTGGGCGTGACCAGCAGCGCGATCGGCGAGACGCTGCGCATCGCCACCCTGGGCGACTACGACGTGGCACTGCCCAAACTCAACCTGGCATCGCGCCAGGTGCCCATCGTCGTCAAGCTGCAAGATGGTGCGCGCCAGGACCTGGCCCTGCTCGAACGCCTTGCCGTGCCGGGCAGCAAGGGGCCGGTGCTGCTGGGCCAGGTGGCGCAGCTCGAATTCAGTGGCGGCCCGGCCGTGGTGGACCGCTACGACCGCGCGCGCAACGTCAACCTGGAGGTGGAACTCTCGGGCCGGCCGCTGGGCGACGTGACGCAGGAAGTGCAGCAACTGCCCTCGCTGCGCAACCTGCCGCCCGGCGTGCGCCAGGTGACGGTGGGCGACGCCGAGGTGATGGGCGAACTGTTCGCCAGCTTCGGCCTGGCCATGCTCACCGGCGTGCTGTGCATCTACATCGTGCTGGTGCTGCTGTTCAAGGACTTCCTGCACCCCGTCACCATCCTGGCGGCACTGCCACTGTCGCTGGGCGGGGCCTTCGTGGGCCTGCTGATCGCGCAGAAGAGCTTCTCCATGCCCTCGCTCATCGGGCTCATCATGCTCATGGGCATTGCCACCAAGAACTCCATCCTGCTGGTCGAGTACGCCATCCTGGCACGGCGCGAACACGGCCTCTCGCGCTTTGACGCACTGATGGACGCCTGCCACAAGCGCGCACGCCCCATCATCATGACCACGCTGGCCATGGGCGCGGGCATGCTGCCCATCGCCATCGGCTTTGGTGCGGCAGACCCCACGTTCCGCTCGCCCATGGCGGTGGCGGTGATTGGCGGTCTGATCACTTCCACGTTCCTCAGCCTGCTGGTGATTCCGGCCGTGTTCACCGGTGTGGACGACCTGGGCCAATGGTTCGGCCGCATGGCACGCAGGCTGCGCCGATCGCCCCCGGCAAGCCACTGAAGGCGACGCGAACCTTGCGGTAAATCAGGTGTCCATGGAAATGGCGCCTGAAACCTGGGGTTTGCGTGCTTTTGCCCCCCAGGGGGGCGGCCGATAATGCGGCCACACCATGAACCTCGTACCGCTCAGCATCGACTCCATCCACTTCGGCCAGCCACTGCCTTTTGTGCTGCGCGGCGCCGATGGAACGCTGCTGGCGCAAAAGGGCTTCATCATCCGCAACCGGGAGGACTTGAACGTCTTGCTCGCACGCGGCGTGCAACTGTATGTGGACACGGATGAGTCCGGCGAAAGCCACCGCGCCTATGTCGCGGGTTTGCAGCGCATGCTGATCGCCGACACCAACATCGGCGAAATAGCCAGCATGAAGATCAGCGCGTCGGAGCCCGTGGAGCGCAACCGCCCGAACACCGGCCCGGCCGACTGGCCCGAGCTCCAGGAACGCGCGACCAAGCTGCTGCGCTTTCCCCAGGGGGGCGACTTCGGGTCGCGCTTTCAGGCGCTGCACGAGGAGCTGCTGCGCCACACCACCCAGACCCCGGACGCCACGGTGCTGGCGCTGATCTACCTGTCGGCCCAGGAAACCCGGCTCTACAGCGCCACACACGCCATGCTGGTGTCCTGCGTGTGCATGCTGACGGCGCGCGAGGTGCTCAACTGGCCCGAAGCCAAGGTGCTGACGCTGGGCCGCGCGGCCCTGAGCATGAACCTGGCCATGACCGAGCTGCAGGACCAGCTGGTGCAACAGGCGCACCCCCTGACGGCCACCCAGATCGCAGCCGTGGAGAACCACGCCACCCGCTCCGAGGCCTTGCTGCGCCAGCTGGGTGTGGCCGACCCGGTCTGGCTGGAGGCCGTGCGCTGCCACCACCACCGCCTGCCCGGCCCACTGAACGACAAGACCGAAGCGCAGCAGCTTGCACGGCTGATCCAGCGTGCCGACATCTTTGCCGCCCGCCTGGCACCGCGCGCGACACGCTGGCCCATGCCCGTGACCGCCGCAATGCAAGCCAGCTACTACGACGAGGAGCAGCATGTGGACGCCGCAGGCGCCGCCATCGTCAAGGCCCTGGGCATCTACCCGCCCGGCGCGTTCGTGCGCCTGGCCACGCAAGAGATCGCCGTGGTGCTCAAACGCGGGCCGTCGGCCACCACGCCGCGCGTGGCAGTGGTGATGAACCGCTCGGGCATGCCCACTGGCGAACTCATCCCACGCAACACGGCGCAGCCCTCGTGCAAGATCACCGGCCCGGTGGCGCACAAGGATGTGCGCGTGCAGATTCCGGTCACCCGCCTGATCGCCATGGTCTGAGGCCCGGTTCCGGGCCGCGTCAGGCGGAGGCGTGCTGGGCGCGCCAGCGCGCCACCTCGGAGTGCAACTCGCCCAGCACCGGCAACGCGCGCACCCCCGCCAATCCGCGCACACCCTGCGCTGCACCCCGGCCACCCGCCCAGACCTGCACCTTGGGCGCCAGCTGAGCCCGCAGGGTCTTGAGTCCGGCGTGTACCGCCTGCGGCCCCATCACCGAGGAAAAGCTCAGCGCCACGATGTCCGTGCGCTCCGCCTGCACGGCCCGCACGATATCGGCAATCGGCGTCTGCGGGCCCAGCGACAGGCAGTGGCAGCCCTCCAGCGCCAGCAACGCCTGTGCCATCAGCAGGCCCAGGCCATGCGCCTCCTGCGGCAGCGTGGTCAGCAGCACGCGGGGGGCCGCGTCGGGCGCCGGTGCCGGTACGGCGGCAATGGCGTTGCGCAGCACCCCGGTCATGCATTCGGTGTAGAGGTGCTCCTCGTACACCTGGATGCGTCCTTGCACCCAGGCCTCGCCCACTGCGGTGGTCAAGGGCGCCACCAGCGTGGTGACAAAGCGCACCAGCCCCATGCGCAAGGCCGCCTGGCCCAGCATGTGGCGCAGCGCGTACATGTCGTGCTGCTCCACGGCGCGCAAGCCCTCCAGCACCTGTTCGGCCACGCCTTCGGGGGCCGGCACCATGGCCGGTGGTTCTGGCGGTGATTCGGCTCCCCCCAGGTTCTGCAACTCATGCGGCGCCAGGCCCACGATGCGGCCAGGCCGGTGCCCCGCGTCCATCAGGCGGCGGATGGTGCGCAGGCGCTCGACCTGGTCTGCCGGATAGCAGCGGTCGCCCGCCGCATCGCGCTCAGGGCGCGGAAAGCCGTAGCGCCGCTCCCAGACGCGCAAGGTGTCCTTGGACAGGCCGGTGTCACGCTCCACCGCGGCAATGGAATAGAGCACAGGCGCCATACCGGCAGGGTCGTGATGCATAGGTGAGGTGCTCAAGGGGTCGGAGGTCCGGCTGCGGAACTGCGCATTGTCAGGGGAAATTCACAGGCCCTGCAGAGTTGGACAAACTGTGCTTAAATTCTATCACTGTCCTAGACAAACAAAGGATTTGTCCAATGCGAACCCTGACCTCCCACTCCTGCCCTGGCGCCCAGGCTCCAGGGTGGCACGCCCCCGGAGCACGGCGCGTCGGTGGCGCGCCTTGCAAAAATTTGCACAACAGGGTCTGGAACTTTGACAACCCGGCCCCACTCTATGCAGCACAGGTTTTGGTGTTGCGAAGCCTTTCCTGCCTGAGGGCAGTGACTGAAACCCTGGAGCGCTTCTCCTCCCTCCCTCTCTTCTTCGTTTCGGGACGCTTCGCAACCTTTTTCTTCCTGCCGACCCCCGGCACCGGGGGTCGGCCATGAGAGTCGCCATCATTGGTTCCGGCGTTGCCGGTCTGGGCGCCGCGCACCAGTTGCGCGGTCGGGCGCAGGTCACTTTGTTCGAGGCGGGCGCCTACTTCGGCGGCCATGCCCACACGGTCGATGTCACGCTGCCCGGCGCCCACGGCCCGGTCACCCACGGGGTGGACACGGGGTTTCTGGTCTTCAACGAACGCACCTACCCCCAGCTCCTGAAGCTGTTTGCCGATCTGGGCGTGGCGCAGGCGCGCTCGGACATGTCGTTCTCGGTGCAGGTGCCCGGCGTGCGCGGGGGCGGGCCGCTGGAGTGGAGCGGCACCAGCCTTTCCACCGTGTTCGCCCAGCGCGGCAACCTGGCACGCCCGCGCTTCTGGGGCATGCTCTCGGATCTGCTGCGCTTCAACCGCCTGTGCACACGCCTGGCCGAGCGCCCCATGGACAGCGCGCTGATGCAGCCGCTGGGCGACTTTCTGCAGGCGCACCGCTTTGGCGATGCCTTCCGCGACTGGTACCTGCTGCCCATGCTGGGCTGCATCTGGAGTTGCCCCACGGACCAGATGCTGCGCTTTCCGGTGGCCACCATGATCCGCTTCTGCCACAACCACGGGCTCATCCAGATCACCGACCGCCCGCAGTGGTGGACCGTGGCCGGGGGCTCGCGCCGCTACGTGGAAAAGATCGTGAGCGGCATTGCCGACAAGCGCCTGAACACCCCCGTGCGCCGCATCGAGCGCGACGCCAGCGGCGTGCGCGTGCACACCGATGGCCATGCCGAGCATTTTGACCACGTGGTACTGGCCACCCATCCCGACCAGGCCCTCGCACTGCTCGCCCAGCCCAGCCCGAAGGAGCGCGCCTTGCTGGGTGCCATCCGCTACCAGGACAACGAAGCCGTGCTGCACACCGACACGCAGGTACTGCCACGCGCACGCAGCGCCTGGGCCGCCTGGAACTATGAGCGCGCCGCCGATCCCGGCCAGGAGTCGGCCCGCGTGTGCCTGCACTACCTCATCAACCGCCTGCAGCCCTTGCCGTTCACGCAGCCGGTGATCGTGTCGCTCAACCCGGTGCGGCCCATTGCGCAGGAGCAAGTGCTGGGGCGCTACACCTACGCCCACCCCGTGTTCGACGGCGCCGCCATCCGCGCCCAGGCGCTGCTGCCGCAGTTGCAGGGGCGCCAGCACACCTGGTTCTGCGGTGCCTGGATGGGCTATGGCTTCCACGAAGACGGGCTCAAGGCCGGCCAGGAAGCCGCCCGTTCTCTGCTGGCCCACGCCCAGCAGCCCCTGGCGGAGGCCGCATGAACCGCCCACTGCCCGCACTGCCGCACCTGGGCTTTGGCCATGTGCACCACCGCCGCCTGCGGCCGCGCACCCACGCCTTCACCTACCGCACCTTCTTTCTGCTGCTGCCCATGCGCAGCCTGGCGCAGCAGACCGCGCTGGCATGCAACCGGCCCGCACCCATCAGCTTTTACGACCGCGACCATGGTGACGGGCGCAGCCCACAGCATGGCGGCGCGCTGGCCTGGCTGCTGGAACTGCTGCACCGCGAAGGCATTGACGATGCCGACGGCGACATCTGGCTGCACTGCTACCCGCGCGTGTGGGGCTACACCTTCAAGCCCGTGAGCTTCTGGTACTGCCACCGCGCTGACGGCACGCTGCGCGCCATCGTGGTCGAGGTCAACAACACCTTTGGCGAGCGCCACTGCTACCTGCTGGAAGACCCCCCAACCTGCGCCACGCTGACGGCACGCAAGGTCTTTCATGTGTCGCCTTTTTGCGAGGTGCGCGGCGACTACGCCTTTCGCTTTCAGACCCACAGCACCCGCGACGGCCTGCCGCGCAGCCAGGTACACATTGATTTGAACGACGAGCACGGCCTGCTGCTGCACACCAGCGTGAGCGGTCGGCTCGAACCCGTGACGCCCCAAACCCTGCGCCGCGCGCTGTGGCGCTACCCGGTCATGACACTGGCGGTGATCGCACGCATCCACTGGCAGGCGCTGCGCCTGTGGCTGTTGCGTGTGGGTTTCCACACCAAGCCGCCCGCCCCCACCGAATCCGTGACGCGCTGAACGCGCAGCCCCAGGAGAACCGCCATGCACAGCCCTTCTGCCTCCACCACCGCACCCCTGTGCCTGCCCCCAGGCATTCCGGCCAGCGCCCGCACCGCCCTGCGCCTGCTGCAACGCCTGCAGCACGGCAGCCTCACGCTGCGCCTGCCCGACGGCAGCCTGCAACACTTCGGCCCCGGCGGCGGCCCGAGCGCTGCGCTCACGCTGCACAACTGGAACGTGTTTGCGGCGGCGCTGCGCTCGGGCGACATCGGCTTTGCCGAAAGCTACTTTGCGGGCGACTGGACCACACCGCAGCTCACCGACCTGCTCAAGCTGCTGATCGCCAACCGCCACTCCGTGCAGGACATGGTCTATGGCCACTGGGCCGGACGGCTGCTGTACCGGCTGCGCCACCTGCTCCACCGCAACACGCGCCGTGGCAGCCGCAGCAACATCCAGGCGCACTACGACCTGGGCAATGCTTTCTACCAGCGCTGGCTGGACCCGAGCATGAACTACTCGTCCGCCTGGTTCCAGGGCGACCTGGCAGGCGACCTGACCCAGGCCCAGCACGCCAAGGTGCGCCGCGCCCTGCAGCAGGTGCGCCTGCAGCCGGGCCAGCGCCTGCTGGAGATTGGCTGCGGCTGGGGTGCACTGGCGGAAAAGGCCGCGGATGAATTCGGCGCACAAGTGACCGGCGTGACCCTGTCCACCGAGCAGCTCGCCTTTGGGCGCGAGCGTCTGCAACGCCAGGGCCTGCAGGGCGACCTGCGCCTGCAGGACTACCGCGACATCGACGACGCGCCCTTTGATGCCATCTGCTCCATCGAAATGGTCGAGGCCGTGGGCCAGGACTACTGGCCGACCTACTTCGAGACCGTGGCGCGCCTGCTGCGTTCCGGTGGCCGGGCGTGCATCCAGAGCATCGTGATCGACGACGCGCTGTTCCCGCGCTACATCCGCTCGACCGATTTCATCCAGCAGTACATCTTCCCCGGCGGCTGCCTGCCCTGCCCGGCCAAGTTCCGCCGCGCGGCACAGGCCGCAGGCCT
This sequence comes from Simplicispira sedimenti, assembly GCF_022760965.1. NCBI lineage: Bacteria > Pseudomonadati > Pseudomonadota > Betaproteobacteria > Burkholderiales > Comamonadaceae > Simplicispira > Simplicispira sedimenti. The sequence goes on from NZ_JAKVIJ010000001.1 coordinate 101,094, forward strand.
GCAGGTGGAAGACGCGTTTGCCTTTGGCGCCGACTACGCCGAGACCCTGCGCCGCTGGCGCGAGCGCTTTGTGGCCGAACGCGCCCAGGTGCTGCAGCAAGGCTACGACGAGCGCTTTGCCCACATCTGGGAGTTCTACCTGGCGTACTGCGAGGCCGCCTTCGCCATGGGCGATATCGACGTGGTGCAGTACACACTGGTCAAGCCCTGACACCCGAGAATGCTATGAAATTCATAGCTATTGCCGCTTTATCCATAAGCGCTACAGCCTTTTTTTGCATGCAAACCGCCCATGCCAGCGGACACAGTGCGCCGGTGCAGGCCAGCGCACCACTGGCCGGTGCAGTGCCTGCGGGCGAAGGGGTGCTGCGCTTTTGGGGCCTGGAGATCTACCACGCCCGCCTGTGGGTGCCACCCGCGTTTGATGCACAGGACTGGGCCGCCCACCCGCTGGCGCTGGCGCTGACCTACCGGCGCGGCTTCGACGCCGCTGCCATCGCCCGACGCTCGCTCGAAGAAATGCGCCGCCAGGGGCCGCTGGACGAGGCGCTGGCCCAGCGCTGGGAGCAGCAGTTGCGCGCCGCACTGCCGCAGGTACAGCCGGGCGACCGCGTGGTGGGCCTGTACCGGCCCGGCGCAGGCGTGCAGTTTCTGCACAACGGCAAGCCCCACGGCAGCGTGGCCGATGCCGCCTTTGGCGCGCGCTTCATGGGCATCTGGCTGGCGCCGCAAACCTCGGAGCCCGCACTGCGCGCGGCACTGCTGGCCCTGCCGCGCTGAGGCCAGGCTGAGAGTCCACCCCCATGACCGCCACCACCACGCTCAGCACCGCCCAGGGCCTGCACTACGGCCTGCTGGGCATGCCGCTGGCCTTTGTGGCGCTGCCGCTGTACGTGCTGCTGCCGCACCACTACGCCAGCCAGTACGGCATGCCGCTGGCCACGCTGGGCGCCGTGCTGCTGGCGGCGCGGCTGTTCGACGCCTTCACCGACCCGCTGCTCGGGCGCTGGAGCGACCGGCTGCTGGCACGCTCCCACGGCGCACTGCTGACTGCTGCTGCGCTGGCCTGCGCGGTGCTGGCGCTGGGCCTGGCCGCACTGTTCCTGCCGCCCGTGCGCGGTGTGCAGGCGCTGGCGGCCTGGGCGCTGGCGGCACTGCTCGTCACCAGCCTGGCCTACAGCCTGGTCAGCATCGCGCACCAGGCCTGGGGCGCACTGCTGGGCGGCAACGAGGCGCAGCGCAGCCGCATCGTCGCCTGGCGCGAGGCGGCTGCGCTGGTGGGCGTGGTACTCGCCTCCGTGCTGTCATCGCTGGCAGGGGTAGGTGCACTGGTGGTCGTGTTTGCCGTGCTGCTGGCAGCCGGGTGGCTGGCCTGGGCGCGGGCACCACGCCCGGCGCTGACCCCGAGTGCGGGTGCGGCCATGCCCTGGTCCGCCCTCTGGCAACCCTGGCGCCAGGCGGCGTTTCGGCGCCTGATGGCGGTGTTCGTGCCCAGCGGCATTGCCAGTGCCATACCGGCCACGCTGGTGCTGTTCTTCATCGATGACCGGCTGCAATTGCCCGCCAACGTGCAAGGCGCCTTTCTGGGTGCGTATTTTCTGAGCGCGGCGCTGTCCATACCGCTGTGGCTGCGCGCCGTACCGCGCTGGGGGCTGGCGCGCACCTGGCTGGCAGGCATGCTGCTGTCGGTGGCGGTGTTCATCGGCGCGGCCACGCTGGGCGCGGGCGATGCCTGGCCCTTTGCGCTGGTGTGCGTGCTCTCGGGCCTGGCCCTGGGCACCGACCTGGCCCTGCCCGGCGCGCTGCTGGCCGGAGTGATTGCGCAGGACGGCGGCGATGCGCGCCACGGCGGCGCCTACTTCGGCTGGTGGAACCTGGCGGCCAAGCTCAACCTGGCGCTGGCCGCCGGGCTGGCGCTGCCGCTGCTGGGCCTGTGGGGCTATGCCCCCGGTGCGCGCAGCGAAGACGCGCTGCTGCCGCTGACCCTGGCCTACGCCGTGCTGCCCTGCGCGCTCAAGCTGCTGGCCGCCGCCTGCCTGTACCTGCTGATCCTGCGGCCACGTGCCGCGCCCACGGCCCTGGTGGCCCCAAGGAGTTTGTGATGCAACGCCGCCTTTTCATTGCCGCCACGGCCAGCACCCCCCTGTGGCTGAGTGCCTGTGCCAGCCAGTCGCTGGAGGGCTATGCCCAGGAGCGCCCGGTGCTGGACCTGGCGCGCTACTTCAACGGCGTGGTGGATGCACACGGCATCTTCCAGGACCGCAGCGGCCAGATCGTGCGCCGCTTCACGGTGGTGATGGACTGCCGCTGGGAGGGCGACCAGGGCGTGCTGGACGAGGCCTTCACCTATTCCGACGGAAGCACCCAGCGCCGCGTGTGGCGGCTCACGCGCCACGCCGACGGGCGCTACACCGGCCGCGCCGACGATGTGGTGGGCACCGCCGAGGGGCGCACCGTGGGCAACGCCTTCCGCTGGCAGTACACGCTGGCGCTGCCGGTGGACGGGCGCGTGATCGAGGTGCAGTTCGACGACTGGATGTACCTGATCGACGAGCGCGTGATGCTCAACCGCGCCACCATGCGCAAGTTCGGCGTCACGCTGGGCGAAGTCACCCTGTCGTTCACCCGGCGCAGCCCATGACCCTGGCCCTGAACCCGCCCCTGCGCCACTGGCAGGGCCGCCGCGTGTGGATCGTGGGGGCCTCCAGCGGCATTGGCCGCGCCACGGCCTCCCTGCTGCATGCGCGCGGGGCGCAGGTGATCGTGTCGGCACGCAACGCCCAGGCACTGCAGGCCTTTGTGGCCGCCCACCCCGGCAGCCAGGCGTTGCCCTGCGACGCTACCGACCCTGCCCAGGTGCAGCGCTGCGCGGCCCAGGTGCTGGCCGCTGGCACGCCCACCCTGGTGTGCTACTGCGCGGGCACCTACCAGCCGCTGCGCGCCAACGCCTGGAACCTGGGCGTGATGCAACAGCACCTGGCCGTGAACTACACCGGCGCCCTGCACCTGCTGGACGCTGTGCTGCCTGCGCTGCGCACCGCGGCAGCGCAGGGCCAGGCAGCACACATCAGCCTGGTGGGCAGCGTGGCGGGTTTTCGCGGCCTGCCGCAGGGCCTGGCCTACGGGCCGACCAAGGCGGCGCTGATCCACCTGGCCGAGGTGCTGTACCTCGACCTGCGCCCCCTGGGGCTGGGGGTGAGCATCGTGAACCCAGGCTTTGTCGAAACACCGCTGACCGCGGGCAACGACTTTCGCATGCCCGCCCTGCTGGAGCCCGAAGCTGCAGCCGCCGCCGTACTGCAGGGCTGGGAGCGGGGGCGCTTTCACATCCACTTTCCGCGCCGCTTCACCAACGTACTGCTGGGCCTGCGCCTGCTGCCCTACCGGGCGTACTTTGCGGCGGTGCGCCGTTTCACAGGCCTGTGATGACTTCTTCCAGCCCCACACCCACCTCCGAAGCCATCACCCGCGTGGTGGATTTCTTCGAGCACCTGCAGCCCGCCGATCTGGCGCAACTGGGCCAGTTTTACGCCAGCAATGCCCGCTTCAAGGACCCGTTCAACGAGGTGCAGGGCCTGGCCGCGATCGAGGGCATCTTCCGCCACATGTTTGCGGCACTGGAGCACCCGCGCTTCGTCATCACGGGCCGCGTGGAGCAGGGGGCCCAGTGCTTTCTGACCTGGGAGTTCCGCTTCGCCTTCCGGTCCTACGCCCAGGGCGTGGAACAGACCATCCACGGCGCCACGCACCTGGTGCTCGACGACGCGCAACGCATCACGCTGCACCGCGACTACTGGGACGCGGCCGAGGAGCTGTACGAAAAGCTGCCGGGCCTGCGCGTGCTGATGCGCTGGCTGAAAAAGCGTGCCAGCCAGTGACGCGTCCCCTTTCGTTTCTTGTTCATCCAGGAGTGTGAAGCCATGTTCTTGCTGCCAACGCGTCTTTTTCTGTGCACCGCCGCGCTGCTGGGCGCCGGTGCCGCCCTGGCCCAGCCCGCCACCGAATCCGCCTGGGGCGTGGGGCTGGGCGTCAACCTCAAGCAAAAGGCCTATGCCGGCATGGGCACCCGCACCACGGTGATTCCCTTGCTGAGCTACGAAAACCGCTGGGTCCGGGTGGCCGGGCCGGTGCTGGACCTCAAGCTCCCAGCGCACGGCCCGCTGATGATGGCCTTGCGCGCACGCTACGCCTTTGAGGACGGCTATGAGCCCGACGATGCGCCCGTACTCAACGGTATGGCCGAGCGCAAGTCGGGGGTGTGGCTGGGCGCCCATGTGCTGTGGCGCGGCAGCCTGGCCGACCTGGGTGCCGAATGGCTGGCCGACGCCTCGGGCCACATCAAGGGCCAGCGCTTGCGCCTGTCCGCCGAACGGACCTGGCGCATGGGTTCGGTGGGCATGACACCGCGCCTGGCCGTGCAGTGGAACGACCGCAAGACCATGGATTACTACTACGGTGTGCGCGCCAGCGAGGCCCTGCCCGGCAGGCCCGCCTACCGCGCGGGCGCGGCCACCCATGTCGAACTGGGGCTGCGCAGCACCTACACCTGGGCGCCGCAGCACAGCGTCTATCTGGACCTGAGCGCCACCCGGCTGGGCAGCGGCGCGCGCCACAGCCCGCTGGTGGACAGCAGCACCGAGTCGGCGCTGCGCCTGGGGTACCTGTACCGGTTCTAAGTCCGGCGGGTCAGGCGGGCTTGGTGTCGGCAAAGCTGGCGCGCTGCGCGAGCTTGTCCATGAGCTTGGCCAGGTTGGGGTATTCGGCGCGCCAGCCGATCTCCGGGAAGCGGAACTCCAGCCAGCCCAGCGCACAACCCACGGCAATGTCGGACAGGCTCAGGTGGATGCCGCTGCAAAAGGGCTTGTCGCCCAGGCCCTGCGCCATGGCCTTGAGGCTGGCGTGCACCTTGTCCATCTGCCGGTCGATCCAGGCCTGGCTGCGCTCGCTGGGCTTGCGGCCTTCAAAGGTGTTTTCCAGGCGCACCAGGATGGCGGCGTCGAGCAGGCCGTCGGCCAGCGCTTCCCAGGTCTTGACCTCGGCGCGCTCGCGGCCGGTGGATGGAATCAGCTTGCCCACGGGGGAAAGGGTGTCGAGGTATTCCACGATCACGCGCGAGTCGAACACGGCTTCGCCCCCTTCCATGACCAGGCAGGGCACCTTGCCCAGCGGGTTGGAGGCGGCGATCCGGGTGTCGGCAGACCAGACGTTGTCCAGCAGGAACTGGTAGTCGAGCTTCTTTTCCGCCATCACGATGCGCACTTTGCGCACATAGGGGCTGGTGGTGGATCCGATCAGTTTCATGGTTCTGCTTCCCCAAGGGGCGTCGAGGCGTCGGGGGGACGCCGGGCCGCTGATTCTATCGACAGCCGCCCACGCCCGCCTGACGCCCAAAGCACCCAATGATGCGCCCCGCCTACAATGTCACGCCATGAGCCAGACCACCATCACCGCCCTTTCTCCGTTGGACGGCCGCTACGCCGCCAAGCTTGCCCCGCTGCGCCCCATCATGAGCGAGCACGGCTACATGCACCGCCGCGTTCAGGTCGAAATCGCTTGGTTCATTGCGCTGTCGGACGCCGGTTTTGCTGAATTCAAGCCCCTTTCCACCGGAGCACGTGCTTACTTGCTGAGTCTGGTCAAGAATTTTTCCGAGCAGGATTCGGCCGCCATCAAGGACATCGAAAAAACCACCAACCACGACGTCAAGGCGGTGGAGTACTGGATCAAGTCCAAGTTCGAGGCCCGCCCCGAGCTGGAAAAGGCCGCCGAGTTCGTGCACTTTGCCTGCACCAGCGAAGACATCAACAACACCAGCCACGCGCTGCAACTGCGTGCCGGGCGCGACCAGGTGCTGCTGCCCGCGCTGGAGCGCATCGTGCAGCGCCTGCGCGAGATGGCGCACCAGTACGCCGACGTGCCCATGCTCAGCCGCACGCACGGCCAGACCGCCAGCCCCACCACCGTGGGCAAGGAGCTGGCCAACGTGGTGGTGCGCCTGAGCGCCGCCTGCACCGCCATCGCCGAGGTCAAGATCCTGGGCAAGATGAACGGCGCCGTGGGCAACTACAACGCCCACCTGTCGGCCTGGCCCGACTTCGACTGGGAGGCCTTCAGCCGCAAGGTCGTGGAGACGCCCGAGCCGCTGGGCCTGGGCCTGACCTTCCAGCCCTACAGCATCCAGATCGAGCCGCACGACTACATGGCGCAGCTGTTCGACGCCACGGCGCGCGCCAACACCATCCTGGTGGACCTGTCGCGCGACATCTGGGGCTATGTGAGCCTGGGTTACTTCAAGCAAAAGCTCAAGGCGGGCGAGATCGGCTCCTCGACCATGCCGCACAAGGTCAACCCCATCGACTTTGAAAACGCCGAGGGCAACCTGGGCCTGGCCAACGCAGTCTTGCGCCACCTGTCGGAAAAACTCCCCGTCAGCCGCTGGCAGCGCGACCTGACCGACAGCACCGTGCTGCGCAACATCGGCGTGGCCATGGGCTACAGCGTGCTGGCCTACAGCTCGCTGATGACCGGGCTGAACAAGCTCGAACTCAACGAGGAAGCCCTGGCCGCCGACCTGGACGCCGCCTGGGAAGTGCTGGCCGAGCCCATCCAGACCGTGATGCGCCGCTACGGCGTGCCCGGCGCCTACGAAAAGCTCAAGGAAGTGACGCGCGGCAAGAGCGTGACAGCCCAGGCGCTGCACGGCCTGATCCAGGGGCTGGACATTCCCCAGGCCGACAAGGACCGCCTGCTCGCCATGACGCCCGCCAGTTACGTGGGCAAGGCGGCAGAGCTGGCTCGGCGCGTCTGATTTTTGAATGATTTTGGCCTCCAGCGCTTATCAAACAAGCGCTGGTAGCTACATTTTCTATAGCACATGGCCCTCAAATCCACCATCTTCAAGGCGAACCTTGCGATCGCCGACATCGACCACGGCTACTACTCCGACCATGCGCTCACCCTGGCACGCCACCCCAGCGAGACCGACGAGCGCATGATGGTGCGGCTGGCGGCGCTGGCCCTGGCCGCGCACCAGCTCAACGACCTGTGCAACGGCGATGGCACCTTGGCCTTTGGTGCGGGCCTGTCGGACCCGGACGACCCGGACGCCTCGCTCACCGACTTCACGGGCCGCAAGCGCGTCTGGATCGAAGTCGGCCAGCCCGAGGACAAGCCCCTGGCCAAGGCCTGCAGCAAGGCCGACGCCGTGATCGTCTATTGCTTCCACCATGCGGCCGAGGTGTGGTGGAAAGGCATTGAAACCAAGCTCTCGCGCCTGGACCGGTTGCAGGTCTGGCGCATTCCCGCCGAGTCCGCGCAGGCCCTGGCACAGCTCGCCGAGCGCAGCATGCAGTTGCAGGCCACGGTGCAGGAAGGCGCACTCACGCTCAGCAGCACCCTGGGCAGCGTGCACCTGGAGCCGGTGCGCTGGAAGTAAACCCTTCGGCCTTTTCACTGGAGATGGCATGGAACAGTTTTTGACCCCCGAGTTCTGGGTCGCCGTCGGTCAGATCATCATGATCGACATTCTTCTGGGCGGCGACAACGCCGTCGTCATTGCCCTGGCCTGCCGCAAGCTGCCTGCGCACCAGCGCACCAAGGGCATTCTGTGGGGCACGGCGGGCGCCATCGCGCTGCGTGTGGTGCTGATCTTCTTTGCGCTCACGCTGCTGGCGATTCCGTTCCTCAAACTGGCAGGCGCAGCCTTGCTGGTATGGATCGGCGTCAAGCTGCTGGCGCCCGACCCGGAAGATGACCACGGCAACATCCAGGCCAGCGACAAGCTGCTGGCAGCCGTCAAGACCATCATCGTGGCAGACCTGGTGATGAGCATCGACAACGTCATCGCCATCGCTGGCGCGGCCCAGGGCGCTTCGGACCACCACCAGATGCCCCTGGTCATCTTCGGCCTGCTGGTGAGCATTCCCATCATCGTGTGGGGCAGCCAGCTCGTCATCAAGCTGATGGACCGCTTCCCCATGATCATCACCCTGGGGGGCATGTTGCTGGGCTGGATCGCGGGCACCATGGTCTTGTCCGACCCCGCCCTGGTCAGCCCCGACACGCTGGCCTGGATGCCCAAGATCGCCCCCGTGGGCGATGCCCTGAAGTACGGTGCAGGCGTGGCCGGTGCCCTGCTGGTGCTGGCACTGGGCAAGTGGATGCTGGCGCGCCAGCAAAGCGCTGCCGCCTGAAGAGCCCCCCTGTGGCCCTGCGGGCCTTCCCCCCGCTCTCGCATTGCTGCGCAATGCGGGCAGGGGGACGCTCCCGGCGCGGCGGGGCGGCCCTTGCGCGGGAGCCCTGGCCTGGGCAGCGCCGGTTTCCTGCGTCACGGGTGGCGGCGCGAGCCGCCATGGATAACTGACATGGGTTTGCGTTATGCTGAATCTATGAAACTCCTTGCCAAATGGCTGCTCAGCGCCTGCGCGCTGCTGTTTGTGGCCTACATCTACGGTGGCGTGCAGGTACAGAGCTTCCCGTCGGCCCTGCTCGCGGCCTTTGTCATCGGGCTGTTCAACGTGGTGCTGCGGCCCCTGCTGGTGCTGCTGACGCTGCCGGTCACCATCGTCACGCTGGGGCTGTTCCTGTTCGTCATCAATGCGCTCATGTTCTGGGCTGCTGCGAGCGTGCTCGACGGCTTCCACGTCACCGGCTTCGGCGCGGCCCTGCTGGGCTCGCTGATCTATTCGGTGCTGGGGCTGGTCATCGAGTCAGCGCTCGGCGGCCTGTTCTCGAAGCAGTGACTCCACGGCACGCAGCCGCGTGTCGATGATGGAGGCCTCCACATGGTCGGCGGCCGTGGTGCTGCGGCGCGCCAGGTCTTGCCCGGCCTTGAAACGGTCCACCGCCGCAGCGTAGTCGTAGCGGGCGGCATGGGCTTCGGCTTCGGCGCGCACGGCACGCAGTGGCACACCTTGGGCCTGCCATAGTTGGGCCAGCTGCAGCCAGGCACCGGCATCGCGCGGGTGCAAGGCCAGCCAGGTCTGCAGGGACTCGGTCTGGGCCGCCAGGGCCGCTGCATCGGGCTGCGGCGCCTTGGTGGCCACCTGCAGCAGGGCCTGACCCCGCAGCAGCAGTTCGGGCCGGGTGCGCGGATGGGGCGGCAGGTGGCGCAGGGCGGCACTGGCGTCGCCACCCGCCAGTTCCACCTCCGCAGCCAGCAGCCCGACCTGACGCTGCGCCACGGCATCGCCTTGCACGGTTTGCTGCAGGCGGGGAAGCAGCTTGCGCGCCAGCGCTACATCGCGCAGATGGCTGGCTGCCAACGCCGCTGCATACAAGGCCGCTGCCCTGCGGGGTGCAGGCAATTCGGCAAAGCTGCTGCCCTGGGGCTCGGCCATCCATTGGCGCAGCACGTCGGTGCCGGGGCGCGATTGCACGCGCGCACGCGCTGCCATCAGCGCATGCTCCAGCGTGGGCTGCGCCTGTGCACCCCCGGCGGGCAGGCGCGCCTGCATGTCGGCCTGGCGCTGCGTGGTCAGCGGGTGGCTGCGCAGGTAGGGCCAGGAGCCGTTGTCGTTGAGCCGGTTGGCCTGCTGGAGTTTGTCGAACATGGCGACAAAACCCTGGGGCGCAAAGCCTGCGCTGTCCATCAGACCAAAGCCCACGCGGTCGGCTTCGCGCTCCATGTCGCGCGAAAAGTTGAGCTGGTTTTGCACCGCCAGCGCCTGCCCGCCCACCGCCAGGGCCTGCGCAGCTTCGGGGTTCTTGCTCGCCGCCAGCACCGCCAGAATCATGCTGCCCAGCAACAGCGGCGCCTGCTTGCCTTGCTGCGCCACCAGGCGGGCAATGTGGCGCTGCGTGACGTGGCTGAGTTCGTGCGCCAGCACCGAGGCCAGCTCGTCACGGCTGGCAGTCACGCCAATCAGGCCCAGGTGCACGCCCAGGTAGCCCCCCGGCAGAGCAAAGGCATTGACGCTGCGGTCTCGGCCCAGCAGCACCTCCCAGGCAAAGCGCTCGTCCAGCTCGGGCGACACCTCACCCTGCGCCCGCGCCGCCGCCAACAAAGCCTGCCACTGGGTCTGCACGTACTCCACGAGCACCGGGTCGTCCAGGTAGTCAGGGTCGCGGTAGAGCTGGCGGGCAATGCCATCGCCCAGCCGCCGTTCGGCACTGGTGGTCAGTTCAGCACCGTCGCCCAGGGTGGGGAGTCGGTTTTGCGCCTGTGCCGATACGGGCGCAAGCAGCCCCATCGCTATAAAACCAATAGCTGCCAGCGCTTGCACACATTGCCCCAGATGCCATTTTTGCATTGATTTTTCGGGTGGTGCAGCCAGCAGGGCTTGGGGACCAGTGCAAGAGAGCGATGGGGTACGCATGCCCGTATGATGCCCTGTCTTGCCAAAGTTTCCGCCCGAGTCACAGCTTTACCTATGAACCCCCTCACGCACTTTGACGCCCAGGGCCAGGCCCACATGGTGGATGTGGCTGCCAAGGCGGCCACCCACCGCGTGGCCGTGGCCAGCGGCCGCATTGAAATGTTGCCCGCCACGCTGGCGCTCATCGAGGCCGGCAACGCCAAGAAGGGGGATGTGCTGGGCATTGCCCGCATCGCAGGCATCCAGGGCGCCAAGAAGACCAGCGACCTCATCCCCCTGTGCCACCCCTTGGCACTGACCCGCGTGGCGCTGGACTTTGCCCCCGCCAGCGCACAGTACCCCGGCGCCACCGGCATTGCCTGCACCGCCACGGTGGAAACGGTGGGCCCCACGGGCGTGGAGATGGAGGCCCTCACCGCCGTGCAGGTGGCCCTGCTCACCATCTACGACATGTGCAAGGCGGCCGATCGCGGCATGTCCATCCACGACGTGCGCGTGCTGGAAAAGCACGGGGGCAAGTCGGGGAGCTATGTGGCGGACTGATGCACGATGCTCCTTGCCAAGCGCCGACTGCTACCATGACCACCTACCCCGGAGCGAGCCATGTCCCTACCCGCACCACAGCCGTTTTTTGATGCCCAAGCCTACCTTGCCTGGGAGGCCGAGCAAAGCACCAAGCACGAGTACCACGACGGTGAGGTGTTTGCGATGGCGGGCGCGTCTGATGCCCATGTGACGGTGGCAGGGAATGTGTACATGGCCCTGCGCAACCACCTGCGCGGCAGCCCCTGCAGCGTGTTCATCTCTGACATGAAGCTGCGCGTGGAAGAAGACAACGCATTTTTTTACCCCGACATCTTCGTCACCTGCGCCGAGAGCGACCGTGGGCACAGCCACAGCAAGAGTGCCCCCGTGCTGGTGGTGGAAGTGCTGTCCCCCGCCACCAGCGCCTATGACCGCGGAGCCAAGTTTGCTGCCTACCGCAAGCTGCCCACGCTGCGCGAATACGCCCTGATCGACCCCGAGCGCCTGAGCCTGGACCTGTTTCGCCGCGAAGGCGACAGCAAGCGCTGGGTGCTGCACCCCATCGAGGCTGGCGGCCAGGTCGAATGGGCCAGCGTGGGCCTTCAAGTGCCGCTGGAAGCCCTGTACGAAGACGTGCCTATGACGACGGGGCCACAACCACACCCGGCTCCGGACCAGGCATAAGCTGCTCGCCCGACATCCCGTTCTTCTTCTGCCAGCGCGCATGGTCTTTGGGGTACGCCACCCGGTAGCGCTGCAAATGGAACTCGGCTTCGTCGTCCAGACCCAGCAAGGTGGCGCTTTCGATCAGGCGCTCGATCACGCGCGGCTCGGGTGAATAGTGCAGCATGCGCAGGGCCAGCGCGTGCAACTGCGGGGCGGTTTCGCGGTGGACCGGCATGGTGGTCAGCTCGGCAAAGGCAATGGCATCTTTGAAAACCCAACTGCCTTGCACCTGCGCCAGGGGGTTGTCGCGCATGGAAGGCATGCGCTGCGCCACAGGCGTGTAGATTTGACTGACGCGGTGGTACTGCCACCCCAGCGCCCCCCAGTGCACCAGACCCGCCACCGCCACCAGCACCCAAAGACCCAAGGGCACGCGCCGCATGGCTCGCACGGCTGCATCCAGCCCCGGCCCGCGCCAAAGCAGCGCCAAAGCCCACAGCGTGACGAGCTGGAACGGCCCGTACCACAGCGGAAACTCCAGCATGCTGTGCAGGCCGACTACCGCCAGAATGCCCCATGCCAACTGGCGCACCGGGTCGGTTTCTGCCCAGGGGCGTGCGCGCCACACCCACCACAGCACCAGCCCGCTGACCAGCAAAGCCAGGGGCAAGCCCAACTCCACCGCCAGATGCAGGGGCAGGTTGTGGGCGTTGTCCAGCAACACGCAAAAGCGCGTGCCCGGAAACAAGGTGATGTAGTGCGCATAGTCCAGCTCACCCCAGCCCCAACCCAGCCAGGGTTTTTGCAGGATCAGGTGCCACACGTTGGCCCACAGCACACCGCGACTGGTACAGCCCGGCGCTTGCCCAAAGCGGCTGAACAGCCCATCGGCCTGAAAGCCCGTCCATTGCCACAACAGCTCCGGTAACAGCCACGCCGCCCACCCGTACAGTAGTAGCCCCGCCAGCGCCAAGCCCAAAGGCACCAGCCCCCAGCTTACGCGCCACCAGAACAACAGCACGCACAACATCAACCACTGCGCCAGCCCCGTGCGCGAGGCAGTGGCGGCACTGCCCACCGCCAGCAAGGCCAGCGCCCAGGCCACGAGCAAGCCCAGCCCCACTGTGGCCATGGATCTCGTGCCTTGCCGCACCGCCGTACCTTGATTAACCTGGCCTTGAATGGACTGCGCCACCACCCACCACAACGCCCACAAACCCAAGCTCAGCAATGAGGCCTGCTGGTTGCGCTGCCTTAGCTGTCCCATGGCCACGCCCGGTTGCGCGGGATGCAGCCAGCCCCACCAGCCATCGGTCTGGCCAAAGTACTGCAGCAGGCCTACGGCACTGCCCAGCAAAGCCGCCAGCAGCACACCCGCCGCGCATTGCCGCGCCAGCGCGTGCCGGCCCGGCGCATCGGGCTGGCGCACCTGCCACACCAGCAGCAACGCCAGCACCCCGGCGCACAGCCAGGCGCACATCAGCGGCCAGAAATTGGTCAGAGGCGCACGGGTGCTGGAGAACAAAAACGGCACTGCCAGCGCCAGCGCGGGTCCCAGCCAAGTCAAAAAATGCATGTGCCTTGCCGCCCCTTTCATGGCGTGCGCTGATGCCATGACACCATGGGCCGGCGGGGGCGCGCAAGCCACACCGCTGCACGCACAACCCATCCACTACCCACCCCCCCGCGCGTATCGTAGCGGGGCCCATCATGTGCGGAGCGGCGCGTCACTATCCACTCCACGCCACAAGCTCATTTGCAAACCCGGACCTCCCTCGCCTGGGAGGCCGGGTTGCGCATCACGCACAAATACCATGGCAGCGAGGCTTTTTCCATGGCTGCCGCGTCCGAGACTCGTATGATCGCGGCACCCAACGTAGCCATGGCTCTGCGCAACCACCTGCGCTGCGGTCCGTGCAGCGCGCCCATCTCCGGCACAAAATGCAAGGCAAGGCGTTTTCTCCCCTCGGCGTTATGGTAGCCACCTGTCTCGCGAGCGGCCGCGGACAAAGCCGCAGCAAAAGCGCGTTTGTCCTGGTGCTGGAAGCACTCTTACTCGCCACCAACGCCTTTGATTGGGCGTGGCGGGATCGTCGCGTACCGCAAACTGCCCACGCTGCGCGAATACGCACTCATCGGTCCCGGATGCTGGAGCCTGAACCCGTTCCGTTGTGAGGGTAACCGCAACCGCTGGGTGCGGCGCCCTATCAATGCCGGAGTTTCTTTGACGCCTTATTCCGCAAAATTGCGTTTTATTGCCTATCAAATGACTCCATTTAGCGCTTCATTTGATTACTCGAATGCCATTGCATTTAATAACCATCTTTGGCGCTGATAGCCACCGGTAGATTTTACTTTGGTGCCATATTGATCTTCCATGGCGGCCACATCTCCCCATTTTTCTTGCTGAGCTAACGCCAGTGACATGGCGGAATAAGCCACAGGCGCAAATTCTTCGTCTAACACAGCGTTGTGAGGGCGATTGTCAAGCCATTCTCTAGCGGTGGCTTCCATTTTTCTAGTGTCTCTCGATGCCATGGCTTCGAGCAATTTGAGAGTTCTTTTTATCTCATCTGGCATGGAAGCGCAATCAATCCATTGGGGGGCGATCCAAACGCCTTTCATGTGCTCCGGGGTCAGAAATGCCATCGTGAGATCAACGACTTCTCTCATGCGACTTGCCAAAACATAAATCTGTTGCTTAGTCCAAGGCTTTCCACAATAAGGTACCGCACTCTTGAGTAACAGACCTGGTGCGGTAGATCGGCCTGGTTGCAAACCTGCTACTTGATGGTTTTCTTCCTCTCCACGAAGAATGGCGCCAATGGCGCGCGCGCGTTTCGTTACTAGTTCTGCAGGAAAGTGATTTAAATTTGATGGCTCAAGCTTTGAGTGCATCGCGGCTCTTACCCCCAGCATTTCCAGCATGAGTGTAGGCTGATGTGGAAGTTCGAGTAAATGGTCGGCGTTTTGGTGTTTGAAACGTGTGCGGGGAGCATTTAGGCCGAGCACTGGGTAGAAATCTGAATTGGTACGCAACTGATCATACAAACGTGAAAAGCCGCGCAACATTCTTGCATCTGCCACCCTTCTGAAGGAGATTTGGTCAGAGGATGCGATATTCAGGGCTTGAAGTTCCGTGAGTAAGTATCCGCCGTCCTGGATTTTTGAAAAATCAACAGGAGGCACTTTCCCTTTGGGTGTTGCAATTATCAATAGATCTGACCCGTTGGATAGCCAAGCTTGATAGTCTGAAAATGAGCTGGTTAAGCCCCGCAATATAGAGCCAACCAGAGATTCGTTGATTTCATACAATTGCACCCATTGAACAAATACGCCATTGTCACTCAGGTGGCGTGGAATGAATTTGTAAAATTCCTCCGAAAAAAGCGCTCCTACTCCGCTGATCCATGGATTGGACGGTTCGGAAATGATGATATCGTACTTCGTTTTCTGCCCCGAAAAAAATGCTTTCGCATCATCAATGACAATCGTGGAGCGCGGATCGGAGTATGCGCGTTCAACTCTTTTGCCGAAGAGCTTAGCACCATCTACCATTACTTTTTCTATTTCAATGGTGTCCACTTTTTGGATGCGTGTATCGCCAAGTAAGGTATGTGATGTCAATCCAGAACCAAAGCCGATCACGCCTACATTTTTCGGTTGGTCGACGATAGCAAGTGGCAATGCAGCCGCCATAACCATTGTGGGCTCGTCATGCGGTGGAATGCCGTGATCTGACATCAGTACTGCAGCATCCACCTTGCCATTGGTTGCTATCCGAAGCGTTTTTGCATCACGGTTTGCGATGACAGCAACACTTGCGGTTTTTCCATCGCGATAGAAAACGATATTATCCTCATTGGTGAGCTGAGAGTTGCCTGATCGAAATACGCCAGAAGCTAATCGCATGGCATCAAATGGCACACGCAAGCCGATGACAAGGAAGAATACGGAAAGAGCGGCGGCGAGTCCGAAACCCCTGAGAGAGCGCCTATCACTCACAAAAGCTCGCAAAAACAAGAGGCCGACAGCAATGTCCACAAGTGCAGCAATGCACAAAGTGAGTTTCAATCCAACGATGGGAATTAGCAGATGAATCGCGATGAACACACCTGCTATTGACCCAATCGTGTTTGCCGCATAAACCTTGCCAATGGCGCCCTCGCCGGCGCCATCGCGCAGCAACGCCACGGTGAAAAGGGGCAGCGTCGTCCCAGCAAAGAACGCGGCGGGCAGCATGATAGCTATAGCAATCACTGCTGTTCCTATGTTGAACAGCGCGTAACCTTCATCTGTTCTTGCCAGCGACTGGATCAACCAGCCGACCCATTCAAATGAGTTGCCGTAAACTATCAGCGAAATCAAAGCAGCAGAACCCATGAAAACTTGCATCCACCCAACAAGTTTCAATGGTTGATCGACGGTATCAGCTCTTTTGCGGACCCACAATCCTCCGAATGCGATACCGCCGATAAAGGATGCAAGCATTAATTCAAATGCATGCATGGTACTGCCGACTGCCATGCTCAGCATTCGTATCCATACGATTTCGTAGGCAAAAGAGGCAGCGCCCGATATAGCGGTTCCCCACAGAACGGATCGGATCAGTCTACTTTTCCTGCCGTTCTGATCTGCTTTGCTTATCAAGGAGGCGTTGCTGACAGGGGCTTTTGTTTGATCCTTGCCCGCAAGAAGCCATGCCAATATGGCAACCAGAAAGTTAAAAGCAGATGCAAAAATCATCGCTCCTGGCAGTCCAACCCAGGGAACCAAAGCAAATACCGCAATCAGTGCGCCCGCAGCGGCGCCGATGCTATTTGTAAAATAAAGGCCGCCTAATAATCCGCCTGCGCCTTCTGGGAATTTTCTGATTAATCCCGCGCTCATCAAGGGGAAGGTCATTCCGAGCAAAACGGTTTGTGGCAAGATGAGCGCAGCCGCAACAGACCATCGCAATAAATCGATGCTCAACGAAGATCCCAGCAATGGAATAATCACGTCATAACTAAATGCGGCAATAGTATTAAAAATCCAATGAAAAACCAGACCAAATACACCGATCACCAGCTCGATGGCGGCGTAGACTTTGATCAAGTTACGCCATTGCAAGCCCATGCGCGCCACGCTCACAGCGCCCAGAGCCATTCCGCCCATGAATATCGCGAGCACCAGAGCCTGCGCATAGGCGGCATGCCCCAAAAATAATCCGAGATAGTGCGTCCAAATCGATTGATAAATCAATCCGGCAAACCCAGACAAGACAAATACGAATAGCAGTGACAAACGTATTGTGTTCTTTTGTAAAATAATCAATTTGGCTCCTTGTTTGGCGGGTGATGATGGGGCTGCTATTGGTCTCGTTTTGATGTGCTATTATTTATATTGTTTAAAGCCATCTATTGGTGCATATTCGCGGGCATGGCCTGAATTGTCCAGGAAAACGATCCATTCCTTGTTTTTTGTGCTGGTGAATGGAATGAATTTTATTTGATCTGCTAACATGTCCGCCGTCAGTGGGCTGTTGATTTTTTTCATGAAAAATTTCTCAAAATCTTCTGGGCGCAGGTCGGTTGCCGGTTTGGCGGCGTCCAGCGCCTGTTTGGAGGCAGAGGCATAATCTGTCCATAATTCTTCGCGCTGGCTCGGCTCGATGCCTTGCAAGGATTGAAAAATCAATTCAGTGGAAGAGAGTTTTGGATTTTGAAAGTCAACGGCGACCAGCAAGGGACCGCGCAGTGAGCCCTGTATTGCGCAATGATCGTTTCCTTTGGATGAGCGCCATACCACTTCGTTGGCTTGCAAGACGACAAACCTGTCGCGCTCAAATACTATGGCAACGGGCCGTCCGTTGATTAAGACAAAAAATCCTAATAAAAACGCTGCAATTTGGATGGCAATGATCAACGTCCAATCAATGGCCAATGCTTTTTTTGTTTTATTTGTTTTTATTAGAAGGATGGGTAGTGCTACGGCAAGGAAAAATTGGATGCCTAAAATCGTGCATAGCGTGCGTCCCATTTCAAGGACGTGAAGCGTGGGATACGGGTACCATACGCCAAAAATCAAAGGAGCGGCGAAGGCCAGCATAACGGCATTCACCATCCAATTGGAAAGAATGGACCAGTGGCGCGACATCGGCGGTTAAAAAAAAGGAGTGCCGGGCACTCCTTTTCGTGAGGTAGGAAAAATTATCGGCAAATAGCAGGAGCGTACTTCGCTTCCAGTGTACCCGCTGTTGCCTTCATGCTTGCTTTCGTGGCAGAAACTTGGGTATCCGAAGCGCAAGCCCAGTCGATCGCTCCGCTCACCCCTGCCGTCAATGCGGCCTTCAGCTGTGTTGGCGCAGCAGCAGTATCGCGTACAAACGGGTTAATATTCACGGTATTTTTTGCGGCAGCCACACCGACTGCGGCAGCACGGTAGGTCACCGTGATTTCACCCGTATCACTGATTTGCACTTTTTCAACAAACTTAGAATTTGCACCAGTATTGCCTGCTTGTGCATTCCAAGTGGTCACCACGTTCGCCAGATCATCGACAGACGTAGCATCACTGCCCAGCATGCTTTTTGCACTTTCGGCAAGGCCCAAGCCTTCAGAAACTCGAGTGCGGACTGTGTAGTCCTGGTAAGCAGGCAGCGCAATGGCAGCCAAGATACCAATGATCGCCACAACGATCATCAATTCGATCAGGGTAAAACCCTTTTGCATAAAACGCTTCATAAATCACTCCTTGGAGAGTTGAAAAAGTCGATTGACGCACTATAACAAGCACGTTGCATGCCAACCCAGCCCAACAAGGCGTCCACTGCTTGCTGACACCAACCACCGCGCGTCCAGTAACACCAGTGACATTCCTGTCACTCAAAGATGTCAAACCTGGAACACATCCCCCGCCTGCAGCCACCGAATGTCATGCGGCGCCGCAAAACCATGGGGAATGCTGGCATCGAAACGACGGATCTCTTGCATGATGAGATCCGTCTCCAAGGGCTTGGTGTGGGTGATGTAGATGGGGCAACGTTGACCAGGCGCCAGTTGCGCCAGTTCCTCGGCCAAGGCGTGGGGAGCCAGGTGCTGGGCCAGTCGCGCGAGGGAACCTTCGCGGTTGCTGAAGGCGGTTTCTATGACCAGTGCGGCCAGCGGTAACCGGTTCACACGTTGCCAGAATTCCGGGCAGCTGCCGCCGGTGTCACCGCTGAACACCCACCACCCTGTATCACCCCGCACTGCGTAACCCACGGCCGGCACGGTATGGCGCGCCGGCAGAACCTCTATGTCGATGCCTGTCACTTGAAGGCCTTGCCCCACCTGCAAGGGCAGGTAGCGCACAAAGGGACGGGTCTGGCTGGGGATGCGGCTGAAGTCGGGCCAGATGACGTCATTGAAGATGTGCTGCTGCAGCGCGGCAATGGTGTCGGGCAACGCATGCAGGCGCAGCGGCTCGGCACGGCGCGAGGCCACCGCATCCAGCATCATGGGGAGCGCGGCGATATGGTCCAGGTGCGAATGGGTAAGGAAGACGTCGTCCACCGCCTGCATTTCATCCAGGGTGAGGTCGCCCACACCCGTACCTGCGTCGATGAGGATGCGCCCGTCAATCAGGAAAGAGGTGGTGCGGCAGTCCCGCGCGATGGCGCCAGAACAACCGAGCACGCGCACTTGCATGGTGGTGTGGCCTTGTTATTTGGTGTCGAAATGGGTTGCCCCATCCCAATCTGGATCGTAGGGTAGCACTCTACGCTCTTGCAGACGCTGCGCATAAAAGTGCAGCAGCTTGTCCCCTGCGGGGTTGGATTGGATGCTGGGCCAGAGTTCATCGCACAAGGACCAGTTCTGCGCCCGGAATGCGGCCAGCCAGCGGTGCCAGGATTCCATGGCCTGGAGGTTTTCACCCGCCACCCGCCCCGCCACACCCAGTGGGTAGTAGATGGCGACGGCCTGCTCCTTGCCTTTGACACGGACGCGGTCCAGCTCGAGCCAGACAAAACCCGGCGCCTGCGCGCGCGTGCTTTCGCTGGCAACGATCTCGACTCCATAGGCCTTGCACAGCCCTTCCAGGCGGGAACCGAGGTTGACCGCATCGCCGATGACGGTGTAGCTGCGGCGCACGTCGGAGCCCATGTCGCCCACGCACATGGGGCCGGTGTTGAGTCCTACCCCAACGCCGATGACGGGCAGGCCTTGCGCCTGGTGTTCGGTATTGACCGCGTGCACAGCCTGCACCATGTCCAGTGCCGCCTGCACCGCCAGGTGTGCATGGTCGGGAGCGGTCACGGGTGCGCCCCAGAAGGCCATGACGCAGTCGCCCATGTATTTGTCGATGGTTCCGCGCTGCTGGCGGATGACATGGGTGAGTCTGCTGAACAAGGTGTTGAGCAAGGCCTGCAACTGCACCGGCTCCATGCGCTCGGACAGGGTGGTGAAACCGCGAATGTCGCAGAACATCACCGTCAGCTCACGCATGGCCGCTTGCATGCTGTAGCGCTCGGGCTCGCGCACCATTTCATCCACCAGCTCGGGCGGCACGTAGGTACCAAACAAATGGGCCAGTCCGCGCTTGGTGCGGCTTTCCACAAAATAGCCGTAGCTCATGTTCAGGGCAAAGGCCAGCAGCACCATCACCAAGACGGTGGCCAAGGGAAACACCAGGCTGTGGGACAGAAACAGCCACAGATTCAAACCAACCAAGGCCGCAAACACCGAGATACTCAGTGCCAATGCGAGGCCAGCCCCCAGCCACGGCAACAGCAGTCCCAGCAACAAGCCGGCGATGGCAATCTGCGCCAGGTCAAAGCCCAGAGCGTAATCCGGCTGCACTGGGCCCTGCCCATCCAGAAAGCGGGCGACGAGGTTGGCGTGTGCCTCCACGCCCGGATAGGCGCCCCCCACAGGCGTAGCGCGCAAATCCTGCAGCCCCGGCGCCGTGGAGCCCACCAACACCACCTTGTCCCGCAATTGCGCGGCCGGGAGCTTGCCCCGCAGCACGTCAGATGCAGAGACATAGCTGAACGAGCCGCCCTGCTGTCCCCCGGGCCCTCGGTAGGGCACCAGCACTGCCAACCGATCGTCGGTGGGGATGAGTTGGCTGCGCCCATCCTGGTGCAGTTCGATGCCCTGAACGGCAGCCCATTCCTGCGTGCCGCCCGCCGCAAAGCTGGGCCGCACCTCCGGCAAGCCCAGCAGGGTACGAAACACGGCCAACGCCAGGGATTCGTAGTACTGCCCCTGGTACTGCGCCAGCAGTGGCAATGAACGCACCACGCCATCATCGTCGGACATGGCATTGAAAAAACCCGCCACGGGCGCCGCCTGGGCCAGCGAGGGGATGTTGCTGCCATGCCCGTTCCAGGCCGTGGCGCGCAATGCCTGGCCCATCAATTGCTGGCGGGTCACCACAGGCTGGGGGAGCTGGCCACGCGCGCCACCGTCGCGGTCGCTGGTGAAGTAGTACCCCAGCACCACGCTCTGCCCTCGCAGCACTTCAGCGAAGCGTTGGTCAAAGTCGAGTTTCGGGGCCAGCTTCTGCAGGGCCTGCCCATAGCCGGGCATGTCGCGCAATGCCCCCTGGGCCAAGTGCTGCAGATGGCGCAGCCCTGAGCTGCCATCGGGCTCGGAAAAAACGACATCGAAACCCAAGACAGCCGCCTGTTGGCGCTCCAACAGCTCCTGGGTCAATTGCGCCAGTTTGTCACGCCCCCAGGGCCAATGGCCTACTTCTTCCAGGCTGCGCTCGTCAATATCGACGATCACCACACGCTCGTCCAGCGTGCGCGGCATGGTGGCGCGCAAGCGGATGTCGTAAATGATCTGGTCCAGCCGATCGAGCACCGGCATGCGCCATGCACCGCTGGCGTGCAGCAACGCCAGCAGCATGGGCAAAAAAGCAACCAGGAGGCGCAAGCCGCGGCGGCGCAATGCAGCGCTCCAACGTTTGGCCTGGACCGAAGGCGCCTGGTGCGTCATGGCCTCAGGCCAGGGACTGGTCAGCTCTGGACGAACTGCATTTCGGTGCCAGCAAGCTCCAGTCGGTCACCGTTGTGCAGTGGCACCGGTGTACCTCCAATGCGCTGGCCATTGTGCAACGGCATATCTGGCCCTTCGACGTGGGCCAGCACGAATCCGTTGTTTCTGCGCGTGATGGACGCCACCGCCAGCCCAGGCTTGCCGATGGTCGTCACTACTTTGGTGAGCGCCACCTCGCGGCCAGCCGCCGCGCCACTCATGACCTTGATGACCGCATGGAGCGGCGCTGCGGCAGCAGCTGGAGCCGCTGCAGGAGCGGGCCGTGGCATGGCCGGGGGCAGCACCATGCCGGGCTTGAAGATCATGGTCTTTTCGAACCCGCCCGCCTCTTCGTCGCCATGGAAGCGGATCTTGTACTTGCCCACCTCTATGGTGTCGCCGTTGCGCAAAGGTTGGCGCTTGGCGGCCTTGCCATTGACATAGGTGCCATTCGTGCTGCCCAGGTCTTCGACCTCGACTTCCTCGCCATGCATGTGGAACACCGCGTGCTCTCCACTGACGGCCAAGTTGTCGATCACGATGTCGTTGTAGGGACGACGCCCGAGGGTGGTGCGCTCCTTGGTGAGCTGCACTTCCTTGATGACGACACCGTCGATCGACACGATCATTTTGGGCATGACCAACTCCTGTAGTTCTCTAAGCTTGAGTAATGAATCTGTGGCTGGTTATGCCGCACCCAACAGGCGCGACATGAAACCTCGTTTGGGACTGTCTGCCGCCGCCTGCACTAGCACCACGCTGATGTTGTCCCGCCCACCTGCGGCGTTGGCGGCGTCGATGAGCTGGCGCGCCTTGTCAGCCAGAGGCACGCTGGCAGCAGCCAGATCGGTCAACTCCTTGTGCCCGACCATCTCACTCAGGCCGTCGGAGCACATCAGGTACAAGTCCTGCGGCTCCACAAGGAATTCATTGATTTCGACCAGCACGTCTTCTTCCACGCCCAGCGCGCGGGTCACGAGATTGCGGCTGCTCGACAGCGCCGCCTGCTGCGGCGTGATGAGGCCTGCGTCGATCTGTTCCTGCAACCAGGAATGGTCACGCGTGATCTGCTCCAGCACCCCTTCACGCAAACGGTAGCAGCGCGAATCGCCAATATGCCCCAGCATGAGACGAGTGCCCTGGAACACGCCCACCACCAACGTGGTGCCCATGCCCATGTACTGCGGGTTGGCCTCCGAAGCGCCCAGGATGGCCTGGTTGGCGTTATCCACACAGATCTCGATGGCACGCCGCAAATCCTGCGCCTTGAGGTGCGTGCCTGCCTGCGCAATCCAACGGGAGAGCTCGGCCTGAATGAACGTGGTGGCCATGCCGCTGGCCACCTCCCCAGCGTTGTAGCCCCCCATGCCGTCAGCCAGCACGGCGAGCTGCGCCACAGGGTCGACCGTGACCGCGTCTTCGTTGTTGGCGCGCACACGGCCCGGGTCGGTGAGCGCGCAGAACTGGTAACTGATGGACAAACCCGTCATGGCGTGGCCTTGTCCCGGCCCGTTGCGGGCGTGCGCGGCGCAGCCGCGTCCATCACGGTTTCTTGGAAATCCGACATATTGTGCCCAGGGGGATTGCTGAGCGCATCATAGACGAGCGCCTGCCCTGGCGACACGTTCGCGGGGGTGCCTGCCCCCCCGAGGGTGGCGTGCACGCCACGCAGGGCGGAAGCAAACTGCCGTCCGGTCTGAAAGCGCTCGCGCGGGCTCTTGCGCAAGGCCTGTTCCACCACCTGCGCCAGGTCCGCCGGCAGTTCTGGCCGCAGCGTGCGCAGGTCAGGGGCAGGCGTATGGGCGATGTGGTGCATCAGCTCGCTCATGGAGTTGCCGCGCAGGGGCAACTGGCCGCTCAGCAGCTGGAACAGTGTGACGCCCAAGGCGTACAGATCGCATCGCCCATCCACGCGCTGGCCCGCGAGCTGCTCGGGCGCCATGAAGCTGGGCGTGCCCAGCACGAGACCGGTGCGCGTCTTGCTGCTGTCGGTGATGCGGGCGATGCCAAAGTCCGATACCTTGACCGCGTCGGCGCGCGGGTCGTACATGATGTTGGCGGGCTTGATGTCACGGTGCACCACATTTTGCTGGTGCGCATAGTCCAACGCATCGGCCACCCGCGCCGCAATCGACACCACCTGCTCCACCGGCAGCAACTTGCCCGGCTGGGTAGCGCTGCTCAGGTCCTGGCCCTTGAGCAGTTCCATGGCGATCCAGGCCAGGCCCTGGTCCTCACCCGCGTCATAGATGGTGACGATGTTCTGGTGCTGCAGCCGCCCTGCGGATTCGGCCTCACGGAAAAAGCGCGCCCGAGCATCCACAAGGGCCGCACCATCGAACTCCTGCCCCAGCGCCAGCGCCTTGATGGCCACGATCCGGCCAATCTTGGGATCGCGCCCCTGATAGACCACGCCCATGGCACCACGACCCAGCTCCTTTTCAATCTGATAGCGCCCCAGCGTGGCAGGGTGCGCCGCAGAATCCGATGGCAGTTCCTGGGGCTTGCTGGCCTGGGCTGCTATTTCGGCCAGGTGACGTGCACGCTTGCGCCGCTTGCGCGCTTCGGCATGCTGGCGGTCGTGACGCAGGAGGTGTTCATACACCGCCACGGCCTGGTCGTAGCGATGCTTCTGTTCGAACTCATGGGCCAGGTTCAGCAATTCGCCCTGCACCTGCGGCAAGCCGCGCGCACGGCGCAGGCGCTCAAAAGCCATATCCAATTGACCTTGGCCCATCAAGGCCAAGCCCATCATGCGCTCGGATTCGACCTCTGCGGCCGACGGCGCAGCCACCGCCTTGTGCTCCGGATCGACCCGCACCAGCAGGACCTGCACCAACCCACCCAGCACCAGCACCTCCACCGGCAGAGTGAGCGGCAGCGCCACAGAAGCCGCTTGCATGGCGCCCCACTGCAAAGCCAGCAGCGCGCCCGCCAGACCGAGGGCCAGTCCTGCCCCGGCAACCGCGCTCAACACCGGCAAGACCCCGACGAGCACCAGCAGAGCCGCCTGCACACCCAGCCAAGGCAGAGCCACTACCCACGCCGGCACAGCATGCAGTTGCTCCGCAGAATGCACACCTGTCGCTGCAGCGTCGAACAGATGGCGATCCAGCGCACCGCCAGACAAGAGATGCAGCAGCCCCAGCACCAGCGCCACCAGCACGGCCCCAGCCCCGTGCCGTAGCACGTGCTGCCATGTCTGACGCCCTCCTCGGTGACCACCCACTGTTTGCACCCCTGTTGTTCGCACTCTATGTAAGCAAGAATTGCGCCCCGACATCCGGGGCCACGCCATGAGGCTATGACCAGTTACCCAGCCATAGCGACAGGGTTTGCCTGCGCCGGATCCGACAAAATTGTCAGCACCAGAAACAAAAAGCGCCTGGGCACAGGCCACAGGCGCTTCGGTCGGACGCGCCCACAGGCGCTGCACTCACTTGAGCTGTGCCTTGAGCAGCTTGCCCAGCTCCGAGGGGTTGCGCGTCACGACGAAACCGCACTCTTCCATGATGGCGAGCTTGGCATCGGCCGTGTCGGCCCCGCCGGAGATCAGCGCGCCGGCGTGGCCCATGCGCTTGCCGGGAGGGGCGGTCACGCCAGCGATGAAGCCGACGATGGGCTTCTTCATGTTGGCCTTGCACCACTGGGCGGCCTCGGCTTCATCAGGACCGCCGATTTCGCCGATCATGATCACGGCGTCGGTGTCGGGGTCGTCGTTGAAGGCCTTCATCACGTCGATGTGCTTGAGACCGTTGATCGGGTCGCCGCCAATGCCCACGGCGGTCGATTGGCCCAGACCCACCTCGGTCAGCATGGCCACGGCTTCGTACGTCAGCGTACCGGAACGGGACACCACGCCGATGCGGCCCTTGCGGTGGATGTGGCCGGGCATGATGCCGATCTTGATTTCGTCGGGCGTGATGATGCCGGGGCAGTTGGGGCCCAGCAGCAGCGTCTTCTTGCCGCCAGCAGCTTCCTTGGCCTTCATCTTGTTGCGCACTTCGAGCATGTCGCGCACGGGGATGCCTTCGGTGATGCAGATGGCCATGTCCAGGTCGGCTTCCACGGCTTCCCAGATGGCAGCGGCGGCACCTGCGGGCGGCACGTAGATCACCGACACGGTGGCGCCGGTCTGCGTGGCGGCTTCCTTGACGGAGGCGTAGATCGGGATGTTGAAGATCGACTCACCGGCCTTCTTGGGGTTCACGCCCGCGACGAAGCAGTTCTTGCCGTTCGCGTATTCCTGGCACTTTTCGGTGTGGAACTGGCCGGTCTTGCCCGTGATGCCCTGGGTGATGACCTTGGTGTCTTTGTTGATGTAAATCGACATGTGTGTTCTCCGGGCTTACTTGACGGCAGCAACGATCTTGGTCGCGGCTTCGGCCATGGTGTCGGCCGCGATGATGGGCAGACCGGATTCGGCCAGCAGCTTCTTGCCCAGCTCTTCGTTGGTGCCCTTCATGCGCACCACCAGCGGCACGGACAGGTTCACGGCCTTGCAGGCGGTGATCACGCCGGTGGCGATGGTGTCGCACTTCATGATGCCGCCGAAGATGTTGACCAGGATGCCCTTGACGTTCTTGTTCTTGAGCATGATCTTGAAGGCTTCGGTCACCTTCTCGGCGGTGGCTCCGCCGCCCACGTCCAGGAAGTTGGCCGGCTCGCCGCCGAACAGCTTGATGGTGTCCATGGTGGCCATGGCCAGACCGGCGCCGTTCACCAGGCAGCCGATGTTGCCGTCCAGGCTGATGTAGGCCAGGTCGAACTTGGAGGCCTCGACTTCAGCGGGGTCTTCTTCGTCCAGGTCGCGCAGGGCCACGATCTCGGGGTGGCGGAACAGCGCGTTGGCGTCGAAGTTGAACTTGGCGTCCAGGGCGATCAGGTTGCCCTTGGAATCGCAGTTCAGAGGGTTGATTTCCACCAGCGACGCGTCGGTGTCCATGTAGCACTTGTAGAGCTTGGCGAACAGATCCACGGCCTGGTCCACCGAGCCGCCGGTCAGGCCGATGGCCGCAGCGATTTTCTTGGACTGGTCGGCGGTGATGCCGGTCAGCGGATCGATCATCTCGGTGATGATCTTCTCGGGCGTGGAGTGGGCCACTTCCTCGATGTCCATGCCGCCTTCGCTCGAGGCGATCAGGGCCACCTTCTGTGTGGCACGGTCGGTCACCAGCGAGATGTACAGTTCATTCTTGATGTCGGCGCCGTCTTCGATGTAGAGGCGGCGAACCTTCTGGCCTTCGGGGCCGGTCTGGTGCGTGACCAGCTGCATGCCCAGGATCTGCTCGGCCAGCTTCTTGACGTCGTCAATGCTCTTGGCCACCTTCACGCCGCCACCCTTGCCACGGCCGCCCGCATGGATCTGGGCCTTGACCACCCAGACGGGGCCACCCAGCTTCTGGGCCGCTTCCACGGCCTCCTGGACGGTGAATGCCGGAATGCCCCGGGGTACGGGCACGCCAAAATTACGCAAGATTTCCTTGCCTTGGTATTCGTGAA
This sequence comes from Simplicispira sedimenti, assembly GCF_022760965.1. NCBI lineage: Bacteria > Pseudomonadati > Pseudomonadota > Betaproteobacteria > Burkholderiales > Comamonadaceae > Simplicispira > Simplicispira sedimenti. The sequence continues at coordinate 128,110 of NZ_JAKVIJ010000001.1, forward strand.
TCTTCATGAGGGTCTCTCTCAGGGAAGGGATTTCACCCGTCTACCATGGCTGATTGTTCTGGCGGCGGGCTTGGGACATGGCAGCCGGTAAATGTATCATGGTGCGGCGCACCATACCTTTTTGCAAACTTACATGCTGCGACACCCCCGTGCCGCACATGGCCCTGGAGAGACCATGCCCACCGTATTCATCGATGGCGAAGCCGGTACCACCGGCCTGCAGATCCGCGAACGCCTGCAAGGCATGGCGGGCGTGCAACTGCTGAGCATCGCGCCCGAAAAGCGCAAGGATCCACTGGCCAAGCGCGCACTCATTGCGCAGGCCGATCTGGTGGTGCTGTGCCTGCACGACGACGCAGCGCGCGAGAGCGTGGCACTGGTGGACGCCATCACCCAGGAGACCGGCAAGGCCATCAAGATCATCGACGCCAGCACCGCCCACCGCACCACGGCAGGCTGGGTCTATGGCTTCCCGGAGCTGTGCGCAGGGCAGGCAGATGCCGTGCGCCAGGCGACGCGCGTGGCCAACCCCGGCTGCTACGCCACCGGCGCCATCGCCCTGCTGCGCCCGCTGGTCGATGCAGGCCTGCTGCCGCAAGACGCAGCGCTGTCGCTGCCCTCGGTGTCGGGCTACAGCGGCGGCGGACGCAGCATGATCGAAGCCTATGAAGCCGGCCAGGCCGCGCCTTACGAGGCCTACGCCCTGGGCCTGGCACACAAGCACATCCCCGAGATCCTGCATTGCACCGGCCTGACCCGGCGCCCGGTGTTCATTCCGGCCGTGGGCAATTTTGCGCAGGGCATGCTGGTGCAATGCCCGCTGCACCTGGACCTGCTGCCCGGCGCACCCAAGGCCGCCGACCTGCACGATGCACTGGCCGCCCACTACGCCCGCACCAACACGCCAGAGCAGTATGTGAAGGTCCTGCCTCCCACCGACGACCTGAAACTCGCAGCCGACACCCTGGCCAACACCAACCAGCTGGAGCTGCGCGTATTTGCCAACGAAACCTACCGCCAGGCCGTGCTGGTGGCCCGGCTGGACAACCTGGGCAAAGGCGCCAGCGGCGCCGCCGTGCAGAACCTGCGCCTGATGCTGGGGCTTTGATTGCTATTGTTTTAATAGCTGCTGGCGCTTGATCATCAAGCGCCAGCAGCCAAAAACACTAAAAATCGTCTTCCACACCCCGCACCACGCGGCGCACGGTGTCGGAGGCAAATCCACGTGCCAGCAGAAAGCGCACCTGGCGGGCGCGGCCCGCAGCGTCGGGCGCGGGCGCGCCAAACTTGCGCTCCCACAGCACCCGGGCACGCTCCAGTTCGGTGCCGCCCAGGCCTTCCAGGGCCGCATCCACCGTGGAGGCATCCAGCCCCTTGGCCTGCAGTTCCTGGCGCAAACGCTGCGTACCCAAGCGGGCAGCGCGGCGGTGGACCAGCGATGCGGCGGCGCGCTCGTCGCTGAGAAAGCCCTGGGCCTGCAGGGCATCGAGCAGGGCATCGAGCTGCCCCTCGGTTTCCTCGTGCGGCGCCAGCTTGCGCCGCAGCTCCGAGCGCGTGTGCTCGCGCCGCGCCAGGCTGCGCAGTGCGCGGGCCCTGAGCGAAAGGGCGGGCTGTGCCATGCCCGCTTACGCGGCGTTTTCCGAAGCAGACGCGCCAGAGGCTGACGGCTGCAGGGCAATACCCAACTGTTCGCGAACGCGGTTCTCGATTTCAAGCGCCAATTCGGGGTTTTCGCGCAGGAACTCGCGCGCGTTGTCGCGGCCCTGGCCGATTTTTTCGCCGTTGTAGGCGTACCAGGCGCCGCTCTTTTCGATGATGCGTGCGTTCACGCCCATGTCGATGATCTCGCCCTCACGCGAAATGCCCTCGCCGAACAGAATGTCGAACTCCGCTGTCTTGAACGGGGGGCTGACCTTGTTCTTGACCACCTTGACCTTGGTTTCGTTGCCGATGGCCTCTTCGCCCTTCTTGATGGTGCCGGTGCGGCGGATATCGAGGCGCACCGAGGCGTAGAACTTCAGCGCATTGCCGCCCGTGGTGGTTTCGGGGCTGCCGAACATCACGCCGATCTTCATGCGGATCTGGTTGATGAAGATGACCGTGCAGTTGGTCTTCTTGATGGTGGCGGTGAGCTTGCGCAGCGCCTGGCTCATCAGGCGCGCCTGCAGGCCGGGCAGTGCATCGCCCATTTCGCCTTCGATTTCGGCCTTGGGCGTGAGGGCGGCGACCGAGTCCACGATGATCAGGTCCACAGCGCCCGAGCGCACCAGGCTGTCCACAATCTCCAGCGCCTGCTCACCCGTGTCGGGCTGGGAGATCAGCAGATCCTGCAGGTTGACGCCAAGCTTTTGCGCGTACTGGATGTCGAGCGCGTGCTCGGCGTCCACGAACGCGCACTGCCCGCCGAGCTTCTGCATTTCGGCCACCACCTGCAGCGTGAGCGTGGTCTTGCCGGAGGATTCGGGACCGTAGATCTCGATCACACGGCCGCGCGGCAGGCCACCCACGCCCAGGGCAATGTCCAGGCCCAGCGAGCCGGTGGAAACGACCTGGATGTCCTCGATCACCTCGCCCTCACCCAGGCGCATGATGGTGCCCTTGCCGAACTGCTTCTCGATCTGCGCCAGCGCGGCCTGCAGGGCCTTGGCTTTTTCGTCCTTGGCCTTGTCGTTGTCAGCGGGAGAGGTACGGGTGGCGGTAGCGTTCACGGTGGACTCCTTGGAAGGTGGGATGGTGTCGCCTGTTTTTCATCACAGGCTGGATGCTTGAACAGTAGTTTATCCAGCAATAAATCAAACATCGCCAAATATTTGGTCAGTTTGATTTACCATTTCCGCATGACTGACACCCTCGCCGCCACGCCTATGGATGCCGCGCACCACGATGCCTGGCGCCAGACGCACCTGGGCCGCCTGATGGGCCACGCCCTGCGCCGCTTTGATGCGCGGGTGCTGCAGCTCATGGCGCGCAATGTGGAGGTGCCGCTGGCGCTGTCCAACCTGGCGGCGCGCCAGCAGGTGAGTGCGGCGCATGTGCACATCACGCGCCACCTGTCGCTGCGCGGCGACCGGCTCAGCGACCTGGCCGCCAAGGCGGGCATGACCAAGCAGGCCATGGGCACGCTGGTGGACCAGTGCGAGGCCTGGGGCCTGGTGCAGCGCCTGCCTGACCCGCACGACGCACGCGCGCGGCGCGTGTGCTTCACCCCCACGGGGCTGGACTGGCTGCGCGCCTTCGAGGCGGCCGTGGCGCAGGCCGAGGCCGAATGGCGTGCCGAGGTGGGCGACGCCGTGGCCACGGTGGTGTCCATCGGGCTGGAGACCTATGCCAGCGGCGCCTCGTCCTGAGAACGTGCGCTGAGGCAACGCCCTAAAATCCTTGCATAACCAGGAGACTCCCCCCATGCGCATCCTCATAGCCGAAGACGACCAGGTGCTGGCCGACGGGTTGCTGCGCACGCTGCGCAGTTCGGGCGCCGTCGTGGACCATGTGGCCAACGGCGCCGAGGCCGACGCCGCGCTGATGACCAACAACGAATTTGATCTGCTGATCCTGGACCTGGGCCTGCCGCGCATGCACGGGCTGGAGGTGCTCAAGCGCCTGCGCGCGCGCGGCACGGCGCTGCCGGTGCTCATCCTCACCGCGGCCGACAGCGTGGAGGAGCGCGTCAAGGGTCTGGACTACGGCGCCGACGACTACATGGCCAAACCGTTTTCGCTGCAGGAGCTGGAGGCGCGCGTGCGCGCCCTCACCCGCCGGGGCATGGGCGCCACCAGCAGCACCATCAAGCACGGCCCGCTGGTGTACGACCAGGCCGGGCGCGTGGCCACCATCGACGGCAAGATGATCGAGCTGTCGGCGCGCGAGCTGGGCCTGCTGGAGGTGCTGCTGCAGCGCGCCGGGCGCCTGGTCAGCAAGGACCAGCTCGTGGAACGCCTGTGCGAGTGGGGCGAAGAGGTGAGCAACAACGCCATCGAGGTGTACATCCACCGCCTGCGCAAGAAGATCGAGAAAGGCCCGATCCGCATTGCCACCGTGCGCGGGCTGGGCTACTGTCTTGAAAAAATTCCAGGCTGAAAATTGCTATGTTCTTGATAGCTAGTGACGCTTGATTTCATTGCCTTACAAGCCAATTTGATTCAAATCCAGGGCCGCCACCTTGAAACTCTTTCAGCGCGAGCAACGCTCCCTGTTCGGCGAGATCCTGGACTGGATGCTCACCCCGCTGCTGCTGCTCTGGCCTGTGGGCCTGGCACTGACCTGGCTGGTGGCACAGGGCATTGCCAACAAACCGTTTGACCGCGCCCTGATCTACAACGCGCACGCCCTCGCACAACTGGTGACGGTGCAGCGCGGCAGGCCGCAATTCAACCTGCCACAGTCCGCCAGCGAAATCCTGCGCGCCGACGATTCCGACTCGGTCTATTACCAAGTGCTGGGGCCGCGCGGGGAATGGCTCTCGGGTGAGCGCGACCTGCCGCCCCCGCCGGAGGAAGAAACCCCCCAGCCCGGTGATGTGCGCTTGCGCGACGCCGAACTGCGCGGCGTGGACATCCGCGTGGCCTACATCTGGGTGCGCGTGCCGGTGGAGGGCAACCCGCTGGCCCTGGTGCAGGTGGCCGAAACGCGCGAGAAGCGCAGCGTGCTGGCCACCGAGATCATCAAGGGCGTGATGGTGCCCCAGTTCGTGCTGCTGCCGCTGGCCGTGCTGCTGGTCTGGCTGGCGCTGGCGCGCGGCATCAAGCCGCTCAACCAGCTCGAAGAGCGCATCCGCGCACGCAGCCCCGACGACCTCTCGCCGCTGGACCACAAGACCGTGCCGCTGGAAGTGGCGCCGCTGGTGGACTCGGTGAACGACCTGCTCACGCGCCTGAACGATTCGCTGGCCACGCAAAAGCGCTTCCTGGCCGACGCCGCGCACCAGCTCAAGACCCCGCTGGCGGGCCTGCGCATGCAGGCCGACCTGGCCCAGCGCGAGGGCACCAGCACCGACGAGCTCAAGCAATCGCTCAAACAGATCGGGCGTTCCAGCATCCGCGCCACGCACACCGTCAACCAGTTGCTGGCCCTGGCCCGGGCCGAGGCCAGCGGCGCGCAGATGACCCAGCAGCGCTGCGACCTGGCACGCCTGACCATGGACGTGGTGCGCGACTCGGTGCCCCGCGCCATGGACAAGCGCATCGACCTGGGCTACGACGGTGCCGAGCCCGGCGCCCCCGGCGTGTGGCTGGACGGCAACCCCACCCTGCTCAAGGAACTGGTGCGCAACCTGGTGGACAACGCCATCAACTACACCCCCTCCTCGGACGACAGACCCGGCGTGGTGACCGTGCGCGTGCTGGCAGACACCTTCGGCCGCGTGCTGCTGCTGCAGGTGGAGGACACCGGCCCCGGCGTGCCCGAGTCTGAGCGTGAGCTGATCTTCCAGCCCTTCTACCGCGCGCTGGGCAGCGAGGCCGACGGCTCCGGACTGGGCCTGCCCATCGTGCAGGAGATCGCCCGCCAGCACCAGGCCGAAATCAGCGTGGAAGACGCCCGCCCCGGCCAGACACCGCCCGGGGCGCGGTTCACCGTGCGCTTCCCGGCACGGGACGACCAGAACGATTGATCAGGAACAGGGCTTGAGCGTCTTGCCCGCCATGGCCGGGCGCAGCACGTCCAGCTGGGGGCGCAAGGCATCGTCCACGCTGGGCAGGCGCAACTGGTAGCCAGGGGTGTCGGGGCGCTCCTGCACCACCTTGGCCGTGCGCACGCCCTTGGCCACCAGATTGCCCATGCCACGCTGGGCCGCCTCTTCGGTGGAGAAGCGCCCCAGCGACAGCCCCGGCTCCAGCGACGCGGTGCTGGGCCGATCAAAGGAAATACCCAGCTCGCGCAGTTCAGCGCGCTTCTTGGCCAGGGCGTCGGCATCGGCGAACTTGCCCATGTACACCATCCAGCGGCCCGGGATGGTGGTGCGCTGCAGGCTCCAGCTGCCCTGGGGCAGCGCACCAGCCACGCGGCGCAGGGCGTTGGCCTGTTCTTCGTCGAACACCCCGGCCTGCAGGCATTCGCCCGCAGGGCGGGCGGGCTCGGTGGCCGCCACTGGGACCGACGCCGCAGGCGCCTCGGCGCTGGCCTGGACGGCACTGTGCTCTGGGGCGGGCACAGCGGCCGGGGCCGGGCGCACGGGCGGGGTGGCAGGCTCCCCCGCCAGGCGCACGGCCTCGGGGCGGATCTGCTGCTGCAGGCGCTGCGGTTCGCCCTGGGGCGCAGGCGCCAGGCCCCACTCGGCCAGATGGCCCTGGGACCAGGCGTAATAGCCAGCATTGGCCAGCAAAAGCACGATAACGGTCAGACGCAACATGTAAAAAAGCGGTTCAGGAAGGCCGCACGCTGATTTCAGCGCTGGTCACGGCCTGCATGCCCCGCGCAGTATGCACGAGCAGTGCGCCATCCTCGCCCACGCCATGGGCCTCGCCTTGCGTGCCGTCGCTGAGCTGCACGCTGCGGCCCGCCAGCGCATCGCGCAGGCCAAAGCGCGGCTGCAGGGGCGCAAAGCCATACTGGGCAAAAGCCTGCAGCATGGACACCAAAGGCGGCACCACCCGCAGCAGCGCCGTGGGCGCATCCAGGCCGGGCTCCACCTCTTGCAGGCTGCCCGGCGGCAGCGACAGGCCCGCAGCGTCCTGCGGCAGCACGTTCAGCCCCACGCCGATGACCACGTAGCGGCCACTGTGGGCGGCCGTGGCAGGCGAACCGGCGGACGCGCCCCCCACAAAGCTGGCCGTTTCCACCAGAATGCCGCCCAGCTTGCGGTCGCCCTGGGCACCGCCCAGCCACAGATCGTTGGGCCACTTGAGCGCCACCCGCGGCGTGCTGCTGCCCGCAGCGGGCAAGGTGGGTTGCAGGCTTTCGGCCACGCTCACGCCCACGGCCAGCGACAGGCCCGACCAGTCCTGCGGCCCCAGCGGCAGACCCAGCGAGAAGGTCAGCGAAGCGCCCGCCGCACTGCGCCAGGGCCGGCCCATGCGGCCCTTGCCAGCGGTCTGCTGCTCGGCCACCAGCAGTACCGGGTCGCACTGGCCCGCGCGGGCGCGGCGCATGAGCTCGGTGTTGGTGGAGTCGATTTCGGGCAGCACCTCGACCGTGAAGCCAGGCAGCAGCGGCACCACGGCTTCCCACAGGGCCTCGGCGGGCCAGCGCAGCGCGGCGGCGCTCATGAGCGCCCCTTGGTACGTGCCCCACCGGGCTGCACCGGGTTGTCGGGGTGCGGCGGCGCCCAGCCGCGCTTGGGTGCCAGCAGGGTGCCACGGCAGTTGGGGCTGCCGCACCAGCAGGGGTACTCGGCCTTGAGCTTCTTGGTGTAGCGCTCGTCGATGATGAGGCCGTAGTCGTAGTTCAGCTCTTCGCCGGCCGCGATGTTGCGCAGCGCGGTGATGAAGACGCGGCCGTCGCGCTCATCGGCATAGCAGTTGGGGTTGCAGCTGTGGTTGATCCAGCGCGCGGCGTTGCCGCCGTATTTGGCGTCGATGACGCGGTCTTCGTCCACGTGGAAGTAGAACGTGTGGTTGGGCTGTGCGGGGTCGTGCGGATGGCGGTCCTGCGCTTCCTGCCAGGTGATGACCTCGCCGGTGTACTCGATCAGCACCTCGCCCTCGGCAATATCCTGCACCGCAAACACGCCCTTGCCATGCACGCCCGAGCGGCGGGTCTGGATGCGGCGACCAGGGGCAAGGGCGGTGCGGGTGCGGGGCATGGCAAAACTCTGTTAACTTGATGGTGCACACATGTGCGTGCGCGTGCACGCGCGTGAGAGCACCGATTGTAGAAGCGCCCGGCAGCGTGCCGGGCGGCGTCCGTTTCGAGAAACCATCCATGAGCAAAACCCTGGTCATCGCAGAAAAACCCTCGGTCGCGCAAGACATCGTGCGCGCCCTTACGCCGGTTGCGGGCAAGTTCGACAAGCACGAAGACCATTTCGAGAACGACCAGTACGTGGTCACCAGTGCCGTGGGCCACCTGGTCGAGATCCAGGCCCCCGAGCAGTACGACGTCAAGCGCGGCAAGTGGAGCTTTGCCCACCTGCCGGTGATTCCGCCGCACTTTGACTTGAAACCCGTGGACAAGACCAAGAGCCGCCTGTCCGCCGTTGTCAAGCAGGCCAAGCGCAAGGACGTGACCCAGCTCATCAACGCCTGCGACGCGGGCCGCGAGGGCGAGCTGATCTTCCGCCTGATCGAGCAGTACGCGGGCGGCGCCAAGGGAGCGCTGGGCAAGCCCGTGCAGCGCCTGTGGCTGCAGAGCATGACGCCGCAGGCCATCCGCGACGGCTTTGAACACCTGCGCAGCGACGCGCAGATGCAAGGCCTGGCCGACGCCGCGCGCAGCCGCAGCGAGGCCGACTGGCTGGTGGGCATCAACGGCACGCGCGCCATGACGGCCTTCAACTCGCAGGGCGGGGGCTTCTTCCTCACCACCGTGGGCCGGGTGCAGACGCCCACACTGTCGCTGGTGGTCGAGCGCGAGGAAAAGATCCGCAAGTTCGTGAGCCGCGACTACTGGGAAATCCACGCCAGCTTCGGCGCCCAGGCGGGCGACTACCCCGGCAAATGGTTCGACCCCCAGTGGAAGAAGGGCGAAGACCCCGAGGCCAAGGCCGACCGCGTGTGGTCGCAGGCCCAGGCCCAGTCCATTGCCGACGCGGTGCGCGGCCAACCCGCCAGCGTCACCGAGGAAAGCAAGCCCACCACGCAGGCCTCGCCCCTGCTGTTCGACCTGACCAGCCTGCAGCGCGAAGCCAACGGCAAGTTCGGTTTCAGCGCCAAGACCACGCTCGCCCTGGCGCAAAGCCTGTACGAGCGCCACAAGGCCCTGACCTACCCGCGTACCGATTCGCGCGCCCTGCCCGAGGACTACTTGGGCGTGGCACGCCAGACCTTTGAAGTGCTGGCCGACTCGGGCATGGCCCACCTGGCACCCTTTGCACGCCAGGCGCTGGAAGGCAACTACGTGCGCCCCAGCAAACGCATCTTCGACAACAGCAAGGTCAGCGACCACTTCGCCATCATCCCCACCACGCAGGCGCCGCACGGCCTGTCCGAGGCCGAGCAAAAGCTCTACGACCTGGTGGTGCGCCGCTTCATGGCGGTGTTCTTCCCGAGCGCCGAATACCAGGTGACCACGCGCATCTCCAAGGTGCAGCAGCACCACTTCAAGACCGAGGGCAAGGTGCTGGTCAAGCCCGGCTGGCTGGCCATTTACGGCAAGGAAGCGGCCGACGAAGTGGAAGGTGCCAAGGACGGCGACAAGGGCCAGAACCTCGTGCCCGTCCAGCCCGGCGAGATGGTGCGCACGGAACAGGCCGAGCCCAAGGGCCTCAAGACCAAGCCCCCGGCACGCTACTCCGAAGCCACGCTGCTGGGCGCCATGGAGAGCGCGGGCAAGCAGATCGACGACGACGAGCTGCGCGAAGCGATGCAGGAAAAAGGCCTGGGCACCCCGGCCACGCGCGCGGCCATCATCGAAGGCCTGCTGACCGAAAAATACATGCTGCGCGAAGGCCGCGAGCTCATCCCCACGGCCAAGGCCTTCCAGCTCATGACGCTGCTGCGCGGCCTGGAGGTGGAGGAACTGTGCCGCGCCGACCTCACGGGCGAGTGGGAATACAAGCTCGCGCAGATGGAAAAGGGCCAGCTCTCGCGCGAGGCCTTTATGCGCGAGATCGCCGCCATGACCGAGCGCATGGTGAAAAAGGCCAAGGAATACGACCGCGACACCATCCCCGGCGACTACGCAACCCTCTCCGCGCCCTGCCCCAACTGCGGCGGCGTGGTGAAGGAAAACTACCGCCGCTACGCCTGCGTCGGCCGGTCGGACGACGCTTCAGGTGCTGGCGCGGGCGGCAACTCCGGCCAGGGCTGCGGCTTCTCGTTCGGCAAATCGCCCGCCGGGCGCACGTTTGAAACGGCAGAGGCCGAGCAGTTGCTGGCGCACAAGCGCATCGGGCCGCTGGAGGGCTTCCGCTCCAAGGCCGGTTGGCCGTTCACGGCCGAGATCACCATCAGCTTCGACGAGGAGTCGAACAACTACAAGCTCGAATTCGACTTCGGCGACGACAAGAACGCAGAGGACACCGGCGAACTGGTGGAGTTTGCCGACGCGTCCCTGGGCGCCTGCCCCATCTGCGGCTCGGCCGTGCACGAGCACGGCAGCAACTACGTCTGCACGCGCGCCGTGCCCACGGCGGCGCAGCCCACGCCGTCCTGCACCTTCAAAAGCGGCAAGGTCATCCTGCAGCAGCCCGTGGAGCGCGCGCAGATGGAAAAGCTCCTTGCCACCGGCAAGACCGACCTGCTCGACAAGTTTGTGAGCATGCGCACGCGCCGCGCGTTCAAGGCCTTCCTGGTCTGGGACAAGGACGCCGGCAAGGTCAACTTCGAGTTCGAGCAGCGCGAAAGCAAGTACCCCCCACGCAAGACCGCTGCCCGCGCCGCTACCAAAACCATAGCTGCCAGCGCAGCAAAGAAGAGCGCTGCAGCCAAAAAAGCCCCGAAAGAGCCCAAAGCCACGGCCCCCAAGGCCCCGCGCAAGAGCGCGCCAGGCAAGGCGCCCAGCGCAGCCCTGGCGGCGGTGATTGGGGCCGAACCGGTGTCGCGCCCCGAGGCGGTCAAGAAGCTGTGGGACTACATCAAGGCCCAGGGCCTGCAAGACCCCAAGGACAAGCGCACCATCCGCCCCGACGCCAAGCTCCAGGCCGTGCTGGGCAAGCCCGAGGTCGGCATGTTCGAGCTGGCCGGTCTGCTGGGGCCGCACCTGGGCTGACCCATGCGCAGCCCGCGTGAACGCGCCCTGTGGACCGCCTTGGCCGTGGCCCTGGCCGCAGCGGCCGGGGCTGCGTGGTGGACCGCCGACCAGTGGCTCCCCCACGCCGGTCCCTGGCTGGAGCGCGCCTGGCGCAGCACCACCCGCCCCGGCCCCGACAGCCTGCCGCCGCAGCACCGGTCTGCCGCAGCCACCGCAAACCCCAGCGCCGACGCCGCCTCGACCCCCGCCACGCAGGCGCGCAAATGCCTGGTCAACGGCCGCACCGTCTATACCGACCAGCCCTGCCCCAGCGGCAGTGCCGAAAAACCGCTCGAAGGGGCACTGACGGTGCTGCCACCGCAGAAGTAGTGCAGCGCGTGGGGAATCGCGCCTGCGCGACATGCAGGCTTCATCCGAGGCCACTATGCTTGGTGATGCATTTCCTGGACGCCTGACCCCATGACCCGCCCCACCCGTTCCATCGCGCTGCAAGGCGCCAGCAACTTCCGCGACCTGGGGGGCTACCCCGGCCTGGGTGGGCGCACGGTGCGCTGGCGGCGGCTGTTCCGCTCCGACCATCTGGCCCGGCTCAGCGCGCAGGACCAGCAGGCGCTGGCCGGGCTGGGCATTGCCCGTGCCGTGGACCTGCGCGGCGAGGCCGAGCGCAACGCCCTGGCCTATGCCCTGCCGGGGGTGCAGTACCACCCGCTCACCATCGAGCCCACGGTGGTGCAACGCATCCAGGAGGTACTGCGCAGCGGCGCAAGCCTGTCACCCCAGGACGCCGCTGGCCTGATGCAGGACACCTACCGCGGCTTCGTGCACGACAACGCCCCGCGCTTTGCCGCGCTGCTGCGGATGTTGGTGGAGCGCGACGACCCGCTGGTCTTCCACTGCACCGCAGGCAAGGACCGCACGGGCTTCGCCGCCGCACTGATCCTGCTGGCCCTGGGCGTGCCGCGCGAGGTGGTGATGCAGGACTACCTGCTCACCAACGCCCTCTACCGCCCGCCCGCCAGCCTGGCCAGCCACACACCGCCCGAGGTCATGCAGGTGCTGTGCGGCGTGCAAGAGGATTTTCTGGACGCCGCACTGCACATGGTGGACGCCCAGTACGGCGGCATCACGCCCTACCTGGAGGACGTGCTGGGGCTGGATGCGGCAGCGCGCAGCGCACTGGCCCAGCGGTATCTGCAGGCGGAGTGATCTGCCAGCGCCCCTGCACCAGGGCGCTGGCGGCGATACTCTGCCCCCACCCCACCGGAACCTGACGTGCACCCCAAGCCCACAGACCACCCCGCACCCACCGTGGCCTTCGACGAGGCCTACTACCAGCGCTACTACTTCGACCCCAAGACCAGCGTGGCCGACCCGCAGCACATCGAGCGGCTGGGCGCCTTCGTGTGCAGCTACCTGCAGTACCTGCGCGTGCCGGTGCGCCGCGTGCTGGACGTGGGCTGCGGCATCGGCCTGTGGCGCGACGTGGTGGCGCGGCATTTTCCGCACGCCAGCTTCCATGGCGTGGAATACAGCGCCTACCTGTGCGAGCGCTTCGGCTGGGAGCGCGGCTCGGTGCTCGACTACCGCGCCAGCGAGCCCTTCGATCTGGTGATCTGCCAGGGCGTGCTGCCCTACCTGAACGCGGCCGACGCGCAGGCGGCCATGCGCAACCTGGCCCGGCTGTGCCGGGGCGCGCTGTACCTGGAGGCCGTCACGCGCGAGGACTGGGAGCAGGACATGGTGGACCAAACGCTCACCGATACGCGCCAGTTCCGCCACCGCGCGCAGATGTACCGCCGCACGCTGGCCGAGGGCTTTACCCAGATGGGCGGCGGCCTGTGGCTGAGCCACCGGGCCGAGGTGCCGCTGTTCGCGCTGGAACACGCGGGCGCGCCGTGACCCTCACCCCATCGCCCCACGCCGTAGCGCGCCTGCGCAGCGAGCGTCTGGCACGCAGCGCCAAGCCGTTCCTAGCCCGGGGTGGGCCGAGCGGCGAGCGCTGTCCGGGTTGCCGCCTGCGGCCCAGCCACTGCCTGTGCGCCCTGCGGCCGCAGGTGCCCACGCGCGCGGGTGTCTGCCTGCTGATGGCCGACACCGAGGCGCTCAAGCCCAGCAACACCGGCTGGCTGGTGGCCGATGTGGTGGCCGACACCTTTGCCTTCGGCTGGACGCGCACCGAGGTGCCCCCCGGCCTGCTGGCCCTGCTGGCCGATCCGCAGTGGCAGCCGTACCTGGTGTTTCCCAGCGACTATGCCGAACCGCAGCGTGTGGTGACCCAGGTGGCGCCCCCGGCACCCTCGGGTGAGGCGCCCGATCGCAAGCCGCTGTTCGTGCTGCTCGACGCCACCTGGGCCGAGGCGCGCCGCATGTTCCGCAAGAGCCCCTACCTCGATACCCTGCCGGTGCTCAGCCTGCAGCCCGAACAGTCGTCGCGCTACCGGCTGCGCCAGTCGGCCGACGCGGCGCACCTGTGCACGCTGGAGGTGGCGGCGCTGTGCCTGGCGCTGGCGGGCGAGGAGCGGGCCGCCCAGGTGATGGAGGCCTACCTCGACGTCTTCACCCACCACTACCTGCAGGCCAAGAACCAGCGGCCGGTGGACCCCGGAGATGCACTGCACCAGCGCCTGCACGGCTTGTGTGGCGTACAGTAGCGCCCCTGCACCCCGCACACCACCAAGGCACCCTCCCATGAGCAAAGAACTGGCCCGACAGCGCGAACTGAACCCGATGGAACTGTGCGAGTCCTGCAAGGGCATCCAGCGCAACTGGCGCAAGGCGCCCGGCCATGCCGAACTGGTGCAGCGCGGCAACCGCAAGGAAGACCGCGAGACGGGCACCGTCACCATCACCCGTTACCAGTGCGACCGCTGCGGCACGGCCTGGGAATACGAAAACGACAAGAACAACCAGCAGGCGGGCTGGTCGGTGGTGGGGCGCTGATCGAGTTTGCTATTGATTCAATAGCTGCTGGCGCTTGATGGAAGGGCGCCACAGCCCGATTTCAATCAAAACTGGCGCATGGGTCGCAGCAGAGGCTGAAAGACTCCCCGTCGCTCAGCCCAACAGGTGCGCCTGCACTCCCCGGCGCGGCGCCGGCCCCACGGGCGGCGCGTAGCCCAGGCGCGCCCACATCTGCACCGCATTACGCCCGGGCGCTGCGCCCAGCAGCGCGTGGATGGCGGCGTAATGGGGCGCCTGCTCGGGGTATTCCTGCAAGGCCTGCTGCAACGGGTGCATGGACAGGCCGTGCGCCGTAGCGGCGAGCTGCGCACGCGCGTAGGCGCGGCCGGCCCGCACCTGGGTGGCGCGGTCGTTGGCCTCGGTCACCATGGCGAAGAAGGCCGGCGTGGCCTCGATCTTGGCGTTGAAGTCCTGCACCTGCTGGGTCACCGCCATGTCGTCGGGGCCGGGCGCGCGGCTGCGGTCGAACAGGCGCAGGGCCGCCAGCAGGCGCGGCAGCGGCTCGTTCACGCTCAGGCCGTCGCGGTGCTGGGCGATCTCGCGCGGGCCCACGCGCAGCACCTTCAACGATTCGAGCATGGTGCGCGGCGTGACCAGCTCCACGCGCCAGGCATCGCGCGCGATGGCGCGGTGCTCCGGCAGGCGTGCATTGCCCGGCAGGGCGAAGTCCACGCGCAGGCCGGGTGCCGCACAGGCCGCCGCGATGGCCTGCACCGCCTGCGGCTCGGGGGCGCGCGGCGCGTAGGCCGAACGGTTGGTGTGGCGCCGGAAGATCTGCGCGAACAGCGGGTCGGGCGGCGCGCTGGCGTCGGGCACCAGCCGCACACGCGCCGTGGCGTGGTGGGTGTGCGGCGGCGCGGGCGGTGTGCGCGGGTCGAACACGCCGTGCGGAAACATCTCCACCTCGGCGCGCAGGCCCTGCTGCAGCGCGGCCAGGTGCAGCAGTTCGAGGAAGGTGCCCTGGCTCATGAGGATCTGGCGCGCGTGCGGGTCGGTCTCGGGCAGCAGGCGCGTGCGGTCGCAGTAGAGCCAGATCTCGCCCGGCGTGTGCAAATCCACCAGCCACGATTGCAGGTTGTGCGAATGCGGCGCCAGGATGGCGTGCGCCAGCAGCCAGCGGCGCACGTCGCCCCCGGGCGGCACGGGCGCGGGCGGCTGCCACGCGGCCAGCGCCTCGGCGGGCAGGGCGGACGAACAGCCCGGCAGCGCGGGCGTGGCGGCAAGCACGGCGGCCCCGCCGAGGATGCGCAGAAAGGGGCGGCGCTGCATGCTCAGGCTCCTGCGGCGATAGGGGTGGTGACGGGCTGCGCGGCGCCGTCCAGCAAGGCCAGGCTGGCACGCAACGCCTCGCGCAGCGGGGTGTGGGTCACAGGACCAGCGTACCGGGCCAGCGCCGTGCCGTCGAGCGCATGCGGCACCTGCCAGAGGTAGCGCATGGCCTGTAGCGAGCGCAGCATGGGCACCACCGGAGTGGCCAGGCGCATCCAGCCCCAGGGCAGGGATTGCACCCGTAGCGCGCCACCGCGCAGCCCACCTTGCTCCTGCGCCCATTCGGCCAGCACCGTCTGCCAGTCGTGGCCGGCAGTGGTGTGACCGGCAAACGGCAGGCAGGGCAACTGCCCCGGCGCGGGGGCGGGCGCGGCGGCCACGCGCACGAAGGCCTGGGCCAGGTCGGGCAGGTAGGCCCAGGCGTGCGGCACGTCCAGCGGGCCGGGCCAGGTCATCACGCCCTGGCGCAGCTTGCGCGCGATCACCAGGTCCAGCCAGGTGCCCTGGCCCGCGCCAAAAAAGTCGCCCGCGCGCACGATGACGGCGCGCAGCCCCTGGGTGGCCACGGCCTGGGCGAGCTGCTGCTCCAGCGCCACGCGCACCGCGCCCAGCGGCGTGCTGGGGCGCTGGGGCGTGTGCGCATCCAGCACGGCGGGCATGCCCGCGCCGAAGTTGTACACATTGCCCGGAAACAGCAGCACGGCGCGCAGCGCCAGCGCGGTGGCGATGGCCTGGTGCAGCAGCGCCGGGGCCTCGGCGCGCCAGGCACTGGCCGTGTAGCGCGCCGGGTTCATGGCGTGGACCACGGCGTCGGCCCCCTCGTCCAGCGCCGCCTGCAGGTCTGCGCCCGGCGCCAGCCATTGCACGCCAGGCAGCGTCGGGGCCTGCGCCACCGCGCCATGCCGCCAGGGTGCGCGCACCCGCCAGCCCGCCGCCGCGAAGGCCAGCGCCACCGCCCGCCCCAGGCGCCCGTTGGCGCCCAGCACCCATACCGTCTTGGCCATGTCCATCTCCATGTGCTCTGTGATGGGCTTGATTGTGGGAACCATCGCGAAGTTACACAATTGCATGAATATCCATAGCAGGATTTCATTCATGAATACCCCGTTCGACTGGAACCTGGTGCGCTCCTTCCTGGCCGTGCTGGAGCACGGCAGTCTGCTGGGCGCGGCGCGCGCCTTGCAGTCCAGCCAGCCCACCATGGGCCGCCACGTCGCCGAGCTGGAGGCGCAACTGGGCACGGTGCTGTTCGAGCGCACCGGCCGGGGCCTGCAGCCCACGGCCACGGCGCTGCGGCTGGCCGAGTCGGCGCGCGCAATGGAGGCCGGCGCGCATGCGCTGGCACGCGGCGTCTCCGGTGCGCAGGCCGGCGCCAGCGGCACGGTGCGCATCAGCGCCAGCCAGCCCGTGGCCTGCCTGCTGCTGCCGCCGCTGCTGCTGCGCATGCGCCAGCAGCTCCCCGACATCCAGGTGGAGCTGGTGGCCAGCAACGAGGTCAGCAACCTGCTGCGCCGCGAGGCCGACATCGCCCTGCGCATGGTGCAGCCCGACCAGTCCAGCCTGGTGGCGCGGCGCATCGGCAGCGTGGCGCTGGGCGCCTACGCGCACCGCGACTACCTGCGCCGCCGGGGCACGCCGCGCCAGCCCACCGACCTGCTGGCGCACGAACTGGTGGGCAACGACCGCAACGAGGACATCCTGCGCGGCTTCGCGGCCCTGGGGCACCCGGTGGGGCGCGAGCAGTTCCAGCTTCGCACCGACGATTTCATCGCCTACTGGCAGGCCGTGCGCGCGGGCCTGGGCATCGGCTTCGTGGCGCAGTACATGGCGCGCACCGACCCCGAGGTACTGCAGGTCCTGCCCCAACTCGCGCTGCCGCAGATCCCCATCTGGCTCACGGTACACCGCGAGATCCGCACCAGCGCGCGCATCCGGGCGGTGTATGACTTTTTGGCCGAGGCGGTGCCGCAGGGGCTGTAGGAACGCTCCTCTTTCAATAGCTGGTGGCGATTATCTGTATTGGCCCTAATGCTGTTTTTGCTCTGAATACACCCATGGAACGCAGTGTTGCGCAGCCAGGGGCTAGTCCTGCGTAGCCAATACCGCTCCAATACACGCAGGAGCACTGCGATGACCACGTCCACACCCATTCTGAACACCCAGGCCCTCGGCCCGCTGTGGCCCACGCTGGACCCTTTCCTGTTCTGCGCCCACCACGATGACGCCTACCCGGCGGGCAACGGCGCATTCGGCCCGGCGTCCCACCTGCTGGGCGGCCGCCAGATCGGCAGTGACTTCAGCCGCCAGGACGGCTGGAGCATGTACCACGGCGACGCGGTGCCGGGCTTTCCGGTGCACCCGCACCGGGGCTTCGAGACCGTGACGCTGGTGCGCAAGGGCCTGATCGACCATGCCGATTCGCTGGGCGCGGCGGCGCGCTTTGGCGGCGGCGATGTGCAGTGGGTGACGGCGGGGCGGGGCATCCAGCATTCCGAGATGTTCCCGCTGCTCGATACCGGCGGGCCGAACCCGCTGGAGCTGTTCCAGATTTGGCTGAACCTGCCCGCGCGCCAGAAGATGGTGGCGCCGCACTTCACCATGCTGTGGAACGAACGCATTCCGCGCCTGGCGCACCGCGACGAGGCCGGCCGCCTGACCACCGTCACCGTGGTGGCCGGGGCCCTGCCCGGCGCCGCCAAGCCACTGGCACCGCCGCCCGAATCCTGGGCCGCGCAGCCGGACGCCGACGTGGCCATCTGGACGCTGCACCTGGCACCCGGCGCCCGGTGGGTGCTGCCCGCCGCGCGCGGCCAGGGCACGCGGCGCATGCTGTACTTCTTTGCGGGCGATGGCCTGCGCATCGGGCCGCAGCACCTCGGCGAGCACGCCGCGCTGGAACTGGTGGCGGGCCAGGACTGGGCGCTGGAAAACACCGGCACCCTGGCCGTGGAATGCCTGCTGCTGCAGGGCCGCCCCATCGGCGAGCCGGTGGCGCAGTACGGCCCATTCGTGATGAACACGCGCGAGGAGATCATGCAGGCCATGCAGGATTACCGCCGCACGGAGTTTGGCGGCTGGCCCTGGCCCGACAGCGCCCCGGTGCATGGCGGCATGCCACGGCGCTTTGCGCGCTACCCCGGCGCGCAGGCCGACACGCTGCCGGGCGGGGGTTGAGGGTCTGAGAGAAAATCCCCGCTTTGCCATCCGAAAGCGCCGCATGAACATCAGCAAAGACTCCGCCGTCACCATCAGCTACAAGGTGACCACGCCCCAGGGCAAGCCGCTGGACGCGGGCAACCTGGCCTACCTGCACGGCGGCTACGAGAACATCTTCCCCAAGGTGGAGGCCGCGCTCGAAGGCCAGGCCGCCGGCTTTGCCACCACCATCGACCTGGCCGTGGAAGACGCCTTTGGCGCGCGCGACGAGTCGCTGGTGCGCACCATCCCCAAGAGCGAGTTCCCGCCCGGCGTGAAGGTGGGCGGCCAGCTACAGGGCGTGGGCAACGACGGCCAGCCCCAGGTGTTCAACGTGGTGAAGATCAAGGGCCCCGAGGTGCACCTGGACGGCAACCACCCGCTGGCCGGCCAGGCGCTGCGTTTTTCCTGCAAGGTGACGGATGTGCGTGCCGCCTCGGCCGAGGAAATCGCCCACCGCCATGTGCATGGCGCCCACGGGCACCACCACTGATTGCTATTGTTTTGATAGCTGCTGGCGCTTGATATTCAAGCGCCAGAGCCATAAAACCCTTAAAGCGCCGCTTCCAGGATGGCGCGGCTGACTTCGGGCGTGATGCTGCGGTGCTCGCCCAGCTTGAGCATGCCGTGCGCCGTGAGCTGCGCCACCACGGCGTCCACCGCCTCGCGCCCCAGGCCGTAGGCAGACAGGCGCGTGGGGATGCCCACGCTCTCGAAAAATGCGCGGGTGTGCGTGATGGCGGCGTCGATGCGCTCGTCCTCGGTGCCGCCGCTGACATGCCAGACGCGCTCGGCGTACTGCAGCAGCTTGTCGCGCTTGGCTACGCGCTGCGACTGCATGAGCGAAGGCAGCACGATGGCCAGCGTGCGCGCGTGGTCGATGCCATACAGAGCCGTCAGCTCGTGGCCGATCATGTGCGTGGCCCAGTCCTGCGGCACGCCCGCACCGATCAGGCCGTTGAGCGCCAGCGTGGCCGTCCACATCAGGTTGGCGCGGTGGTCGTAGTCGGGCGGCTCGGCCAGCGCGCCAGGGGCGATTTCCACCAGGGTCTGCAGCAGGCCTTCGGCAAAGCGGTCCTGCGGGCGTGCCTGCACGGGGTAGGTCAGGTACTGCTCCATGACGTGCACGTAGGCGTCCACCAGGCCGTTGGCGATTTGCGCAGGCGGCAGGGTGTAGGTCTTGGTCGGGTCGAGCACCGAGAACTGCGGAAAGCAGTGCACGCTGGAGAACGACAGCTTGGCCTGCGTGGCCTTGCGCGTGACCACGCCGCCGTTGTTCATCTCCGAGCCCGTGGCGGGCAGCGTAAGCACGCTGGCCAGCGGCAGCGCCCGCTGCACATTGCGCCCGCGCTGCAGCAGGATGTCCCAGGGTTCGCCGTCAAAACAGGCGGCGGCCGCCACGAACTTGGTGCCGTCGATGACGGAGCCGCCACCCACAGCAAGCAGGTAGTCGATGTGCTCGGCGCGCACCTGTTCCACGGCGCGCATCAGCGTTTCGTAGCTGGGGTTGGGCTCGATGCCGCCAAACTCGCTCACGCTGCGCTCGCCCAATGCGGCGCGCACTTCGTCCAGCGTTCCGGTGCGCCGCGCGCTCTCGCCGCCGTACAGCACCAGCACCCGGGCCTGCGCAGGCACCAGGCGCGCCAGGTCGGCCACCTTGCCTTGGCCAAAGACGATGCGGGTGGGGTTGTGGAATTCAAAGTTCAGCATGGGTCGGGCTCCTTGTGGGGCAGCCATGCTAGCGCGGGAGGCCGCCGGGTGGCAGTCGCTGGGCGGACAGCCCCGGCAGGTCACCTGGATAATTTGCTACGAAATTTATAGCTACTTGCGCTTACCCATCAAGCGCCCGATGGTGTTTTCTGCCGTAAACACGTCGCGCAGCAAAGCCTGGCGCAGCAGGCGTGCGGCCCGGTCGCGGATGTGCAGCGGGCTCACGGCCGGGAAGGGCCGGAAGCGCGCCGCGCTGCAGGCACCCAGAAAGTCGTGCAGGAGCGCCGTATCGTCCAGCGTGTGCGAGCCCTGCACATGGAACTCGGGGTGCCACTGCGTGGCCGCGATGTAGCCCTGCCCGCGCAAGGGGCTGCGGCGAATGGCCTCGGGGATGCCGTCGGGGTGGCTGACGGCCTCGACCACAAAACCGGGTGCCAACCGCTTGATACCCTGGTGGTGGATGCTGTTGACCGTCACCCGCCGCTGGCCGGGGTACAGGTGCGCCAGGCGCGAGCCGGGCACCAGGTCGATCTCGTGGAAATGCTGGTCGTAGGTGCGCGCGTTGCGGTGCTGCTGGGCACCGGGGTGTTGGGTCTCGATGTCCTGGTACAGCGCGCCGCCAAACGCCACGTTGATGAGCTGCAGCCCCCGGCACACGCCAAAAATGGGTTTGCCTGCCTGCGCAAAGGCCTCGACCACGGCCAGGTCGTACAGATCGCGCACGCGGTCGCCCAGCCATTCCTCGCGCAGCGGCTCCTCGCCATAGCTGCCCGGCCACACGTCGGCACCGCCGTGCATCACCACACCATCAAGCCACTCGGCATAGTGCGCCAGCGTCACGTCGCCACGCGCCGTCTCCCCCGTGGGGCAGGGCACCATCACCACCATGGCGCCGGCCGACATGATCCAGTGCGCGATCGACTGCTCAACGTACTGCAGCGTCTTGCCGGTGAACAGCGAACGCGAGGGGTCGGCATGCTGAAAGCAGGCCGACAGCCCGATCTTGAGGCGGCGCGGTGCAAACATGCGGCTGTTGTAGCACTGCGCGGGCGCTGCGTCTGTAGGCGCAATCCGTCGGGCGGCCTGTACCGGGCGGACTTCACGGTGCTGTTGCTTTTACGTGCCACCCCTGTATCCAGGTGTCACCGGCCGGTCGCATAATTTCCGCCATCCCCCACCTGGCCCTGCGGCCTGCCCACACCAAGGAAGCTCCATGCCCTTGCCGCCCCTTCGCGCCCGCCCCCTGCTCTGCGCACTGGCCCTGGCGTGGCCCCTGCACACCCTGGCCGCCCTGCCCGCAGGCGCCGCCGCTGAGATCGTGGACCTGCAAGGCGCGGGTGACCAGCGCCCGGCCAGCGCCACGGCCTGGAGCCCAGCGCGCACCGCACAAGCCCTGGCTGCTGGCGACTTTGTGCGTACACGCGAGGCCGCGCGCATGGCCCTGTTGTTTGCCGACCAGACCCAGGTGCGCCTGCACCAGAACACGGTGCTGCAGGTCAAGGCGCTGGCGGCGGCCGGGCAGGGCACCACCACGCTGCGCCTGGAGGCCGGGCGCGCCTGGACGCAAACACGCCGCCCGCCCGGCAGCCCGCTGGAGTTGCAAACCCCCGCCGCCACCGCTGCCATCCGTGGCACCGACTGGCACATCAGCGTGGAGCCTGACGGGCGCACACTGCTCACCGTGCTGTCGGGCACGGTGGAATTTGGCAACCCCCAGGGCACACTGACACTGAACGCCAACGAAGCCGCCTATGCCGAAGTGGGCAAGGCCCCGGTCAAGCTCATGCTGGTGCAGCCGCGCGAGAGCGTGCAGTGGGTCAACGCCCTGCAGCCCGACCCACTGCCCCACCTGGCCGCCGAGCCCCTGCCTGCGGCGCTGGAGCCGGTGCGCGCCGCGCTGGCGGCAGGCCAGATCGACCGCGCGCGCAGCGCCCTGGCCCAGACGCGCGCCCAGGCGCCTGCATCCTGGGGCGCCGCCCTGGAATTGGCTATTGCACTGCAGGCCGGCCAATGGCCGGAAGCACGCGCACTGGCGCAGCAGCAAATGCCCCAGCGCCCCCCCTTGCCGGTGTGGCTCATGCAGTCCGACCTGCTGCTGATGGGCGGCGAAGGCCAGGCCGCCGTGGCCACCCTGCAGGACGCGCTGCAACAGTGGCCCGCCCACCCCGCACTGCTGGCCCAACTGGCCCGCGCGCAGTTGCTGCAGGACCGCGCGGGCGACGCCGCTGCCACGCTCGCCCAGGGCCAGGCACCCCACCCCGAACTGGCGCTCGCCCGTGGCGCCCTGGCCCGCCGCCAGGGCGATGCGCCGAGCACACTGGCCGCCTACACCGAAGCCACCCAACTGGCCCCGCAGGACGCACGCGGCTGGCTGGGCCTGGGCAGCGCGCACACCGAGCGCGAGGACACCGGCCCCGCGCGCCAGCACCTGCAGCAAGCCATTGCGCTGGCACCGCACCTGGCGCAGGCCCAGGGCGAACGCGGCACGCTGGAGACCTTTGCCAACCGATTTACCGACGCCGAAAGCGCCTTCCAGGCTGCGCTGCAGGACCACAGCGCCGACTATGTCGCCCTCACCGGCCTGGGCCTGCTGCGGCTCAAGCAAGGCCAGCCCGAAGCGGCGCTCGACGCCTTTTTGCGCGCAGGCGTGATGGAGCCGCGCTACGCCCGCGCCAAGACCTGGACTGCCGTCGCCTACTACCAGCTCGGGCGCCACCAGGACGCCATCACCACGCTGCACCAGGCTGCCGCACTGGACGACAAGGACCCCGTGCCCCACATGCTGCTGGCGCAGATCCACACCGACCTGTTCCAGCCCGGCGAGGCCGTGGCGGCGGCGCGGGCCGGGGCACAGCGCATGCCCTACCTGCGCTCGCTCAACCAGTTGGCCAACGACCAGAAGGGCAGCGCCAACCTGGGCGCGGCGCTGGCCTTCTTCGGCATGGAAGACTGGGCGCTGGAGCTGGCGCAGCAGAGCTTCTACCCCTACTGGGGCGGCAGCCACCTGTTCCTGGCCGACCGCTACGCGGGTGAGTTCAACAAGAACTCGGCCCTGTACCAGGGCTTTCTCACAGACCCCATGGCCTTTGGCGCCAGCCAGCGCTACGCCTCGCTGTTGCAGCGCCCCGGCAGCCACGGCGCCGTGGGGCTGACGCTGGACCGCGAGTTCTACCGTCTGGCCTCGCCCGCCCTCACGCTCAACGGCATGGACAACCGCCATGTGCCAGTGTCGTGGTTTGTGAAGGCGCAGACGGCGCGGGCGCTGCGCTTTCCGGTGGATGTGGGGGTGGTCAACCGACCCGCGTTTTTCGACGCTTCCGGCACAGCAGACGTGGATGCACAAGTGCTCACCCTGGGACTGGGCGCACAGCCCAGCGAACGGCTGAACCTGTTTGCCTATGCCAACCACTTCAACATCGACCTGCGCGCGCAGAACCTGTTCCGAACCTCACTGGACAAAACCCAAAGCCAGGGCTCGATGGGACTGTCTTACCGCTGGGGTCCCACCGAGCAGACCTGGATCAAACTCGGGCGTAGTTTGGACGATGCGCTGATACGAAACTACCCTGCGCTCTTCACCTTGAATCCGCTGCAAGGCGTTCTGGGACTGGCTTCGCGGCCGCGCAAACAGTTCAACGATCTGCAATTGCGTCACACCATGGATCTCCGCCCCGGCACCCGATGGAGCGCCGCTCTGGAGCATGTGGCCGAGAAGCAGTCCAGCCAAACCCTGGCCGAAGGGCTCATCTCAGCATCCACGCCCGCAGGGGAGTTGCTGTATGCCGATCGCTTGGCGTTTGGCGGCACCAATGCCATCGATCGCCGTTATACCGCCTTCACTTTGGAAGGCAGCCACCGCTACAACCCCATGCTGAACCTGGATGGCGCCTTGGGTTGGCAGCAGATACGCCACCGCGTTCTGGGGGCCAACATCTATGCGCTGGATCTGCTGGGCCAAGTCGATGGCAACATCGCCCAACGCCACGACACCGAACGCGTCTTCACCCCGCGCGCAGGCCTGGTGCTGCAGCCCGCCCCCGGCCACACGCTGCGCCTGGCCTATCAGGACTGGATGCGGCCGCTGAGCACTTCGACCCTCGCGGGCATAGAGACAGCCGGCATCCCCGTGGAAGACCAGTTGCTCGAAGCCGGTGGCCGCCACAAGCGCGCCGTGCTGCAATGGAGCCAGGAATGGGGCGCTTCCACCTTCATCAAGCTGCGCGCCGACCACCTGCGCCTGACCAACCCCGGCACCATCGGCGTGGACCTGCGCACCCCCAGCCTGCCGTTCCTGGAGGAGCTGCGCAACGCCCAGTTGACCAACCTCTCGAGCACCGACCTGCTCGAAGACACGCCCAGCTACGAGGGCGGCACCCTCAAGGTGCTGGCAGGCAGCGTCAACCACATGTTCAGCCGCCAGTGGTCGGGCTACGCCAAGTACCTGTACCAGCACAGCCACAGTGCGTTTGGTGAAGGCGACGAGCGCGTGACCGGGCGCATGATTCCCTACATTCCGCGCCACACCGCCGTGCTGGGCGCCACCTGGGCCAGCAGTGCGCGCTGGTACCTCAGCGGCCGCGCGGTGTACCGATCCGAACGGTTTGAAGACAAGGAAAACCTCACCCGCCGCCCACCGGGCTGGAACCTGGACCTGATGGGCTTCTGGGAATCCACCGACAAGCGCTGGGTGGTAGGCATGGCAGCGCTCAACCTGTGGGGTCCCAAGTCTGCGCGCCAGAAGGCCCGCTTCGTGCTGGATGCGCGCTACCGTTTTTAAGCCGCTCGGCGCGGCGCTGCTGGCCCTGCTGTTGGTGTGGGCCGCCGCGCACAGCCGCCCCTGGCATGCGCTGGAGTTCCGCAGCTTTGACCTGTGGACCACGCTCGCCGCGCCGGGGCGCAGCAGCGTGCCCGTGGCCATCCTGGCGATCGACGAACCCAGCTTTCAGCAACTGGGCCAGGGCTGGCCTTTCCCGCGCAGCCTGCATGCCCGCCTGATCGACCGCCTGCGCGAAGACGGCGCGCGCGCCATTGGCTTTGACGTGGTGTTTGCCGACCCCGCCGCCGACCCGGCGCAGGACGCCGCCCTGGCCCAGGCGGTGGGCCGCGCGGTGGCCGCCGGCATTCCCGTGGTGCTGGCCTCCAGCCGCGAGAAGGTGGACAGCGCCAGCGCCACGCTGTGGACCGAGGTGCTTCCCCTGCAGACCCTGCGCGATGCCGGAGCCCAGCATGGCGACGCCGGGGTGGAGCCGGACGACGACTTCGTGGTGCGCCGCATGCCCCCCAGCGCGGGCCGCTTTGCGGCCACTCTCGCGCAGCACCTGGGCGTCCGCCCAGCGCCCGCGCCCTCCGTAGACGCCGACCGCCTGGTGGCCTACCGGGGCCCGCGCGGCAGCTTTGACACGCGCTCGTACTACCAGGCCCTGGAGCCCGGCCTGCTGCCTGCGGGGTACTTTCGCGGCAAGGTCGTTCTGGTGGGGCGCTCGGCCTTGACGGCCAGCGAACTGCAACACACCCAGGCCGACCTCTTCAACGCCCCCTTTGCCGCACTGGGCGGCGAACGCCTGTTCCCCGGCGTGGAACTGCAGGCCACCCTGCTGGACAACCATGTGACCGGTGCCGCCCTGCGCCCCGTGCCCGAGGGCTGGAGCCTGGCGCTGGTGCTGCTGGCCCTGGCCGTGCTGGTACCGGCCAGCGTGCGCTGGCACCCTGGTACGGTGGCAGGGGTGGCTGCGGGGCTTTCGGGCGCGGTGCTGCTGCTGTCGTGGTGGCTGTTTGTCCAGGCGCGGCTGTGGCTGCCGCCGCTGCTGCCCTTGGCCGCCGTGGTGGCCATCTACGGTGCCACGGCCCTGGTGGCCTACGCCACGGCGCGCCGGCACGCGCGCCAGGTGCGCGCCATGTTTGCACAGTATGTGCCCCCCGAAGTGGTCCAGCGCCTGATTGCCCAGCCCGAACTGTTGCGCCTGGGCGGCGAGACGCGCGAAGTCACGCTGTTGTTCACCGACCTGGCGAACTTCACCACCCTGTCGGAACAACTCAGCGCCGAGCAGACGGTGGAGGTGCTCACGGGCTACTTCAACGCCATGACGCCGCTCATCCACGCCACGGGCGGCACCGTGGACAAGTTCATCGGCGACGCGGTGATGGCCTTCTGGGGCGCGCCCCTGCCCGATGCCCAGCACGCCGAGCATGCCGTGCGCGCGGCCATCGCCATGCAGCAGGCCATGGTGCCGCTGGTGGCCGCGCTGCGCTCGCACGGCCTGCCCAGCATCCACATGCGCATCGGCCTGCACACGGGCCGCGTGGTGGTGGGCAATGTGGGCTCGGAGCAGCGCTTCTCGTACACCGCCATTGGCGACGCGGTGAACCTCGCGGCGCGCCTGGAAGGCGCCAACAAGGCCTTTGGCACCGGCATTCTGGTGTCGGGGGCCACGGCGGCCCAACTGCCCGACGACATCGCACTGCGCCCGCTGGACGATGTGATCGTCAAAGGCAAGTCCGAACCCGTGCGCGTGTTCACGCCCTGCGATGACGCGCAGGTGTGCCAGTTGTCGCACGCCGCGCTGCAGGCCTTCCATGCCCGCGCCTGGGATGAGGCCAGCACCCACCTGCACGCCCTGTTACAGCGCCTGCCGGGCGACACCACCGCGCAGCGGCTGCTGGAACGCCTCCAGGCCGCACGAACGCTGCCGCCTGGGGCAGCTTGGTCGCCTGCAGTGGCACTGGACAAGCTCTGATCCAGACGAACTTCCCCCTCCACTACAAAAATCTCGCCGCAAATCCGGGCATGATGTAGGCGTGGAGACCGCATCACCCCGGTCGCCGCACCGACCCATCGCTCAGAAAGGAGAACCCATGCAAGTACAAGTCCATACCGACAACAAGATCCAGGGCGGAGAGTCGCTGGCCCAGTGGGTACAGCAAGAGGCCGTGTCTCGCCTGGCGCGCTTCAAGGACCAGGTCACCCGCATCGAAGTTTTCCTGTCCGACGTGGACGCAGGCAAATCCGGCGCCAACGACAAGCGCTGCCGCATGGAGGCGCGCCCCGCAGGGCGCCAACCCGTGGGTGTGACGGCCGATGCCGACAAGCTGGCCGATGCCTTCACCGGCGCCATGGAGAAGCTGGCCCGCGCCCTCGACAACGACCTGGGCCGCGTGAAAGACCGCAACGGCCGCGACACCATCCGCACGGCGGAGGAATGAGCGACCCGCACGCCACCGATCAGCGCCTGACCGAGCTGGAGATCAAGGCCAGCTACACCGAGGATCTGCTGGACCAGATGAACCTGGCCCTGTACCGACAACAGCAGCAGATCGACCGGCTGGTGCAGGAGCTGACCCATCTGCGCCAGCAGATGCCCGAGCCCGGTGGCGGCGCGCCGCGCAACCTGCGCGACGAGATTCCGCCGCATTACTAGAGAACATCCCCCTGCGGCGCTGCGCGCCTTCCCCCTTCTCTGGCATCGCTGCGCGCTGCGGAAGGGGGACGCCACCCGCGCGGCGGGGCGGCCCTTGCGCGGTGGCCGCTGGCCTAGGGGCATGCCCGCTTCATGGGCCGCGGATAGTGCAATCACCATGGATCGCGGCATAAAAAAACCGGCCGCCCTCGCGGGCCGGCCGGTTGAATTCCTGAGCGCAGCTCAGGCGCCTATCACTTGGCGATCACGCGCACCATTTCCAGGCACTTGTTCGAGTAGCCCCACTCGTTGTCGTACCAGCTCACGACCTTGATGAAGGTCTTGTCCAGCGCGATACCGGCTTCGGCGTCGAACACCGAGGTGCAGGGCTCGCCACGGAAGTCGGTGGCCACCACCTTGTCTTCGGTGTAACCCAGCACGCCCTTCATGGCGCCTTGCGAGGCGGCCTTCATGGCGGCGCAGATGTCCTTGTAGTCGGCTTCCTTTTCCAGCTCGACGGTCAGGTCCACCACCGACACATCAGAGGTGGGCACACGGAACGACATGCCGGTGAGCTTCTTGTTCAGCTCGGGGATCACCACGCCCACGGCCTTGGCGGCGCCGGTGGAGCTGGGGATGATGTTTTCCAGGATGCCGCGGCCACCGCGCCAGTCCTTGTTGCTCGGGCCGTCCACGGTCTTTTGCGTGGCGGTGGCGGCGTGCACGGTGGTCATCAGGCCGCGCTTGATGCCCCAGTTGTCGTTCAGCACCTTGGCCACGGGGGCCAGGCAGTTGGTGGTGCACGAGGCGTTGGAGACGATGGCCTGGCCAGCGTATTTCTCGTGGTTCACGCCGAACACGAACATGGGCGTGTCGTCCTTGGAGGGCGCGGACATCAGCACCTTCTTGGCGCCGGCGGCCAGGTGCTTCTCGGCGCTGGCCTTGTCCAGGAACAGGCCGGTGGCCTCGATCACCACGTCGGCGCCGACTTCGTTCCACTTCAGGTTGGCGGGGTCGCGCTCTTGCGTCAGGCGAATCTTCTTGCCGTTCACGACCAGGGTGTTGCCCTCGACCGAGACTTCACCCTTGAAACGGCCGTGCACGCTGTCGTATTTCAGCATGTAGGCCAGGTAGTCGGGTTCGAGCAGGTCGTTGATGCCCACGATCTCGATGTCCGAGAAGTTTTGCACCGCAGCGCGAAACACCATGCGGCCGATGCGGCCGAAACCATTGATGCCAACCTTGATAGCCATGTCAGTCTCTTCCTTGCAAAGTTAAAAACAACCCAATCACTTCTTGCCTGCCAGCACGGCGCGCACGGTGGCCGCCACGTTCTCGGCAGTGAAGCCGAAGTGCTTGAACAGCACGCCTGCAGGGGCCGATTCGCCGTAGCGGTCGATGCCGACCACGGCGGCGCAGCCGTACTTCCACCAGAAATCGGTCACGCCCATTTCCACGGCGATGCGCGGCAGCCCTGCGGGCAGCACGGACTTCTTGTACTTGACGTCCTCGCGGTCGAAGCTCGTGGTGCTGGGCATGGAGACCACGCGCACGGCGATCTTTTTCTCGGCCAGTTGCTTTTGCGCGGCCAGGGCCAATTGGACCTCAGAGCCGGTGGCAATGATGACGGCCTGGGCTTTCTTCTTCAGGCCCACGTCCTTGGGCTCGGAGAGCACGTAGGCACCACGCGAGATGTCGCCCAGGTCGCGCTTGGACAGGTAGGGCAGGTTCTGGCGGCTCAGCAGCAGCGCGGTGGGCTGCTCGCGGTTGGACAGGGCCACGCTCCAGGCCACGGCGGTTTCGGCCGTGTCGGCGGGGCGCCAGACGTCCAGGCCGGGGATGATGCGCAGGGCTGCAGCGTGCTCCACCGACTGGTGCGTGGGGCCGTCTTCGCCCAAGCCGATGGAGTCGTGCGTGAAGACATGGATCACGCGCTGCTTCATCAGCGCGGCCATGCGGATGGCGTTGCGGCTGTAGTCGCTGAAGGTGAGGAAGGTGCCGCCGTAGGGGATGAAGCCGCCATGCAGCGCCACGCCGTTCATGATGGCGGCCATGCCGAATTCGCGCACGCCGTAGTTGATGTGGCGGCCACCCACGCCGTTCTCGTTCTTGACCACGTTGCCCTGCAGGTCAAAGCGCAGGTTGGGCGTGCTCTTGGTGTTGGTGAGGTTGGAGCCGGTCAGGTCGGCGCTGCCACCCAGCAGCTCGGGCAGGGCAGCGGTGAAGGCTTCGAGCGCCAGTTGGCTGGCCTTGCGGCTGGCCACGGTCTCGGCCTTGGTGTGGGCACCCACCACGGTATCCACCGCCGTCTGGGCAAAGTGCGCGGGCAGGTCGCCGTTCATGCGGCGCGTGAACTCGGCGGCCAGCTCGGGGTAGGCGGCCTGGTAGGCGGCAAAGCGATCGTTCCAGGCCTGCTCGGCGGCGTGGCCGGTGGCGCGGGCGTTCCAGTCGGCGTACACCTCGTCGGGGATGACGAAGGGTGCATGGCTCCAGCCCAGCGATTCGCGCGAGAGCGCGATTTCATCGGCACCCAGCGGCTCGCCGTGGGCCTTGGCGGTGTTGGCGCGGTTGGGCGAGCCCTTGCCGATGTGCGTCTTGCAAATGACGAGCGAGGGGCGCTCGGTCTGCTTGTGCGCCTCGGCGATGGCGGCAGCCACCTTGTCGGCGTCATGCCCGTCGATGGGGCCGATCACGTTCCAGCCGCTGGCCACGAAGCGCAGCGCCGTGTTGTCGATGAACCAGGGCTGCACGGAGCCGTCGATGCTGATGCCGTTGTCGTCGTACAGCGCGACGAGCTTGTTCAGCTTCCAGGCGCCGGCCAGCGAAATGGCCTCCTGGCTGATGCCCTCCATCAGGCAACCGTCGCCCAGGAAGGCGTAGGTGTGGTGGTCCACCACGGTGTGGCCTTCGCGGTTGAACTCGGCCGCCAGGAGCTTCTCGGCCAGGGCCATGCCCACGGCGTTGGTGATGCCCTGGCCCAGCGGGCCGGTGGTGGTTTCCACGCCGGGGGTGTGGCCCACCTCGGGGTGGCCTGCGGTGCGGCTGCCCATCTGGCGGAAGTTCTGCAGCTCCTGCATGGGCAGGTCGTAGCCCGTGAGGTGCAGCAGCGCGTAGATCAGCATGGAAGCGTGGCCGTTGGACAGCACGAAGCGGTCGCGGTCGAACCACTGGGGGTTGGCCGGGTTGTGCTTGAGGTGCCGCGCCCACAGCCCGACGGCCATGTCCGCCATGCCCATCGGGGCGCCGGGGTGCCCGGAATTGGCTTGTTGAACGGCATCCATTGCGAGTGCGCGGATCGCATTCGCCATTTGTTGAGTGTTGGCCATCGGGGCGGCTCCGGTCGGGAGTGAGGTGGGGGAAAACCCCTGATTTTAGCGGCCTGCCCCAGAGCGCACCGCCCGACCCCGCCAAACCATGCACTACAGTGCCACCATGCTCGCCACCGCACCCTCTAGCCCCCCGCTTGCGCAGCCCCCCGCCCTGCTCCTGGCCGCAGGCCGGGGCGAGCGCATGCGGCCCTTGACCGACACCTGCCCCAAGCCCCTGCTGCGCGTGCGCGGCCAGCCGCTGCTGCAATGGCATTTGCGGGCGCTGCATGCTGCCGGGGTGCGCCGCGCGGTCATCAACACCGCCTGGCTGGGGGAGCAGATCAGCGCGCATTTTCAAGATGCTTTCAGTCCCCAGGGCTTACCGGACAAGCGCAATACGCTATCTATTTTCTACTCGCACGAGGGCCGTGACTTTGGCGGCGCACTGGAAACCGCGGGCGGCATTGCGCGCGCGCTGCCGCAGTTGGGCGATGTGTTCTGGCTCGCGGCGGGCGATGTGTTTGTGCCCGGTTTTGGTTTTGACGCCGCTGCCGCACAGGCCTTTGCGGCCAGCCCCATGCTGGCCCACCTGTGGCTGGTGCCCAACCCGGCGCACAACCCGCGCGGCGACTTCGGCCTGTCGCCCGAAGGGCTGGCGCTGAACCTGCCGCCCGAATCCACCCAGCCGCGCTACACCTACAGCACCATCGCCCTGCTGCGCGCCGCGCTGTTTGCGCCGCCGTGGTGCGATATTCCCCCCGGCAACCCGCAGGGGCTTGCCGCCCCGCTGGCGCCCTTGCTGCGTCGGGCCATGGACAATGGCCGGGTCAGCGCCACGCTCTACACCGGCCCCTGGACCGACGTGGGCACACCGCAGCGCCTGGAAGAACTCAACGCAAGCACGCCATGACCCTGACTGTTCCCCTTTCTGTGTACGCGCAACGCCGCGCGCACCTGGCCGCGCAACTGGGCGATGGCGGCATTGCCATCGTGCCCACGGCGCCCGAGCGCATGCGCAACCGTGACAGCGACTACGCCTACCGCCACGACAGCTACTTCCACTACCTCACCGGCTTTACCGAACCCAACGCCTGGCTGGTGCTCACGGCAGATGGTCGCAGCACGCTGTGGTGCCAGCCCAAGGACATGGAGCGCGAAATCTGGGACGGCTACCGCCTGGGCCCCGAGGCCGCTGTGGCCGCACTGGGGGTGGACGAAGCCTACTCCGTGGCCGAGCTGGACCAGCGCCTGCCCCGCCTGCTGGAGAACCGCGCCTGCGTGTGGTACCCCTTTGCCACGCACAGCGGGCTGGCGGCACGCGTGGAGGGCTGGCTGGCCCCCGTGCGTGCCCGTGTGCGCTACGGCGCGCTGTGCCCCGCGCGCCAGGCCGACCTGTGCTTGCTGCTGGACGAAATGCGCCTGGTGAAAGACGCGCATGAACTGGCCCTGATGCGACACGCGGCCCAGATCAGCGCCCGCGCCCATGTGCGTGCCATGCAGCACTGCGCACAGGCGCTGCGTGCCGGGCAGGAAGTGCGCGAATACCACCTGGAAGCCGAGCTGCTGCACGAATTTCGCCGCTACGGTGCGCAGGCGCCGGCGTACAACTCCATCGTCGCGGCCGGCGCGAACGCCTGCGTGCTGCACTACCGCGCCGACCGCGCGCCGGTGGGCAGCAACGACCTGGTGCTCATCGACGCGGGCTGCGAATACGACGGCTACGCCAGCGACATCACGCGCACCTTCCCCGCCGGTGGGCGCTTCTCAGGTGCGCAGCGTGCGCTGTACGAGCTGGTGCTGGCCAGCCAGGAGGCCGCCGTGGCCGCAACCAAAGCAGGGGCGCGCTTCAATGCCCCCCACGACGCCACCGTGGCGGTGCTGGCGCAGGGGCTGCTGGACCTGGGCCTGCTGGACAAGAACCAGCATGGCAGCGCCCAGGACGTGATCGAGCGCCGCGCCTACTTCCGCTTCTACATGCACCGCACCGGCCACTGGCTGGGCATGGACGTGCACGACTGCGGCAGCTACGTGGAGCCGGGCGAGATCGGCGCGGTGCAGGAACGCAAGGACCCGCTCTCGGGCGAGACCATCAAGGACCGCCCCAGCCGCATCCTGCGCCCCGGCATGGTGCTGACCATCGAGCCGGGCCTGTACGTGCGCGCCGCAGCCGACGTGCCCGAAGCCTTCCACGGCCTGGGCATCCGCATCGAGGACGACGCCGTGGTGCATGCCCACGGCTGCGAGCTGATCACGCGCGGGGTGCCCGTTCAAGCTGACGAGATTGAAGCGCTGATGCGCGGGTAAGACAGCAGCCCTCAATACCCGGAGGCCTCCAACCACTGCGCCAGTGCCGCGGCCACCTGGTCGGCACCCTGGGCCAGGGCGCGGGTGCCACCGGTGGCGTCTGGGCTGGGGGCGGGGGCCTGGGCCTCGAACAGGCGCTGGGCCAGCAGGCTCTCGCCCAGAGAACCGGGCCGGGTCAGTGTGGCGCGCAGGCGCACCAGGCCCACGCTGCGCTCGGGGCTGTCGAACACCTGGCTGAATTCCTCCAGCTCCACGCGCAGAAGCGCCGGGGGCTGTCCATCGACCCGCACCGATGCCTGGGCACCCAGGGTGCCGATGACGGCCCGCTGCTGGCCCAGGTGCGCCTGGAGGCGCTGGCGCATGAGCTGGATGGGGGGCTGGCTCCAGCGTGCCTGCTGGTAGGGGCGCAATTCGCGCGCGTCGGCATAGGCCAGGCGGTAATGCACGGCAGTGCTGCCGTCGGGCTGGCCGGCGTTGTCCAGCGTGGCCAGCGCCAGGGCCGGCAGGGCCTTGGCCGGTGCTGTGGCGGGCAAGGATGCAGGGCCAAAGTCGTAGAGCACCGGCCGCACCGGGGGCTCTGGCAGGGCCGAGCAGCCCGCCACAGAAACAAGCACAAAAATGGCTGTAGCGCCCGATTTATAAGCGCGAGCAGCTATTGTTTTAATAGCATTCATGGTTGCACTCCGGTGCGCTGCGGGGCGGTGAAGCCCGGTTCGCCCGGGCCGGGCTGGCCCCGGCCTGGGCCGTAGAGGATGCCTTGGGGGTTCTCGCCCAGGCTGGAGGCGGCGCGGCCTGTCAGGCGCGCGGCGCGGGCGGTTTCGTCGGCGGCGCGCTCCATGCGCGGCAGGGTGGTGGTGCCAAAGCGCTCCACCGCCTGGGCCAGTGCCTGGGCGCCGCGCTCGGTCTGTTCCAGCGTACCGCCGGGGGCGTTGATGCGCTTGGCCGTCTGCCCGATTTCCGCGGCCATGCCCGACACCTGCTCGCCCGCCTGGCGCATGGACTGCAGCGCGCCCGTGGCCTCGCGCGCCAGCGGTGGGAGGGCGGCCAGTGCCGGGTCCAGGCGCTGCTGCACGGTGGCATCGAGCCGCTGGCTCAGGGTGTGCACGCTGCCTGCGGCCTGGCCGGTGTTGGCCAGCAGCTCGCGCAGCAGGCGCTGGTTGTCGTCGGAGAGCACCTGGTTGATGCGCTCGGTGGCCTCCTGCACGCGGCTGAGGATGGCAGGGCC
Source organism: Simplicispira sedimenti (assembly GCF_022760965.1). Taxonomy (NCBI): domain Bacteria; kingdom Pseudomonadati; phylum Pseudomonadota; class Betaproteobacteria; order Burkholderiales; family Comamonadaceae; genus Simplicispira; species Simplicispira sedimenti. The sequence goes on from NZ_JAKVIJ010000001.1 coordinate 162,261, forward strand.
CTGGTCGAACAACTGGGTGAACGGCGAGGTGCGCAGCGGCAGGCGCGGCAGGCCGCTGGGGCCGGGAGCGATGGCAGGGTAAGGCTCGCCCGCGTCGTCCAGCAGCACGTAGGCCAGACCGGTCACGCCCTGGTAGCCCAGCACGGCAAAGGTGGTGGGGGTGATGGGGGCGTCCACGCTCACGGCGATGCGGATGAGCACGTTGCCGCTGGCCTGGCTGTCAAAGCCGATGTGCGTGACGCGCCCCACGGACACGCCCTTGTAGCGCACGGCCGCCTGCGGCTGCAGGCCAGCGACGCCTTCGCCGCTGGAGAGTTCGTAGGACTGGTAGTTGCCCCGGTCGCGCGTGAGCCAGACGCCCAGGCCCACCACCAGCGCGGTGACGACCAGCACGAACAGGCCTGCGGCAAAGGCATGGGACTTGTTTTCCATCAGCGGTCCTTGGCAATGGCGGGCGGAGCCATGGCGCGCAAGCCGCGCTCGCCCTGAAAGAATTGGCGGATGAAGGGGTGCTCGAATTGCACCACTTTTTGCGGTGTGTCGGTCACGATGACGCGCTTGTCGGCCAGCACGGCCACGCGCGTGGCCAGGGAGAACAAGGTGTCCAGATCGTGCGTGACCATCACCATGGTCAGGCCCAGCTCGGCATGCAGCTCGCGCACCAGGGCACAGAACTCGTCGGCGCCGTTGGGGTCCAGGCCTGCGGTGGGCTCGTCCAGCAGCAACAGCGGCGGGTCCATGATGAGCGCACGCGCCAGCGCCACGCGCTTGATCATGCCGCCCGACAGGTCTGCGGGCATGCGCGTGGCGTGCTCGGGCTTGAGGCCCACCATCTGCAGCTTGACGATAGCGGCGTCGCGCACCACATCCGGCGGCAGCGTGCCCAGTTCGTTGAGGGCAAAGGCCACGTTCTCCAGCACGTTGAAGGCCGAATACAGCGCACCGTGCTGGAACAGCATGCCCACGCGGCTGGCGGCGCCATCACCGCCCATGTCCTCGGCCGGGCGGCCCAGCACAGTGACGCTGCCGCGCGCGGGGTGCAGCAGGCCCAGCATCTGGCGCAGCAGCACGGTCTTGCCGGTGCCCGATCCGCCCACCAGCGCCAGCATCTCGCCCTGGCGCACGCTCAGGTCCAGATCCTGGTGCACGGCAAAGGCCTCGGACCCCTTGCCAAACACCGACCACAGCCCCTGGATGCGGACGACTTCCGGCGACGGCTCTGGTGGGGAGGCGCTCTGGTCTGCCATGGCTTAGAACCCCACGTTTTTGAAGACGACGGCAAACAGCGCGTCCACGATGATGACCACGGTGATCGACGTGACCACCGAGGCCGTCGTGCCCTCACCCAGGCTTTGGGTGTTGGGCTTGACGCGCAGACCCCAATGGCAGCCGATCAGCGCGATCAACGTGCCGAACACCACCGACTTGGACAGTGCCAGCGTGAGGTTGCCAAAGCCCACCGCCGCAGGCATGGCATGGTAGAAGTACGCAGGCGATATGCCCAGCGACAGGTCGGCCGCCAGCATGCCGCCCGCCAGGGCGCACAGCGTGGTCCAGACGCTCACCAGCGGCATGGCCAGCGCCAGGGCCAGCGCGCGCGGCAGCACCAGGCGAAAGCCGTGCGGGATGCCCATCACGCGCATGGCGTCCAGCTCCTCGTTCACGCGCATCACACCGATCTGCGCGGTAATGGCCGAACCCGAGCGCCCTGCCACCAGGATGGCCGCCAACAGCGGCCCCAACTCGCGGATCAGCGACACGCCCAGGATGTTGACGATGAAGGTCTCGGCCCCGAACTGACGCAGTTGCAGCGAGGTGAGGTAGGCCAGCACCACCCCGATGAGAAAGCCCACCAGGGCCGTGATCGGCAGTGCCGTGGCCCCCATGCGGTAGAGGTGGCCCGACACGTCGCGCCAGGGCGCGCGGCGCGGCGCACGCAGCAGGCGGCCGGTGTCCAGCAGCATCTGGCCCACCATTTGCAACAGGTGGCGTGCGTGGTCCACGCCATGCAGCACCAGCACGCCCAGATGGTCCACCTGGTCGGCCAGGCGCCAGGGCTGCGGTGCGGGCGCGGGGACGGTGTAGCGCGCCACGCGCTCCAGCATGTCGCGCTGCGCGTCGCTGAGCCACAGCCGTGCAGGCCAGGCGCGGCCCCAGTGGTTCCACAGCACCTGGGCACCCACATGGTCCAGCCATAGCATGCCCCGCAGGTCCCAGCCCAGCGCGGGCTGGTGCGGTACCTTTGCCAGTTGTTCGGCCAAAGGGAGCCACAGCACCCGCTGGCCCAACTCCGCCGCACCCCAGCGGCCATGCAGCAGCGCGCACGGCCCTTCGGGCGTGTCGGAGCAGGCAATGCGCGGTTGCGGATCGGTCATGGCCATGGGGCGACGGACAGTGCGAACACAAAGCGCACATGGTAGCGGCTGGCAGTGGCACAGGCGCCACACTGTCGCCTATGGGGCGACGCGGGCAGCAGGGGTATGATGAAAACTGGCCACTCAGGCCCTGAGAACAAGCGCCGATAGCTATTATTTTTATAGCATTTACCCTGTCCTGCAAACCCGCCTCTTGCCCTACCATGCTGCCATGAGCGACGCAACCTACGACTACATCATCATCGGCGGCGGCACGGCCGGCGCCCTGCTGTGCAACCGCCTGAGCGCCGACGCCCGCCACCGCGTGCTGCTGCTGGAGGCCGGCCCCCGGGACGACTACCACTGGATCCACATCCCCGTGGGCTACCTCTACTGCATCGGCAACCCGCGCACCGACTGGCTCTACCAGACCGAGCCCGACGCGGGCCTCAACGGCAGGCGCCTGCGCTACCCCCGGGGCAAGACGCTGGGGGGCTGCAGCAGCATCAACGGCATGATCTACATGCGCGGCCAGGCGCGCGACTACGACCAATGGGCCCAGATCACTGGCGACGACACCTGGCGCTGGGACCAGGTGCTGCCCGCGTTCCGCCGCCATGAAGACCACTGGCGGCTGGACCAGCCCGGCGATGTGAACGAAAACTTCAAGCGCCTGCACGGCAACAAGGCCACCGGCAGCACGGGCGAATGGCGTGTGGAAAAGCAGCGCCTGCGCTGGGACGTGCTGGACGCCTTTGCCCACGCGGCGCAGCAGGCCGGCATTCCAGCCACCGACGACTTCAACAGCGGCAACAACGAAGGCGTGGGCTATTTCGAGGTCAACCAGAAGAAGGGCTGGCGCTGGAACACAGCCAAGGCCTTTTTGCGCCCCACCTGCTACGGGCGCGACAACTTCGAGATGTGGACCGGCGCGCAGGCCGCCAAGCTGCTGGTCGAGCGCCAGCCCCATGGTCCGCTGCGCTGCACCGGCGTGCAGGTGTGGACAGGCAAGTCCATGGTCACCGTGCGCGCCACGCGCGAGGTGCTGCTGTGCGCGGGCGCAGTCAACTCACCCCAGTTGCTGCAGCTCTCGGGCATCGGCCCGGGCGAGCTGCTGCGCCAGCACGGCATCGACGTGCTGCACGATCTGCCCGGTGTGGGCGCCAACCTGCAGGACCACCTGCAGATCCGCTCGGTGTACAAGGTGCAGAACGTCAAGACGCTCAACACCCTGGCCAGCTCGCTGGTCGGCAAGGCCAAGATCGGGTTGGAGTACGCGCTCAACCGCAGCGGCCCCATGAGCATGGCGCCCTCGCAGTTGGGCGCCTTCACGCGCAGCAGCCCCGACCAGCCCTGGCCCAACATCGAATACCACGTGCAGCCGCTCTCGCTCGACGCCTTTGGCGAGCCGCTGCACGGCTTCCCCGCGTTCACCGCCAGCGTGTGCAACCTCAACCCCACCAGCCGGGGCACGGTGCAGATCCAGAGCGCCGACTTCCACCAGCCTCCGGCCATCGCTCCCAACTACCTCAGCACCCCCGAAGACCGCCAGGTGGCGGCCGACAGCCTGCGCGTGACCCGGCGCATCGTTGCACAGCCCGCCATGGCACGCTACCAGCCCGAGGAGTTCAAGCCTGGTGTGCAGTACCAAAGCGATGAGGAGCTCGCGCGTCTGGCGGGCGACATTGCCACCACCATCTTCCACCCCGTGGGCACCACGCGCATGGGCCGCGCCGATGACCCCCTGGCCGTGCTCGACCCACGCCTGCGCGTGCGCGGCATCGAGGCACTGCGCGTGGTCGATGCCGGCGCCATGCCCTTGATCACCAGCGGCAACACCAACTCCCCCACGCTGATGCTGGCCGAGAAGGCCGCCCAATGGATTCTGGAGGACCACGCACCATAGCCAAACTCTATGGAGCCAGACCGGGAAATCCCCTATGGGCCGCGGGCGACTGGGCCTTTACATTAGCACCACTCGAACGCGCACCCAGTGCGCTGGACGGGGGGCCGGGGAGACAAACCGCCACCACCACAACCACAAGCCTTTTTCAAGCACCCGGTGAGGTGCCATCTTCTTTCCAACCGCCAGCCCTGCTGGCGTTTTTTTTTGCCTGCTGCACGCGCCGCAGCACGCGATGCGACAATCGCGCCGATGGAATGGATACTGGTTTCGCTGGCCTCCCTGCTTGCCGGCTTTGTCGATGCGATCGTGGGAGGCGGCGGCCTGATCTTGCTGCCCGCGCTGTTTGCCACCTTTCCCAGCGCACCCCCCGCCACGCTGCTGGGCACCAACAAGAGCGCCTCGGTGTGGGGCACCACCATGGCCACCTGGCAGTACAGCCGCCGCGTGCAGATGCGCTGGCGCGCCATGCTGCCCGCCACCGCTGCAGGCTTTGCCGGTGCCTTTGCCGGTGCCTGGGCCGTCACCGTGGTGTCGCCCGACTTCCTGCGCAAGTTGCTGCCCCTGGTGCTGCTGGCCGTGCTGCTCTACACCCTGGCCAAAAAGGATCTGGGGCGCCACCACACCCCCCACCTGACGGAGCGCGCCGAAGCCGCCGCCGCCTGCGCCATCGGCCTGAGCGTGGGGTTCTACGACGGCTTCTTCGGTCCCGGCACGGGCAGCTTCTTCGTGTTCCTGTTCGTGCGCCTGCTGGGTTACGACTTTCTCAACGCCTCGGCCTCGGCCAAGCTGCTGAACGTCTCGACCAACATCGCCGCACTCATCCTGTTTACCGCCAAGGGCCATGTGTGGTGGCACTTTGCGTTGCCGCTGGCTGTGGCCAACGTGGTGGGCAGCCTGCTGGGCACACACATGGCCCTCAAGCACGGCGCGGGGTTTGTGCGCTGGATCTTCATCGTGGTGGTCAGTGCACTCATCCTCAAGACCGGGTACGACGGCTTCTTGCGCTGATCTTTCGCCGCCCTAAACCTCTCGTTCAGACTCGGCCATTGGGGTTCTCCATGATGGCGGGGCGCAAAAGGGCGGCCCCTATAATTGCAACAGTTTGATGACACCGTGGCCCGACATCCCTCGGGCCACGCCGTTTTCCCTGGCTCCGGCCCCGCTATCCGCAGGCCGGATTTTTTTGTACCTGAACACCCCGACAGGACATACGATGAAGTTTCTCAAGTTTGTCGCTTCCGCCGTGGCGCTGTGCGCCGTATTCGGCGCCCAGGCCCGCACCTTTGACGAGGTCAAGAAAGACGGCAAGATCCTGATTGCCACCGAAGGCCAGTTCGCTCCCTTCAACTTCTTCAACGGCACGACGCTCACCGGTTTCGAGGTCGAACTGGCCGAGTTGGTGGCCAAGAAGATGGGCGTGACCGTGCAATGGAAGACGCTGGGCTTTGACGCCCTGCTCACCGGCCTGCGCCAGGACCGCTGGGATCTGGTGATTGCCTCGCACGGCATCACCGAGGAGCGCGCCAAGGCCGTGACCTTCACCGAACCGCACTACTGCTCGGGCGGCATGATCATCGCCATGGACCCGGCCATCAAGAACGCCAAGGACCTGGCAGGCAAGGTGGTGGCAGTGCAGACCGGCACCAGCTACCTGGAAAACGTCCAGAAAGTCTCCGCCATCAAGGAGATGAAGAACTTCCCCACCGACGTGGACGCCCGCAGCGCCCTGGCTTCGCGCCGCGTGGACGCCTGGGTCACGGACCGCTTCGTCGCCAAGGCCGTGGCCGAGAAGAACCCCGGCGCGGGCTTCAAGCTGGGCGACATGCTGTTCATCGAGCGCATCGCCGCCGCCGTGGCCAAGGGCAACCAGTCGCTCGCACAGGGCTGGTCCAAGGCACTGGCCGAAACCATGGCCGACGGCAGCTACGCGCAGCTGTCCAAGAAATACTTCAACGAAGACGTGCGCTGCCAGTAAGCACGCGGGCGCTCCTCGCGCCCTCACCGGTCTGATCTTTCATGCTTACTGCCCTTTGGCCCAGCCACTGGAGCCGCCAGCAACGCAGCAATGCGACGCTGGTGAGCGCCGTGGCCTTGATGGTGCTTGCCCTGATTCTGCTGGGCAAGGTGCTGTCCTTCCTTCCTGAACCCATTGGCCCGAATGCGCAGGCCTTCTCCGACGGCGCCCGCACCACGCTGTGGCTGACACTGATCAGCGGCAGCATCGGTTTGGTGCTGGGCACGGCGGCGGCGCTGGCGCGCACGGCCCGCTGGGCCGCGCTGCGCTATGTGGCCAGCTTCTACATCTGGGTCATCCGCGGCACGCCGCTGCTGGTGCAGATTCTTTTCGTTTACTTTGCACTCCCGGTGCTGGTCCCAGGCCTGAACCTGCCGGACTTTGCCGCCGCCGTGCTGGCGCTGTCGCTCAACGTGGGCGCCTACAACGCCGAAGCCATCCGTGCCGGCCTGCTGGCCGTGCCACGTGGCCAGACCGAGGCGGCTCGCGCCCTGGGCCTGGGGCGCATGCATGTGTTCTTCGACGTGGTGTTTCCGCAGGCCTTCAAGATTGCCCTGCCACCGCTGGTGAGCAACTTTGTGGCACTGCTCAAGGATTCGTCCCTGGCCTATGCCATCGGCGTGGTGGAGTTGACCAACGTGGGCAACCGCATCCAGTCGGCTACCTTCCAGCCCATTGCCACGCTGACCACGGTGGCTGTCACCTACCTGCTGTTGACCACGCTGGTCACGCAGATTTCCAACGCCATCGAGTACCGCTTCGATGTGGAAGGGCGCGCACGATGAGCCGCCCCCAACCCACCCCCTACATCGTGGCAGAGCATGTGTGCAAGTCGTTCGGCACACACCAGGTGCTGCGCGACGTCTCCACGCACTTCAACACGGGTGAAGTCACGGTGATCATCGGCGCCTCGGGCTCAGGCAAGAGCACGCTGCTGCGCGCCATCAACCGGCTGGAGCCGCACGACAGCGGCACCATTTCCATCGGTGGCGTGCCCGTGACCGACGACCCGCACACGCTGCAGCAGCAACGCTGCGAGGTGGGCATGGTGTTCCAGCAGTTCAACCTGTTTGGCCACCTGAGCGTGCTGGACAACATCACGCTGGCGCCCCGGCGCATTCGGCGCACCCCACGGGCCCAGGCAAATGAGCAGGCCATGGTGCTGCTGCGCCGCGTGGGCCTGCACGAGCACGCGCACAAATACCCGTGGCAGCTCTCGGGCGGGCAGCAGCAGCGTGTGGCCATCGCCCGGGCGCTGGCCATGCAGCCCAAGGTGATGCTGTTCGACGAGCCGACCTCGGCGCTCGATCCCGAGATGGTGCAGGAAGTGCTGGACGTGATGCGCGAGCTGGCGCGCGGCGGCATGACCATGATCGTGGTGACCCACGAAATGGGCTTTGCCCGTGAGGTGTCCGACCGCGTTCTGTTCTTCGACCAGGGCCGCATTGCGCACGATGCACCGCCCGCTTCGTTCTTCGACAACCCCGGCAATGACCGCATCCGTGCCTTCATCGGCCGCATGGGCGCCTGAGATCCAGAGCCCACCGTTCCTTCGCTACCTCCCACACAACCCAACGGAGTGACCATGAAACTGACCCACACCTTCGTGACCCTGCTGGCCGCCGGCCTGTGCAGCCTGCCTGCGGGCGCCCTGGCGCAGTCCGCCAAAGAGCTGGAAGAACTGCGCAACGAGCTCAAGGCCCTGCGCGCCGAGCTCAACCAGCTCAAGGCCCAGCAGGCACAGGCACCTGCCGCCTCGGCATCGGCCTGGAATGACCGTATCGATGCCGTGGAGCTCAAGCAGAAGGATGCCGTGGTGCTGGGCGACATTCCCGGGAGCTTCCGCCTGCCGGGCAGCGAAACCTCGATCCGCGTGTACGGTTTTGCCGAGGCCAACCTGATCAAGGACTTCAAGGGCACGGCACCGGGCGACAACTTCTCCAACCTTGCCGAGCAGCCGCTGGGCAAGAGCGACAACGGCAAGACCGTGCTCACGGGCCAGACCTCGCGCTTCGGCTTCGAGACCTCCACCCCGATGGGCAACGGCGCGTTCAACACCAAGATCGAAGCCGACTTCTACGGCTACTGCGGCTCCGAGTGCAACCGCAACCGCCTGCGCCTGCGCCACGCCTATGGCGAATACGCGGGCTGGCTGATCGGCCAGACCTGGTCCACCTTCATGGACCTGGACAACCTGCCCGAGACGGTGGACTTCAACGGCCCTCCGGGTGCCACCTCGCGCCGCCCCACCATGGTGCGCTACACCTACAACAACCCCCAGCTGGCCAAGTTCCAGTTCGCGCTGGAAGAGCCGTCTGACGGCGCACACTCGCCCAACCTGATCGCACGTGTGGACAAGGGCTTCGACTGGGGCAGCCTGAGCGCGCGCATCCTGTCGCACGAACAGCGTATCAGCGGTGTGAGCAAGCGCGGCATGGGCCTGGGCCTGTCGGGCGCGTACAAGCTCACGGGCACCACCACCCTGATGGGCCAGTACACGCTGATGGACGGCGACAACGACGGCGCCTACCTCGTGGGCGCCAACTACCCGGTGGTCGATGGCTCCACGCTGCGCCTGGACCGCGCCCAGGGCGTGGTGCTGGGCCTGGCCAATGTGTTCAGCGAGAAGCTGCGCGGCACGGTGTCCATGGGCTGGGTGCGCTCGCGCAACCGCCTGGGTGACGCCTACGTGAGCGCCTACGGTGACACCGGCAACCTGCGCCTGTTGCAGTGGCATGCTGGCCTGTACTACACGCCGATCAAGAACGTCGAACTCGGCGGCGAACTGCTGGGCGGCCGCCGCACCACCTACGGTGGCGCCACGGGCGACATGACGCGCCTGAACCTGCAGGCACGCTACCTGTTCAACTGATCCGGCACTCTGCCGCTGACCAGGCTGGCCGGGCAACCGGCCGGCCTTTTCTTTTCTTACCACGATGCGCACCGAACGTTGGGGCCTGATGGCCTTGCTGGTGGTGACCCTGGTCTGGGGCACCACCTTTCCCGCCATGAAGCTGCTCTCAGCGCAACTGGATGCGCTGCAGATCATCTGGGGCCGCTTTGCGATTGCGCTGCTGGTGCTGGCACCCTTGTGGTGGGGCATGCGGCGCAGCGAGCGGCGCTGGGGACTGCTGTTGGGGGCGCTGCTGTTCCTGGCGTTCTGGCTGCAGATCGAGGGACTGGCGCGCACCAGCAGCAACCGCAATGCCTTTGTGACCGGCCTGAACGTGCTGGTGGTGCCCATCATTGCCATGGCGGCACTGGGGCGGCGCTACGGATGGCGGTTGTGGGCGGCCTGCGCCCTGGCCTGCGCGGGCATGGCCTTGATGTTCCATGAAAACGAGCCCTGGAACCTGGGCGACTCGCTCACGCTGGCCAGCACGGTGTTTTATGCGATCTACATCCTGACGCTGGAAGAAAGTGCGCGTCGCACGCTGCTGCAACCCCTGCGCGCCACGCGCATGGCAGCGGCACAGGCCAGCGTGATGCTGGCCGCCTCGACGGCGCTGCTGCTGCTGCGTGGTGACGAACTGCCGCTGGCAAGGCTGCCGTCGCTGGACGCAGAGGCCCTGATGGCACTGTTGTACCTGGGCCTGCTGGCGAGTGTGGTGGTGGTGACGTTGCAGGCCTGGGGTCAGCAGCGCGTGGATGCCATGCGCAGTGCCATCGTCTTTGGATTGGAACCAGTGTTTGCCGCACTCACGGCCTGGGCGCTGCTGGGCGAACACCTGGGTTGGGCCGGCTGGGGAGGTGCCGCCATGATCGTCACCGCCCTGGTGTTCAGCCAGTCCCAACCGGCCCCCAGGGTCGTCATCAAGGCGCAGTGAGTGGCACGTCGGCCACGGGGCGCGGCTTGCCCAGCGGCGCCGACGCCAGGCCCTTGCGCACGGCGGCCATGTCTTCTTCACTGGGGTATTCGCCCAGCAACCAGTAGTCGAACACCCGGCGCACGATGGGCGCTGCATGGGCCGCGCCAAAACCGGCGTTTTCGACAATCGCGGCCACCGCGATGCGCGGTGCATCGGCCGGTGCAAAAGCAATGTAGAGCGAATGATCGCGTTGACGCTCTTCCATCCGGGCCGCGTTGTAGCGGTCCTTCTGGCCAATGGTGACGGCCTGCGCCGTGCCGGTCTTGCCCCCCGAAAGGTAACGCGCCCCGGCAAAAACACGTGTGGAGGTGCCGCTTTGCGTCACCCCCACCATGGCCTTGCGCACTACATCGACATGGGCGGGCCGGTAGCCCAGATCCACCCCGGGCACCTGGGGCAGGGCCGTGGTCTCGCGCGAGACCGCATCCACCATGGCCTTGCCCAGGTGGGGCTGGTAGCGCGTCCCCCCATTGGCCAGCGTGGCAGTGGCCAGGGCCAGTTGCAGCATGGTGAAGTTGTTGTAGCCCTGCCCAATGCCCAGTGAGATCGTCTCTCCGGCGTACCACTTCCTCTGCTCGGGGCGCCGGTAGGCCTCGCGCTTCCAGGCCTGGCTGGGCAAGACGCCGCGCAGTTCGCCCTGCAAGTCGATGCCCGTGATCTGACCAAAGCCCAAGGGCTTCATGAAGTCGTGCATGGCATCCACGCCCATGTCATTGGCAAGCTGGTAGTAGTACACGTTGCTCGATTGCACGATGCTGCGGTGCATGTCCACAGCGCCCAGCCCATGGTCCCCATGGCTGCGGAACACATGGCCTCCAAAGGTCCAGGAACCGCCATCGTGCGTGATGGCAGACGGTGTGCGCTTGCCCGTTTCCAGTGCCGCCATGGCCATGAAGGGCTTGTAGGTGGAGCCCGGCGGGTAGGTACCACGCAGCGCCCGGTTGAGCAGCGGCTTGTCGATCGACGTGTTCAGGGCATTCCAGTTGTCCACGTCGATGCCCTCCACAAACAGGTTGGGATCGAAGGTGGGCTTGCTCACCAGCGCCAGCACCTCGCCGTTGCGCGGATCGATGGCCACCAGGGCGCCCCGGCGTTCACCATAGAGCTCCTCCACCATTTTCTGGAGCTTGATGTCCAGCGACAGCACCACGGTCTTGCCTGGTGTGGCAGGAAAGCTGTTGAGCTTTCGCACGGCACGCCCACCCGCCGAGGTCTCCATCTGCTCCACCCCCGTGGTGCCGTGCAACGGCCCCTCAAAGCTCTGCTCGATGCCCAGCTTGCCGATGTACTCGGTGCCACGGTAGTTGGCTTCGTCCTCGGAATCCTGAATTCGCGCTTTCTCCGCCTGGTTGATGCGGCCGATGTAGCCGATGGCGTGGCTGCCCACCTCGCCCAAGGGATAGTTGCGGAACAGGCGTGCCTTCACATCCACACCCGGGAAACGGTAGCGCTGCGCCGTGAAGCGGGCCACCTCCTCATCGCTCAGGCGGGTACGGATGGGCAAGGATTCGAAGCCCTTGGTCTCTTCCATGAGCCGCTTGAAGCGGCGCCGATCCCGCTGCTGGATTTCGATGATCTCGGCCAGGCCGTCGATGGTTTGCTCCAGATGGTCCACCTTGGAAGGCGTGATCTCCAGCGTGTAGGCCGAATAGTTGGTGGCCAGCACCACACCGTTGCGGTCCAGAATGAGCCCTCGGTTGGGCACGATGGGCACCACCGCCGTACGGTTGCTTTCGGCCTGGTCTGCCAGGTCGTCGTGGCGATGCACCTGCAGGAACACCAACCGCGCCACCAACAGGCCCAGCGCCAGCAGCACCACCAGGCCCAGCACCACCACCCGGACGCGAAAGCGGCGCGCTTCGGCTTCGACGTTGCGCAGTTCAGTCATCGCTCAGCCCGGCTCCTGGAAAGCACGGCGATCACGGAAGCTTGTCCTGCCCATCGACCGAGCGGCGCTGCGGCGCCAGCAGCATCCAACTGACGACGGGCCACAAGAGGGCCTCCAACAAAGGCGCCAGCACAACACCCCAACCCGGCATGCCCCGCCCCGCCAGAAGGCCAGCCAACACGTAGGCCGCGTGGGCGGCCGCGAACAGACCCACCATCTGCCAGGGCTGCTGCAACGGACGCAGCCACAACACCCGCCGATGGAACACGCGGGTCCCGTACATCAGCACGGTGTAGGCCAGAGCGTGCTGACCCAGCAGGGAAGACTGGTGCACATCCATGCACAAGCCCAGCACAAAACCGATGCCCATGCCCACGCGCCATGGCTGGTGCACGCCCCAGAAAGCCAGGGCAAGAATCAGCGCATCGGGCATCCAGACCATGGGCCCCAAAGGCAGCAGGTTGATGGCCAAGGCCAACAGCAGACTGGCCGTGATGAAGCCTGGGTTGACGGGCAGCAGCAGTTGCTGCCCACGGGGCATGATCATGCGCAGCCTCCATCAGCACAAGCTGTGCCGCCTGACGTCCACCGCGAGCGCCTGCACATCATTTACGCCCCTTCTTGCGAACAGGGGCTTCCTCGACCGTGGGCTCTGGGCGCTGGGGCAGCCGCAAAGCTTCCGGTTGCAGCACCAGCACATGGCGCGCCCCTTGGGTGGCGGCAACCGGCTCACAGTAGATGCGCGCAAACGCCGAGTCCGCCCGGCGTTCCACACGCACCACACGGGCCACGGGCAGGCCTGCAGGATAGACACCATCGAGGCCATTGGTGGCCAGCACATCACCGTCTTGTACATCGGCATTGGCCGAGACAAAGCGCAGCTCCATGCCACCGCCGTGGCTGGCCACCGGGTCGCCATACGCCACCCCCCGCGCACCCGTGCGCGCATTGAGCACGGGAATCGCCTGGTCCCGGTCGGTGACCAGCGTGACCTCGCTCACAAACGGAAAGACCCGCGTGACCTGGCCCAGCACCCCCACGCCGTCCAGCACGGGAGAGCCCGGCTGCACACCGGCATCCTGCCCCCGGTCCAGCATGACCCGGCGGGTGTAGGGATCGGCCGTTTCATAGAGGATCTGCGCTGCCAGCGAGGGCACTGCCAGCCGCTCGCGCAGGCCCAGCAGTTTGCGCAGCGCCTCGTTCTCCTGGGCCAGGGTGTCCGATTGGTGGGCCTGCAAGGCCTGCCGAGCCATCTGCGCACGCGCCGCCTCGGCCTGGGCCTTGGCATCCTGCAGGGACTGGACGTACCCGGTTCCATGGCTGGCCCACTCCACCGGCTGGAGCATGAGCCACTGGGCGGGATACAGGATGGCAGCCACCGTCTTGCGCAGCGGGTCGGTGATGCGCAACCGGGTGTCTGCCACCATCAAAAACAGCGCCAACGCGCTGTAGAGCACCAATTGGGACAGGGCCGAAGGCCCCTGCCGGAACAAGGAAGGGGCGCTGCGTTCCAGGGTTCCGAGCGGCATGGGCGTTCTGGCGGTGCGGTGGCTTGGGCGCCCGACCCCACCAGCGCGCTGGATGGGTGGGGGCCAAGGGCCTTATTCGCTGGTGAAGATGCTGCCCGCGCGGTCCATGCGCTCCAGCGCGATGCCGCAACCGCGCACCACGCAGGTCAGCGGGTCTTCGGCCACCAGCACCGGCAGGCCGGTTTCCTCGGCCAGCAGGCGGTCCAGGTCGCGCAGGAGTGCACCACCGCCGGTCAGCATCATGCCGCGTTCGGCGATGTCGGCGCCGAGTTCAGGCGGCGTCTGTTCCAGGGCGTTCTTGACGGCCGAGACGATCTGGTTGAGCGGCTCGGTCAGGGCTTCCAGCACTTCGTTGGAAGAGATGGTGAAGCTGCGTGGCACGCCCTCGCTGAGGTTGCGCCCGCGCACTTCCATCTCGCGCACCTCGGAGCCCGGGAAGGCGCTGCCGATCTGCTTCTTGATGGCTTCGGCCGTGGGCTCGCCGATCAGCATGCCGTAGTTGCGGCGGATGTAGCTGATGATGGCCTCGTCGAACTTGTCGCCGCCCACGCGCACGCTGCCCTTGTAAACCATGCCGCCGAGCGAGATCACGCCCACCTCGGTGGTACCGCCGCCGATGTCCACGACCATGGAGCCGGAGGCCTCGGACACCGGCAGGCCGGCGCCAATGCCGGCGGCCATCGGTTCCTCGATCAGGTACACCGCCGTGGCGCCTGCGGCCTCGGCCGCGTCCTTGATGGCGCGGCGCTCGACCTGGGTCGAGCCACAGGGCACGCAGATGATGATGCGCGGGCTGGGCGTGAGCAGCGAACGCGGATGCACCATCTTGATGAACTGCTTGATCATCTGCTCGGTGATCACGAAGTCGGCAATCACGCCGTCCTTCATCGGGCGGATGGCCTCGATGTTGCCAGGCACCTTGCCCAGCATGGCCTTGGCCTCGTGGCCCACGGCCTGGATCACCTTCTTGCCGTGCGGGCCGGTTTCGTGGCGGATCGCGACCACGGAAGGCTCGTCCAGCACGATGCCTTTGTCGCGGGCGAAGATCAGGGTGTTGGCGGTGCCAAGGTCAATGGCAAGATCGGTGGAGAGATACCGACGGAAAGCTCCGAACATTCAAAAATCCTCTCGGGCAGGGCAGGCGCTTCGGCTTGCCATCGCCGGTTTTGTGGCATTCAAATTGACTCTATTGCGCGCAACTGCCTGCTAACAGACAGCCTTGTGCAGCCTCGTGCGGCAAAGGCGGGATAATACCGCATCCCCTGTGAATAACTCGCCCCGGAAAACCCGTTGTTCAAGCTTTACATCCGGTTTCTGTAGGTACCCCTCTCTATGGCACTGACACCCCAGGACATTGGCCGCATCGCCCATTTGGCACGGCTCGAACTCGCACCCCAGGAAAGTGAGCGCATGCTTACCCAACTGAATGGGTTTTTTGACATCGTGGAACGGATGCGGGCTGTGGATACCCAGGGCGTGGAGCCGCTGGCCCACCCGGTGGCCGCCATCCAGGACGTGCAGCTGCGCCTGCGCGACGACGTGGCCAGCGAGCCCAACCAACGCGAAGCCAACCAGCAAAGCGCACCGGCCGTCGAACGCGGCCTGTTCCTGGTGCCCAAAGTGATCGAGTGAGCCCCGCATGACCCAACCCGCATTGCACGACCTGGGCGTGGCCCAGCTCGCCACCGAACTGCGCGAACGCCGCGTTTCCGCCGTCGAGGCCGCCCAGCACTTCCTGGATCGCGCCCAAACGCACCAGCACCTAGGCGCCTTCGTGGCCCTGAACGAAGAAGCCACCCTGACCCAGGCGCGCACCGCCGACGCGCGCCTTGCCGCCGGCACGGCTGGTGCGCTGGAAGGCGTGCCGCTGGCGCACAAGGACATCTTCGTCACGCGCGACTTCCCCAGCACCGCAGGTTCCAGGATGCTGGCGGGCTATCGCTCGCCGTTTGACGCCACCGTCGTCACCCGCCTGGCACAGGCGGGCTGCGTGACGCTGGGCAAGCTCAACTGCGACGAGTTCGCCATGGGCTCGGCCAACGAAAACTCCGCCGTCGCACCGGTGGGCTTTGACGCCCCCGCCCCCGTGCGCAACCCCTGGGACACCAGCCGCATCCCCGGCGGCTCCTCGGGCGGCAGCGCCGTGGCCGTGGCCGCGCGCCTGGCGCCCGCCGTGACCGGCACCGACACCGGCGGCTCGATCCGCCAACCGGCCTCGTTCTGCGGCATCACCGGCATCAAGCCCACCTATGGCCGCGCCAGCCGCTACGGCATGATCGCCTTCGCCTCCAGCCTAGACCAGGCCGGCCCCATGGCCCGCTCGGCCGAGGACTGCGCACTGCTGCTCTCGGCCATGTGCGGCCCCGACCCGGACCGCGACTCCACCTCGCTGGACATGCCGACGGAAGACTTCGGCCGCTCGCTGAACGACTCGTTGGAAGGCCTGCGCATCGGCATCCCGGCCGAGTTCTTCGGCGAGGGCCTGGCTCCGGACGTGCGCGCCGCCGTCGATGGCGCGCTGAAGGAGTACGAAAAGCTCGGCGCGAAGCTGGTGCCCATCAGCCTGCCGCGCACCGAGCTGTCGATTCCGGTGTACTACATCATCGCGCCGGCCGAGGCCTCGTCCAACCTCTCGCGCTTCGACGGCGTGAAGTTCGGCCACCGCGCCAAGGACTACGGCGACCTGCTGGACATGTACAAGAAGACGCGCGCCGAGGGCTTCGGCGACGAGGTCAAGCGCCGCATCATGATCGGCGCCTACGTGCTGAGCCACGGTTACTACGACGCCTACTACCTGCAGGCGCAGAAGATCCGCCGCATGATCGCCGACGACTTCCAGAACGCCTTCAAGGACTGCGACCTGATCGCCGGCCCCGTGGCGCCCAGTGTGGCCTGGAAACTCGGCGAGCATGGCAGCGACCCGCTGGCCGACTACCTGGCCGACATCTTCACGCTGCCGGGCTCGCTGGCCGGCCTGCCCGGCATGAGCGTGCCCGCAGGTTTTGGCGAGGGCGGCATGCCCGTGGGCCTGCAGCTGATCGGCAACTACTTTCAAGAGGCGCGCCTGCTCAACGCGGCCCACCGCCTGCAGCAGGCCACGGATTTCCACCTGCGCAGCCCGCTCTGAAAACCATAGCCACCAGCGCTTGATAGCAAACAAACTCAGCATCAAATCATGCTGAAACCCAATCAAATCAAGCGCTGGCAGCTCCTCTTTTTGATAGCCAAGGACAGCTCCCCATGTCTGCGAAACTGATCCACGGGTACGAAGTCGTCATCGGCTTCGAGACCCACGCCCAACTGGCCACGAAGAGCAAGATCTTCAGCCGCGCCAGCACCGCCTTCGGCGCCGAGCCCAACACCCAGGCCTGCGCGGTGGACCTGGCCCTGCCCGGCACCCTGCCCGTGATGAACCGCGAGGCCGTGGCCTGCGCCATCAAGCTGGGCCTGGCCCTGGGCAGCACCATCGCGCCCCGGAGCATCTTCGCGCGCAAGAACTACTTCTACCCCGACCTGCCCAAGGGCTACCAGATCAGCCAGTTCGAGATCCCGGTGGTGCAAGGCGGCGAGGTGTCGTTCTACCTGGGCGACGAGAAGAAGACCGTGCGCCTGGTGCGCGCCCACCTGGAGGAAGACGCGGGCAAGTCGCTGCACGAGGAGTTCCACGGCATGAGCGGCATCGACCTGAACCGCGCGGGCACGCCGCTGCTGGAGATCGTGACCGAGCCCGACATGCGCTCCACCGAAGAGGCCGTGGCCTACGCCAAGGAGCTGCACAAGATCGTCACCTGGATCGGCATCTGCGACGGCAACATGCAGGAGGGGTCGTTCCGCTGCGACGCCAACGTCTCCGTGCGCAAGCCCGGCCAGCCGCTGGGCACGCGCCGCGAGATCAAGAACCTCAACAGCTTCAAGTTCATGCAGCAGGCGATCGACTACGAGATCCGCTGGCAGATCGAGGAGCTGGAGGATGGCCGCGCCATCGAGCAGGCCACGGTGCTGTTCAACCCCGACACGGGCGAAACGCGCGCCATGCGCACCAAGGAAGACGCGGCCGACTACCGCTACTTCCCCGACCCGGACCTGCCGCCGCTGGTGATCGCGCCCGAATGGGTGGAAGCCACGCGCGCGCAGATGACCGAGCTGCCCCGCACCATGGCAGCGCGCTTCGTGCAGGACTACGGCCTGCCCGAATACGACGCCACCACGCTCACGCAGAGCAAGGCCATGGCGGCGTACTTTGAGGCCGCCGCACGGGCCAGCGGCCAGGCCAAGCTGGCCAGCAACTGGATCATGGGCGAGGTGTCACGCCGCCTCAACAGCGAAGAAATCGGCATCGAGGATGCCAAGGTTGACAGCGCAAAGCTGGCCACGCTCATCCAGCGCATCAGCGACGGCACGATCAGCAACAATGCTGCACGCCAGGTATTCGATGCGTTGTGGGGCGGCGAGGCCAGCGAGGTCGATGCCGTCATCGAGGCCAAGGGCCTCAAGCAGATGAATGACAGCGGCGCCCTGGAAAAAATCATCGACGAGGTGATCGCAGCCAACCCCGACAACGTGGCGCAGTTCAAGGCGGGCAAGGACAAGGCCTTCAACGCCCTGGTGGGCCAGGCCATGAAAGCCAGCAAGGGCAAGGCCAACCCGGCACAGGTCAACGAACTGCTGCGCAAACGCCTGGAAGGCTGAAGCGAGGGAAGTGGCAGGCGGGCGGCCGCGCCACGCAGGCCGCCCGAAGGCTCAGCGTGAGGCCGCAGGCACCGTGGCTGTGGCGGCCTGTGGCGGAACCACGCGCGCTGCCCACAGCTCCTTGAGCTGTGCCAGCTCGGCATCAAAGCGCTGGTGCACGCGGCGCTTTTCCTGGTCCTGCCCCGAAATGAAACGCTGTTGCTCGGCCATTTCTTCGGTGTTTTCGAGCAACTGGCGCTGCAAGTTCATGGGGGCCTTGGCGGGGTCCTTGCGGTAGAACTCCATCTCCACGTCGATCTTCTTGCGCCGCTCCTGCAGCTCGGCAATGCGCTTCTTGGCCGTGGCCGTGACCTCATCGACATGGGTGATGGCGGCGGCACGCTCGGCGTCGTGGGCGGCCTTGTCGGGGTAGCGCGCCAACAGCACCCGCTCGCGGCGGCGCTCCTCGGCAATGCGGTTGCGCTCTTCCAGATCCTTGCGCCGCTTCGCTTCCAAGACTTCGCGCTCATGCTCGGTGAGCGTAGGGCCGATCACACGGCGCACTGTGCCCGTAGGGCTGAGTTCGCGCTGCTCGCGGTCTATGCATTCGGGAATGGGCCGGTCAGAGGTCAGGCGCCTGCCGTTCTTGTCCACGCAGGAATAGATGCCTGGCGCGGGCCCAGCCGCAGGCTGGGCCACGGCAACCGTGCCCAGAGCCGCCAGCAGCAGGCCCAAAACCGCAGGACACCCGCGAAGAAGGTTCAATGCATCATCCTTGGTGGACACCGTAACGCTGGCGGTAGGCCAACACCCTTTCATGGTGGGGCGCCATTTCGCCGTCGCCATGGTGCGATAGATAAAGCAATAAGTCTGCCAGTGTAGCGATAGCGCAGACCTTCAACCCCAATTGCTCGCGCACGTACTGCACGGCACTGTACGGCACATCCTGGCCATTCTCGGTGGCTTTTTCCTGGCGGTCCAGCGCAATGGCCACGGCATGGGGCGTGGCGCCTGCGCTGCGGATCAGGGCAATGGATTCGCGCGCTGCCGTTCCTGCGGACATCACATCGTCCACGATCAGCACGCGCCCGCGCAATGGCGCACCCACCAGCGTGCCGCCCTCGCCGTGGTCCTTGGCTTCCTTGCGGTTGTAGGCAAAGGGCACATTGCGGCCCAGGCGCGCCAGTTCCACCGCCACGGTGGCCGCCAGCGGAATGCCCTTGTACGCCGGGCCGAACACCATATCGAATTCGATGCCGCTGGCCAGCAGGGCTTTTGCATAGAATTGCGCGAGGCGGCCTAGCTTGGCGCCATCATCGAACAGCCCGGCGTTGAAAAAATACGGGCTCATGCGGCCCGCCTTGGTTTTGAACTCGCCAAACCGCAGCACGCCGGACTCCACGGCAAACCGCACAAAATCCTGCGCCAGACCGTCTTGCGAACCGGTGGGCGTGCCTTGATCGACCATGGAGTGATTCCCTTGTTCCGTTTAACCAGCCTCAACCTCAACGGCATCCGCTCCGCCGCCACCAAGGGCGTGGAGCCCTGGATCGCCGCCACCGTCCCGGATTGTATTTGCGTGCAGGAAGTCAAGGCCCAGGCGGCCGATGTCCAGGGGCGCTTCGAGCAGTTGGCGGGCCTGCAAGGCCATTTCCATTTTGCCGAGAAGAAGGGCTACTCGGGCGTGGGTGTCTATACCCGGCACGAACCCAGCGATGTGATCGCCGGCTTTGGCAGCCCCGAGTTCGACGCCGAAGGCCGCTACCTGGAACTGCGCTTTGACACACCCCAGCGCAAGCTGTCCATCATCAGCGCGTACTTTCCCAGCGGCTCCTCGGGCGAAGAGCGGCAGGAAGCCAAGTTCCGCTTTCTGGAGCAGTTCCACCCACACCTCATGCGCGCCAAGGCGCAACGGGAATTCATCCTGTGCGGCGACGTGAACATCGCGCACCAGCAGATCGACCTGAAAAACTGGCGCAGCAACCAGAAAAACAGCGGCTTTTTGCCCGAAGAGCGCGCCTGGATGACAAAGTTGTTGCACACAACTGACCCAGACGGCGGTCTGGTGGACGTTTACCGCCAGCTCCACCCCCACACCACCGACGAGGCCTACACCTGGTGGAGCAACCGGGGCCAGGCCTGGGCCAAGAACGTGGGCTGGCGGCTGGATTACCACCTGGCATCCCCCAGCCTGGCCACTACAGCCCGCACGGCCCAGGTGTACAAGGCGCAGCGCTTCAGCGACCATGCGCCGCTGACCATCGACTACGACTTTGCTCTGTAACGCCGGGACGGCAGGGCGCCAGCCACCCCCTCCTGGTTGCATGTTGTAACCTGTAGGGCTGTATCCACCGACGGCCCCACGCCATGGCAGACACCACCACGCAGGACACCGCCTCCAGCCAGTATTTCGAGCCCCGCAACACCGACGAGCTGTGGGACCTGGTGACTTCGCCGCACCCCGTGGTGGGCAGGGCACGGCATTTGGGCGAAGCGCTGATCAACGCGGGCATGCTCCAGCCCACCGATTTGATGCAGAGCCTGCGCATGCAGCAGAGCGAGCGCGACCGCGGGCGCCAGCGGCCCATCGGTCAGATCCTGACGGAACTGGGGCTGGTATCGCAGGATCAGTTGCGCCAGGCGATTGCCGCCTGGCTGGGCGAGTATGTGGTGCACCCCGGCCACTTGCAGCCCGACCCGGTGGCCGTGGCGCTGGTGCCGCGCTCCGTGGCCGAGCGCGAGTCGGTACTGCCGCTGCTGGCGCGCGATGACGCGCTGGTGGTACTGATGGCCGACCCCTACGACCGCGCCTTGCTCGACGAACTGCGCTTCCTGAGCCAGCGCCGCCTGGTGCCGCTGCAGGCCGCCCCCGGCACGCTGATGCCCGCCATTGCCAAGGCCTACAGCGTGCATACCGACGCCCCCAAGGAGGGCAACGGCAATGGGGCCGCACGCAACGGCACGACAGGCAACGCCAGCGCGGCAGCGCGCCCCAGCTCGCAAGAGCTGGTCAGCAACCTCAACAGCATGGCGCCGGACTCCGACGCCGTGGCGACGGATGTGGTGACCGAATCGGACAACACGCTGGTGCGGCTGATCAACTCCATCATCGACGAAGCCATTGCGCACCGTGCGTCGGACATCCACATCGAGACCGAACCCGCGCCCAGCAACGTGCGTGTGCGCCTGCGCATCGATGGCGACTTGGTGCCCTACCTGGAGCTGCCCGCACGTTTTCGCTATGCCATGGTGGCGCGCATCAAGATCATGGCCACCATGGACATTTCCGAGCACCGCAAACCGCAGGACGGCAAGATCGACTTCTCGCGCTTTGGCGGGCCGCCGGTGGAGCTGCGCGTCGTCACGGTGCCCACCTCGCGCGGCCTGGAGGACGTGGTGCTGCGCCTGCTGGCCGGTGCCAAGCCGCTGCCGCTGGAAAACATTGGCCTGAGCCCGACCAACCTGCAGGCGCTGCGCGAGATGGTGAAGAAGCCCTACGGTCTGGTGCTGGTGGTGGGCCCCACGGGCTGCGGCAAGACGACCACGCTGCATTCGGTGGTCCGCGATCTCAACACCTCCAACCGCAAGATCTGGACGGCCGAAGACCCGATCGAAATCACCCAGAGCGGTCTGCGCCAGGTGCAGATGAACGCGCGCATCGGCTGGACGTTCGCGGCGGCCATGCGCACCTTTCTGCGCGCCGACCCCGACGTGATCATGATCGGCGAAATGCGCGACGAGGAGACCGCGCGCATCGCCATCGAGGCCTCGCTCACGGGCCACCTGGTGCTGTCCACCCTGCACACCAACTCGGCGCCCGAGAGCATTGCACGCCTGCTGGAGATCGGGCTGGACCCGTTCAACTTCTCGGACTCGCTGCTGGCCATCCTGGCCCAGCGCCTGGTGCGCCGCCTGTGCACCCAGTGCCGCGAACCCCATGCCGCCCACCACGACACGCTGCAAGCCATGGCTTCGCAGTACCTGGAGAGCAGCGCCGCCAACAGCGCCGAAGCGCGCGATGCGCTCATCGCACGCTGGCGCAAGGCCTACGGCAAGGACGACGGCAGCATCACGCTGTGGCGCCGCCAGGGCTGCCCTCAGTGCGAATCGCACGGCTACAAGGGCCGCATGGGCATCCACGAGCTGATGCTCAGCGACGAGCCCATCCGCCAGCACATCCGCCACCGCTCCTCGGCCACCGAAATCCGCCTCTCGGCGCTCGCCGCAGGCATGAAGACACTGCGCCAGGACGGCATCGAGAAAGTGCTGCAAGGCCTGACCGACATGTCCGAAGTGACGGCGGCCACCAACCTGTGAGCCGCGCGCCGGGGCGCGCTATGCGACCGGGCCGCAGCGATCCAACGGCACCTGCAGGCCCACCTTGAGGCAGCCCAGCGCGACCGAGGTACGAAAGCGCCGCACGTTGTCGTCGCCACCGAACAGGCGCCCCGTCAACGCCTCGTAGTCGGCCATGGTGGAGGCGGTGATGACCAGCAGGTAGTCCGCCTCGCCGGTGATGGCGTAGCACTGCTGCACCGCCGGTTCGCCTGCAATGCGCTGGCGCAGGCCAGCCGTGCGCAGCGGGTGTTCGTCGTGCACATGCACCTCCACCAGCAGCGTGAGCGGGCGCCCCAGCAGGCTGGCGTCGAGTTGGGCTGCCTCGGCCCGCACCACCCCGCTCTCGCGCAGGCGCCGGATGCGCCGCTGCACAGCCGGAGCCGACAGATGCACGGCCTGCGCGATCTCGCGCTGCGGCGTGGTGTTGTCACGCTGCAGGATGTCGAGGATGGCGAGGTCGAAGGCGTCGAGCTTCAAAGGATCGGCGACGGGCATATGGGAGCGAAAGTTGCGTGACAGACCCAGAAATAGAGCAGAAGACACAAGGGTAGCGCAATATATTTTCCGCATGTCGTCTTCTTTGCGCACCTCTGCGTTCATTCCGCTGCTGGCCATTTTCGGCTCGGTCACCTTCCTCGGCCTGGGCACCTCGTGGGCCAAGCACACGCTGTTTCCGCTGGTCGGCGCGCAGGGCACCACGGCCGTGCGCGTGGGCTTTTCGGCACTGCTGCTCCTGCTGCTGTGGCGTCCCTGGCGCTGGCGCCTCACACGCGCGGACCTGCGCGCCATCGCCTGCTACGGCGCCGCGCTGGGTGGGATGAACCTCATGTTCTACCTGTCGCTGCAGACGCTGCCCTTCGGCGTGGCTGTGGCCATTGAGTTCTCCGGGCCGCTGGCGGTGGCTGTGATGTCGTCGCGCCGGGCGCTGGACTTCGTCTGGGTGCTGCTGGCCGTGGCCGGGCTGGGCCTGCTGCTGCCGCTGGGACACGACGTGAGCACGCTGGACCCGCTGGGCGTGGCGTACTCGCTGGTGGCGGCCGTGTGCTGGGCGACCTACATCCTGTTTGGCAAGCGGGTCGGGCATTTGCATGCAGGCCTGTCGGTCTCGCTGGGCCTGACAGTGGCTGCGCTGGTGGTGCTGCCCGTGGGCTTGGCGCATTCCGGCATGGCATTGTTGTCCTGGCAAGTGCTGGCGGTGGGGCTGGGCGTGGCCGCCATCTCCAGCGCGGTGCCGATCTCGCTGGAGATGGTGGCGCTCAAGCGCCTGCCGTCGCAGGCCTTCGGCATCATGATCAGCATGGAGCCCGCCGTGGCCGCCGTGCTGGCACTGGGGCTGCTGGACGAGCGCCTGAGCGTCATGCAGTGGCTTGCCATCGGGCTCATCGTGATGGCCTCGGTGGGTTGCGCCGCCACGGCACGCTCGGCGCCCCAGGAGAGTCGGCGCAGCAGCGCAGCCTCCGCGCCTACACTTGCGCCCTGAGCCGGTCACCCGGCATCCTGCAACCCCGCTTTCCGTCCCCATGCTGCGCTACCTCACCGTTCCCGTCACGCCCTTCCAGCAAAACTGTTCCATCGTCTGGTGCGATGCCACCGGCCAGGCCGCCGTCATCGACCCGGGCGGCGATCTCGACCTGCTGCTGGCAGAAATCCAGCGCCTGGGGCTCACGCTCAGCCAGATCTGGCTCACGCACGCGCACATCGACCACGCCGGCGGCACGGGCGAGCTGGCCGAGCGACTGCAACTGCCCATCGTCGGGCCACATCCGGGCGATCAGTTCTGGATCGATGGCCTGCCGCAGCAGAGCGCGATGTTTGGCTTTCCGCCCGCGCAGCACTTCACGCCCACGCGCTGGCTGGCCGATGGCGACACGGTGCAGATCGGCAACGAGACGCTGGCCGTGCGCCACTGCCCAGGTCACACGCCGGGCCATGTGGTGTTCCACGCACCACAGATCGAGCGCTGCTTTGTGGGCGACGTGCTGTTCGCTGGCAGCATTGGCCGCACCGATTTTCCCCAGGGCAACCACCAGCAGTTGATCGACAGCATCACGCAGCGCCTGTGGCCCATGGGGAACCAGACGGTGTTCATTCCCGGCCATGGGCCTGAGAGCAGCTTCGGCCGCGAGCGCCAGAGCAACCCCTACGTGGGTGGCACTTGAAACTTCAATGGTTTTTGGCCTCTAGCGCCCGTGGATAAAGCGCTGACAGCTATCAATTCAATAGCATTTAGCCATTCTGGCGCGCGGCTTCGTACAGGCCCTGGACCTTGGGCACGTTCTGCTGCAGCTCACGGATGCGGTCGGGCCCGCTGGGGTGGGTGGAGAGGAAGGCCAGGCCGTCCTTGCCGCCCGTGGCCTGGCCCATCTTCTGCCACAGGCTCACGCTGGCGGCGGGCTGGAAGGCCGCACGGGCAGCCAGCTCCAGGCCCACCAGGTCGGCCTCGCTCTCGTCACCGCGGCTGAACTTGAGCGTGAGCAACTGC
Organism: Simplicispira sedimenti; assembly: GCF_022760965.1. Classification (NCBI taxonomy): domain Bacteria; kingdom Pseudomonadati; phylum Pseudomonadota; class Betaproteobacteria; order Burkholderiales; family Comamonadaceae; genus Simplicispira; species Simplicispira sedimenti. The sequence continues at coordinate 187,309 of NZ_JAKVIJ010000001.1, forward strand.
CCGCCCAGGTTGGCGGCCAGCTGCCCCACGTCGCCCAGGCCCAGCAACTGCGCGCCCAGGCGCAGGCCCAGGTTGGTGGCCTGGGTCTTGGCCAGGCGCTCGCGGGCGTGCTCGCGCAGTGCGTGGGCCATTTCGTGGCCCATGATCATGGCGGCCTCGTCGTCGGTCAGGCGCAACTGATCCAGGATGCCGGTGAAGAACGCAATCTTGCCGCCCGGCATGCAGAACGCATTGATCTGCTTGCTGGCAATGAGGTTGACCTCCCAGCGCCAGTGGCGCGCCCGGTCATTCCATGGCGTGGTGAAAGGGATGAGGCGCCGTGCGATGGCGTGCAGGCGCGCAAGCTGCGGATGACCGGACGGCACCAGCGCCCCCTGCGCCCGGGCCTGGGCCAGCAACTGGCTGTACTGCTGGGTGGCCGAGGACTCCAGCGTTTCGGCCGGCACCAGGCGGCGCATGCCCGAGGCCGAACCCACCTCCACCTGGGCCAGCGCAGGCGCAGCAGCCCCGGCGGCGGCAGCCAGCACAAAGGCGCGCCGCGCCTGCCAGGGGGACGACGAGGCTACGGAAGGAGCGGGGCAAAGAAAGCACATGCGGGAATAATAGTCAAAACACCACACCCCATGCCGCCCACCACCACGCCTTCTCCCACCGCACCGCGCATGTCCTGGCTCCAGACGCTGCGCGTGTACCTCGAACCCGCCAGCCTGCGCATGCTGACGCTCGGCTTTTCGGCTGGCCTGCCGTTGCTGCTGGTGCTGGGCACGCTGAGCTTTCGCCTGCGCGAGGCAGGCATCGACCGCAGCACCATCGGGCACCTGAGCTGGGTGGGCCTGGCCTATGGCTTCAAGTGGGCCTGGGCGCCGCTGGTGGACCGGCTGCCGCTGCCACTGCTCACCCACACGCTGGGGCGGCGGCGCAGCTGGCTGCTGCTGTCGCAGTGCCTGGTGGTGGCAGGGCTGGTGGGCATGGCGCTGACCGACCCGCGCCAGGCGCTGAGCCCCGTGGTGGCCTGTGCGTTGATGGTGGCCTTCGCCTCGGCCACGCACGACATTGCGCTGGACGCCTTCCGCATCGAATCGGCCGACGCCAACCACCAGGCGGCCCTGGCTGCCGCCTACCAAACGGGCTACCGGCTGGCGATGATCTGGGCCGGTGCCGGGGTGCTGTGGATTGCCGCGCGCGCCGAAGCCCCCGCACTGGCAGGCGCGGCCGCCGCTGCAACGGGCGCCGCGACCTACCAGAACGGCGCCTGGCAGACGGCCTACCTGGTGATGGCGGCCTCCATGGCTGTGGGCATGGTCACGGTGCTGTTCTCGCGCGAGCCCCGGCCCGTGGAGCTGCCCCCGGCACGCAACGCGGCCGAATGGCTGCGCGGCGCCCTGCTGGAGCCGTTTGCCGACTTTGTGCGCCGCTACCGCTGGCAGGCGGCGCTGATCCTGGCGTTGATCGCCGTGTACCGCATCAGCGATGTGGTGATGGGCATCATGGCCAACCCCTTCTACGTGGACATGGGCTACACCAAGGACGAGGTGGCCGCCGTGACCAAGGTGTACGGCGTGGTGATGACGCTGGTCGGCGCCTTTGTGGGCGGCTCGCTCGCCATGCGCTTTGGCGTGATGCGCATCCTGATGCTGGGCGCCCTGCTGAGCGCCTGCACCAACCTGCTGTTTGCCTGGCTGGCGGGCCATGGGCACGATGTAACGGCGCTCATCGCCGTGGTCTCTGCCGACAACCTGGCCAGCGGCATTGCGTCGGCGGCCTTCATTGCCTACCTCTCCAGCCTGACCAACGTCAGCTATTCGGCCACACAGTACGCGCTGTTCAGCTCGATGATGCTGCTGCTGCCCAAGTTCGTGGCGGGCTTTTCGGGCGACTACGTCAACGCCTTTGGCTACGCACAGTTCTTTGCATCCACCGCCTTGCTGGGCCTGCCGGTGCTGGGACTGGTGTGGATAGCATCCAAGGCCAAATCGGCCTCCAGCGCCTAACACATAAGCGCAAGCAGCTATAAAATACATAGCAAAAGTAACCGTGAAGCTGCGCCACGTTTACCTGTGCTTTACGCCAAGGACAAGGGGACATGACAGGTAGCAGGCATGATGCCCCCATCCTCCCACTCTGAGCACCCCCTTTGCTGACGCCATGAGCACCTCCTTGCTGATGATCGAAGACGACCTGCGTTTGGCCCAGATGGTGGGGGAGTACCTGGGCCAGTCGGGCATGCAGCTCGCGCACTGCCCCGACGCCGCCAGCGGCCTGGCGCGCCTGCAGGGACAGGACGGCGGCACCTTGCCCGAGCTGGTCATCCTCGACCTCATGCTGCCCGACATGGACGGGCTGGAAGTCTGCCGCCGCATCCGCGCGCTGCCCGGGCCGGTGGCGCAGATGCCGGTGCTGATGCTCACGGCCAAGGGCGACCCCATGGACCGTGTCATCGGCCTGGAGATCGGCGCCGACGACTACCTGCCCAAGCCCTTCGAGCCGCGCGAGCTGCTGGCACGCATCCGCGCCCTGCTGCGGCGGCGCAACGCAGGCGCGGCGCCCGTCGCCCACGTACTGCGCTTTGGCACGCTGGAGATCGACCGCGATGCGCGCAGCGTCTCGGTGGCGGGCCAGGCGGCCGATCTGACCTCCTACCAGTTCGACCTGCTGGTGGCCCTGGCCGAGCGTGCCGGCCGCGTGCTCACGCGCGACCAGATCATGGAAGCCGTGCGCGGGCGTGAGCTGGAGGCCTTCGACCGCTCCATCGACGTGCACATGGGCCGCATTCGCGCCGCCATCGAGCAAGACCCCAAGAACCCGCGCCGCATTCTCACGGTGCGCGGCGTGGGCTATGTGTTTGCCAAGCAGCAGGAGTGATGTGAACACCCCCCTGCGTCGCTTCGCGCCTTCCCCCCTCTCCTGCGGGAGGGGGGACGACGCCAGTGGCCTGGCAAAGCCAGTTCCACGGAGTCTGCTGGCCTGCGCAGCGCCAGTATCTTGCCCCCGTGACTGGGCACCGCGCACACGGTGATCGATATGTCGATGCTCCGCTCCATCTCCCGCACCTTTTCGCAGCGCCTGTACCTGCGCATCTGGCTGGCCGTGGTCGGGGGCGTGGCGGTGCTCACGTTGGTGGTGGGCTGGGCCTGGCGCACGGCGGCAGAGCAGAACGCGCTGCGCATTGCTCCCCCTGCGCGGGAGGTGGTGCTGCGCGATCTGCAGGGCCGCGTGGTGCTGCAAGGCACGGCCACACGCCAGCCGCAACATCCATCGGAAGGGGTGCTCTACCAGTTGCAGACCACCGACGGTCGAACCTTCGAGCTGGAGTTGGAGCCCCGCTTTCAAGGGCGCGAGCGCATGGATCGCCGCGAGCGCCATGAGCGCGCAGCCGCCCTGCGCGCACCGCCCCCTCCGCAGAGCCTGGCGTTCTGGACGCGGCCACCGTTTGGCTTCCTGTGGATGCTGGTGCTGGTGGGGCTGGCTGTGGCGTTGGGGGTGTTTCCCATCATCCGTCGCCTGATGTCGCGCCTGGAGGTACTGCAGCGCGGAGTGCAGCGCTTTGGCGAAGGCGACCTGGCAGCCCGCGTGCCCGTGCAGGGCCACGATGAGGTGGCCGATCTGTCACGCCAGTTCAATGCTGCGGCGGGGCGCATCGAAGCGCTGCTGCGTTCGCACAAGTCGCTGCTGGCCAACGCATCGCACGAGCTGCGCTCACCGCTGGCACGCATCCGCATGGGCATGGAACTGATGCAGGACGGTGTGCCATCGGCCAGTGCGCGGGCCGAGATCCTGCGCAACATCGCCGAGCTCGACCAGCTCGTGGACGAAATCCTGCTGGCCAGCCGCCTGGACGCGCGCGAGGCCGATGTGGGCTCGTTCGAGGTGGTGGATCTGGTGGGGTTGGCCGCAGAGGAATGCGCACGCACCGGCGCGGAGCTGGATGCAGGCAACCAGCCGCTGGAAGTGCATGCCGTGGCCAAGCTGCTGCGCCGCGCGCTGCGCAACCTGTTGGAAAACGCCCGCCGCTACAGCGATGGCACCGTGAGCGTCAGCCTGCACCTGCAAGGGGGCATGGCAGAAGTGCGGGTGTGCGATCAGGGGCCGGGCGTGCCCGCAGAGTTGCGCGAACGCATCTTCGAACCCTTCTACCGCCTGCCCGGCGCCAGCGAGCGCGCCGGTGGCGTGGGCCTGGGCCTGGCCCTGGTGCGCTCCATCGCAGGGCGCCACCAAGGCACCGTGCACTGCGAGGGCAACCCGCAGGGCCAGGGCGCCTGTTTTGTGCTGCGCCTGCCCATCACCCCGCTTGCCTAGACGCTCCCCCGTGGCCGCGCTGATGGCCGCGGATGGCCGCCATGAAGAACAGGACCATGAACAGATAGATCATGTTGCCGTTGAAATGCGCGAGGTACACCTGTGTCAATCCGAAACCCAGGTACGCCAGCGGAAAAAGCATGCCCGCCAAACGCAGGCACAAGGCCTCGGGGTCTATCGTTCCATCGGGGCGCTGCACCCGGGCCTGCGTGGGCCAGAACAAGGCCAGAGGGACGGCATAGAACAACAGCAGGCCCACCAGCCCAATCACACCGCGTTTGACAAACATATCAAACCACTCGTTGTGCGCATGGCCGTAGTACATGACCGAAGGGGGAGCCTCCCCTTTTTCCACACGCAGACGCTTTTGCTCGGCGTATCCCGCCTCGCCCCAGCCCGTCAGCGGCTTTTCCAGCCCCATGTCCCAGGCCAGTTTCCAATGGGCCAGCCGGTGGCCCACGGAGTTGTCGGCCTCACCGTTCTTGACAAACCCCGCCACCTCATCACGCGCCAGGCTCCAGCGTTCCTGCAGGTACGAGGACTGGTGCCACAGCAAGGCCATCACCACGGCCAGCAAGCCAAGTACGGCATAGATGAATCGATGGTTCGCCACATAGCGATAAATCAACCACAGCAGTGGAACCATGCACAAGACCAGGGCGACCCAGCCGCCCCGCGTCTGAGAAAGCAAGGAGCCCAGGACGCCCAGGAAGACGCAGGCCAGCATCAGCGCCGAGCGGCGCCAGCTCCAGCGCTCATGGAAAACCGCCCACTGAACCCAGCAGATGAGCCCAAACAGCCCGGACATGTTTCCGTACTGAATGACACCACTGCTGCTTTGGTGGGCCGCGTCGTACCAGGCCCTTTCGTACCCCAGGACAAAGATATCGTAGGAGGCCCTCAGCCCACCGAAGGCGGCACCCACCGCAATGCCCCAAAGCAGCCATCGCCCCTTGGGGGGGTACAAAAAGGCAACAGGAATGCATGCCAGCGCCAGCACATAGCGGAACGGCTTGTTCAGCGCCGACAGCCCACGGTCAAGGTCGGCGCCAAAAATCCACACGGCACCCATCACCGCAAACACCAAGGCCAGCCAGACGGCCGATCTATCGCTCAAACGCTCCTTGGCCCATAGGGGAAAGGATGCCATCGCGAAAACAATGAAGACAGCCGCCCCATAGGCGTAGCCCGAGGGCAGCAGCAAGGTCAAGGCGCCCAGCAAGAATGCCGACACCGAAGCCAGTTGGGAAGTAAGAAGCGTTGTCGCGCGGACTGGAAGCACGGATTTTCCCGGCCGATCATCGGTATCAATGACCGCCCGTCTTCACTCCCGCCGCAAGCGCGTATTGGGTGCCACAGTAGGGGCAGGCAACCACTTGTCCGGGTTTCGCGCTCAGGTACACCTTTGGATGACCACTCCACTGCTTGACGGCCGCCTTGGGGTTGGGGCAAGGGAAATTGCCTTGCCCATCCAGGTCCTCGGCATTCAATTGAATCGCTTTGTTCTCGCTCATGATTCACATCACCATTTCACTATGATTTAAAGATTCGGCCCGTATCAAGGCCCGCAGGCACATCACGCACCCGCCTTTACCACCACGGACCGCTCACGCTGGTAAAAGGAAAAGATCTCGGCAACGCTCGTTTCCACAGCGTACTTGCGCAGGTCCTTTTGCCGGCGGAGCGGCCTTTCCTCAAACGCATCCCGCAAAGCCTTGGCCAATGCAGCCGGGTCTTCCACGGGCACGATGGCCTCCACCACGTCATCGGCCAGATGCCGGGCGCCCTCGGTCGCGGTCGCAATGATAGGCAGGCCCGCCGCTGCGGCCTCCAGCATCACCAACCCAAAGGACTCCTCGCGGGCGGAGCTCACAAACACATCAAATGCGGCAAGCCAGTCCTGAGGCTTTTCAGCAAAACCCACAAACAACACGCCGGGTACCTTGCGCTGTTTCAAGGCTTCGACCTCGGCCCCCTGTCCCACAATCACCAGACAAGCCCCAGGCAACGCAGCCATCTCGAAGGCATCCAAAAGTACGTCCAGGCCCTTGGTGTGCTCCACGCGCCCCACAGAGCCCAGAACCCAGGCATCCTCCGCAATGCCGTGGCGCGCCCGCATGAGCGCGCGCGCGCCAGGGCTGGGTGCATACGGCAGCGTCCAGTTGTTGATATGGACCGTATGGGCGCGCAGTTGCGATGGCACTTCCTGCAGCTGCCAGGGCGCGATGGCGACCAGGGCGTCGAGGTTCTGGTGCTGCTGCGGCTTGTACCGCATGTGCAATGTAGCCACACGCAAAACCGTTCCACGCAGGTCCTGAAGGCCCCCGAGGGCCTTGCAACCATCGCTCAAATGGGCATGCGCCACATCGGGCCTCAAGCGACGTATCCAACGGCGCGCCTGCCAACGCCCCAGCCACCGCCCCACCCAGAGGATCTTCACCCGCGGATCGACCTTGTGGGAATAGCCCGTGGGACGATCGCGGTGCGCCGTCCTGCGCAGGATGAGGGTGACATCGTGGCTTGCAGACTGTGCATTGGCCAGCTCAATGGCGTAACGCTCGCTCCCGGCAAATCGGTTGGTCAGGATGACGTGGACGATACGCATACCCTACAACGGCTCTATACCTTGGTGAGCCAGTGGGCGTATTTCGGATTGCGTCCGTTGACGATGTCAAAGAACGCGCTCTGGATTTTTTCGGTGATGGGACCGCGGCTGCCCGCGCCGATTTCGATGCGATCGAGTTCACGGATGGGCGTGACCTCGGCCGCCGTGCCGGTGAAGAAGGCCTCGTCGGCGATGTACACCTCGTCGCGCGTGATGCGCTTTTGCACGATCTCCAGGCCCAGATCCTTGGCGATGTGAAACACCGTGTTGCGCGTGATGCCGTTGAGCGCACCGGCCGACAGGTCGGGCGTGTAGATCACACCGTTCTTGATGACAAACAGGTTCTCGCCAGCGCCTTCGGACACGAAGCCTGCGCTATCGAGCAGCAGCGCTTCGTCGTAGCCCTCGTCCGTGGCTTCCATGTTGGCCAGGATGGAGTTGGTGTAGTTGCTCACCGCCTTGGCCTGCGTCATGGTGATGTTGACGTGGTGGCGCGTGTAGCTGCTGGTCTTGACGCGGATGCCGCGCTTCATGCCTTCCTCGCCCAGGTAGGCGCCCCAGGCCCAGGCGGCCACCATCAAGTGGATGGTGTTGCCCTTGGGCGAAACACCCAGCTTCTTGTCGCCGATCCAAGTCAGGGGGCGCAGGTAGCACGACTCCAGGTTGTTGGCACGCACCACGGCCTTTTGCGCTTCGTTGACCTCGTCCATGGTGAACGGGATCTTCATGCGCAGGATCTTGGCGCTGTTGAACAGGCGTTCGGTGTGCTCCTGCAGGCGGAAGATGGCGGTGCCGTTCACCGTGTTGTAGGCCCGCACACCCTCAAAGGCGCCACAGCCGTAGTGCAGCGTGTGGGTCAGCACGTGGATCTTGGCATCGCGCCAATCGACCATCTGGCCGTCCATCCAGATCTTGCCGTCACGGTCGGCCATCGAGGGAACTACGGGGCTCATGGGAGGTGTCCTTTGCTTGCGGTTTCGCGAATCGTGGGATTTTACGGCGGCGCCCCGGCATCAGACCGCAGGGGACTGACAGGCTGCTTGCGTGACGGATCAGCCCAGGCCTCTCACCACGGACATGGCTTCCTCGATGCGCTCCACCGCATGGATCTCCAGCCCTTCGATGGGCTGGCGCGGTGCGTTGGCCTTGGGAATCACGGCCACCGTAAAACCCAGCTTGGCGGCTTCGCGCAAGCGCTCCTGCCCACGGGGCGCGGGCCGTACTTCCCCTGCCAGCCCGACTTCGCCAAAAGCGATGAAGCCCTTGGGCAGCGCCCGGCTGCGCAGGCTGGAGGTGATGGACAGCATCACCGCCAGATCGGCCGCCGGCTCACTGATGCGTACCCCGCCCACGGCGTTGACGAACACGTCCTGGTCGCCACAGGCCACACCTGCATGGCGGTGCAGCACCGCCAGCAACATGGCCAGGCGGTCGCGCTCCAGCCCCACCGACAGGCGCCGGGGCGAGGGACCGCCACCATCGACGAGCGCCTGGATTTCTACCAGCATGGGTCGCGTGCCCTCCAGCGTGACCAGCACGCAGCTTCCTGGAACCGGCTCGCTGTGCTGACTCAGAAAGATCGCACTGGGGTTGCTGACGCCGCGCAACCCGCGCTCCGTCATCGCGAACACACCAATTTCGTTGACGGCGCCAAAACGGTTCTTGATGGCGCGCACCAGACGGAAGTTGGAATGCGTGTCACCTTCGAAGTACAGCACCGTGTCCACCATGTGCTCCAACACGCGTGGACCGGCCAAAGCCCCCTCCTTGGTCACATGGCCAACCAACACCATGGCCACTCCGGTGCCCTTGGCCGCACGCGTGAGATGCGCCGCACATTCGCGCACCTGGGCCACCGAACCGGGGGCCGAGGCCAACTGGTCGGAATAGATGGTCTGGATCGAGTCGATCACAGCGACCGCCGGTTGTGTGGCCTCCACGGTGGCCAGAATTTTCTCGAGCTGGGTTTCGGCCAGCACCTGCACTTGGCTGTGCTCCAAACCCAAGCGGCGCGAGCGCAGAGCGACCTGGGCACCACTTTCCTCGCCCGTGACATACAGCGTGGGAAGGCCTGCACGCTGCAGGGCATCGAGCGCCTGCAGCAACAGCGTGGATTTCCCAATGCCCGGGTCGCCGCCGATGAGCACCACGCCCCCCTCGACGATGCCGCCACCCAGCACCCGATCGAGCTCCTCGATCCCGCTGGCCGCACGCGCCACTTCCGAAGCCTCGATGGCCGATAGCGGCGCCACCGGTTGCGCTGCATTCAGCGCATGGCCATGGCCATGGCCATGCCCGTAGCGGTTGCGTGCCGTGGCGGGCTCGGCCAGGGCTTCTGTCAAGGTGTTCCACGCCCGGCAGTGGGGGCACTGGCCCAGCCATTTGGGCGTGGTTCCGCCGCATTCAGCGCAGGAGTAGAGGGTTTTGTCTCGGGACATGGGCACAGGTCAGCGTTGGCTTGCGACTATAGCGGCTGCAGGTGCGCTACCTTGATGCGGCTCCATGAACGACACAGCCCGTCACGAGGACGGGCTGCGAAGGGTCGGCGCCAACGCACTCAGGCAGCGGTGAGCCAGTATCCCGAGTTGAATGGACTGCTCATGCGCAGTGCCAGAGGAGAGATGTCCACCAGCTTGTCGGTGGGCATCTTCTCGGCGCAATCGCCGCCGATGTCGATTCCCTGCACGGCGGCGGGATTCGCCTGGGCCTCGCTGGCCCGTTCTGCTTGGCCGGTGGTTGCAGAACGGGCTACAGAAAAGAATAGAAACACCGGAACGGTATCTTGCGATCGGCCCAGTAGTCGGCTGCGTCGCGGAACACGTCCAGAAGCTGCTCGCGGGCTTCCTTGTCGAACTTGGCGGTGGCAGGGATCTGCTCCAGCACCACGATGAAGCCAGGCTGCGGGCCGGACTTGTGCAGCGGATCGGTCAGGCAGTCGGACAGCGCATCGAAATTCTTCCCGAAATGCGCGGGGAAGGTGAACTGCTGCGCGATCAGGTCCAGCACATCCTGCTTGGACTGTGCGTGCGCCAGATTGGCGTACAGGAAATGCTGACCCAGCCGTGCGGCTGCGTCCTGCAGATCGTGCACCCGGAAGGCGCGGATCGACTGCACGATGTTGGGGCGAACACCGCGCAGAGGATTTTCCTGGTCTTTACGAAGTGGTGTATCCATCTCCGCTTCTCTTTCTTTCAAGTCCAAAAAATAACACCCGGGGCAATCAATGCAAGTCCCCGGGAGGCTGTGGCTCGGTCATGGATCCCCAAGCACAGAGCAGGCAGGCTCGCTGGGTGCAGGGGTTCATTCGACAATTTCGCGAAAACTGGCGTAGTGGTCGCTGGTGTAGTAGCAGGCATCCGGCGTCCGGGGCTGCAGGCCTCCACACACAATGCGCCGGGCACCCCGGTTGCGCGCACCTGGCGTTCTGACGGTGTACTCGCGGTAGTAGCCGCGCTTGTGCTGAGGCAGCAGCCTTTCGCGATTGCCAAAGACGGTGCCATCCTTGTCGTAAGGGAAGGGGCCACCCTGGCGGATCAGCGCATAGGTCTGGCGCCCCTGGAGCGGCAACTGTTCAATACGGATGGTGTCCAGGCCGCCGGTGGACGGCTGGTTGCGCGCCATGCCCGGCTGGGGCAGCAACGCACAGACAACACCCAACATCAATGCAGCGACAGCCTTGTGCGCCCCGCTGGACCAAGCCTTCAGCATCAATCGACACCTTTCAGAAACTACGGGTTAACCCGAAATTTCGAGCCGTAAGTGTGACTGAACCCCCCGAAAAAAGCAAGCATTTGCCCAATCTTTAGGCAGGAATACGGGGCTTGACAGCCCCTGAAAGTTAGCGCTTGCTTTTCTCTTTGTGCTTATCTTTGGGCGTTTGCGTCTGCCACGGTCAGCGCCGTCATGTTGACGATGCGGCGCACGGTGGCGCTGGCCGTCAGGATATGCACCGGCTGCGCCGCACCCAGCAGCACCGGGCCGATGGCGATGTTGCCGCCTGCTGCCGTCTTGAGCAGGTTGTAGGAGATGTTGGCCGCATCAATGTTCGGCATCACCAGCAGGTTGGCATCACCAATGAGGCTGCTGTGCGGCATGAGCGCCGCGCGCGAAGCGCCGTTGAGCGCCACGTCGCCGTGCATCTCGCCATCCACCTCCAGCCAGGGCGCTTGCACGCGCAGCAGTTCCAGCGTCTGGCGCATCTTCACGGCGCTGGGCTGATCGCTGGAGCCAAAGTTGGAGTGCGACAGCAGCGCCGCCTTGGGTTTGATGCCAAAGCGCAGCATCTCCTCGGCGGCCATCATGGTGATCTCGGCAAGCTGCTCGGCCGTGGGGTCGTAGTTCACATGGGTGTCCACCAAGAACACCTGTCGGTCGGGCAGCAGCAGGCCGTTCATGCAGGCGTAGGTGGCCACGCCGGCTCGGCGGCCGATCACCTGATCAATGTAATTGAGGTGGTGCGACGTATGGCCCCAGGTCCCCACGATCAAGCCATCGACCTCGCCCTTGTGCAGCAGCATGGCGCCGATCAGGGTCAGGCGCCGGCGCATCTCGATCTTGGCAATGGGCGCCGTGATGCCCTTGCGCGCCGTCATCTGGTGGTAGGTCTGCCAGAAATCGCGGTAGCGGTGGTCCTGCTCGACGTTCACTACATCGTAGTCGCGCCCTTCCTGGAGGCGCAGGCCGAATTTCTCGACACGCTGGGCGATGATGGCCGGGCGACCGATCAACGTGGGCCGCGCCACGCGCTCATCCACCACGATCTGTGCGGCGCGCAGCACACGCTCTTCTTCGCCTTCCGCATAGGCCACACGCTTCTTGGCGGCCGTTTTCGCTGCCAGGAAGATAGGCTTCATCATCGTGCCCGAGGCATAGACGAAGCTCTGCAACTGGTCGCGGTAGGCATCCATGTCGGCAATGGGACGCTGCGCCACGCCGCTGTCGGCAGCCGCCTGCGCCACGGCCGGCGCGATCTTCATCATCAGACGTGGGTCGAACGGCTTGGGGATCAGGTATTCCGGGCCGAAGGCCAGCTTCTCACCCACATAAGCCGCTGCCACCACCTCGCTCTGCTCGGCCTGCGCCAGGTCGGCGATGGCATGCACCGCGGCGATTTCCATTTCCAGCGTGATGGTCGTGGCGCCGGAATCGAGCGCGCCCCGGAAGATGTAGGGGAAACACAGGACGTTGTTGACCTGGTTCGGGTAGTCCGAACGGCCCGTCGCCATGATGGCGTCGTCGCGCACGGCCTGCACGTCTTCGGGCTGGATCTCGGGGTTCGGATTGGCCAGCGCGAAGATCAGCGGACGCTCGGCCATCTTGGCCACCATGTCTTTCTTGAGCACACCACCAGCCGAAAGACCGAGGAACACATCGGCGCCCGCAATCACTTCGCTGAGCGTGCGCTGATCGGTCTTCTGCGCGAAGAACTGCTTGTCCTCGTCCATCAGCTCGTTGCGGCCCTCATAGACCACGCCGGCCAGATCGGTCACCCAGATGTTCTCGCGCTGGATGCCCAGCTTGACCAGAAGGCCCAGGCAGGCCAGTGCCGCCGCGCCCGCGCCCGAAGCGACCAGCTTCACCTTCGACGGGTCCTTGCCCGCGACTTTCAGTCCGTTCAGGATGGCGGCGCCGACCACGATGGCCGTTCCGTGTTGGTCGTCATGGAAGACCGGGATCTTCATGCGCTCGCGCAGCTTGCGCTCGATGTAGAAGCAATCGGGCGCCTTGATGTCTTCGAGGTTGATGCCGCCGAAGGTGGGCTCCATGGACGCGATGATCTCGATCAGCTTGTCCGGGTCCTTCTCGTTGATCTCGATGTCGAACACATCGATGCCCGAGAACTTCTTGAACAGCACCCCCTTGCCTTCCATAACCGGCTTGCCCGCCAGCGGTCCGATGTCGCCCAGGCCCAGCACGGCCGTGCCGTTGGTGACCACGCCGACGAGGTTGCCCCGGCTGGTGTAGCGGAACGCGGCGGCCGGGTCCTTGACGATCTCCTCGCAGGGCGCGGCCACGCCAGGCGAATAGGCCAGTGCCAGGTCGTGCTGGTTGACCAGCTGCTTGGTGGCGGCGATGGCCACCTTGCCGGGCTTGGGAAACTCGTGGTACTCGAGGGCGGCCTTGCGCAGCAGCGCGCGCTTGTCGAGGTGGGGGATCGGGGCCGGTGCGTTCTCGGGCATGGAAGTCTCCAGTTGGCGGAACCGCGCGCCCTGCGGCGGGCTTTGCGCGGCCGGACCCCAGGGTCCGGGGGGATCTGATTGTAGGTGGCGTTCAGTAAAAACCCTGGTAAGCAGCTTTGCGGACCCGGGCGTCGCCATTGTGACGCATTTTCGTGAAAATCGATTTCACATAACAAAATGCCCTGCAGACCGAAAGACTGCAGGGCAGGGGGCCTGGAAGCGGCCCGCACGGGGCCGCGCCGTCAGCGGCTGCTCGGGAAGCTGAACACCGCCCCTTCGCGCACGCCGGCCGAAGGCCAGCGCTGGGTGATGGTCTTGCGCTTGGTGTAGAAGCGCACGGCATCCGGGCCGTAGGCGTGCAGGTCGCCAAACAGGCTGCGCTTCCAGCCGCCGAACGAGTGGTAGGCCACGGGCACGGGCAGGGGCACGTTCACGCCCACCATGCCGACCTGGATGTGGTCGGTGAAGTAGCGCGCGGCCTCGCCGTCGCGCGTGAAGATGCAGGTGCCGTTGCCGTATTCGTGGTCGTTGATGAGCTGCATGGCTTCCTGCAGCGTCTTCACGCGCACCACGCCGAGCACGGGGCCGAAGATTTCTTCCTGGTAAATCTTCATGCCGGGCTTGACGTGGTCGAACAGGCAGGCGCCCAGGAAGTAGCCTTCCTCATGGCCGGCCACCTGCACGCCCCGGCCATCGACCACCAGCGTGGCGCCCTCGGCCACGCCGCTGTCCACATAGGCCTTCACCTTCTCGAAGTGCTGCTTCGTCACCAGCGGGCCCATGTCGTTGCCGTTGTCGGTGCCCGGGCCGACCTTCATCTTGGCGATCTCGGCTTTCAGGCCCGCCACCACGGCATCGCCCACCTCGTCGCCCACGGCCACGAGCAGCGGGATGGCCATGCAGCGCTCGCCGCACGACCCATAGGCCGCGCCCATCAGCGCGCTGACGGCGTTGCCGACGTCGGCGTCGGGCATGAGCACGGCGTGGTTCTTGGCGCCGCCCAGGGCCTGCACGCGCTTGCCGTGCTTGCAGCCTTCGGCGTAGATGTATTCAGCGATGGGCGTGGACCCGACGAAGCTCACGGCCTTGACGCGCGGGTCCTGCAGCAGCGTGTCCACGGCCAGCTTGTCCCCGTTGACCACGTTCAGCACGCCAGGCGGCAGGCCCGCTTCCAGCGCCAGCTGGGCGATGAACAGGGCGCTCGTCGGATCGCGCTCGGAGGGCTTGAGCACGAAGGTGTTGCCGCAGGCCACGGCCATGGGCCACATCCACAGCGGCACCATGGCCGGAAAGTTGAAGGGCGTGATGCCCGCCGTGACGCCCAGTGCCTGGAATTCGCTCCACGAATCGATACTGGGTCCCACGTTGCGGCTGTGCTCGCCCTTGAGCAGCTCGGGCGCGTAGCTCGCGTATTCCACGTTCTCGATGCCACGCTGCAGCTCGCCGTGTGCGTCGGCCAGCACCTTGCCATGCTCGGCGGTGATCAGGGCGGCGATCTTGTCGGCATTTTCTTCGAGCAGGACTTTCAGCTTGCTCATCACGCGCGCGCGCTTGAGCGGCGGCGTGTTGCGCCAGGCCGGGAAGGCCGCTTCGGCGGAAGCGATGGCGGCCTCGACCGTGGCCTGGCTCGCCAGCGCCACGCTGGTGGTGGACTGACCGGTGGCGGGGTTGAAGACGGGCTGCGTGCGCTCGGTGTCGGCAACGATCTGGCCGTCGATCAGGTGGCCGATGGTGGTGGTGACGTTCTTGTCGTGGTTCATGATAATTTCAAGCAAAAAGTGCCTCTAGCGCTTATTCATCAAGCGCCAGCAGCTATCAAAACAGGAGTTCAGGCGGTTTCGTGCAGCGCGTCGCCCAGCGCGCTGACCAGGCGGTCGATCTCGGCCTGGGTGCTGATGAAGGGCGGCGCGAGCTGGATGGTGTCGCCACCGTAGCGCACGTAGAAGCCCTTGTCCCAGCACTTCATGGCGATCTCGTAGGGGCGCTTGGCCGGTTCACCCGGCAGCGCGGCAATGGTGAAGCCCGCCGCCAGGCCGTAGTTGCGGATGTCGGCCACATGCTTTGCCCCTTTCAGGCCGTGCACGGCGTTCTCGAAGTAGGGCGCCAGCGCCTTCACGCGGCCGGGCATGTCTTCCTTCTGCAGGATGTCGAGCACCGCGTTGCCCGCCGCGCAGGCCACGGGGTGGGCCGAGTAGGTGTAGCCGTGCGGGAACTCCAGCATGTACTCGGGGCCGCCTGCGGCCATGAAGGTGTCGTAGATCTCCTTGCTGGCGACCACGCCGCCCAGGGGCTGGGCACCATTGGTGACCTGCTTGGCGAAGTTCAGGATGTCGGGCGTCACGCCAAAGGCCTCGGCCCCGGTCCAGGTGCCGCAGCGGCCAAAGCCGGTGATGACCTCGTCAAAAATCAGCAGGATGTTGTTCTGCGTGCAGATCTCGCGGATGCGCTCCAGGTAGCCCTTCGGCGGGATCACCACGCCGGCCGAGCCCGAGAAGGGCTCCACGATCACGGCGGCGATGTTGGATGCGTCGTGCAGGGCGATCACGTCCAGCAGCTTGTCGGCCAGCGCGCGGCCGCCGTCCTCGGCCATGCCCTTCTGGAAGGTGCCTGCCGGCGGCTGGGTGTGGGGAATGTGGTCCGCCTCCACGCCCTGGCCGAACAGCTTGCGGTTGCCCACGATGCCACCCACCGAGATGCCGCCGTAGTTCACGCCGTGGTAACCCTTTTCGCGGCCGATCAGGCGCGTCTTGGTGCCCTGGCCCTTGGCGCGCCAGTAGGCGCGGGCCATCTTGAGCGAGGTGTCGGCCGACTCGGAACCCGAACCGGTGAAGAACACGTAGTCCAGCCCGGCCGGCGTGAGGTCCTTGATCCGGTTGGCCAGCTCGAACGAGGCCGGGTGGCCGAACTGGAAAGCCGGCGCGTAATCCAGCCGCGCCGCGGCCTGGCCCACGGCCTCGGCGATCTCGCGGCGGCCATGGCCCAGGCCCGAGCACCACAGGCCCGAGAGGCCGTCGAAGATCTTGCGGCCTTCGCTGTCGGTGTAGTAGGCCCCTTGGGCCTCCACCACCATGCGCGGATTCGCCTTGAAGTTGCGGTTGCCGGTGAAGGGCATCCAGTGGGCGTCGAGCCAGGCGGCATCGAGGCGCGGCGCGTCGGTGGCGGGTTGTTCGATGTGGACAAAGCTCATGGGAGTCTCCTGGTTCGGGTGCGGCGGCCGGATGGCTTGTAATCCGCCATTGTTCCGACAAGTGTTAATCTCTCAAATACTCAAATATCAATGTTTACTTGATGATTTATGCAAGTAAAACCACCCCCCACCCGTGAGCGCGCCGTGCTCGGCCAGCTCAGCGACATGGACCTGCGCCTGCTGCAGGTGTTCAAGAGCGTGGCCGAGTGCGGCGGCCTGTCGGCCGCCGAGCTGGAGCTGAACATCGGCACCAGCACCGTGAGCCGCCACATGAAAGACCTGGAGACGCGCCTGGGGCTGACGCTGTGCCGGCGCGGCCGTGCGGGCTTTGCCCTCACGCCCGAGGGCCAGCGCGTGTACGACGAAACCCTGCGCCTGCTCAGCGCGGTCGATGCGTTCCGCAGCAGCATTGACGACATCCACCGCCGCATGGGCGGGCGGCTGGAGGTGGCCGTGTTCGACAAGACGGCCAGCAACCCGGCGGCGCACATCGGCGAGGCCATCGCGCTGTTTTCCGAAAAGGCCCCCGACGTGAGCCTGCAAATGCACGTGGCCGCCATCCCCGCCATCGAGCGCGGGCTGATGGACGGGAGCTTCCACCTCGGCATCATCCCGGCGCACCGCAGCTCGCAGAGCCTGGTGTACGCCAACCTGTTCACCGAAACCATGCTGCTCTACTGCGGCGCACGCCATCCACTGTTCGGCCAGGACCACGCCGGCCTGGACTGGGACAGCCTGCGCGCCTGGCAGTTCGCGGGCCTGGGCTACCACTCGCCCAACATGGAGTTGAGCCACGGCGCGCGCCTGCCGCGCAAGGCCACGGGTTTCGACCAAGAGTCGATCGCCACGCTGATCCTCTCGGGGCGCTACCTGGGCTTCCTGCCCGACCACTACGCCGAGGCCTTCGAGCGCCAAGGCCTGATGCAGGCCGTGCAGCCGGCGCAGTTCTTCTACCGCTGCCAGTTCGTCAGCGTGCTGCGCCGCTCGCCCCAGCCGCCGCGCGCGGCGCAGGCCTTTGCGCAGTGTTTGCTGGCGGCACACTCCTGAAATCGGCGCAGAGGCTATTGCACGACCAGCAGAGGCGGCTCTACACTGGCCTCCACTGCGGAGGTTGCCATGCTGCGTATTTTCGTTTTGGCGCTGAGTCTGCTGTTGCATGCGTGTGGTGGGGGGTCTGCCCCGGCGCCTGAGCCACCTAGCCCCACAGGACCAGGTGGGCCAACAACGCCTTCAGGCCCCGCACCCTCTGATCCGCCCCAGGTCAGCATGCGTGAGCTGATCACTACCGCCCAAAGCATCTCGGTTCCGCTGACCAATGGCCGTGGCTTGACCATTGCGGATGTGCCTGTCACCTTGCACGCGGAAGACGGCACACTTTTCGCTACGCGATGGGGCAGTTCTGGAACCCAAAAAACTCCGCTGGCCACAGGCGCTGGCGGTGCAACCCTTGCAGGCGAGGGGCAGCAGCTACTGGTCGTTTACGCAGATCTGGCAGGCAACGCCATGCGCGCCCGCGTGAGTACGGATGGCGGGCAGCAATGGGGCGACCCCGTGCGTCTGGGCGACCGGCCTGCGGGGCCTCCCCTGCCCACAGCCTGCGTGTACAGCGTCCAGGGGCAGTTGCGGCGCGTGGTCGCCTGGTCAGCGCAGCCCTCTGAAAGCGATGGTCCATTGGTGCTGGTGCTGTTTGATGGCACGCAATGGTTGCCCCCAGTGATACGCAGCGACATCCGCAGTTCGGGCGCCAGTCTGCACTGCAGCGCCAGCACAGGCGCAGAAATTGTCTGGCGTGACCATCGTGCTGGCGCACAAGGCATGGCGGTCGCGCTCTGGTCAGCCCAGGTGACCCCGGCAGGCACGTTGGAAGGTGCAGGGTCTGCGATGTCCAACGCTTTCGATCCCAGCTTTTGCCGCAGCGGGGGCACGCGCTGGCTGGGCCACCACAGCACCACCAACGATGCACACCTGTCGTATAACCAGGATGGCACCGGCTGGACCGAGGTGGACACGCAAATCACCTCACCGGGAATCCAACCCTTGGACGAGAGTGGCAAGTTTGTCTCTGTGGCTTGCGCAGGTTCCATCGTCTTGGCATCTTGGGGCGACTGGCCAAGCAAGCAGGAGGCCAACGACCGCACGGCATCTCGGCGCTTGGGTGTGCTGTTCTCGCGCAGCGGCGCAAGCCACTGGCTTTCGGTCAGCCCCGCTGGGCTGGAGCTTGACCAAGGCCCGGCTACCACGGCAGCAACGGAACAAGGCGCCTGGATTGCCTGGAAGGCGGGCAATCGCCTGCGGCTGGCAGAAATCCGATGATCCAGGCTGAACATCGAATATCCGCTTGATTTTTCCACCGGTATGCCGATAAGCTGACACCATGTCCTCCTTGCTCTCCATCGCATCCTCAGGTCTGTCGGCCGCCCAAATGCGGCTGGACGCCTCTGCGCACAACGTGGCGAACATGAACACGCCCAATTTCCGGCGCAGCGTGGTCAGCCAGGCGGCGCGGGCGGAACAGGGCGGCGTGGACGCCAGCGTGCAGCGCGCGCCCGGCACGGGGGTGGCACTGGAGCAGGAGGTGGTGGATCAGATGTCCGCCACCTATGCCTTCAAGGCCAGCGTGCAGGTGCTGCGCACCCAGGAACGCACGCTCGGCAGCTTGCTCAATGTGAAGGCGTGAGCGCGGCCTGCGCCGCCAAGGCTTCGGCCTGGGCCTTGCGCCCGGCGCGGTCCCAGGCTTTTTCGTGGAAGAAGAAGGCCACGGCCTGTACCGTGGGCTCCAACAGGCTGAGCGTGAGCGCTGCCCACAGGTTGCCCGTCACGGCGTAGGCCACCATCGCAGCCACGCAAACGTGCACGACGTAGTAGCTGCCGGTCTTCATCAGCATGGTCTTGTTTTCGCGGGCTGCGCGGCGGATGCGGGTCATGGCGGCCTCCTGTGGCGTTGGGTTCTGCCGTAGCGGCATGACTCAATGATAACGATTATCATCCGCATGCGCTATCGAATCTGCCTATGGCGGCGATACCCTGGATGCTGTGCAATCCGTCACGAAAGATCGCGCAAGCCCGCATTCCCTGTGCCTCGGGCCGTTGCTATGATGGCTAGGGCCTGTTCACACTATTTTTGCCAGATGCAAAAATAGTGTGAACAGGCCCTAGCCCCTCTACCCACTTTCTTTGCGAACGGGAGCACACATGGCCCTCATGGACTTCATTAAGAAACAGTTCATTGACATCCTCCAGTGGACCGAGGACGGCGACGGCACGCTGGCCTGGCGCTTCCCGATGGAGGGCATGGAAATCCAGAACGGCGGCACGTTGGTGGTGCGCGAGTCGCAGATGGCGGTGTTCGTCAACGAAGGCCAGGTGGCCGACGTGTTCGGCCCCGGCACCTACAAGCTGACCACGCAGACCCTGCCGGTGCTGACCTACCTGAAGAACTGGGACAAGCTGTTCCAGTCGCCCTTCAAGAGCGACGTGTACTTCTTCAGCACGCGCCAGCAGATCGACCAGAAGTGGGGCACGCCCCAGCCCATCACGATCCGCGACAAGGACTTCGGCGCGGTGCGCCTGCGTGCGTTCGGCAACTACGCCTACCGCATTGCCGACCCCAAGCTGTTCCACACCGAGATATCCGGCACGCGCGACAGCTATCCCGTGGGCGACCTGGAAGGCCAGTTGCGCGGCATGGTGCTGCAGAACATCAGCAACGCCATTGCGGGCAGCGGCCTGCCTTTCCTGGACCTTGCGGCCAACCAGGTGATGTTTGCCGACGCACTGGCCAAGGAGCTGGCGCCCCACTTTGCCAAGATCGGTCTCGTCATCGAGAGCCTGACGGTGCAGAACGTCTCGCTGCCCGAGGAGCTGCAGAAGATCCTCGACCAGAAGATCGGCATGGGCATGGTCGGCAACGACATGGCCAAGTTCATGCAATACCAGACCGCGCAGGCCATCCCCAAATTTGCCGAAGCCAGTGGCGGCGGCAGCGGCATCGCGGGCGATGCCATGGGCCTGGGCGCCGGTGTGGCCCTGGGCCAGGTGCTGGCGCAGAACCTGCAGGCCGGCCTGCAGGGCGGCGCAGCCCAGGCCGCACAAGCCGCTGCGGCAGCCCCGGCCGCCGCCGCAGCCGCCTTGGGCGTCAAGCCCGAGGACGTGATGGCCACGCTGGAGAAGCTGGGCGATCTCAAGTCCAAGGGCATCCTCACGCAGGAAGAGTTCGACGCCAAGAAGGCCGAACTGCTCAAAAAGCTGGTGTAGGCAAACGCTATAAAAACAATAGCTGTTGGCGCAGGAGGGATGAGCGCCAGAGGCCAAAAACCTCATAAAACCGCAGCGCGCGGCGCCAGCAGCAGCCCCCAGCATGGCCACCAGCCCCACCCAACGCAGCTACCGGGCGCCCTGCCCAGGCTGCGGCGCGCCGGTTGAATTCCGCAGCGCACAGTCCACCCACGCCGTTTGCGGCTACTGCCAGAGCACCGTGGTGCGCCAGGGCGAGGTGCTCTCGCGCATCGGCAAGATGGCCGAGCTGTTCGACGACCACAGCCCGCTGCAGCTCATGGCCAGCGGGCGTGTCACGGAGGGCGGCAAGGAGCAGCCCTTCACGCTGATCGGCCGCCTGCAGTTCAAGAACGAGGCGGGCACCTGGACCGAATGGATCGCCTTCCTCGAAGACGGCACCATGGCCAGCCTGGGCGAGGACAACGGCGCCTACGTTTTCACCCGCCCCATCGATCCCGGACGCGAGCTGCCCGAGGCCGCACGCTTTCGCGTGGGCAGCACCACCGCCATCAACGGCAAGCCCTACAGCGTGGCCTTCAGCGGCCAGGCGAGCCTGATCTCGGCCCAGGGCGAACTGCCCAAGCTGCCCCCGCTGGGCGAGCCCTTCGGCATGGTCGAGCTGCGCAGCAGCGACGGCGAGGTGCTCTCCATCGACTACAGCCGCCAGCCGCCGCAGGTGGAGCGCGGCCGCGCGGTGCTGCTCGAAGACCTCCAGCTGCAAGGCCTGAAGGACGAATCGGCCAAGGACGAAAAAGGCCGCCAGTTCAACTGCCCGCACTGCGGCGCACCCGTGCAGGTGCAGCTCGCCAGCACCAAGAGCCTGACCTGCGGCTCCTGCGCCAGCATCATCAGCCTGGACAGCGGCGTGGGCGGCGAACTGCGCTCGGCCGAGCAGGACGAGCCCGTGCAGCCCCTCATCGCGCTGGGCACCAAGGGCCAGTTGAAGGGCGTGCACTGGCAGGTGGTGGGTTTCCAGCACCGCATGGGCGTGGAGCCCGGCGACGACGAGCACTTTGGCTGGAACGAATACCTGCTCTACAACCAGAAGCGCGGCTTCGCCTTCCTGGTGGACGCCGAAGACGGCTGGAGCTTTGTACGCCCCACCACCGGCGCACCGCAACTGTCGGGCAACGGGCGCAGTGCCACCTACATGGGCACCAAGTACGACCTGAAGTACAACTACGAGGCCGAAACCACCTACGTGCTGGGCGAGTTCTACTGGCAGGTCACGCGCGGGCAGAAAACCAGCAACCGCGACTTCGCCAGCAGCAAGGGCCTGCTGTCCATGGAGCAAGGCGCCAACGAGGTCACCTGGTCCAGCGGCGACAAGCTCTCGGCAGACACCGTGGCCAAGGCCTTCGGGCTGGAGAACAAGAAAGACCTGCTCCAGCGCGACGACGTGGGCCCCTTTGTGGCGGCCAAGGGCGCGGGCTGCGGCACGGTGATCCTGATCGCGGTCATCCTGCTCATCGTGCTCATCATCCTGAGCGACTGCTCGGGTTCATCAGGCAGCAGCTACTCGCGCAGCTCCGGCGGCTCGTGGGGCGGCTACTCCAGCGGCGGCAGCCACAAGTAACTTCAAGAGGAGAAACACCACATGATGGGAATCGAATGGCTCCGGCCCGCAGCCTTTCTCGGGTCCATGCTCTACGCGCTGATCGGCGTCGTCATCTTCTGGCTGTGCTTCATCCTGGTGGACAAGATCACGCCCTACGACCTGTGGCGCGAGATCGTGGAGAACCAGAACAAGGCCCTGGCCATGGTGGTCGCCGCCATGTGCCTGGGGATCAGCATCATCGTGGCGGCGGCGATCCACTGACGGCCCTGCCTACCGTGTCGCGCTACCTCGGCGCAGCACGGCCTTGAACCGCGCGCTCCTTGAACGCTTCCGCACCCTCCTCAACACCACAGACTGCCACCGGCCCCCGCCCCATCGAAGTCGCGCTGCTGGCCAGCGTCTTCGTGGTGGCGGCCTGCGGGCTGATCTACGAACTGGCGGCGGGCGCCCTGGCCTCCTATGTGCTGGGCGACTCGGTGCTGCAGTTCTCCACCATCATCGGCACCTACCTGTTTGCCATGGGCGTGGGTTCGTGGCTGTCGCGCTATTTCGAGCGGCAGTTGCCTGCCCATTTCCTGCGCATCGAGCTGCTCGTGGCGCTGGTGGGCGGTGCACTGCCGGCCACGCTGTTTCTGGCCAACGCCTATGTGCCGGGGTCCTTCCGACTGCTGCTGTACGGCATGGTGTTCCTGGTGGGCACGCTGGTGGGGCTGGAGATCCCGCTGGTCATGCGCATCCTCAAGCGCAACGTGGTGCTCAAGGACCTGGTGTCCAAGGTGCTCACCTTCGACTACCTGGGCGCACTCGCGGTGTCGCTGGCTTTCCCGTTGCTGCTGGTGCCGCAACTGGGGCTGATCCGCACCGGCCTGCTGTTCGGGTTGATGAATACCGCCGTGGCCGTGTGGGCGCTGTGGCTCTTCCGCCAAGAGCTGCACCGCCTGGGCGAGCACATTGCCGCTTGCGCCTTGGTGGTGGGGCTGCTCGCGGCGGGCATGGTGGGCGCCGACCAGATCACCACGCTGGCCGAGGACCGGTTCTACCAGGACCGCATCGTGTTCTCGACCACCTCGCCCTACCAGCGCATTGTGGTGACGCACGGCCTGGCGGGGCACCGGCTGTACCTCAACGGCAACCTGCAGTTTGCCCAGCGCGACGAGTACCGCTACCACGAGGCGCTGGTGCACCCCGCCATGGCGGCCCATGGCGGGCCGCGCAAGGTGGCCGTGCTGGGAGGCGGCGACGGCATGGCGGTGCGCGAAGTGCTCAAGTACCCCACGGTCGAGTCGGTCACGCTGGTGGAGCTGGACCCCGCCATGACCGCACAGTTTCGCGACAACCCCCGGCTGGGCAAGCTCAACGGCGATGCGCTGCGCGATGCGCGGGTGCACATCGTCAACGCCGACGCCTTTGGCTGGCTGCAGCAGGGCACGGACACGTTCGATGTGATCGTGGTGGACTTTCCGGACCCGACCAACTTTGCCATCGGCAAGCTCTACACCAACAGCTTCTACGCCCTGTTGGACCAGCGCCTGGCTGCCAGCGGCTACGCCGTGGTGCAGACCACCTCGCCCCTGGTGGCGCGCGCAAGCTTCTGGACCGTGGCACACACCATCGAATCGGTGGGGCTGCGCACCACGCCCTACCACGCGCATGTGCCCAGCTTTGGCGAATGGGGCTTCATCATCGCCAGCCGCAGGCCATGGCGTCTGCCCGAGGCGCTGCCGGACGGCCTGAAGTTCCTGACCCTGGGCACGCTGCCGTTGCTGCTGGACTTCCCACTGGACATGGCGCGCGTGCCCACCGAGGTCAACCGCCTGTCCAACCAGGCGCTGGTGCATACCTTTGAGCGCGAGTGGGGAAAACACTAGTGAAAACCTCCCTGTGGCGCTGCGCGCCTTCCCCCCTCTCTCGAATCGCTGCGCGACTCGGGAGGGGGGACGCTCCCGGCGCGGCGGGGCGGCCCTTGCGCGGGAGCCCTGGGCTGGGTCGCGCCGGTTTTGTGCAGCAGGGGCACTGCCACCGGCACTTGGGCTTGGACTTGGGCTTGGGCTGCTGAAGCCATGCAGCGCCGCCAGTTCCTCACCGCTGCAACCTCGGCCGCCACGGCGCTGCTGTCGGCGGGGTGTGAACCAGCGCCGCGGGCGCTGCAAGGGGGCTTTGCGGGCATCGACCTGGAGCGCGGGCACCAGGTGCGCGACCTGCTAGCGCGTGGCGCGCTGCCTGCGCCGGGGCTGGTGCGGCGTGCGCAGGTGGTGATTGCGGGGGGCGGTGTGGCAGGGCTGGCGGCGGCGCGGGCGCTGCGCCTGGCAGGGGTGAACGACTTTGTGCTGCTGGAGCTGGAAGACCAAGCCGGCGGCAACAGCCGGGGCAGTGCGGTGAACGGTGTGCCCTGCCCCATGGGGGCGCACTACCTGCCCGTACCGGGCGACGACGCCCGCGAGGTGCAGGACCTGCTGGAAGAACTGGGCCTGCGCCAGCGCGTGGCCGGGCGCTGGCAGTACGACGAGCGCCACCTGTGCCACAGCCCGCAGGAGCGGCTGTACTTCCAGGGCCAATGGCACGAAGGCCTGCTGCCCGTACAGGGCGTGCCCCCCAGCACGCTGGCGCAGTACCAGCGCTTTGCACGGCAGGTGCAGACGCTCATGCAGTCGGCCCGATTTGCCATGCCCATGCTCAAGACATTGGAGGCAAAAAGACCTCTGACGCCCATCCATCAAGCGCTGGATGCTATTACTTTTGAAGCTTGGCTGGGCAGCCACGGCTACGACGACCCGCACCTGCGCTGGTACCTGGACTACTGCTGCCGCGACGACTACGGCGCCAGCACGGCGCGCGTGTCGGCCAGGGCGGGCATCCACTACTTTGCCAGCCGCCACGGGTTCCATGCCCCTGGCGAGCCGGTGGACGAAGCGCGCGAAGCCGTGCTCACCTGGCCCGAGGGCAACGGCTGGCTCACCCAGCGCCTGGCCGCACCGCTGCGTACGGGCGGTCAGTTGCGCACCGGCTGCAGCGTGCTGCGCATTGCCGAGGGGCGCCACGGTGTGGAGGTGGATGCGCTGCACCACGCCAGCGGCCAGGTCGAGCGTTGGCAGGCGCCGCGCTGCGTTGTGGCGCTGCCGGTGTTCGTGGCGGCACGTGTGGTGCAGCCCGCACCCGCCTTCCTGCAGGCCGCCGCCCAGCGCCTGCAATGGGCCCCCTGGCTGGTAGCCAACATCCACCTCGACGCGCCGCTGCAAGACCGCCCTGGTGCCGCCCCCGCATGGGACAACGTGCTCTACCAGGACGCCAACCCCGGCGGCCTAGGCTATGTGGATGCCGGCCACCAGCGCCTGAACACCGGCGCCCTGCTGGCCGGCCCCACCGTGCTGAGCTACTACCAGGCGCTGGGCGACCAGCCGCAGGCCCGTGAACAACTGGCCACCCAGCCCTGGACGCACTGGGCCGACGCCGCACTGGCCACCCTGGGCGCGCCCCACCCGGACCTGGCACGCCGCGCCACGCGCGTGGAGATCACGCGCTATGGCCACGCCATGTCCATCCCAGTGCCTGGAACACTGCAATTCATGAGCCAAATTGGCCTCCAGCGCCCATCCACCCAGCGCAAAGCGCTATCGAATGGTGAGCAAACGCCCTGGCTGCCCACGCCCACCACAGACCGGCTGGCGTTTGCGCACAGCGACTGGTCCGGCTACTCGGTGTTCGAGGAAGCCTTCACACGCGGGCATGCGGCGGGTGGGGTGGCTGCGGGCTGAGAAAATGCGTGCACCACAGCCCCACCCAGCGCACCATGTCCCACGCCCCCAACCCCGGTCACTTCGAGCGCCAGCATGAACGGCTGGATGCCCTGCTGCACGCCCACCTGCTCGACGTGGCGGGCGCGGACTTCACCAGCGCACTACAGCACCTGCAGCAATGGCATGGTGGCCTGCAGGAACACATCGCCATCGAGAACACCCGCCTGCTGCCCCATGTGCCCGCGGGTGCGCGCTGGGCGGCGCGCGTGTACCTGCTGGAGCATGAGCGCATCGCCCTGCTGGCCGAGGAATACCGGGAGCGTGTGCAGGCCGTCGCGCAGCAGCCACCGCAGGACGAGTCCGGACGCCGCCACGCGGTGCTGATGCTGCTGGACGCCGCGCACGCACTGCGCCACGTGCTGGAGCACCACCACGAGCGCGAGCACACCGCCCTGGCCCACGAACTGCCCCTGGAGGTGCAGGAGGCCGCCTGGCGTGGCGTGGGCGACGTGCGAGGGACTTGTTCAGCGTTGCCATAGTCCACGCTGGACCCCGCGCCGGGTACGCAGCTCTCACCCAGCGGCGGCGGGGAAAACGAGCCGCACCTCCAGGCCCTGCGCACAGCCCGCAGGCGGGGAGCTGAACACCAGTTCGGCGCCATGCTTGTCGGCCAGGGTGCGCACGATGGACATGCCCAGGCCGTAACCGATGTGCTGGCTGCCGATGCGTGCATGGCGCAACTGGATTTGCTCCAGCTGCGCCGCAGTGAGCCCCCTGCCGTGGTCGCGCACCACCAGCGCGGGGCGCTCGCCGGGCTGGACTTCCAGCTCCACCTGGGCATCGGTGTGGTGCAGCGCGTTGTCGATGAGGTTGCGCAGCACAATGGCCAGGCCGTCGATGTCACCCTGCACCCAGACCGGCGTGTCGGTGTCGGGCGCCAACCAGTCCAGGCGCTTTTGCGCCTGGGGCTGCTGCCAGAACGATTGCGCCACCTGTTCGGCCAACTGCACCAGGTTCACGCGGCCGAAATGGGCCAGATCGGCGCCTTCGGCGCGCGAAAGTTGCAGCAGCCGCTCGGTGCGGTGGCTCAGGGTCTCCAGCGACTGCAAGGCAGCGCGCACTTCGTCTCGGGCACGCAGCCGTCGGTCGCACCGGGGCTGTTGTGGTGGAACTGCGCCTGGTCCAGGGCCGTGTGCAGGCGCAGGCGCACCTGGGCCAGGGGGGTGCGCAATTCGTGCGCCGCATTGGCGGCCAGGGAACGCTCCACATTCAGCGCTTCGCCCAGGCGCCCGAGCAACTGGTTGACGCCGTCGCCCACCGCGCGCAGCTCCTGCGGCATGTGGGCCAGGTCCAGCGCCTGCAGGTTGCTGCCGCTGCGGGCGGTGATCTGCTGCTGCAGGCGCCTGACGCTGTGCAGTTCGCGCCGCGCGATCCAATGGATCAGCCAGGCCAGCACCGGCAGCATGACCAGCAACACAGCCACCAGGCCCAGCAGCGTGCGCTCGCTGGCCTCGTTGCGCTCTTCCAGCGGGTCGGCCAGTTGCAACCAGACACGGTGCGGCGCATCAAAAAGACTGTACACCCGGTACTCGGGGGTATCGAAGAATCCGGCCTGCAGGGGTGCAGCGAACGGCGCCCCCGGCGCGGCCGGGGAACGCAGCAGCACCCCGCCCTGTGCGTCGCGCAATTGCAGCAGCAAGGGCTCTTCGCGGTAGTCGCCGGGCACCTCACCCGTGACCTGCGGCTCCAGGGGCTCGCCGCGCTCATCGACGGCGACATAGGCACCTGCAGAATCGGCGCGGCGCGCCAGCTTCAGATCCAGCAGCGCGGGGTAGAGCTGGCGGTGTGTGCTTTCCACCAGTTCCACGTCAAAGTTGTGCTGGATCTGGCGGTCCACAAACCAGGCGACCAGCCCGGTGCTGACCAGCCACACCGCCACCACCGCCAGGATGAGCGTGCGGCTCAGGTGCTGGGCCAGGCTCTGCGCGCGCGCAGGAGGACGGGTGCGGTTCATTGCGCCATCAATCGGTAGCCCGTGCCGCGCACGGTTTCGATCAGATCGCTGCCCAGCTTGCGCCGCAGGCGGCTGATGAAGACCTCCAGGGTGTTGCTGTCGCTGGCGCCATCCCATTGGTACAGCGCCTCCAGCAAACGCTCACGCGTAAAGGTCTGGCCGGGGCGACTGGCCAGCACGCGCAGCAAGGCCCATTCCTTGGGGGTGAGCACCACCGGCACCATGCCATTGCGCACCACCTCGCGCGCCAGGTCGATTTGCACCTCGCCGCGGGTCACGGTGGAGCTGCTTTGCGCACCGCGCCGACGCTCCACCGCGCGCAGCCGCGCCAGCAGCTCCTCGGGGTCATAGGGCTTGACCAGGTAGTCATCGGCACCCGCATCCAGCCCCCGGATGCGGTCGCTGACCTGGTCCCGCGCCGTGACCACGATGACCGTGGGACGCGACTCCTGCGCGGCGGCGGTGCTGGCCAGCGCGGGCAGCAGTTGCAGGCCCTCACCGTCGGGCAGGTTCAGATCCAGCAGCACGGCGGAGTAGTGCGTCACGGCCACCAGGGCGCGCGCCTGCTGCAGGTTCTCTGCCCAGTCCACGCTGAACTGCTTGGCCTGCAAGTACCCCAGCACGGCCTGGGCCAGGGGGCGATCATCCTCCACCAACAAGATGCGCAATTGACGACTCCACGCGTGACAAGTAGCCAGTGTATGGGGCTCCAGCGCATGCGTGCAAAGCTGAACGGAGTCTGAACGACCGCTTCACTGGATATTCAGGCGCGCTTTCTACATTGCGCAACCATGAAAGAACTGGTTCTGCCCTCCCCAGCGGCCCCTGCCGCCCCTGCGCAGCGAAAGCGCATGCTGCCCCCCTTTTCGCGCCCCACCGTCGCCCCGCGCTGGGCTGCGCTGGCGCTGGCCATCTGGTGCACCGTGGGCCTGAACCAGGCCTGGTGGGCCAGGCTGTCGCAACTGGCACAGGAACAAAGCCTGAGCGGCACCGAGCAACTGTGGACCGCCCTGGTGCTGACCGCTGCCACCTTCCTGTGGTTCATGCTGCTGTCGTGGCCGGGCTTGCGCCGCATCGGCTGGAGCGTGACGCTGGTCACCGCAGCCGCCGTGCAGTACTTCATGCTGCACTACGGCATCGTGGTGGACCCCAGCATGGTGCGCAACGCCCTGCAAACCAACACCAGCGAGACCATGGCACTGATGGGCAGCGGCCTGCTGCTGCATGTGCTGCTGTATGCGGGGCTGCCCATGGCCGTGCTGTGGGCGGGCGTGCGGCTGCAGCCCGGCGCCTGGCGCCGCGATCTGTGGCGCTCTGCCCTGCTGGTGCTGGCTGGCTTCGTCGTGGTGGGGCTGGGGGCCAAGCTGCTGTACAAGCCCATGGCGCCCCTGGTGCGCAACCACACGGAAATCCGCTTCCTGATCAACCCGCTGTCCACGGTGGTGTCCGTGGGCAACGTCACGCTCAAGCCGCTGTTCAAGTCCAAGCGTCCGTTCCAGCGCATCAGCGAAGACGCCGCCCTGGGCGCCAGCTACACCCCACCCCTGAAGCGCGCCACGGCGGCTGGCGTCGCAGCGGGCCACAAACCGCCCCTGCTGGTGCTGGTGGTGGGAGAGACCGCGCGCTCGGACCACTTTGGCCTCAACGGCTACCCACGCAACACCACGCCGGAGATGGAGGCACGCCATGTCATCAGCTGGCGCAATGTGCGCTCCTGCGGGACGAACACGCTGGCTTCGGTGCCCTGCATGTTCTCGCACCTGGGCAAGGAGGGCTTCGAGGGCCGCAAGTTTGAATACGAGAACCTGCTCGACGTGCTGCAGCAAGCCGGCCTGCGCGTGGACTGGCTGGACAACCAGGCCGGGTGCAAAGGGGTGTGCAACCGCATTTCGAACGCCCAGGCGGACAAGATCGCCAGTGCTGCAGCCCTGAGCCAATGGTGCAAGGACGACGAATGCCTGGACCAGATCATGGTGGAGCAGCTCGACCAGCGCCTGAAGGCGCTCCAGGCTGCGGGCGAACCCCAGGGCACGGTCCTGGTGCTGCACCAGATGGGCAGCCATGGCCCGGCCTACCACCGCCGTTCGTCCCCAGCCAACAAGCGCTTCTTGCCGGAGTGCGCGACCCATGTCACCTCGGACTGCAGCCGCGGTCAATTGGTCAACGTGTACGACAACAGCATCGTCGAGACCGACCATTTCGTCAGCCGCACCATCGACTGGCTCCAGACGCAGCAAGACCGCTTTGAGACCGGGCTGATCTACCTGTCCGACCACGGCGAATCCCTGGGAGAGAACGGCCTGTACCTGCACGGCCTGCCCTATGTGATTGCACCCGATGTGCAAAAGCATGTGCCCTGGGTTCTGTGGCCCGGCACGCTGCTGGCCCGCACGCAAGTGGCCGAGCGCTGCCTGCGCGCAGGCACCAACGCAGCCCTGACGCACGACCATTTCTACCACTCGGTGCTGGGCCTGCTGGACGTGCGCAGCAGCACCTACAAGACCGGGCTGGATGCCTTTGCCAACTGCCGCCCGGCAGTACCCCAGCGTGCCGCTTGACAGCGCCACGTCTCCACCATTCCCTTGCATGGAACGCAGCCTGTGCCAGCCTCCCCCAAGAACGACACACCCACATCCCCGGCCAACCCCCAAAAGCAACGCTCCGGCCTGACACGCCTGTGGTACGCCACCGGCTATTCGCTGCAAGGCTTGCAGGCAGGGTGGCAACAAACCGCCTTTCGGCAGGAGGCCTGCCTGGCTGCCGCGCTGCTGCCCGCGGCCTTCTGGCTGGGCCAGACCTGGCTGGAGGTTTTTGCGCTGGTTTTTGTCGTGGTGTTCGTGATGGTCACTGAACTGCTCAACAGCGCCGTTGAGGCCACCGTGGACCGGGTGGGCCTGGAATGGCACGCGCTGGCCAAGCAGGCCAAGGATCTGGGGAGTGCCGCTGTGCTGCTGGCGCTCCTGCTGTGCGCAGGCACCTGGGGCTGGGCCTTGTGGGCACGGCTCTGGAGCCCGGTCCATTCCGGATGAAGACGCACTCCCATGTTTGAACCCCGCAATCACCAGGCGCCCGCTGCGCGCCTGTGGTCCCTCTTGAGTCCTTTGGGCGCCTACGCGCCGATCGGCCTGTTGTTCCTTGTCGGCCTGCCGATGCTGTCGCTCTCGCGCATCGCGCTGATGCTGTGGCAGTGGGATCGCGTGGCCGCCACCGGCATCTGGCCCGACATGCTGCTCCATGGCGTTCGCGTGGACATCATCCAGTTGAGTCTGCTCGGCTTGCCACTGCTGCTTCTGGCACCGGTGCTGGCCATGCACCGGACCTGGCGGTTCTGGCGTGTGCTGAGCAGGTACTGGGTGGTTCTGTCGGTCGCGCTCCTGGCCCTGCTGGAAATCGCGTCGCCTGCATTCATCAACGAATACGACTCGCGCCCCAACCGCCTGTTCGTCGAATACCTGAAATACCCCGCCGAAGTGTTCCCCATGCTGTGGAACGGGTTTCGCCTCCACCTGGTGGGCGGAACGCTTGCCACAACCTTCGTCGTGTGGGCCATGGTGCGGCTGACCCGGCCGTGGCTGACGGTAGCGCCGTCCTGGTCCCGCCTCAAGCTCTGGCTGACCTGGCCGCTGCTGGCGCTGTTGGCCTTGGTGGCCATCCGGTCGAGCTTTGACCACCGCCCGGCCAACCCGGCATTGTTCGCGCTCACCAACGATGCCATGGTGAACACGCTGATCCTCAATT
Source organism: Simplicispira sedimenti (assembly GCF_022760965.1). Taxonomy (NCBI): domain Bacteria; kingdom Pseudomonadati; phylum Pseudomonadota; class Betaproteobacteria; order Burkholderiales; family Comamonadaceae; genus Simplicispira; species Simplicispira sedimenti. The sequence goes on from NZ_JAKVIJ010000001.1 coordinate 218,895, forward strand.
CGACCTGGTCGGTGGCACACGCCATCTACGGCATGAAGCATGAGGCACGCTCCAGCGAAATCTACGGGTCGATGAAAGAGAACGACATCCTCCAGCAGGTGCTTGCCACGCGCCAGCTGCTGCAAGATGCGCGGCCCTTGGTCGGCGACCGGGAGATCCCGACGCTGACCGACCAGAAGGCAAGCATCCGGCGCGAGCGGCCGCTCAACCTGGTGATCATTCTGGAAGAAAGCCTGGGCGCCACCTTTGTCGAGTCGTTGGGGGGCGTCCCCGTGACGCCGGAAATCGAGAAGCTCAAGGAAGAGGGCTGGTGGTTTGAGCAGCTCTATGCCACCGGCACCCGCTCGGTGCGCGGCATCGAGGCGGTGGTCACAGGATTCCCGCCCACGCCGGCGCAGTCGGTGGTGAAACTGTCGCTGGCGCAGAACAACTTCTCCACGCTGGCTCAGATTCTCGGAAAACAGGGCTACGAGTCGGAGTTCATCTACGGTGGCGAATCGCATTTCGACAACATGCGCGGCTTCTTCATGGCCAACGGTTTCTCCCGCGTCACGGACCAGAACGACTACGAATCCCCGGTCTTCAAGGGAAGCTGGGGGGTTTCGGACGAGGATCTGCTGAACAAGACACACGAACGGCTGCTGGCCAAGCACGCCGAAGGCAAGCGCTCGTTCACGCTCGTGTTCACTTCGTCGAACCACACGCCTTTCGAGTTTCCGGACGGCCGCATCGAGCTGTACGAGCAGCCCAAGGGCACGGACAACAACGCGGTCAAGTACACCGACTACGCGCTCGGCCAGTTTGTGAAAAAGGCCCGCTCCAGCGATTACTGGAAAGACACGGTTTTCGTCGTCGTCGCCGACCATGACATCCGCGTGCGCGGCGACAGCCTGGTTCCCATCGAGCGTTTCCATATTCCAGGGCTGATCTTTGGCGCGGACATTCCGCAGCGCAAGGTCAAAACGGTGGCCAGCCAGATCGATCTTGCGCCCACACTGCTGTCCTTGATGGGGGTCGATGCCAAGCACCCAATGATCGGACGCGATCTGACCCGTGAGCCGGACAGCCTCCCAGGCCGGGCGATGATGCAGTACGAGCAGAACTATGCCTGGATGGAGGGACAGAAGGTGGTGATCCTGCGTCCGGGCAAGGAAGCATCGCACGCTGACTACGACCCGGCGCGCAAGCACCTGACCACCGCTGCGCAGCCACCAGAGAACGGCAAGGCCATGGAGGAGCGCGCGCTCGCGCATGTCCAGCTGGGGGCATGGCTGTATCGGTCGCAGCTCTACCGTCTGCCTTGACCGCACGGCGGGGCACGCCCCGCCGAATGGATGGCGGCGCCGCCCCCTTGCTGAACGCCAGTGCAACAAGCCGTTCAGCAGCGATTCATGCCCTCCGGCGCAGACTGAAGGCACAGTCACTTTCGACTGACCTTTCTTGCGAGGAGATCGCCATGAACCCCATCCCCTTTTTCTCCGCCTTTGTGCTGGCCTCGCTGGTGTCCACCCCGCTGCTGGCGGGCGAACATGACCACCGCCGCACCCCGACGGCCGAACGCAATCTGCAAGACATGTGCCCGGTGCCCACCAGCGTGAGCGCCCAGGAGCCGGGCTATGGATGGCAGTATTTCAGCGACCCGGCCACCCACCACGCGGTGGTCATCAGCCCCGAAGGGGACTACTACTTCAGCCGCGGCAAGGGGCTGCACTGGGTGGCTTCGGCGCAGTCCGGCGCCTGAGCTGCGCTCCCGAGGGCGGGGCTATGCTGGGGCAAAGCGCCCCAGACCCACCTCCACCAGAGCGCCTTCACGGTGCAGCAGCCACAGGGCTTCCAGCCCCATGCGCTGCGCCAGGGCCAGGCCAGCACCAGGGCCGGCCACCAGCAGCGCGGTGGCCCAGGCATCGGCATGCATGCAACTGCGTGCCAGCACCGTGACCGAAGCAACCCCGTTGTGCACGGGTGCGCCGCTGCGCGCATCCATGGTGTGGGCCAGGCGCTGGCCCTGTACGTCCCAGAAATGCCGGTAGTCGCCCGAGGTGGCCACGGCAAGATCCTGCAGCTCGATGACCCCGCGCACTGCGCGACGTCCGACCTCAGGCTGCTCCAGCGCCACGGGCCAGGCACCACCGCCCGGCTGACCCCCCACGGCGCGCAGTTCACCGTCCAGTGCCACCAGCGCATGGCGCACCCCCTGCTGTTGCAGCACCGCCGCCATGCGGTCCACCGCGTAGCCCTTGGCAATGCCGCACAGGTCGATCTGCACCGCCGCGTGCTTGCGTGCGCGGCCCTGGGTGGCGTCCAGCTCCAGGCAGGTATGGGTGGGTGGATGGGCGGCACTGCGTGCGCTGCCGATGGCGGCGGCATCGGGCGCGGTGCGCGCCGCGCCAAAGCCCCAGGCGTCCACCAGCGCACCCACGCCGATGTCGAAGGCGCCCTGGCTCAGGCGGCCGATGTCCAGTGCGCAGGTCAGGACGTCCAGCATCTCGCTCGGCAGGTCCACCCAAGCACCCACCGGCGCATGGTTCAGGCGCACCAGGTCGCTGTCGGGCTTCCAGGGAGACATCTGCGCATCCACCCGCTCCACGGCAGCGGCCAGGTCCTGGCGCAGGGTGTGCCACTGCGCCTCGGGCCGTGGTGCGCAGGTGACGGACCAGCGCGTACCCATGGTGGGCCCGTGCAGCGTGGCATGCCCAGCGGCAGCGGGTTCAGAACACATCTTCGGCATAGCGCTCCTCCGCTTTGAGCTGCTGCACGCTCAGGTGCAGCGGGGCCAGCAGTTCATCCAGCGCCTGGGCCACTCCGCGTGCCATGGCCTGGCTGCCGCACACGCGCACCAGGGCACCGTGCGCCAGCAGGCCGCGCAAATGTTCGGCGTCACGGCGCAGGGCGTCCTGCACATAGCCGCCGCCCCCCGGGATGCGCGAAAACACCTTGGTTACACCCGCCACGCGCCCTTGTTGTTGCCACTGCGCGATCTCGGGCCCGAAGTAGTCGTCGCACGCCGGATCGCGCCCGCCAAAGTACAGGAACATGGGCTTGTGCCCCTCGTTGCGCCGGATGAAACCGGCCAGCGGCGCCACGCCGGTGCCCGCACCAATGAGCACCACGCTGCGCCGCGAGCGCCCCAGCGCAAAACCAGGATTGGGTCGGACGAAGGCCTGCACGCTGCCGCCTGGCACCAGGCCCAGCAGGTGCGTGGAGCACAGGCCGCCAGGCATCTGGCGCACACAGATTTCCACAAAGCCATCCTGCCAGCCCGAGGCCAGCGAGTAGTAGCGCGGCACGCTGCTGCCTGGCGGCACGATACCCAGCAGATCGCCTGCGTCGAAGTGCGCCAGCCCACCTTGCGCGGGCAAGGCGAAACGCAAAATGGCCGTCGGCTGACCGGGCCGCCCGGGGTAGTCCTGGCGCGCCTGCAGCGCGAGCGCCGTGGTGGGTGGCAGACGCGGCACATAGTGCAGGGGCAGGGGCGCCCCCAGCGCTTGCGCCAGCGCCTGGCCCCAGCGGGCGAACTGCTGGCTGGACTGCTGGTGGATGCACTCCAGCGGCAGCAACGTGGGCCAGCCCCGCGCGCGCAGGGCCTCATCCAGGGCCTGGGCGTAGGCACAAAAGCCAGGGTACTGGCGGTCGCCAAAGCCCAGCACGGTCACAGGTGTGGCGCCCGCCGGTGCGGCGGCAATGCGCTGCAGGGCCAGGCGTGCATGCGTAGGTGCCTGGCCATCGCCGTAGGTGGCAGCCAGGATGAATACCTGGCGCGTGGCGGGCGTGGTCTGAAACTGCTCCAGCGCCGCCGTGTGTACCCGGTGGCCTTGCTGCACCAGCGCTTCGTGCAGCGCCTGCGCAAAGCCCCAGGTGCTGCCGCCTTCACTGGCGACAAAGACCAGCACATCGGCCTGCGCCAGTGTGCTGTTGTGGGCCGTGCGCGGCGCCTGGCGGCGTGCCTGCCACCAGATGAGCAGGCCCGAGAGCCAGAACAGCGGCACGCTCGCACCTGCCAGCCCCAGCACCACGGCCCAGGGCCAGGCGGCTTCGCCCGTGTGCAGCACCACAGCCCAGTCCACCACCTGCTGCGCCAGGGTGGCGTCCTGCCAAGCCAAGCGCTGGCCGGTGTAGCGATCCAGCCAGCCAGCGCCCTGGCGCGTGGCGAGCTTCCAGGTGTCCTGCGGGTCGGCGGCGTCCGGGAAGTTGAGGCGCCGCAGGTCCTGCACCGCCAGGCCCTGCAAGGGCGCCAGTTGCGCCACGGGCAAAGCGGCCTGACCGGTGGGCACGGAGGCCACCTCGGGCTCGACGCCGGCATCCAGCACCACCAGGCCCAGGGTGGAGGCGCTCATGGTGAGCGCCGTGACCGATGTCAGGAACAACACGGCCAGCAACACCCGGCCCGTGACGGTATGGATGCGCTGCGCCAGCGTGCCACGCACACGCCCTGCCATGTGACGCCAGCCGCCCATGCGGCGCAGCAGCAACACCAGGCCCGAGGCGCACAACAGCCCCAGACCCAGCGCAACGCCTGCGGCACCCCAGCGCCCAGCGTCGCCCAGCAAGAACGCGCGGTGCAGGTTCTTCACCCAGCGTGGCAGCGCGGAAGCCTGGTAGGCGCCCAGAACACGGCCATCGGCCGGGTCCACATACGATGCCTGCGCCTGTTCGCCATCAAAACCAAACACCACGATGGCGCCCGAGGGCAGGCGGCGAATTTCCTCTGCGCCGGGCACGCCACGCGCCACACGCTCGGCCAGCGTGGCCACGGTCAGTCCAGGGTCTGCCGGTCGGGCACGCCAGGCCTGCTGCACCGGGTCGAACGCCAGCAGTGCGCCAGTCATGCCCAGCACCAGGACCAGGGCACCCAGCAGCAGCCCCACCCAGCGGTGGAGGGTCTTCCAGTTCATGCCTGTCCTTTATTGAAGCTGGAAGCTCACTGCCTGGATGTACTGCTTGCCCGCCTGTGGCTTGCCTGCCTGGCTGGCCGACAACGGCACGCGCACTTCGCTGGGGCTGTCACGCATGTTTTCCACCGAGGCGTCCACGCGGATTTCGTAGCCCGCATCGATCAGGGCGTCCGCCAGATCGAGCGTGACCTTGAGCGTGCGCCCCGCACCCACGCTGGCGCCCGTCACGCCCACCAGGCGCTTGGTGTCGCCGGCCGACAGGCGGTTCCAGTCGGACAGGTGCTTGTAGTACTTGGCCTTGCCGCCCGCCACCCACAGCGTGCCCGCGTAGGCGCCCTTGGCATCGGTCAGGTACACGGCGAGATAAGCACCGTCGCCGCCATAGTTCTTGAGTTGGGTGGTCAGGGTGACCTGGCGCGCTTGTGCCAAGGCAGGCACGGACAGCGCGCAGGCAGCGGCCAGGGCCGTGAGAAGGGGTTTGGACATGGTGTTCTTTCCGGTTCAGAGGGGGTAGCAGAGCAAGGCGCCGGGCCTCACTCGACCTGGCCGCGCACAGCGGTTCCAGGGGTGAAAACAGGTGAAGCGGCAGGAGCGGCTGCGGGAGCCGCGCCATCGGAAGCAGGCTGCGCGGCACGCTCGGCGCGGCGGTCGCGGTCACGGGAACGCTCGCCGTCCCGGTCTTTGTCGCGGCGCTTCATCTTGACGACCCGAAGCGTCTCCGGGTCCACCTTGGCCTTGAAGGACCGGCCTTGTGCATCCTTGCCATAGACCTCGTAGCAGCCGTCGTCGATCTTCAGGCGCTGGACGTCCCAGCCTTGCTGGGTGGCCATCTGGCGCACGGCTTCGCGCGATTGCCAGCGGGCCACCGGCGCATCGCAGTCGTCATCGGCCCAGGTGGGCAGCGTGGCAAGGCCCATGGCCAAGGCCAGCAGTGCAGTGCGCAGGGGGGAGGTGTGTTTCATCGTGCTTCTCCTTCGGGGTGGGTTAACGCATGGCAAACGACTCGCGGTGCAGTCGCCAGGAACGCTGGGTGCTGGCATGGGTATGCAAGGTGTCACCCAGACCCTGGGGGCCGCAGTACCAGATGTCCAGGGGGCCAGCGAGGCCCTGCAAGTCCTGCGGGCGCAGGAGCTGGCCCTGGGCCGCGCTGTGCACGGTGAGCGGCACCGCGGGCTGCGCCTGGGCGCACAAAGTGCGCAGGCGGGGCAGCAGCGGGTCGCTCGCAGCGTCGCGGGTGCAGTAATGCATGTGGGCGGGCGCGCTGGCGGCAGACTCTTTTTGCCGCGCCTCCAGCAGCGCCAGGAAGGGCGTGACCCCCACACCGGCGGCCACCCACACCTGGGTGCGGTGGGCGGAGCCCTGGCCGTCAAAGCGGCCGTAGGGGCCTTCGATGTCCACCGGCTGCCCCACGCGCAGCCGCTGGTGCAGGGTGCGCGTGTAGTCACCCAGGGGCTTGATCACCAGGCGCACGAGCGGCTCCCCCTGGAGGCTGCTGCCCAGGGCGTCCGGCGCACTGGCAATGGTGAAGGGATGGGCGCCTTCGGCCTGGTCAAAGCGCACAAAGGCGAACTGCCCCGCACGGTGGCCCGGCCAGCTGGACGGCAAGGCGCACACCACCTCGATGGGGGCCAGCGTGCGCTCCTCGCCCAGCAGCTCTATCGACTGGATGCGTGCAGCATGGGTGCGCGCGCGCCCCACCCGGCCCGCCAGGGACCACAGTGCTGCGCCGCTGCCCACAGCCATCAGAGCGCCCATGAGCTGGCCCAACGGTTGGGACCAATAAGCCAGGGGCATCAGAGCTACCGAATGGAACACCAGTGCCAGAAACAGCACCGGCATGGCACGGTGCAACAGGCGCCAGTGCTTGTAGTTCAGCAGGCGCGACAGGAGCGTGAGGGCGATCATGGCCAGCAGCAGGTAAAAGGCCCACTCCCCCAGGTCCTTGGCGAAATCCCGCGCATCGGTCAGCCAGGGCAGTACGGCATCGCGGGCAGGCTTGCTGCCACGGCCCCACAGCGCCTTGAGAATGCCCCCCGACTCCTTGGCTCCCCAGTGGAGCACGGCGGTCAGTGCTGCGGCAATTCCGGTCCACTTGTGCAAGCGGTACACCTTGTCCATGCCGCCGAGCGCCCGATCCATCCAGGGCAGGCGCAACGCCAGCAGCATGGCCAGCACCATCAGGCCCACGCTCCACAGGCCACTGAGGTAAATCATTTGTTGGCGCGCTGCCCACCAGGCAGCGCCCCCGCCCACGGCACCTGCCGCGGGCGCCAGACCTGCCCCCGAAGGGGCCACTGCCAACCATGCCAGGGTGATGCCCAGCAACCAGAAACCCAAGACCAGTTTGATCCGCATACGATGCTTCCTTTCCTGTTGCAGACCATTGTTGGAAATACCGCTTGAACGCTTGCTGAAACCTGCGTTCATCTGCGGTTCATCGGCAGCGCGATACAAACCAGTCCATGAACCTGTCCACCACTTCCTTCCATCGCCGCCTGCTGGCGCGCGCCTTGGCGCTGTGTCTGGCGGGCGCCACCCCCCTGCTGCATGCCGACGGCGACCACGACAAGGCCCGACAGGCCCTGGTGCAGGGCAAGGTGCAACCCCTGCGCACCGTGCTCGAAAAGGTGGAGCGCGACTACCAGGGCCAGGCAGTGAAGGTCGATTTCGACGAGGACGACGGCCGCTACATTTACGAGATACGCCTGTTGCAGAACGACGGGCGCATGGCCAAGCTGAAGGTGGATGCCGTGGACGGCAAAGTGCTGGAAGTGCGGCGCAAGGAAAAAACAAAGGACCGGGATGCGCATCCTCATCGTTGAAGACGAGCCCACGCTGTGCAGCCAGTTGGAGCGCGCCATCACCGCCGCCGGGCACACGGTGGAATGCGCCAGCGACGGGATCACCGCCCACCATCTGGGCGACGTGGAAGACTTCGACGCGGTGGTGCTGGACCTGGGCCTGCCCGCACTCGATGGCCTGTCGGTGCTGCGGCGCTGGCGCGCGGCCCACCGCAACATGCCGGTGTTGATCCTGACGGCGCGCAGCGCCTGGCACGAAAAGGTCGCTGGCATGGACGCCGGTGCCGACGACTATCTGGCCAAACCCTTTCACATGGAAGAACTGCTGGCCCGGCTGCGCGCCCTGCTGCGCCGCCTGGGCGAACATGCCAGCGCGCAGTGGCAATGCGGGCCGATTCTGCTGGACACCCGCCAGGCCCGCGTGCTGGTGGACGGCATGCCGCTGCAACTCACCAGCCACGAATTCAAGCTGCTGTCCCTGCTCATGCAGCGCAAGGGCGAGGTGCTCTCGCGTACCGAGCTGTCCGAGCACATCTACCCGCAGGATGGCGACCGCGACTCCAACACCATCGAGGTCTTCGTGGGGCGCCTGCGCAGAAAGCTCCCTGCCGGCTGTATCGAAACCGTGCGCGGTCTGGGCTACCGCCTGGTGGAACCGGGCTGCGCGGAATGAACGCCGGCTCGCTGCGCCTGCGCCTGCTGGCGGGCATGCTGGCCTGGATGCTGCTGACCATCGCATTGGTCGGGTGGGGCCTGCGCACCTTGTTCCAGGACCACATCACGCAGCAACTGCAGGCCCAGCTGACGGTGCAGCTCGATCAGTTGAGCGCCGCCGTGGACTGGCAGGCCCCTGACCGCGTCAGCGTGGGCGGCATGGCCGCCGATCCACGCTTGTCGCAACCCCTGTCGGGCCTGTATTGGCAGATCGACCGGCTGGGGCCCCAGCCCCAGGCCGCGCTGGCGCGCTCGCGCTCGCTGTGGGACCAGGTGCTACAGCTGCCGGATGCAGCGCCCCCACCAGGCACAGGCTTCCGGCCCCTTGCCTTGCAGGACAGCCAGGGCCATGCCCTGCTGGCCGTGGAGCGCAGCCTGCAATTGCCCGACGAGGAGGCACCACCACTGCGCCTGGTGGTGGCGGGCGACCGCGCGCTGCTGGCCGAGCCCCTGCATCGCTTCACCCAGATGCTGCTCATCGCGCTGGGCATTCTGGCGCTGTGCCTGGCGGCAGCCGTCGCGGTGCAGCTGCACCTGGCCCTGCGGCCCCTGGCGCTGCTGCGCCAGGGCTTGGCCGCAGTGCACCGCGGCCAGACCCAGCGCCTGGACGGACGCTACCCCCAGGAGCTGCAACCCCTGGTCAACGAGTTCAACCATGTGCTGACCCAGAACGCCGACATGGTGCAGCGCGCACGCACGCAGGCAGGCAACCTGGCCCACGCCGTGCACACGCCCCTGGCCATATTGGCCAATGCGTCGGCCCAGGAACAGGGCGCACTGGCCCAATTGGTGCAGGAGCAGGTGGCCCTGGCCAAGCGGCAGGTGGACTACCACCTGGCCCACGCCCGTGCCGCGGCCGCCGTGCGCGCGACCGGCCTGCACACGCCCGCGCTGGCCCCGGTGCAGGCCCTGCTGCGCACCATGCAGCGCCTGCACGCCGAGCGCGCGATCTGTTTCGAGCTGGCACCCCAGGCCCAGAACCTGGCGTTCAAGGGCGAAGAACAGGACTTGTTCGAGATGCTGGGCAACCTGATCGACAACGCCGGCAAGTGGGCGCGCCAGCGCGTGGTGGTGGACATCCAGCCGCAAGGCAGCGCACTGTGCATCACCGTGGACGACGACGGCCCCGGCATTGCGCCGAACCAGCGCGCACGCATGTTTGAACGCGGCGTGCAACTCGACGAACAGCACCCAGGGTCGGGCCTGGGCCTGAACATCGTGCAGACCCTGGCCCACACCTACGGCGGCAGCGTGGAAGCGCTGGATTCGCCCCTGGGCGGCGCACGCCTGCAGCTGTGCCTGCCGGGCGCCGACTGAGCACGTTACCCCAACCGGTGGGCACGTCGGAAAACTGACGCACAATCGGGCAGTTTCCCCGCCTTTTCACTGAACCACCGTGTCTTTCCCACCCCTGCCCGTCGGCCTGCTGATCCGCCCCCTGGCCCTGGCCGACCTGCCCGGTCTGCTGGACGTGCAGCGCTCCTGCTATGGCGGCGGATACGTGGAGAGCGCCGAGGTGTTTGCGCAGCGCATTGCCTGCCCGACGCAGTGCTCGCTGGTGCTGGAGGTGCAGGGCCGCGTCATGGCCTACCTGGCGGCCTACGACTCCATGATGGGCAAGGTCACACAGCTGCACGGCGAGTTTGAACCCGCCCCCCACCCCGACACCCTGTACCTGCACGACCTGGCCGTGCTGCCCGAGCTTGGGGGCCAGGGCATGGCCGCGCGCCTGCTGCACACGCTGTGGCAGGGCGCGCAACGCCGGGGGCTGCAGCGTGCAGCCCTGGTGTCGGTACAGGGCTCGCAGGGCTTCTGGCAGCACCACGGTTATGTCGCCTACACCTTGCAGGACACCGCCCAGCGCGAGCGCCTGGCGGCCTATGGGCGCGACGCAGTGTACATGATGCGGCGCCTGGACAGCGCGCCCCTGTAGCTCAGCCCCCGCGCACCAGCGCCATGACCTTGCCTGCGTCCAGCGTGGCCGCACGCTCGCGGATTTGCGGCAGGTACTGGGTCTGCATCTGGCGTGCGGGTGCCAGCAGGTCTTCGTAGGTCGAGCGCAGCAGGGCCGCATCCATCACGCGGCCCCCGGCGTAGTAGCGCTTGGCCAACTGGCCCAGCGCATAGGTGGTGGCAAACGAGAAGGCCATGCCCGTGGCCGCGCCACCGACCTTGCCCATGGTCTTGCCCAGCGCCTTGCCCACCAGGCCGCCCAGGAGTTTGCGGCCGAACTGCTCGATGTACTGCGAGGTCATGCCGATGCCGGCGGCAGCGATGAATTCCTTGATGTGGCCCTGGTCCAGCTCCACGCCATGGGCCTGGCCAATGCGGTACACCAGCCGGATCTGTAGCGGAATGATGGCCATGGAAGCCCACGACTGCGGCAGCAGCTCGAGCGCGCCGTTGAGGATGGCAGCGTTGAGGATGGTCTTGTCCAGTTCGGCATCCTGTGTGGTGGACGTGCCAGCGGCAGCCGTGGGGGCTGCGGCCGCTGCCGCTGCACCGGCGCGCCAGGACGGGGGCGCCGCCATGGTCTGCGCGGCCACCGCATCGGCCTGGGCCTCGAAGTCGCGCAGCCCGGCGTCCTGCGCCAAGCCCAGCGCGCTGCGCAGATCGGCCAGAAAGCGCTGCTCTGCGGCGCTCTGGCTGCCGTCTGCATCGCACACGCAGACGGCCATTTCGTAGGCCAGCTGGCGGTGCGCGGGGTCGGTGAGCGCGGCCACGGCACCCGGCACCGTCACACGCTGGAGCAACACGTCCTGGTACAAGGTGGCCAGGGGGTGCCCTCCCTGGTCATCGCTCAACGATTCGGCGATGCGCCGGATGGCTTCGCGCTCGCTGTCGGCCTTGTGGCCATCGGCAAATGCGGCGAACAGGGCCAGGGTGAGCAGGGCGTTGCGGGAGTCTTGTTGCATGCCAGTCCTTTGGGCGGTGGTGAAATCAGCGGCGCTGCGCAACGGCACCGAAGCGCAGCGCGATTCCTGTGCTCGGAGTGCACACAGGGCATGGCAGTTCCCTGTCATCGATGCTGGCGATAATCGCCGCCATGCCAAACCGCTGGAAACCCAACGTCACCGTGGCCGCCCTGATCGAACGCGACGGGCATTTTCTGCTGGTGGAGGAAGACACCGCCGACGGCCTGCGCCTGAACAACCCGGCCGGGCACCTGGACCCGGGCGAATCGCCCATCCAGGCCTGCATCCGCGAGGTGCTGGAAGAAACCGCGCACGACTTCACGCCCACGGCCGTGGTGGGGGTGTACCTCAACCGCTTTCGGCGCACGCGCACGGGCGACGACATCACCTACCTGCGCTTTGCGTTTGCGGGGCAGTTGGGCACACACCACAGCTGGCGCGCGCTGGACGAGGGCATTGTGCGCACCGTGTGGATGACACCCGAGGAAATCCGTGCCACGCGCGATCGCCACCGCAGCCCGCTGCTGCTGCGCTGCCTGGACGACTACCTGGCGGGCCAGCGCTTTTCGCTGAACCTGGTGCACACCGACGACAGCGTGCTGCAGCCCAACGGCTGATTACTGCGCCCCCTTCGCCACCTGCGGGATGAGCCGGTGGTAAAAGCGGATGGCCTCGGCGTAGTTCTGCACGCTCAGGCGCTCGTTGGTGCCGTGAAAACGCTTGAGGTCTTCCGCGTTGGCCCGGATGGGCGAGAACTTGAAGACATGGTCGCTGATGGCGCCGTAGTGGATGGAGTCCGTGCCCGCCACCATCAGGCCCGGCGCCACCAGGGCGTCGGGAAAGACCTCGCGGATGGTCTGTTGCAGCGCCCGGTACTGGGCCGAGTCGGTGGGTGCCACCTTGGACGCCTCCACGGCGCCAGGCAGGGCAAACAGCTCGAAGCGGTCCTGCGGTGCGGCCTGCGATACCTGGTTGCGCATGTGCTGGAGCACGCCATCCTTGGTGTCGCCGGGCAACAGGCGGAAATTCACCGTGGCCTCGGCGCGGCCGGGCAGCACGTTCTCCTTGTTGCCCGCGTTGACGATGGTGAGCGCCGTGGTGGTGCGCAGCAGCGCATTGGTGCTGGCAGCGCCTTCGAGCTGCTTTTGTACCAACGGGCCAAACAGCCACAGGTTGGACAGCGCCACCCTGGAGAAGCCACCCATTTCGGGCGCCAGGGTGTCGAACATCTCGGCCGCCACGCCCCGGATGCCGCCGGGCAGTTGCTCGTCTTCCAGCCGCTTGAGCGCCGCGCTGAGCATGGCAATGGCACTGGTACCCTTCGGCGGTGGCATGGACGAATGCCCCGGTGTGGCCGACAGGCGCAGCACCACCGACATGTAGCCTTTCTCGGCCACGCCGATCAGCGCGGCGGGCCGGGCCAGCCCAGGCATCACGCCGTCGAGCACGAGCAGGCCCTCGTCGAGCACAAAGTCGAGCTGCACACCACGCGACTGCAGCAGCGCCGCAATCTGCGCCGCACCGCGCTGGCCGCCCACCTCCTCGTCGGCGCCATAGGCCAGGTACAGCGTGCGCGGCGGCTGGTAGCCCTGGGCCAGCAGCATCTCCACCGCCTCCAGTTGCGACAGCAGGTTGCCCTTGTCGTCCCAGGCGCCCCGGCCCCAGATGTGGCCATCCTTCACCGCGCCCGAGAACGGCGGCACCGCCCAGTCACCCTCGGTGCCGGGGGCGATGGGCACCACGTCCTGGTGCGCCAGCAGCGCCACAGGCTTGGCCTGCGGGTCGGTGCCCTTCCAGGTGTAGAGCAGGCTCAAGCCCCCGACCACCTCGCGCTGCAGTTGGGCATGCACCCTGGGAAACTGCTGCGCCAGCAAGGCATGCAGGGCCTGGAACTGGTCGGCGCTGAGCTGTGCATCGTCGCGCGCGGAAATGGTGGGCAAACGCACCGCCGCACCCAGGCGCTGGGCGGCCGCAGCCTCGTCCACCGCCACCGGCGCCAGCGGCTCCACCGGCAACTGGCGCGAGCCCTTGCGCAGCGTGTTGACGGCCAGCACAGCGGCCAGCAGCAGGAACAGGGCCAGCAGTGCCCCGAGAATCTTCTTGGTCATGGGTGCGTCTCCTATCGTCTGCGGCAGATGTGCGTGCCCCACCACAGGTGTTACCGAATGCTACGCGGCACCGGCGCACTCGCGCAATGGCAATACCGCCAGCAACCGGGGCAAAATCGCCATGGAGGCCACCCTGGCGATAATTGGCACCATGAACAAGCACCGCGTCGTGGTGGGCCTCTCCGGCGGGGTGGATTCCGCCGTCACCGCCCACCTTCTCAAGCAACAGGGCCACGAGGTGGTCGGCATCTTCATGAAGAACTGGGAAGATGACGACGACAGCGAATACTGCTCGTCCAACGTCGATTTCGTGGACGCCGCCGCCGTGGCCGACGTGATCGGCATCGAGATCGAGCACGTCAACTTCGCCGCCGAGTACAAGGACCGCGTGTTCGCCGAGTTCCTGCGCGAATACCAGGCCGGGCGCACGCCCAACCCCGACGTGCTGTGCAACGCCGAAATCAAGTTCAAGGCCTTCCTCGACCACGCCATGCGCCTGGGCGCCGAGAAGATTGCCACCGGGCATTACGCGCGCGTGCGCCAGAACGCCACGACCGGATTGTTCGAACTGCTCAAGGGCCTGGACCCCTCCAAGGACCAGAGCTATTTCCTGCACCGCCTGAACCAGGCCCAGCTTTCGAAAACGCTGTTCCCCGTGGGCGAACTGCACAAGACCGAGGTGCGCCGCATTGCCGCTGAAATTGGCCTGCCCAACGCGAAGAAAAAGGATTCGACCGGCATCTGCTTCATCGGCGAGCGGCCGTTCCGCGAATTCCTCAACCGCTACATCAGCCACGCGCCAGGCCCCATCCTGGACGACCGGGGGCGCAAGCTGGGCCAGCATGTGGGCCTGTCGTTCTACACCCTGGGCCAGCGCCAGGGCCTGGGCATTGGCGGCGTGAAGGAAAAGGGCGCCCAGCGCGGCGGCGGCTCACACGAGCCCTGGTTCGTGGCGCGCAAGGACCTGGAGAAAAACACGCTGCGCGTGGTGCAGGGGCATGACCACCCCTGGCTGCTGTCGCACCGGCTGGTGGCGCAGGACCTGAGCTGGTGCGCGGGCCACGCCCCCGCGCCCGGCGCCTACGCCGCCAAGACGCGCTACCGCCAGCAGGACGCCGCCTGCACGCTGGAGACCTCCCCCGACGGGATGGCCCTGCAATTCCCCGAAGCCCAATGGGCGGTGACCCCGGGCCAGAGCGCGGTGCTGTACGACGGCGAGGTCTGCCTGGGGGGCGGGGTGATTGCAGCAGTGGATACGCCGCTTTGAGTCTTTTTGGCCTCCAACGCTCGCCAATTAAGCGCTGATAGCTATTATTTTAATAGCAATTTGATGTCCTGACCGCCGGCCGTGCGGTCAGGGCCTGGGCATCAGAACGGAATGTCGTCGTCCATGTCCTCAAAGCCCGAGGACGCGCGCGGCGCCTGGGCCGCGGGGGCCGGGGCCGGGCGTGCTGCCGGCGCGGGGGCCGGACGCTGGGGTGCAGCAGCGCGGCGCGGCGCCTGGTCGTAGCCGCCGGCATCGCCGCCGTAGCCGCCGTCGTCATAACCACCCGCCTGTCCGCCGCCCATGCCCTGGCGGCTGCCCAGCATCTGCATGGTGTCGGCGCGGATTTCGGTGGCGTAACGCTCCTGGCCGGTTTGCTGGTCGGTCCACTTGCGCGTGCGCAGGCTGCCTTCCACATAGACCTGGGAGCCTTTGCGCAGGTACTGGCCCACGATCTCGGCCAGGCGGCCGTTGAAGACCACGCGGTGCCATTCGGTGGCCTCGCGCATCTCGCCGCTTTGCTTGTCCTTCCACTTGTCGGTGGTGGCAATGGTCACGTTGGCCACCTGGTCGCCGCTGGGGAAGGTGCGCATCTCGGGGTCACGCCCCAGGTTGCCGACGATGATGACTTTGTTCACGGATGCCATGCTGCTCTACCTCGATGTTGGATGGGCGCCGCCTGTATCTCACGGCGCCAAACGCCCGATTGTGCCGCAAGCGCCCGGGCTGCTAAGAACCCGCCTTGGCCACGGGCCGCAGGGGCCAGGTCAGTGCCAGCCAAAGAGCCGCCAGCAGCGCCGTGGCGGCGAACAGGCCGGGGGCGCCCGCCCATTTGGCCAGCGCGCCGCCCAGGGCGCCGCCCGCAAACAGGCCCAGCGACTGCAGGGTGTTGTAGGCCCCCAGGGCTGCGCCGCGCAGGCTGCCGGGCGCCATGCGCGAGACCAGGCTGGGCTGCGTGGCCTCCAGCATGTTGAAGCCGCAGAAGAACACGAACAGCAGCGCCCCCAGGCCCCACAGCGATGGCATGCCGCCACCCAGCGCCACCACGCCCAGACCCACCTGCACCAGCAGGATCAAGCCAATGGACAGCAGCATGGCCGCGCGCAGGCGACCGCGCCGCTCCATGGCCAGCAGGCCGCCCATGGCGATGATGGACAGCACCAGCGCGGGAAGATAGGCCTGCCAGTGCGCCTCCTTGAGCAAACCGGCCTGCACCAGCATGGCGGGCACGGCCACCCACATGGCCATTTGCACGGTGTGCAGCACGAACACGCCAAAGTTCACCCGCATCAGGTCGGCATTGCGCAGCACGTCGGCCAGGCGGCCGGGCTGCCCGTGCGTGCTGCGGGGCTGCTCGGGCGGCACCACCCACAGCACGGTGGCAATGCCCGCCACGGTAAGCCCGAAGGTCAGCCAGAACAGCCCCGCCAGGCCGAACTGCGCCGCCAGCAGCGGCGCTGCCACCAGGGCCAGCGCAAACATGAGCCCGATGCTGATGCCCACCAGCGCCATGGCCTTGGTGCGCACGCTCTCGCGCGTCTGGTCGGCCAGCAGCGCCGTGACGGCGGCGGACACGGCACCCGCGCCCTGCAGCGCCCGGCCCAGCAGCAGGCCCATCACATCGTTGGCCAGTGCGGCCCACAGGCTGCCCACGGCAAACACCAGCAGCCCGGCCACGATGACACGCTTGCGCCCGAAGCGGTCGGACGCCATGCCCAGCGGCAACTGGAAGAACGCCTGCGTGAGCCCGTACATGCCCATGGCCAGGCCCACCAGGGCCGGGTCGTCGCCACCGGGGTACTTGCGTGCCTCCAGCGCAAAAACGGGCAACACCAGGAACAAGCCAAACATGCGCAGCGCAAAGATCAGCGCCAGGCTGACGCTGGAGCGGCGCTCCTGCGCAGTCATGGCGCTGGCACTGTCATGCGGGCGCCCCGGTGCGGCCGGGGCAGCGGTCGGAGAAGCGGGCGAGGACACGGTGGATTCGGGCACGCAGAGAATGGGCCGCCGGGGCAGGCCTGGCGGCGCTGGTAAAAACCCTGATTGTCCGCGATCCGGCGCGGCCAGGGGGGCGGCTACCGTCCAGAGCCCTTTTGGCTATCATGGAGAGTTCCCCTTTTGGCGCACCGCGCCCTCTGCCGTGACCCCGCTGCCCCCCCCATCCCCACCGCAAGACACCGCCACGCCGGAGACCGGGCGGCCGCTGGCCCAGGTGCTGCGCGCCCAGGCGCACATCTGCATCCGCGGGGCGCGCACGCACAACCTCAAGAACATCGACCTGGACATTCCGCGCAACGCACTGGTGGTGATCACCGGGCTGTCGGGCTCGGGCAAATCCAGCCTGGCGTTCGACACGCTGTACGCCGAGGGCCAGCGCCGGTATGTGGAGAGCCTGTCCAGCTATGCACGCCAGTTCCTGGGGCGGCTGGACAAGCCCGATGTGGACCTGATCGAGGGCCTCTCGCCGGCCATCAGCATCGAGCAAAAGGCCACCAGCCACAACCCGCGCTCCACCGTGGGCACGGTGACCGAGATCCACGACTACCTGCGCCTGCTGTTTGCGCGCGCCGGTACGCCCTACTGCCCCGACCACGGCCTGCCCCTGCAGGCCCAGACCGTGAGCCAGATGGTGGACGCCGTGCTGGCCCTGCCCGAGGGCACGCGCCTGATGGTGCTGGCCCCGGTGGCGCGCGGCAAGAAGGGCGAGTTCACCGAGCTGTTTGCGCAGATGCAGGCGCTGGGCTATGTGCGCTTTCGGGTGGACGGGCAGACCTACGAGCACGAAAACCTGCCCGCGCTCAAGAAGAGCGAGAAGCACGACATCGACGTGGTGATCGACCGCGTGAAGGTGCGCCCCGACCTGCAGCAACGCCTGGCCGAGAGCTTTGAAGCCGCCCTGCGCGTGGGCGCCACCGAGGGCCACGGCCGCGTGCTGGCGCTGGAGATGGATTCGGGCCAGGAGCACCTCTTTTCCTCGCGCTTTGCCTGCCCGGTGTGCAGCTATGCGCTGGGCGAGCTGGAGCCGCGCCTGTTCTCGTTCAACTCGCCCCAGGGCGCCTGCCCCAGTTGCGACGGCATCGGCCAGCAGGAGGTGTTCGACCCCGCGCGGGTGGTGGCCTTCCCGTCCCTGAGCCTGGCCAGCGGCGCCATCAAGGGCTGGGACCGGCGCAACGGCTACTACTTCGCGATGCTGGAGAGTCTGGGCGCGCACTATGGCTTTGACGTGGAGGCGCCGTTCGAGTCGCTGCCCGCCAGGGTGCAGGACGTGGTGCTGCACGGCTCGGGTACCGAAGACATTGCGTTCCGCTACATCCTGGACAGCGGCGCCCAGAAGGGCAAGGCCATCGTCAAGCAGCACCCCTTCGAGGGCATCCTGCCCAACATGGCGCGGCGCTACCGCGAGACCGATTCGACCGTGGTGCGCGAGGACCTGGCCCGCTTTCGCAGCACCCAGTCCTGCCCCGACTGCCAGGGCACACGCCTGCGCCGCGAGGCGCGCCATGTGCGCGTGGGCGAAGGCGCCCAGGCGCGCACGCTGCACGAGGTGAGCCACCTCACGCTGCTGGACGCGCAAACCTGGTTCGAGCAGTTGCAGCTCAGCGGCGCCAAGGCCGAGATCGCCGACAAGGTGGTGCGCGAGATCAGCGCGCGGCTGCGCTTTCTCAACGACGTGGGCCTGACCTACCTGAGCCTGGACCGCAGCGCCGAGACGCTCAGCGGCGGCGAGGCACAGCGCATCCGCCTGGCCAGCCAGATCGGCTCGGGCCTGACGGGCGTGATGTACGTGCTCGACGAGCCCAGCATCGGCCTGCACCAGCGCGACAACGACCGCCTGATCGCCACGCTCAAGCACCTGCGCGACATCGGCAACAGCGTGATCGTGGTGGAGCACGACGAGGACATGATGCGCGCGGCCGACGAGGTCATCGACATGGGCCCAGGCGCTGGCGTGCACGGCGGGCGCGTGGTGGCGCAGGGCAGCTTCGATGCCGTGCGCCAGCACCCGCAGTCGCTCACCGGGCAGTACCTTGCGGGCACCCGGCGCATTGCCGTACCTGCACGGCGCACGCCCTGGCTGCCGGTGGTGGCCGCCCCGGCACCCGAGGCCAAGCCCAAGTCACGCTTCCCGGTCAGCGAGGCCAGCCGCAAGCGCGCCGAGCGCATGGCCGAACACGAGGCGCGCCAGGGTCCGCTGCAGGCGCTGCGCGTGCTGGGCGCCACGGGCAACAACCTCCAGAACGTGAGCGTGGACTTCCCCGTGGGCCTGCTCACCTGCGTGACGGGCGTGTCGGGCTCGGGCAAGAGCACGCTGGTCAACGACACGCTGCACAAGGCCGTGGCACGCCAGCTCTACCGCGCCCACGACGAACCGGCGCCGCACGAGGCGATCGAGGGCATCGAATATTTCGACAAGGTCATCAACGTGGACCAGTCGCCCATCGGCCGCACGCCGCGCAGCAACCCGGCCACCTACACCGGCCTGTTCACGCCGATCCGCGAGCTGATGGCCGAGGTGAACACCGCCCGCGAGCGCGGCTACGGCCCGGGGCGCTTTTCCTTCAACGTGGCGGGCGGGCGCTGCGAAGCCTGCCAGGGCGACGGCATGGTGAAGGTGGAAATGCACTTTTTGCCCGACGTGTACGTGCCCTGCGACGTGTGCCACGGCCAGCGCTACAACCGCGAAACGCTGGAGGTGCAGTGGAAGGGCCGGAACATCGCCCAGATCCTCGACCTCACGGTGGAAGACGCCGCAGCCTTCTTCCAGGACGTGCCGACCATCGCGCGCAAGCTGCAGACGCTGCTCGACGTGGGCCTGAGCTACATCCGCCTGGGCCAGAGCGCGACCACGCTCTCGGGCGGCGAGGCGCAGCGTGTGAAGCTGGCGCAGGAGTTGAGCAAGCGCGACACCGGCCGCACGCTCTACATCCTGGACGAGCCCACCACCGGCCTGCACTTTGCCGACATCGACCTGCTGCTCAAGGTGCTGCACCAGTTGCGCGACGCGGGCAACACCATCGTCGTCATCGAGCACAACCTGGACGTCATCAAGACGGCCGACTGGCTCATCGACATGGGGCCCGAAGGGGGTGCGGGCGGGGGCACCGTGGTGGCGCAGGGCACGCCGGAAGAGGTGGCGACCCATCCGGCCAGCCATACGGGGCGGTATCTGGCGCCCTATCTGGCAGGACAGAAAGTTTAGGTCAAATGGGGCTCTAGCGCTTACTCAATAAGCGCCAGTAGCTATTATTTTTATAGCAATCAACGCCCCAGTTTCTGCGCCACCACCGCATCCAGCGAGGCCATGAAGCCCTCCACCGCACGGGTGTAGTCGCTGTCCAAGCCCAGCTCGGCGTTGATTTCGCCGTGCGTCAGGGGCTGGGGCAGCACCTCGGCGCGGCCGCCCAGGGTGTGCACATGCCGGGCCATGGCCTGCGCCTGCAGGCAGGGCTGGTCAAGCCGCTCGGTGGAGCAGACGAACTGGGCGGGCGGCGCACCGCTCACCCACTGGTGGAAGGGCGACAGCGCGTGCCAATAGACCGGGTTGGTACCAAAGGCGTCGTCGTACAGCGGCAGGTGCGGCGCGCGCATGAACTGGGGCACGTTGAGCATGGCGCTGTCCAGCGACACGGCGCCCAGCCAGGGCCAGGCGCCCAGGCGCTGGGCCAGCGCGGGCTGGGCGTTGATGAGCGACACCAGGTGCGCCCCAGCCGAGTGGCCCATCAGGATGAAGCGCCCCGCGTCGCCCCCCCACTGCGCAGCCTGCTGCTGCGCGGTGGCCAAGGCCTGGGCCACGTCCTGCGCCTGCTGGGACACAGGGGTGTCGGGCAGCAGACGGTAGTTCACCGACACCACGATCACCCCGCGCGGCACCCAGCGGGCGACCTTGTTCTGCACCACGCTGGGCATGGCCTTGTCCCCGTTGCGCCAGCCGCCGCCATGCACCATGAACACCACCGGCGCGCGTGCACCGCTGGGATCGGGCGTGCTGGTGCTGGGCCGGTAGATGTCCATGCGCTGGCGGGCGTCGGGGCCGTAGGGCAGGTCGGTGATTTTCTGCACATCCGGGGGCAGGGGCGCGCGCCGCTCCTGCACGCGCTCGGCCAGCCGGGTGCGCAGGCGCTCGGTGGCCTGGGGGGTATCACTGCGGGACAAAGGCTGGGCCTGCGCCAGCGGGGCCAGGCCCGCCACCAGGGCGCAGAACAGGGCCATTCGTTGCAAGGTCATGGGCACATCTCCTGACAGAAGGCCGCGCGGGCCGGTGGCGCCACTGTGCACCGGCCCGTGCGCTGGAATATGTACGCGGCATGAAGCCTGCGTTGATGGCGGTAACAGAAAGTACGGCAACGGCCCTGCGTTCACCAAGGCGGCCTACCGCCGACCGGCATCACGGTGCCGCCGTGCGCAGGCGTGGCGTGCGCGGCGTGCGGCGGCGGTGCACCCAGGGTGTCTGTGCGCCGGGCGCTGGGGGCGGCAGGTCCCGGTCGCGCTGCGCCAGGTACCACAGCAGCCAGTCGGGCTGGTCGGTCTGGTCGATGTGTGTGTTGGCGGTGTCAAAAAAACGCGAGGGCGCCGCGCCGTAGTTCTGCGCCCAGACCTTGGCAAAGTGGGCCGAATCGACAAAGCCCGCCGCCTGTGCAATCTGCGTGAGGGCCAGGCCGCTGCCCATGAAGCTGGCGGCCGCCCGGATCTTGATCGACAGCGCATAGCGCCGCAGTGGCAGCCCGAGCCCCTGGTGGAACAGGCGCGAGGCGTGGTGCGCCGACAAGCCCAGCAGCGGCGCCAGGCGCTCCAGTTCTGCGCCGGGGTCTTCGTCGAGCAGGCACATGAGCCTGCGCACGCGCGGATCCAGCGGCGCGGGCTGCGGGAGCTGGCGCGCCGTGGCCGCCACGGCCTCGCGCACCTGGGCGTCCACGGCCTGGCCCTGCAATCTGCCTGCGGCAAAGGCGCGCCCCAGGTCTTGCAGCGCAGCGCATGGCGCCCCGTGCAGCGCCTGCACGCCGGGCGCTGCCAGGGCCTGGAAGTGGCGGTAGTGGGGGTGGCCGGGCTCCAGGTCGATGAGCAGCAGGGATCGGTCCAGGGCATCCACGGTCTTGCACGCCATGGGCGCAATGAGCAGCGCCGGGGCTTGCACCGTGTGGCCCTGGCAGCGGGCCTGCAGCGCCTGGCCGTCGGTGCTGCACAGCAGCGTGGCGGCGTGGCGCTGGGTGGTGTTGCGCATGCCGGGGCAGGCAAACACAATGGCGTCGCCGAGCAGGCGCACGCGCGCCTGGGGCTGTCCCGGGGGCGCCGCTGTCCAGACCGAACGTGCGGCGGGTGGCTCAGCCCTGGCCATCGCTAGGGGTCTCCTCGTTCAAGCGTACCGACAGGCGCACCAGCGCCCCGTTGCGCACCACCTGAAAGGCCAGTTCGTGCACGCTCGTCAGGGCCACCATGTTGCTTTCCTCCACCGGCGGCTGGTCTGGCAGGTCCAGCGTGTACACGGTGTCGCCCGGCCGCAGGCCCGAGCGCGCGTACACGCTGCCGGGCAGCACGGCCTGCACCATGTAACCGCCCCGGGGTTCAGGTTGCAGCACCACATGGTCCAGGAAATCCTGGGCCGCCAGGCGGCGTTGAACCGACAGGCGCTCAGGCGCGATGCCCGCGTTGAGCGTGCGCGGGTCCGGGCCCTGCGCAGCTTCGTCCTCGTCGGCCACGGGCTGCAAGCGGTCCCAGGGGGAGTGGGTGGCTGCGGCGGGCTCGGCAGCGTCGGCCACGGGGGCGCCCGCTGCAAACGGCCAGGCCTGGCCCGCGCGCTGCGCCTGGGCCACCGGGGCGCTGGCTGGGGTGTGCAGCGCTGCGGGTGGCTGCGCGGGCCACAGCGCCCACAGCAGCGCCCCCAGGGCCACCAGCGCCAGAGCGGCCTGCGGCCAGCGCCGGGCCAGCGGGACAGGTCGCGCTGCCGGCACCGAAGGCGTGCGGGGCTGGCTGGATAGTTCGTAGTGCTTCATGGCGCTTGCTCCCGTGATTGCACCGCAGTCCGCACCCCAGCGCTACAGGGAAAGCGCCAGGGTTCGTTGATACTTTCTCAGGGTTTGACGAATGTCTTGAGCCAGTCCATGGTGGCCTTCACGCCCCATTGGTTGTTGCCATATTCATAGTACGGGTCCACCCCCAGGATGCCCGAGCATTGCACGCCGGGCACGCCCAGGTTGCCCATGAAGCAGTGGTCGGCATTGAGGTCGGCCACTTCCAAATCCTTGACGATGTACCAGCCGCTGCCGTTGCTGCGGAAGCACGATTGCCGCCCGGTGCACTTGAGCCCGGTGACCAGCTCGGCCTGCGAGCGCGCGATGGCCTCGGTGCCGCCCACGAACATGTCGCGCTCGCCGTTGATGATGCGGATGCGCTCGCCCGGTTGGGCGTGCTTGCCGTTGGCCATGCACGACTCCAGGTTGTAGGCCACGGTGTAGGTCGAGCCCGTGCCCTGGCCCATGGAGGCCTGCACCCGGCTGTCGTAGTTCTTGGCCAGCACCGAGATGATGGAGCCCTGGCTCAGACCGCCGGTGACGATGCCCTTGGAGCAATCGGCCTTGCCGCGCGCGCACAGCTTGGCGATGGCGCTGCTGGTGCTGGTCGCATTGAAGATGCCCTTGGCGCGGCCGCTGATGGTGGAGCAGCTGCCGAACGAGGCGTTGGCGTACTGCACCGTGGCTGCCACAAAGCCGCGCGCCACGGCGGCGTCGATGGCGGCCTTGGCCCAGGCGCTGTCATAGGCCTCGCCCGTGCCCACGGTGTGCACATACACCGGGTACTTGCCTGCGGCGCTGGGCTCCTTGCCGTAGATGTTGTAGGTGCTGCCGTTGCGGTAGGTGGTGGTGAAGGTGGTTTGCGCCTGCGCCGACAGCGCCCCCAGCAGGGCCATGCCTGCAACAAGGAAGCTGCCCAGACGGCACAGGGCGCGGCGTGGGGTGGTGTGGGGGGCGCATGGGTGCATGGTGTGTCTCCTGGTTGGTTTTGCACAGTGGGCGCCCGGCAAGGGCGGCACCACAAGGAAGGCAAACCAAGTCTAGGAAGCACACCGCGCGCGGCCTTGTACCGAAAGGCCATGGACCCCGGGGCTTTCCCGGGGAGAGGCATCACGCCTGGAGCGCGGCCTCCACGTCGTCCGCCAGCTTGGCGGGCGTGTCTTGTGGGGCGTAGCGCCGGATGACCTGGCCGTCCTTGCCCACCAGGAACTTGGTGAAGTTCCACTTGATGGCCTTGCTGCCCAGCAGACCGGGGGCCTCGGCGCACAGCCAGCGGTACAGCGGGCTGGCCTGCGCGCCGTTGACATCGACCTTGGCCATCATCGGAAAGCTCACGCCGTAGTTGAGCTGGCAGAAGCTGGCGATCTCGTCGTTGCTGCCGGGGTCCTGGCCAGCAAACTGGTTGCACGGAAAGCCCAGCACCACCAGACCCTGGTCGCCGTAGCGCTGGTGCAATTCTTCCAGCCCGGCAAACTGCGGCGTGAAACCGCAGGCACTGGCGGTGTTGACGATGAGCAGCACCTTGCCTTCGTACTGGCGCAGCGGGACGGTGCGGCCGTCGATGGTCTGGGCGTCGAAGTCGTAAACCGTGGGCATGGTGGGCACCTGTGCAGTGGAAAGACCCGCATGCTAGCCGTACCGCGCTGCAGGCGCTCAAGCGCCTGTGGATTCCTGCGCGCCTAGCCTGGATACACCCCACAGGCGTGGTACCTTTGCATACCTTTCCCGTCTGCACGCACCATGCCCATCCACGTCGCCGCCCAGCGGCAAATCTTTGTCGGCCAACCTGTGACCATCGAAGGGGTCGCGCCCCAGGGACAGTTCAGCGCGGTGTTCGAGGACGATGGCGAGACAGGTTACTTCTATGCGCTGGACCGGGCCCTGGCCAGCCAGCCCATCCAGGACGCGGTGCACATCTACGATGTGGAGAGTGTGACCGACCGGGCGCAGCCCTCCACGGTCAAGATCGGCTGGGCAGCCGACTGCCGCAAGGCGGTGCTGCTCATCAACGACTACCCGCACGCGGTGTTCGACTTTGAAGCGCAGCAGGGCTATTGCCGCAGCGGATTCCCGCCGCCGGGCGTGGGCCCCTGGTCGCAGGACGGCCACGTGTGGGACGAGGCCTGCATCGCGCTTTTTGCATAAAATTGGCCTCCAGCGCCCGTCCATCAAGCGCAATAAGCTATCAATTTTATAGCATCAGTGGTGCGTATCCTGCCGGGCGATCTGCAGCAGGTGCTCCAGTTCCTCGCGGTGGTGGCGGCAGTTGTGCACATGCCAGAGCTGGATCAGCCACATGGCGCCAGCCACCACCACGCCAAACGCCGTGATGGCACCAAAGGCCGACAGCCCCAGCAGGGTGGACAGGCTGTAGAACGCCCCCAACCCCAGGATGCATGCCTGCTCGTTGAAGTTTTGCACCGCAATGGACCGCCCCGCGCCCATGAGGTTGTGCCCCCGGTGCTGCAGCAGCGCGTTCATGGGCACCACCAGGAAGCCGCCCAGCCCGCCCAGCGCAATCAAAAAAGGCACGGCCAGCCAGACGTTGTCGATGAAGTTCATCAGAATGACCAGCAACCCCATGGCAACGCCCAGGGGCATGACGCGTGTGGCCAGGTCCAGCCGCATGTGCATGGACGCCACCACCGCACCCACCGCCGTGCCAATGGCCACCACCCCCACCAGCGCCGAGGCTTGGGTGGTGCTGTAGCCCAGCGCAGCAGCGCTCCAGGCGAGCACGATGTAGCGCAGGTTGCCCGACACACCCCAGAACAACGTGGTGGTAGCCAGCGAGATCTGGCCCAGTCGGTCGTTCCAGAGGCGGCGGTTGCAGCGCCAAAAGTCGGGCAGCAGTTCCAGCGCACTGGCCAGCACGCTGCGCGCGGGGTCGTGCCGCAGCGGGCGCATCTCCACGCCGGTGTGGGGGATGCGGGTGTTGAACCAGGCCGCCAGCGCATACACCAGCACCAGCGACAGGATGGCGGACTCGGCAGCGTTGTCCACCAACTCCACCCCCGGCAGATCGAACGCCAGCAGGTGCGCCGACACCGTGGCCCCCACCAACTGCCCGCCCAGCAACACGCCCAGAATGATGGAGGCGATCGTCAGCCCCTCGATCCAGCCATTGGCCTTGACCAGTTGGGAAGGCGGCAGCAGCTCGGTCAGGATGCCGTACTTGGCCGGCGAATACGCCGCTGCACCCAGGCCCACCACGGCGTAGGCCAGCAACGGGTGCAGGCCGGTCAGCATCAACAGACAACCCACTACCTTGATGGCATTGCTCACGAACATGACCTTGCCCTTGGGCAGCGCATCGGCAAACGCACCGACAAAGGGCGCCAGCACCACGTAGAACAGGGCGAACATGGGCACCAGCGCAGCACGCTGCCACTCGGGGGCGCCGCCCGTGCGCAGCAACTCCACGGCCGCCACAAACAATGCGTTGTCGGCGAGCGAGCTGAAAAACTGCGCCGACATGATGGTGTAAAAACCGCGCTTCATCGGGGAGGCTGGGGGGCGGCCATCAGCGGGACTGATGGCGGATTAAATCGGGGGGCCTGAATTTGTGACAGGCGGTTATAACACGCGGATTCCAGCGTCCCGGTGCCAGAATCCCCTTCCACACCCCAGCACGCACCTGCCCGCCATGCCCCGTCCCATTCTTGCCACCATCCACACCGCTGCACTGCAACACAACCTGGCGCGCGCGCAGCAGGCCGCTCCCGACGCACGCGTCTGGGCCGTGGTCAAGGCCAATGCCTACGGGCACGGTATCGAGCGGGTGTTCGAGGCTTTTCGCGCCGCCGACGGCTTTGCCCTGCTGGACCTGCAGGAGGCCGAGCGCATCCGCCACCTGGGCTGGCGCGGCCCCATCCTGCTGCTTGAAGGCGTGTTCGAGCCGCGCGACCTGGAACTGTGCTCGCGCCTGGGCCTGTGGCACGCCGTGCACTGCGACGCCCAGATCGACTGGCTGGCTGCCCACAAGACGCAGGTGCCGCACCGCGTGTTCCTCAAGATGAACTCGGGCATGAACCGCCTGGGCTTCACGCCCGAGCGCTACCGCGCCGCCTGGGCGCGCCTGAACGCCCTGCCGCAGGTGGAGGAAATCTCGCTCATGACGCATTTCTCCGACGCCGACGGGCCGCGCGGAATCGCCCACCAGATGGCCGCCTTTGCCCTGGCCACGCGCGACCTGCCCGGCGAGCGCAGCCTGTGCAACAGCGCCGCCACGCTGCGCCATGCGCAGGACGCCCAGGTGCGCGCCGACTGGGTGCGCGCAGGCATCCTGCTGTACGGCGGCGCGCCCGACCACCCCGAGCGCCGCAGCACGGATTGGGATCTGCAACCCGGCATGACCCTGTCCACCAAGTTGCTGGCGGTGCAGGAACTGCAGCCGGGCGACACCGTGGGCTATGGCTCCTCCTTCACCGCCGACGCCCCCATGACCCTGGGCGTGGCCGCCTGCGGCTACGCCGACGGCTACCCGCGCCACTGCGGCACCGGCACGCCGGTGCTGGTGGAAGGCGTGCGCACCCGCACCGTGGGCCGCGTGAGCATGGACATGCTGGCCGTGGACCTCACGCCCCTGCGCGCCGCGGGCATGGAGGTCGGCATGGGCAGCGAAGTCACGCTGTGGGGCCGCTCCAGCCAGGGCGCCGTGCTGCCCATTGACGAGGTGGCGCAGGCCGCAGGCACCATTGGCTATGAGCTGATGTGCGCGGTGGCCCAGCGCGTGCCGGTGGTGGTGGACGCCAGAGCATGAAGCGCCCCGGCCAGGCCCGGCGCAGCAACTGGCGCACCCTGCGCCTGACCGAGCGCGAGCAGATCGCGCAGACGCTGCAGCAGCGCCACAGCCTGCGCTGGCATGGGCTGTGCATCGGCAGCCTCACGCTGCTGGGCATGCTGCTGGCCGCATGGATGCAAAAGACGCTGGGCGTGCACCAGCTCTCGGTGCGCTACGCGGTCACGCTCACCGTGGGCTACCTGGTGTACCTGCTGGTGCTGCGCCTGTGGGCCACCTGGCTGGTGCAACCCGAGGGCAAGGGCAAGGCCAAGGACAGCGGCTGGGATGCGGGCGACGCCATCGATGCTGGCGACATGGCACTGGATGTGGTGGACCTGGCCCGCTCCGCCACCCGTGTGCGCCCCCATGTTTCCATGCCTTCGGACGGGGGCGACACATCGGGCGCGCTGGACGGCGCCGCCCAGGGCCTGGGCGACCTGGCCGGGGGAGCGCTCGAAGGCCTGGGCAGCGCCGATGAAGGCGCCGTGGTGGTGGTGCCCGTGGTGGCCATCTTTGCCATCGTGGCGCTGCTGGTCATGGGCGCGGGCTCGCTGGCGCTGCTGTTCTTTGGTTGGGACGTGCTGCTGGCCGTGGCCGTGGAACTGGCGTTTTCGGTCACCACGGCCCGTGTGGCCATGGGGGTGGAACGTGCGGGCTGGCTCAGCGCCGCCGTGCGCCTGACCTGGAAGCCGCTGCTCGGCGCACTGCTGTGCGCCGTGGCCCTGGGCGCCACCATCGACCATTTCCTGCCACAGGTAGATTCGCTGCCCGAAGCCATACGGCTCTTGCGCTGAAGCAACGGCCGCATGCGGTGGCGGCCATTCCGCAGGCGAGGTCGGCCGCGCCTGCAGGGCGGTGTTGCTGGCGCGAACCGGATCAGCAGATGACCGCGAGTTCATCCACGATGGCGCGCTCCCGGTGCGTAAGGGCTGCATAGCCCCAGCGGAACAGTCGGGTCAGGGCATGATTGACTTCGGATTCGCTGTAACGCATGGCTCTCTCCCACAGAAGCCACAGGCCCCTGAAGTTGGTGGTGGATGCATGTCTGACAGGCGCCCCTGGAAACCTCTGCCGCCAAGTGCACGCCAAGGCTTGTTGCTCGACCAAGCCCTGTGCACAGCATGAACCGATCGCAAGTGCGTGAAGCCGACAGGAAGCGGTGCCATCGGCCGTTATTTGGCAGATCAATCAGGCACGCCTGTGCGACTCGGTTGCTGCCGACCAGGCACCGTGCCATGCGACCTCCACCCGGGGCTACCATCCCCCCATCGGCACCTGCATCCACTGCCATGCAAACCATCCGCCAGGTCTTCGGCTTCTTTCTGCTTCTGCTCAGCACCGCCTGGTGGCTGAGCGACCCGACCGATGCCGCGTCGTTGACGCATGTCTTCGCCTGGCGCGCCGTGCTGCTGCAGTACACCGGCGTGCTGGCCATCGGTGTCATGGCGCTGGCCCTGGTGCTGGCGGTGCGTCCGGTGGTGTTCGAGCCCTGGCTGGGCGGCCTGGACAAGATGTACCGGCTGCACAAGTGGCTGGGCATCACGGCGCTCGGGGCGTCCATCGCGCATTGGCTGCTGGCCGTGGTGCCGCCGCACCTGGCGGGCCTGGGCTGGATCCGGCGCCAGGCGGTCTCCACCAGCCTGTTGCGCACCGACCTGCCCGCGCTCGAATGGCTGCAGCAGGCGCTGCGCGGCCAGCGCGGCATGGCCGTGGTGGTGGGCGAGTGGGCGTTCTACCTGGCCGTGCTGATGATGCTGCTGGCGCTGGTGCGCTCCTTCCCGTACCGCTACTTCTTCAAGGTGCACCGCCTGCTGGCCGCCGCCTTCCTGGCCCTGGCCTGGCATGCGCTTGTGCTGCTGCGGGTGGACGACTGGGCCGGTGTCCTCGGGCTGCCCCTGGCCGTGCTGGTGCTGGCCGGCGGCATCGCGGCGGTGCGGGTGCTGCTGCGCCGCGTGGCGGCCGGCCGCAAGGCGGTGGGGGAGGTGTCGGCCATCACCCGGCACGAGGCCGTGCACACGCTGGAGCTGGCGATCGACATCAAGGGCCGCTGGGCCGGGCACCAGGCGGGCCAATTCGCCTTTGTCACCTTCCATGCCGAAGAAGGGGCGCACCCCTTCACCATCGCGACGCCATGGACGGGGGACGGGCGCATCGGCTTTCTCGTCAAGGCCCTGGGTGACTACACGCGCACCCTGGAGCACCGCCTGCGCGTGGGCAGCGTGGTGCAGGTGGAAGGGCCTTATGGGCAGTTCACGTTCGAGGGCGCGCGGGCGCGCCAGATCTGGGTGGGCGGCGGCATCGGCATTGCGCCATTCGTCGCGCGCATGAAGGCGCTGGCGCAGGCGCCCGATGGCAAGACCATCGACCTGTTCCATGCCACTGCGGAGTACGACGCCGATGCCATCGGCCTGCTGGAGCGCGACGCCCAGGCCGCCGGGGTGCGCCTGCATGTGCTGTGGGATGCGCGCGATGGCCTGCTCGATGCCCGGCGCATCGCCGCCGCCGTGCCGCAGTGGCACGAGGCCGATGTCTGGTTCTGCGGCCCGGCGGCTTTCGGTCAGGTGCTGCGGCGGGACCTGCTGGCGCTGGGCCTGCCTGCGGAGCAGTTCCACCAGGAACTGTTCCAGATGCGTTGAGCTGCCGGATCAGGACATCTGCGGTGCGCCGCCACCACGGGTTTGGCGCGGCACCACCAGGGAGCCCCTCTTGCGGTTGCCCGTCTTGACCAGATACATGGCCTGGTCGGCAGCGGCGAGCAAGGCCTCCGGATCGCTGCCGTGCTCGGGGTACAGCGCAATGCCAATGGACGCACCGATCTGCACACGCAGCTTGCCCAGCGTCCAGGGCTGGCTCAGTGCGTCGGCCAGGCGCTGGGCCAGCGCCACGGCCTGGTCGTAGTGGTCGATGCCGCGCTGCAGCACGGCAAACTCATCGCCCCCCAGCCGCGCCACAAAGTCTGATTCGCGCGCGACCCGGCGCAGGGTCTGGCCCACCCAGACCAGCACCTGGTCCCCGGCGGCATGGCCGTGGGTGTCGTTGATGGGCTTGAACCCATCCAGGTCCAGGTACAGCACCGCCAGACGGCCCTGCTGGCGCCTGGCCAGCGCCACCTCGGCCACCAGGCATTCCATGAACTTGGCGCGGTTGTACAGCCCGGTCAGGCTGTCGTGGCTGGCCAGGTGCTCGATGTTCTGCTGGTGCTGGTGGCGTTCGGTCACATCGGTGAAGGTGCGCAGCAAGCCGCCACCCGCCACCGGAATGCTGCGTACTTCGATCATGCGGCCGTTGGGGCGCTGGCGCACGGCGAGAGGCTGGACCGTGCCGAGTGAGTGGGGTGACAGGTGCGCCAGCGCCTGCGGCGGCTGGCCTTCGAACTCGCCATGCTCGCGCTGGAAGCGAATCACGTCTTCCAGCAGGGGCTGGGTGTCCAGCAGTTCCCGCGGCAGATCGAGCAGTTCCAGGATGCGCTGGTTGTAGAACTCGATCCGGCCTTGCGGGTTGATCATGGCCACGCCCTGCTCCATGTTTTGCAGCGTGGCCTGCAGCAGCGCGGACTCGCGTGCCAGTGCGGTAGCGCTGTCGCGGGCCGCCTGCTCGGCTTCGGCCAGGCGCTCCTGTTGCAGGCGCAGCTCTGTGATGTCGATATGGGCATACAAATGGACGGAATCCACCCCGGGGCGGGCCTGCACGCGCACGGTGCGTGGTCCAGGCAGGGTCAGCTCGAAGGGCGCCCCGGTAAAGCGCATCATCTCGCGCAGGGTCTGCAGGCCCTGGACGCAGGCGGGTGCATCGGGCGTGCCTGCCGCTGTCCATGCCTGGCGGAACACCTCCTCCAGCGTGCGGCCCAGGGCGGCCCGTGGATCGTGCAGGCCGTACTTCAGCGCAAAAGAGGCGTTCACCCAGGTGATGGCCCCGGCAGCGTCGCACTGCATCAGCCCCACGGGCACGCGGTCCAGCAGCGAGGACAGCGCCCCGGCATCCTGCGGCAGCCCGGCGCCCTGGCCCAGCAGGTCCAGCGCAGCGCCATGCCGCAAGCTCCACACGCGCAGTCGCCCCACCCCCTGCAACCGCAGGGACGACACCACCAGTTGCCGCCCCCGGTGCTCAAAGGCAAAGGGCTGGGTTTGCCCCCGGTGGCGCGCAATACCGGCATCGATATAGCTGTCGATGCGCTCGATCTCGTCGGGCCCCAGGCGCCCCAGGTAAAAACGGCGCAGGTTGTCGCAGTACGGCTCCCCCACATGGACATGCCCCGCATGTTCCGGAAAAAAACGCAGGAAGGTCTCGTTCCAGACCTGGGTACGGTCTTGGTCGTCGAACAGGCACATGGCAATGCCCAAACCATCGAGCATTTGCCCCAAGGGAGCAATCCAGTCGTTCGCAGGGTCGGTCATGGTGGGCAGGCTCGCGCAGTGCGCGGGGAATAACAGCATTGTGCATCGGCCACAGGCGCTTTGCTCCTCGGGGAAGCCCGGATGCAGGCGCTGCTTTGCCAACACGCCACACGCGCTTTACCGGCGCTTGACGCAAGACGCCTAAGATGAAGCCAAAACTCCACTTTGTTCCCTGCCATGCGCCGCATTCACCGCTTTTACTGGTTCAGCCTGCTCGGCCTTTCGGGACTTTGGCTGCTCATCAATGCCCCCGGCCTGTCCACCCTCCAGGGCTTTTTTCCCTGGCGCAATCTGCTGATCCAGTACAGCGGCGTGCTGGGCCTGGGTGTGATGAGCCTGGCCATGCTGCTGGCCGTGCGCCCGGTGCGCCTGGAGCCCTGGCTGGGCGGGCTGGACAAGATGTACCGCCTGCACAAGTGGCTGGGTATTGCGGGGCTGGTGCTGTCGGTGGGGCACTGGCTGCTGTCCGAGGCGCCCAAATGGCTGGTGCGTGCAGGCCTGCTGGAGCGGCCCCAGCGCGGGCCCGGCCCCCAGTTGGAGGGATTGGAGGCCTGGCTGCACGGCCTGCGCAAACCGGCCGAGGGACTGGGCGAATGGGCCTTTTATGCCGCCGTGCTGCTCATGGTGCTGGCGCTGGTGCGGCGCTTTCCGTACCAGCGCTTCTTCCAGACGCACCGGCTCATCGCCGTGGCTTACCTTGTGCTGGTGTTTCACGCCGTGGTGCTGATGCGCTTTGACTACTGGGGCACCCCGCTGGGCTGGCTGATGGGCGCCCTGATGGCCGGGGGCAGCGTGGCCGCCGTGTGGGTGCTGCTGCGCCGCGTGGGCGCACAGCGCCAGGTGGCAGGCGAGGTGCAGTCCGTGGTGCGCCACGACCGCCTGCAGGTGGTGGAGGTGACAATTGCCCTCAAGGGCCGCTGGGCCGGACACGACGCCGGGCAGTTTGCCTTTGTGACGCTGCACGCGGACGAGGGGCCGCACCCCTACACCATCACCTCGGCCTGGCAGGATGACGGCCAGATCACCTTCATCATCAAGGCGCTGGGCG
This sequence comes from Simplicispira sedimenti, assembly GCF_022760965.1. Lineage (NCBI taxonomy): Bacteria > Pseudomonadati > Pseudomonadota > Betaproteobacteria > Burkholderiales > Comamonadaceae > Simplicispira > Simplicispira sedimenti. The sequence continues at coordinate 251,820 of NZ_JAKVIJ010000001.1, forward strand.
ACTACACCGCCACGCTGGCCGAGCGCGTGCAGGTGGGCGATGTGGTGCGCATCGAGGGGCCGTACGGTCGCTTCAACTTCGAGGGCCGCCAGCGCCGCCAGATCTGGGTGGGCGCGGGCATTGGCATCACCCCGTTCATCGCACGCATGAAGGCGCTGGCGCAGCAAGCCGACGGGCGCGAAATCGACCTGTTCCACACCACGGCGGTGTACGACCCGCACGCCATCGGCCTTTTGGAGCGCGACGCCCGCGAGGCCGGGGTAGGCCTGCATGTGCTGTGGGATGAGCGCGACGGCCTGCTGAATGCCCAGCGCATCGCGCAGGCGGTACCGCAATGGCGCGATGCCGATGTCTGGTTCTGCGGCCCCGCCGGGTTTGGTCAGGCCCTGGAGCAAGGCCTGCAGGCCCTGGGCCTTCCCGCAGAGCGACTGCACCGCGAGCTGTTTCAGATGCGCTGAGCCTCCTCCCCAAGCCGCCGCGCGCGCTCCAGCCAGCGCTGGCGCCGCGCGGCATCTGCCGTGCGCACCGGCCCAAAACTCTGCACACGCACGGGCCGGATACCGCTGAACTCCAGGATGGTCTTCTTCATCTGGTGGTGGCCTGGCATGTGCTGCACCCAGCGGTAGTACCAGGGCGGTGAATCCATGGTCACCAGCAACTGCGCCGAGCGGCCCGCCAGCAGCCGGTCCCACAGCGATGATCCCTGGCGGTACTTGAAAGCAAACCCGGGCAGGAACACCCGGTCGATGAAGCCCTTGAGCAGCGCCGGCATGGCGCCCCACCAGGTCGGATAGACCCAGACCAGGTGCTCGGCCCAGCTGATCTGTGCCTGCGCGGCCTGCAGGTCAGGCTCCAGCGCTTGCTCCCCCCGGTAGCCCGCGCGCAGGATCGGATCGAACGCCAGCGCCCCCAGATCCAGCAGGCGCACCTGCGCCCCGGCCGCTTGCGCGCCCTCCTTGTACGACTGCGCCAGGGCCGCGCTGAGGCTGTCTGCCGATGGATGGCCCAGGATGACCAAAATGCGTTGCGCCACGTAAATACCTTGAAGTTGCGATGTCCGCCATCGTCACCTTGTCCCACGGGGCAGAGTCAAGCGCCTTGGCTGCTCCAGCACTTGTTGACCATGCTGCGAAATCGCAGGCTGATCTCGGGTTGCAGCGCGGCCACGATGGCGTGGTCGGGGTCGGCGGCATCGATGGGGCTGGGCCTTTCCATCGGATGGTCGCCACCCACGGCAATCAGCATCATGTCGGGCTGCTCGGGCCGCTCTGGCACGTGGCGTGTGACCACCGCCATGTGCCCACTCGCCAGGCGCACGATGCTGCCCGCGTGGTAGGTGCCAAAGCAGTCGGCAATCGCTTGCACCTTGCGCGTGTCGTACCAGGTCCCAGCGTGCTGGCGCAGATCGTCAAGGACGGACAGGCTCAGCTTGCGCTCCCGGTAGGGGCGGGGGCGCAGCATGGCCGCATACCCATCGGCCACCGCCATCAAGGCCCCGGCCGCATTGCCGTCCAGACACAGGCCCTGCGGATACCCGCTGCCGTCCATGCGCTCATGGTGATCCTGCACCGCCCGCAGCCACAACGCGTCGCGCACACCCAAGCCGTCCAGCATCTGCACACCTCTGTCCGGGTGCTCGCGCACCAACTTGCGCTGCTCTTCATCCAGAGACGCCGCCTGGCCCAGCGCCTGGCGCAAGGCCAGGGCCCCGAGGTCGTGTGACAAGGCCGCGGCCACGAGCGAGATGCGGTCTGCATCACTCCAGCCCTCGCTGCGCGAGAGCACCGCCACCACAACGCCGACCAGCACATGGTGCAGCACAGAGTAGGGATGGTGCTGGTCCAGGTAGGCCTGCGCGAGCGCGGCGTGGTGGTCCTCGTCGCAACAGGCAATGAGCGTCTGTGCCAGTGCCTGGACCTTGAAGGTGAACGAGGGCAAGCCCTGGTCCTGCAGCAGGACACGCTCCATATCAGTCATGGTGTCCGCCAGCACCTCCATGCGCTGGAATACGGGCTCGTGACGGCGCGTGCCGATGCCCTGGGAGGTCGCCACGCATTTGAACCCGGCTTGCTGCAGGCGCTCCGCGCTGTCTTCGCGGTACACCGTGGAGCCGCGCGCCAGCAGCAACTGCCCATGCACGTCGAAGATGTCCACGCGCGTTGGCAACCCCACCCGAACATCCAGCGGGTCCACAGGAACGAGTGGCGGAGCGCTCATGGCGCGATTGTGAACCTGTATGCCCCATTGTGGGTATGTCACTGCTGGTCCTAGGGCAGACCCCCATTCACGCCCGTGCATGGCTGCTCCATGCTGGTGGCTGCGCGCCGCCCGACCTGGCGGCAGCCCTCGCTTCCATGTCCTCTTCCCTTCCTGCCACCCCCCTACAGTCCCCAGGCACGGTGCTGACGCTGCAGCAGCGGCGCCTGCAGCAGATCCTGTGGGCGGTGATGGCCGCCTTCGGTACCGCGGCGCTGATGAGTTTTTCCAAGGGCGGCTACACCAGCGTGGCCCTGGAACTGGTGGCCCTGGCGCTGCTGGGCCTGGCCTATCGGTGGAACCATCGCGGCGAACTGGCGCGGGCATCGCAGTGGATGCTGGCTACGCTGATCGCGGGCATCTTCGGGCTGATGGCGGCGGGCGAGGGGCTGTATGACGAGGGGACGCTGGCCTTTCCGGCCATCCTGATCTTTGCGGGCATGTTTGGCAGCCGGCGCATGCTGTGGGTACTGATGGCCTGGTTGCAGGGCGCCTTGGTGCTGCTGTTCGTGCTGCACCAGACCGGCGTGATCCGCGCTGCGTCGGCGCCTGTGGACTTGCAGCGCCTGGTGATGATGGTGGCCATTCTGGCCGCCATCGGTTTTTTCGTCTGGCTGCTGACCGGCGACCTGCACAGCACCCTGGCGCAGCTCGCTTCAGAGAAGGAAGCGCTGGCCGAATCGCACCAGCGCATCGACGTGCTGGCACACCGCGACACGCTGACCCAGCTCCCCAACCGCACGCTGGCCAAGGACCGCCTGGAACAGTTGCTGCTGCAGGCCCGGCGCGACCAGCGCATGGTGGCCGCGCTGTACCTGGACCTGGACAACTTCAAGACCGTGAACGACTCCCTCGGCCACGCCGTGGGCGACGAGCTGCTGTGCCTCGTGGCCGAGCGGCTGGGATCGGGCCTGCGCGACGGCGACACCGTGGCACGGCTCTCGGGCGACGAGTTCCTGATCCTGCTGGGCAACGTCCACAGCGAGGAGGCCGTGGCCGCCAGCGCCAGACAGGTGCTGCAACTGCTGGCCAGGCCGTTCCCGCTGCAAGGTCTGGACGTGGTGGTGACCACCTCGCTGGGCATTGCTGTGGCGCCGCGCGACGGGTCGGACGTGGACGAACTGCTCAAGAACGCCGACCTGGCCATGTACCGCGCCAAGGATTCGGGCCGCAACGCGTTCCGCTTCTTTGACGCGAGCATGAACGAAAACGTGGTCGAGCACCTGCACATGGCGTCGGGCCTGCGCACGGCACTGGCCCACGGCGAGTTGCAGGTGCACTACCAGCCGCAGTTCGACCTGCACAGCGGCCGCATCATTGGCGCCGAGGCGCTGGTGCGCTGGAAGCACCCCACGCTGGGCTTCGTGCCGCCGGGCAAGTTCATCCCGGTGGCGGAGCGTACCGGCCTCATCAACGAGGTCGGCACCTGGGTGCTGCACCGCGCCTGCCTGGACGCCCAGGCCTGGCGCCAGCAAGGGTTGGGGGCGCTGACAGTGGCGGTCAACGTCTCGCCCCTGCAGTTCCACCGCGACAACATCGAGCGCGAAGTGGCCAACGCGCTTGCCGCCTGCCAGCTGCCCGCTGACGCACTGGAGCTGGAGCTGACCGAATCCCTGCTGGTGGCCGACGCACACCACCTCAGCGAAGTGCTGCAGCGCCTGCGTGCACAGGGCGTGCAGATCGCCATCGACGACTTCGGCACCGGCTACTCCAACCTGGCCTACCTGCAGCGCTTTGCGGTGCACCGGCTCAAGATCGACCAGTCTTTTGTGCGCCGCATGGGCAGCAGCACGCACGACGAAGGCATCGTGCGCGCCATCATCGAAATGGCCCACTGCCTGGGCCTGCAGGTGGTGGCCGAAGGCGTGGAAGACGCGGCCATGCTGCACAGACTGCAGGGCTTTGGCTGCGAGTTCGGCCAGGGCTTCCACTGGTCGCCCGCACTGCCCGCCGAAGGCTTTTGCGCGTTGGTGCGAAACCACCAGGACAGCGCAGCCTGAGCCTGCCTGCGCAGCGTGCTCAGGCTGCGCCCAGCCCTGCGGCGGGGCAATCCAGCACCAGGCGGGGAGCATTGGCGACATCGCAGGAGCGCAGCTCCGCCTCCAGCGCCGCCAGTTGCCGGTCCAGGCGGCGCAGACGCTCGCGCTCACACGCCACCGCCGCCCGGCGCGCCGCCACCAGAGCGGCCACCTGCTGCCAACCCTGGGGCGAGGGGAGGGCGTGCAGGCCGTCGAGTTCGGCCAGGCGAAAACCCAACGCCAAGGCCTGGCGGATCAACTGCACGCGTGCCACATCGTCTTCGCCATACTGGCGGTAGGTGCCTGCGCGGGCCACCCGACCCAGCAGGCCGCGCGCCTCGTACAGTCGTATGGCCTTGGCCGAGGCCCCGGTGCGGCGGGCCAGTTCACCGATGCGTAACAATGGAAGAGTCGCCATGGTTGCTATGAATATGATAGCTTGCAGCGCTTGTTAGACGGGCGCCAAGGCCGTTTTTTGCACAAAAACCCATTCTCAAGACGTCCAAACGCCATGCCCCAGTTTGCCGCCAACCTGAGCCTGATGTACACCGAGCTGCCATTTCTGGAACGCTTTGGCGCCGCTGCGCGCGACGGCTTTGCCGGTGTGGAATACCTGTTCCCCTACGCCCACGAACCCGCGCTGCTGGCAGCGCAACTGCGCACACACGGGCTGCGCCAGGTGCTGTTCAATGCGCCGCCCGGTGGCCTTGCGCGCGGCGCCATGGCCCAGGCCTGGGACCAGGGCGCACGCGGCACCGCCGCCCTGCCGGGGCGCGAGGCCGAGTTTCGCGCCGGGGTGCTGGAAGCGCTGCACTACGCTGAGCAGCTCGACTGCCTGCGCATCCACCTGATGGCGGGCTGCCTGCCCGAAGGTGCCGACCCCGCCGCCTGCCGCCAGACCTACGTGGACAACCTGCGCTGGGCCTCCGCACAGGCCGGTGCCTGCGGGCGCGAGGTGCTGATCGAGCCCATCAACCCGCGCGACATGCCCGGCTACCTGCTGCAGCGCCAGGACGACGCGCACGCCGTGCTCGACGCTGTGGGTTCGCCCCACCTCAAGGTGCAGATGGACCTGTACCACTGCCAGATCGTCGAAGGCGACCTGGCCACCAAGCTGCGCCGCTACCTGCCCACGGGTCGCGTGGGCCATGTGCAGATGGCCGGCGTGCCCGAGCGCCACGAACCCGACCAGGGCGAGGTGTACTACCCCTACCTGTTCGGGCTGATCGATGCCCTGGGCTATGGCGGCTGGATCGGCTGCGAATACCGCCCGCGCGCGGGTACATCGGCGGGGCTGGGCTGGCGCACCCCACCGTCGCAGTAAACGGCAGGCAACTATCGCATTGGGTGGCGACTGACGCAGCGGTATCCGGGAATATGCGCTTGCCCCGGCGCGCCTGGCTCCCGTACATTATTGACGTTACGTCAATTAACGCTGCATTTTGTTACGTCAAGGAGCTACCCATGCGGAACCCCTCAGCAGACAACCGCTCGGTCGCACGCCGCATCACGCTGGCCGCCATCGTGCTGGTGGCGCTGGTACTGCTGCTCGTGGGCCTGGCCATTTCCACCCTGACCAGCCGCAGCACGCGGGAGCAGGTGGTGCGCAGCGTGGGCGACACGGTGCAGAGCGTGGCCCAGTCGCTGGACGCGGCCGACGCCACCAACCGCGAGCTGGTGCAGCAAACGGTCAAGAGCTTCCAGCGCCAGTTCGACAGCGCCATGCAGCTCGATGAAACCACGGGCGAACTCAAGAGCTACGGCGCGCCCGTGAACGGCGACACCAGCGCCGTGGACGCCTTTGCCGCCCAGACCGGGGGCGTGGCCGCTGTCTTTGCGCGCAAGGGCGAGGACTTCGTCGAGATCACCACCTCCGTGAAAGACGCCCAGGGCGTGCGCGTGCCCGGCCCGCCGCTGGACCGCAAGGGCGGCGCCTACCGTCACATCAGCAAGGGCGAGCCCTATGCCGGCCGCACGCCGATCCAGGGGCGCTCCACCATGGGCTACTACCTGCCGGTGAAAGACGCCGCAGGCAAGGTCATCGCCGCGCTCTTTGTGGGCAACGACATCAGCGTGTTCGACGGCATGCTGGAAAAGCAGGTGGCGCAGACGCGCTTTTTCGACAACGGCGGCCTGTACGTGATCGACCCGCGCGGCAGCCTGGACGAAGCCGTCTTCGTCGTGCACCCCAGCGCACGCGGCCAGAAGGTGCTGCAGGCCTTCCCACAAGGCCGCGCGTTCTTCGAGGCACTGGGCCAGGCCAGCGACGGCCTGGTGCGCGATGCCGCAGGCATTCTCCAACCCAATGCCCAGGCGCCCTGGGCGCTGCTGCGCAAGACCCGCGCCGAAGGCTGGTGGGTAGTGGCCGAGGTGCCCGATGCCGAGGCCATGGCCAGCCAGCGCCAGGTCAGCTACGCGGTCTGGGGACTCATGGCGCTGGCGCTGGGCCTGCTGGGCGTGGGCCTGTTTGTGGTGCTGCGGCGCGGGGTGAGCGAGCCGCTGCGCCAGCTCACCCACGCCATCACGCTGGTGGGGCAGGGCGACCTGACGCAGTCCTTCCAGTCGGCCAAGCACGACGAGATCGGCGCCCTGGTGCACGAGGTGGAGGCCATGCGCCAGCGCTACGTGCAGATGCTGCTGCAGGTGCGCCAGGCGGTGGATGGCATCACCACCGCCAGCGCAGAAATCGCGGCGGGCAACCAGGACCTCTCCACCCGCACCGAGCACGCCGCCAGCAACCTGGCCGAGACCGCACAAAGCATGGAAGAGCTGACCGCCACCGTGCGCCAGTCCGCCGACGCCGCGCGCCAGGCGCACCAGATGTCGGGCGCCGCCGCCGAAGTGGCCACGCGCGGCGGCCAGGTGGTGGGCGAGGTGGTCGCCACCATGGGCGATATCCAGCAAAGCTCGCGCAAGATCGGCGACATCATTGGCGTGATCGACGGCATTGCCTTCCAGACCAACATCCTGGCGCTCAACGCGGCGGTGGAAGCGGCCCGCGCGGGCGAACAAGGCCGCGGCTTTGCCGTGGTGGCCAGTGAAGTGCGCAGCCTGGCAGGCCGCTCGGCCGAAGCCGCGCGCGAGATCAAGCGGCTCATCCAGGCCTCGGTCGAGCGCGTGGACAGCGGCACCCAACTGGTGCAGAACGCCGGTGCCACCATGGGCGAGATCGTGGCCTCCGTGCACCGCGTGGGCGACATCGTGGGCGAAATCTCGGCCGCAGCGGCCGAGCAGTCCGACGGCATAGGCCAGGTGAACACTGCCGTCAACCAGCTCGACCAGATGACCCAGCAGAACGCCGCCCTGGTCGAACAATCGGCCGCTGCCGCGCAAAGCCTGCGCGAACAGGCACAGCGCCTGACCACCGCCGTGCAGGTGTTCAAGCTGGGCCATGATGCAAGCACACCACACACGCAGATTGGGCTGTCTCCTCAGCGCTGAACTATTTCTTCGTTTGCATCTGGCAACACATTCCCCACTGGTGAAACAATCAGGGGGTCATGGTTACAGTTTGGTCCGTTCTGATGCTGGCATCGGCCGTGGTCGCCCTCACACTGGCGACCGGGCTGACCGTGGCCGCCTGGGGTGGCCGCCGCGACGGGCTGCGCACTTGGGCACTGGCACTGGCCTTGCAGGCGCTGGCCTGCGGCCTGCTGGGCTGGCGCGCGCAGTGGCCTGTGCTGTGGGTCACGGTGGGCGGCGGCATGCTGGCTTCGGGCGCCCTGGCCTGCGTGTTGGCGGCCATTGCGCGCCAGCAGGAACAACCCATGCCCTGGGGCGCCGTGGTGCCGCCCCCGCTGCTGCTGGGCCTGGTGCTGCTGCCCTGGCACGCCGACCTGGGGCTGGCAGCGGCCCTTGTCGGTACCGTGCTGGCCGGGCAATGCGCCTGGGTGCTGTGGAACCTTCTGGAACGCCGCTTTGCGCTGCCCGAGCGTGGCACCGCGCTGGTGGCCACAGGCCTGGGCGGCCTGATGGCCACCCACACTGCGCTGGCCGTGGCCGGGCTGGCGGGGCTGCCCGACCCGCAGTCGCTGCTGACCGATCCGATGGTGCTGATCCCCGGCGTGCTGTTTGCACTGGCCTCCTGGCTGGTGGCCACGGTGGGCTTTGTGCTGCTGCACAGCCACCAGGGCCGCAGGCGCAGCCAGGTGCTGGCCGCGCTGGATGAAACCACGGGCATTGCCAACCGCCGCTCCATCATTGCCGCGCTGGACCGCGACGTGGCCCGCGCCATCCGCACCCGCCTGCCCATGGCGGTGCTGATGCTGGAGCCCGACCTGCTGGGCGAAGACACCGGCGGCGCCCGCCAGGACGGCGAATCCCTGCTGTGCTCCATGGTGGAGCTGGTGCAGAACCGCATCCGCTCGCAGGACATCGTGGGCCGCTACGGCGCCTGCGAGCTGCTGCTGGTACTGCCCGACACCAGCGCCCAAGGCGCCGCACGCCTGGCCGAGCAACTGTGCGACGCCGCGCGCGACCTGCCCCCACTGCCTGGGGGCACCCCCGCGCTGACACTGAGCGTGGGCGTGTTCGGCGGGCGGCTGGAGCCGGGCGACAGTTGGGACCAGCTCATCCACGCGGCCGACCAGGCCCTGGAACAAGCCCGCCAGTACGGCGGCAACCGCGTGCACACCACGGCCACGCTGGGCCGCATGGCCCATGCGGGGATGATGACCTCCTCGCACGCGACCTTTCCGACCTCGCTGCACTAGTGCCTGTAGCAGACCACGCAGGCTTGTGGTCGAATGCAGCTTTTGCGCCAATGTGAAGCCACCGCCATGAACGCTCCCCTCCCTCCCCAGGCGCTGGACAGCGCCGCCGCGCTGGACCGCATCAGCGGCGTCTGGGACGCCAGCATCGTGCCCCAGCTCACCGACTACATCCGCATCCCCGCCAAGTCGCCCATGTTCGAGCCCGGCTGGGCCGATACGGGCCTGCTCGACACCGTGGTGCGCAACGCCGCCGCCTGGGTCGAGGCGCAGAAGGTGGCGGGCCTCACAGCCGAAGTGGTGCGTCTGCCGGGCCGCACGCCGGTGCTGTTCTTCGAGATCGCCGCCACGCGCCCGGCCAGCCCGCAGACGGTGCTGATGTACGGCCACCTCGACAAGCAGCCTGAATTCGAAGGCTGGCGTTCCGACCTCGGCCCCTGGACGCCCAAGATGGAGGACGGCAAGCTCTATGGCCGCGGCGGCGCCGACGACGGCTACGCCGTTTACGCCAGCATCGCCGCCGTGCAGGAGCTGCAACGCCAGGGCGTGCCGCACCCGCGCATCGTCGGCCTGATCGAAACCAGCGAGGAAAGCGGCTCGCGCGACCTGCTGCCCTACATCGACGCGCTCAAGACCCGCCTGGGCGACGTGGCCCTGGTGGTCTGCCTCGACTCGGGCGCGGGCAACTACGACCAGCTCTGGCTCACCACCAGCCTGCGCGGCATGGCCAGCGGCACGCTGAAGGTGGAGATCCTCACCGAGGGCATCCACTCGGGCGACGCCTCGGGCCTGGTGCCTTCGTCCTTCCGCATCATGCGCCAGGTGCTGGATCGGCTGGAGGACAGCGCCACCGGGCGCCTGCTGCCCGCCCGCTTCCACTGCGAGGTACCCGCCGAGCGCCTGGCGCAGGCGCGCGCCACGGCGGCCATCCTGGGCGAGGAGGTGTACCGGCGCTTCCCCTGGGCGCACCACGACTGCGGTGGCTCCACCATCGTCGCCCTGCCCACCACCACGGACCCGGTGCAGGCGCTGCTCAAGCGCACCTGGGAGCCCACGCTCAGCGTGACTGGCGCCGAGGGTTTTCCGGCCCTGCAGGACGCAGGCAACGTGCTGCGCCCGTACACCGCCTTCAAGCTCAGCCTGCGCCTGCCGCCGCTGGTGGACGCGGCAGCTTGCGTGCAGGAGATGAAGGCGCTGCTCGAAGACAACGCCCCCTACCAGGCCAAGGTGACCTGGGAGAGCGCCAGCGGGGCCAACGGCTGGAACGCGCCCGAGACCGCGCCCTGGTTCGCCCAGGCGCTGGATGCCGCTTCTCAAGCGCACTTCGGCGCGCCCTGCGGCTTCATCGGCCAGGGCGGCACCATTCCGCTGATGGGCATGCTCAGCCAGGGCTTCCCGAAGGCGCAGATGATGGTCTGCGGCGTGCTCGGCCCCAAGAGCAACGCCCACGGGCCCAACGAGTTTCTGCATGTGCCTTACGCCAAGAAGCTCACCGCCGCCGTGGCACAGGTGATTGCCAGCCTGCCTTGAGACCGAGGACGGGGCATTGATCCCGCCCATTGCTGCACCCACACCTTGTTTGCGCGCGCCATGACTTCTTCAAGACACTGGCTGGCGCTGTGCATGGGCAGCGCGCTGCTGTCGGCGGCGCTGCTGGCCCTGCATGTGCCTGCGGCCGTGCTGCTGGGCTGCATGGTGTGCGCCATTGCCGTGGCGGTGCGCGGCACCACGCTGGCCGTGCCGCGCACCTTGTTTGGCTGGGGGCAGGGGCTGCTGGGCTGCCTCATGGCGCACAGCCTGCAGCCGCAGCACCTGGGCACGGTGGTGCAGAGCTGGCCGGTGTTTCTGGGCGCCACGCTGCTGCTGATTGCCGCCAGCACCGGGCTGGGCTGGTGGCTCACGCGGCGCCAGGTCATGCCCGGCACCACGGCCCTGTGGGGTATGGCGCCGGGGGCGGCCACGGCCATGGTGGTCATGTCGGAATCGTTTGGCGCCGATGTGCGGTTGGTGGCCTTCATGCAGTACACGCGGGTGGTGGTGGTCACGCTGGTGGCGGCGCTGGTCACGCGCGCCGTGGTGGGCCCGCTGCCCGACAGTGCCAGCGCCATTCCGTGGTGGCCGCCCACGGCGCCGCAGGCGCTGGCGCTGACCGCCGCCCTGGTGCTGGGCGGCCATGCGCTGGCACAGCGCCTGAACCTGGCGGGCGGCTCCATGGTGCTGCCGCTGGTGGCCGCCGCGCTGGTACAGGGCCTGTGGGGCTGGACACCCGCGCTGCCCCCGGCGCTCATGGCGCTGGCCTATGCGGCCATTGGCTGGAGCGTGGGCCTGCGTTTTACGCGCGGCATTGCGCTGCACGCGCTGCGTGCGCTGCCGCAGGTGCTGCTGTCCATCGCCCTGCTGATGGGGGTGGGCCTGGCCACCGGCACGGCGCTGGTGCTGACCACGGGGCTGGACGCCTTGAGTGCCTTTCTGGCCACCTGCCCTGGCGGGGCCGATTCCATGGCGGTGATTGCCGCCACCAGCGCGGTGGACACGGGCTTTGTGATGGCCATGCAGCTGGCGCGCTTTCTGGTGGTGCTGGTGGCGGGACCTGCCGTGACGCGGCGTGTGGCCCAGGGCAGCGCACAGGCGGGGCCGCCTCCTCTATGATGCGCTTCAGTAACGCCCAGCCCCTGCAGCACCATGGTTGAGACCTCCGACGCCGACTCCGCATCCCCCGCCTATACCCTGAGCGCCTTCACCGCCAGCGACGGTGAAAACATCGCCGTGTACGACTGGCCCCTGCCCGAGGACGAGCCCCAGCGCGGCACCGTGCTCATCGTGCATGGTCTGGGCGAGCACGCCGGGCGCTACGACGCCACGGCCCGGCGCCTGAACGCTTGGGGCTTTGCCGTGCGTGCGTTCGACCAGTACGGCCACGGCCAGTCGGGTGGGCCGCGCGGCGGGCTGACCCACTCCATGCGCCTGCTGGAAGACCTGGCCGACATGGTGGACGCCGCGCGCTCCCACACGCCCAAGGGCCTGCCCCTGGTGCTGCTGGGCCACAGCATGGGCGGGCTGGTGGCGGCGCGCTTTGTGTCGCTGCACCTGCGGCCGGTGGATGCGCTGGTGCTGTCCTCGCCCGCGCTGGACCCCGGACTCAATGCCGTGCAAAAGCTGCTGCTGAGCACGCTGCCACGCATTGCCCCCAACCTGCGCATCGGCAACGGGCTGCAGGTGGACTACATCTCGCACGACCGCGCGGTGGTCGATGCCTACGTGGCCGACCCGTTGTGCCACGACCGCATCAGCGCACGCCTGGCGCAGTTCATTGCCGACGGCGGCCCCGCCACCCTGGCCCGCGCCGCGCACTGGAGCGTGCCCACGCTGCTGATGTGGGCCGGCGCCGACCGCCTGGTGCAGCCCGCAGGCAGCCGCGCCTTTGCCGCCGCTGCGCCCAGCGCGCGCGTGCGCAGCCAGTGCTTTGACGGCCTGTACCACGAGCTGTTCAACGAAAGCCCGGAGTTGGCCGCGCCGGTGTTTGCGCTGCTGCGCCAGTGGCTGCTGCAGCAGTGCCCGGCAAAAGTTTGAGGCATTTTGGCCTCTGGCGCCCGTCCATCAAGCGCCAACAGCTATCATAATAATAGCAACTAAGCCTTACGCCGCAAGGCAAGCCACAGCACGGCCATGCCGGTCAAGGCGATGGGCGCGAGCGAGCCGTAGTTCAGCAGCGTCCAGCCCTGCGTGGTCACCAGCGCGCCCGAGGCAAAGGATGTGAGCGCCATGGTGGCAAACACAAAGAAGTTGATGGCGGCCTGCGCGCGGTCCTTCTCCTCGGGGCGGTAGGCCTGCAGCGCCAGCGTGGTGCTGGCCGTGAACAGAAAGTTCCAGCCCACGCCCAGCAGGAACAGCGCAATGCCAAAGTGGTGCAGGTCCACGCCCATCAGCGCCACGGCCACGCAGGCCAGGTTGAGCAGCACACCCGCCCCCATCACCGGCAACACGCCCAGGCGCTGGATCAGGTGGCCGGTGAAGAAGCCCGGCGCGAACATGCCGATCACATGCCACTCCAGCACCAGCGCAGCGTCGTCGAACGCGTAGCCGCACACCTGCATGGCCAGCGGCGTGGCAGCCATGAGCAGGTTCATCACCCCATAGCCCAGCGCGGCGCCCAGCGTGGCCACCAGAAAGGCGGGCTCGCGCAGCAACTGGCCCACGCTGCGCCCGGCGCGGGTGCTGGCGGCGGTGCGCGGCGGCGGCGCGTCAAAACGGATGGCTGCCATGCACAGCATGGACAGCAGCGCCACCGCTGCCAGCGCCACATAGGCCCCGGCAAAAGGCACGGCCAGCAGCGTGCGCGTGTGGCTGGCCAGGTTGGGCCCGGCCACGGCGCCCAGCAGGCCCCCGGCCAGCACCAGCGAAATGGCTTTGTCGCGGAAGGCGGGCGCCGCCAGCTCGGCAGCGGCAAAGCGGTACAACTGCCCGTTGGCGCTGTAGTAGCCCGCCACCACGGTGGCCGCACACAGCAGCCAGAAGCTGTGGCTGCGCACCGCCCAGGCCCCGGCCAGGGCCGACGCCAGCGCCACGGCCAGGCCGATCTGGAACGACACCTGCCGCCCCCAGCGCTGCTGCGTGCGCGCCACCAGCCCGGTGGCCAGTGCACCGCCCACCACATAGCCCATCACGGGCAAGGTGGCCATCCAGCCATAGGGCGCCAGTTGCAGGCCTACCAGGCCGTTGATGGCGATGAAGACGACGTTGTTGGTCAGGAAAAGGCCCTGGCAAAGCGCCAGCAGCCACAGATTCTTGTTCATGGGGGGCCAGGAGAGCACGCGCGGCAATCGTCCATTGTGCGCCTGACTGACCCAGCAAGGGCGCGGCACTGCTTGACCTGGATCATGCCCCTACCGATGGAAGGGGCGTATGGTTCAGCCTGCGCGAAGGTGCCTGCCGGGCCGCCCGCGTCCGAGTTTTTCGATCGCATGCAAACCCACACTTCCCCCACCGACGGCGCAGCCCCCGAGGCCGCGCCCCCGTTCGAACTGGTCTGCCCCGCAGGCAGCCTGCCCGCGCTCAAGGCCGCCGTGGACGCGGGCGCCAGCTGCGTGTACCTGGGCCTGCGCGACGCCACCAATGCGCGCAACTTTGCCGGGCTCAATTTCGACGAAGCCGCCATCGCCAACGGCATCCAGTACGCGCACCAGCGCGGGCGCAAGGTGTTCATGGCGCTCAACACCTACCCGCAGGCCGCCAACCCCGAGCCCTGGCGCGCCGCCATGGACAAGGCGGTGGACCTGGGCATGGACGCCGTGATCCTGGCCGACCCCGGCCTGATGCAATACGGCGCGCAGCACCACCCCAAGCTGCGCCTGCACCTGTCGGTGCAGGGCTCGGCCACCAGCGCCGATGCCATCAACTTCTACCGCGAGCAGTTCGGCATCGTGCGCGCCGTGCTGCCGCGCGTGCTGGCCGTGGAGCAGGTGCAGCGCGTGATCGACAACACCCCGGTCGAGATCGAGGTGTTCGGCTTCGGCAGCCTGTGCGTGATGGTCGAAGGCCGCTGCGCGCTCTCGTCCTACGTGACGGGCGAATCGCCCAACACCCACGGCGTGTGCTCGCCCGCCAAGGCGGTGCGTTGGCAGGAGACGCCCAAGGGCCTGGAATCACGCCTGGGCGGCGTACTGATCGACCGCTACGGCCCCGGCGAGAACGCGGGCTACCCCACGCTGTGCAAGGGCCGTTTTGACGTGGGCGAGGACGAAAACTACTACGCCATCGAAGAGCCCACCAGCCTGAACACGCTGGAGCTGCTGCCCCAGCTCATGAAGATGGGCGTGCGCGCCGTCAAGATCGAAGGGCGCCAGCGCAGCCCGGCCTATGTGGCGCAGGTCACCAAGGTCTGGCGCGAGGCCATCGACAGCTGCCAGGCCGACCGCCTGCGCTACGCCCCCAAGACCGCCTGGATGGCCAGCCTGGACCAGGTGGCCGAAGGCCAGCAGCACACCCTGGGCGCCTACCACCGCCCCTGGAAATGATGAACACCCCCACCCTGAAACTGTCCCTGGGCGCGCCGCAGTACTACTGGTCGCGCCAGACCTACTTCGACTTCTACGAGGCCATGGCCGCCACGGCCGTGGACATCGTCTATCTGGGCGAAACCGTCTGCTCGCGCCGCAAGGAGCTGCGCCTGCAGGACTGGCTCGACATCGCCGAGCTGATGCGCGCATCGGGCAAGGAAGCCGTGCTGTCCACCCAGGTGCTGCTCGAATCGGGCGTGGAAGTGAGCACCATGCACAAGGTCACGGCCAACACCGACTGGCCGGTGGAAGCGGGCGACATGGGCGCCGTGCAGCGCGTGGCGGGCAAGCGCCCCTTCACCGGAGGCATGCACCTGAACATCTACAACCTGCCCACGCTGCAGTGGCTGGCCTCGCTGGGCGCCACGCGCTGGGTGGCCCCGCTGGAGATGAAGCACGAAGACCTGGCCGCCCTGATCCAGAACGGCCCGCAGGCCCTGCAGACCGAGGTGTTTGCCTACGGGCGCATGCCGCTGGCGTTTTCGGCGCGCTGCTTCACCGCACGCCAGCGCAACCTGCCCAAGGACGACTGCCAGTTCAGCTGCCTGGACCACCCCGACGGCCTGATGCTCAAGACGCGCGAAAGCGAGGAGTTCCTCGTGCTCAACGGCATCCAGACGCAGTCGGCGCGCGTGCACAACCTCATCGACGAGCTGCCGCGCATGCAGCGCATGGGCGTGGCCGTGGCACGCATCAGCCCCCAGTCCCAGCACATGACGGAAGTGGTGGCGCTGTTCGACGCCGTGCGCAAGGGCCAGCTCAGCGGCCCCGAGGCCCGCGCCCAGCTCCAGCCCCTCATGCCCGACCAAAGCTGCAACGGCTACTGGCATGGCCGCCCCGGCCTGGAGCTGGTGGACAGCCCGGCCCTGGTGCCCGCCTGAACCGCTGCCCACCGCCGCCATTGCACAAGACAAGCCCGCACTGGAGTCCCCCATGAACGCCCCGCACACGCCCCCCGCCCCCTTTGTCCTGCCGTCTGCCGTGGCGGCCCTCACCTCGCGCCTGCCCGCATTTCCGGGCTCGGTGCTGCTGGTCACCGCACTCAATGTGGGCCTGGCGCGCCAACTGCCGCGCGACGTGGGCGAGATGCTGCTGAACAAGCGCCTGCGCATCCATGTGCGCGACGCGGGCGTGACCTTCGACTACACCTGGACCGGCGGCGCCTTTGCCCCGCGTGCGCGCTTCGCCGAGACCGACCTGTGCATCAGTGCCAGCGCCCACGACTTCCTGCTGCTGGCCCAGCGCCAGCAAGACCCGGACACGCTGTTCTTCAGCCGCCGCCTCTCCATGGAAGGCGACACCGAACTGGGCCTGGTCGTCAAGAACACGCTGGACGCACTGGAACTGCCTGTGCTGGATCTGCAGCAATGGGGCCCGCGCCAGGTGCTCGCGCGCCTGGCCGCCCTGCGCCCTGGCATGCGCCCCAGCAACAGCAACCCCGGCGCTGGCCACGGTTTCCCAGGAGCACGGCCATGACAGACACGCGCGCTGCACTGCCCCTGGTCTATTCCTGCTCGGGCTGCTCCAGCGCCGCGCAGTTGGCCAACCATGTGGCGCTGCGGCTGGACCGCGCAGGCGTGGCCGAGATGTCGTGCATCGCGGGCGTGGGCGGCGACGTGCCCAGCCTGGTGCGCACGGCGCACTCGGGCCGCCCCATCATCGCGCTGGACGGCTGCCCACTCAACTGCGTGCAGGGTTGCCTCTCGCGCCACGGCATTCAAGCTGCGCGCCACTACCAATTGCAACAGTACGGCGTGAAAAAGCGCCGCCACGAAGACTTCGACCCCGCACAAGCCCAGCTTGTGCTGGACCAGGTGCAGGCCGACCTGGCAGCCCACCCGCTCACGGCGCACTCAGCGTCCGCCGAACCCGCCCCCCGGATGGCCGCATGAACGCTGCGGCCACGCCCCCCGCACCAGGGCAGGCGCCGCAACGCGTGGTCGTGGGCATCTCCGGCGCCAGTGGTGCGGTGTACGGTGTGCGCCTGCTGCAGGCGCTGCGCACCTGCCCTGGGGTGGAGTCGCACCTCGTCGTCTCGGACACCGGCTGGCGCACCCTGCGCCATGAAATGCACCTGGAGCCCGACGCCGTGCGCACCCTGGCGCATGTGGCGCACGACGCCGACAACGTGGGCGCCAGCATCGCCAGCGGCTCGTTCCAGTGCGCGGGCATGGTCATCGCCCCTTGCTCCATGCGCACCCTGGCGGCCGTGGCGCATGGCCTGGCCGACAGCCTGCTGACCCGCGCCGCCGACGTCATGCTCAAGGAGCGCCGCCGCCTGGTGCTGCTGGCGCGCGAAACACCGCTGCACCTGGGCCACCTGCGCAACATGGTCAGCGTGACCGAAATGGGCGCCATCGTCTGCCCCCCGGTGCCCGCGTTCTACCTGCACCCGCGCAGCGTGGACGACATCGTGGACCACACCGTCGCGCGCACGCTGGATCTGCTGGGCCTGGCCCATGGGCTGGGCGGGCGCTGGCAGGGGCTGGGCGCTGGCCACTGACACGGGCTGAACTGGGTTCTTTTTTTGCTATATTTTTTATAGCTGCTTGCGCAGTACTCATAAGCGCAAAAGCCACTTTTATCCAAATGCACTACCACGACCTGCGCGACTTCATCCAGCAGCTTGAACAGCGCGGCGAGCTGCGCCGTGTGCGCGAGCCGGTATCGCCCCACCTGGAGATGACGGCCCTGTGCGACCGCGTGCTGCGCGCGGGCGGCCCGGCCATGCTGTTCGAGAACCCCACGGGCCACCGCATGCCGGTGCTGGGCAACCTTTTCGGCACGCCCGAGCGCGTGGCGCGTGCCATGGGGGTGGAGAGCATCGCCGGGCTTCGGCCGTTTGGCGAGCTGCTGGCCTCGCTCAAGGAGCCCGAGGCGCCCAAGGGCTTCAAGGAGATGGTGGGCATGGGCAGCCTGCTCAAGACGCTGTGGAACATGGCGCCCAAGGAGCGCAGCAGCCCGCCGTGCCAGGAGGTGGTGTGGGAAGGTGCTGACGTGGACCTGGCGCGCCTGCCCATCCAGCACTGCTGGCCCGGCGACGTGGCGCCGCTGGTCACCTGGGGCCTGGTCATCACCCAGGGGCCGCACAAGGCGCGGCAGAACCTGGGCATCTACCGCCAGCAGGTGCTGGGGCGCAACAAGCTCATCATGCGCTGGCTGGCCCACCGGGGCGGCGCGCTCGACTTCCGCGACCACTGCGCCATGAACCCCGGCAAGCCCTACCCGGTGGCCGTGGCGCTGGGGGCCGACCCGGCAACCATCCTGGGCGCCGTGACGCCGGTGCCCGACGCTTTGAGCGAATACCAGTTTGCCGGCCTGCTGCGCGGCGCGCGCACCGAGGTGGCGCCCGCGCTGGGCGTGCCGTTGCGCGTGCCGGCCAGCGCCGAGATCGTGCTCGAAGGCCACATCCAGCCCGACGCCACACATGCCAGCGGCTGGGAGCATGCCCTCGAAGGGCCGTACGGCGACCACACGGGCTACTACAACGAGCAGGCCGAGTTCCCGGTGTTCACGGTGGACCGCATCACGCTGCGCAAGGACGCCATCTACCACTCCACCTACACCGGCAAGCCGCCCGACGAGCCCGCCGTGCTGGGCGTGGCACTCAACGAGCTGTTCGTTCCGTTGTTGCAACGCCAGTTTCCGGAAATCGTGGACTTCTACCTGCCGCCCGAGGGCTGCAGTTACCGCATGGCGCTGGTGCGCATCAGGAAGGCCTACCCCGGCCACGCGCGCCGCGTGATGATGGGCGTGTGGAGCCACCTGCGCCAGTTCATGTACACCAAGTTCATCGTGGTGGTGGACGAGGATGTGGACGTGCGCGACTGGAAGGAAGTCATCTGGGCCATGACGACCCGCATGGACCCCCAGCGCGACACCATGTTCATTGAGCACACGCCCATCGACTACCTCGACTTTGCTTCGCCCGTGAGCGGCCTGGGCAGCAAGATGGGACTGGACGCCACCAACAAATGGCCGGGTGAGACCCAGCGCGAGTGGGGCCGCACCATCACCATGGATGCCGATGTGACGGCGCGCATGGACGCGCTGTACGAATCTCTCGGCCTTTGACGAGGAATGAAAAAAGCGCCCGGCACCTTCGCGGTGCCGGGCGCTTTTGCTTTCGAGGCGCTCAGTGCTGCGCCGGGGTCTGGGCCGGTGCCGCCATCAGGAAGGCGTCGGAGAAGCAGGAGTTTTCGTCCAGCCCCTGCGCGATGAAGGCGGGCACGGCCGTCTCCACCATCTTGACGGAGCCGCACAGGTACACCTCGTGGCCGCTGAGGTCGGCAAAGTCGGCCAACATGGCTTCGTGCACCAGGCCGGTGCGGCCGGTCCAGGCGTCGCCCTCGCTGGCGTCGGACACCACGGGCACCACGGTGAAGTTGGCATGCTCGCGCTGCCATTGCTCGCAGCGCTCCAGCATGTAGAGGTCCTGCGGCTTGCGCGTGCCCCAGTACAGGCGCATGGGGCGCTGCACGCCGCGCGCAAAGGCGTCTTCGACAATGCTCTTGATGGGCGCAAAGCCCGTGGCCCCGGCGATGAAGAGGATGGGGTGCTGGCTTTCGCGCAGCGTGAAGCTGCCACGCGGGCCTTCAAAGCGCAGGGTGTCGCCCACCTTCATGCCCTGGAACACGTGGGTGGTGAAGCGTCCGCCAGGCACCAGGCGCACATGCAGCTCGATCTGGCGGCTCTCGCCCGGCCGGTTGGCGAACGAGAAGGCACGGCGTTGGCCGTCGTCGAGCAGGATGTCGATGTACTGGCCTGCACTGAAATCCAGCGTCTTGCCCTCGGGCAGTTGCAGCAGCACGCGCATCACATCCTCGGCCAGACGTTCCATCTGGGCCACGGTGGCGGTGTGCACGGTGGCTTCCTGGTGCTCGGCACCCGTGAAACCTTCGACATCAATGACCACGTCGCCCTTGGGAACGGCACAGCACATGAGTGCCTTGCCCTGGGCCTTTTGGGCGTCCGGCAGGGCGCTGCGCTGGTAGGGGCGCTGCTCGATGCTGCCTTGTTCGACACTGCAAATGCACAGGCCACAGCCGCCGTTGCGGCATTCGTAAGGCAGGGCCAGGCCCTGGCGCAGACCGGCGTCCAGAATGGTTTCGCCCTCGCGCACCTTGAATTCGGCGCTCGCACCGTCTGTGCCATGCACCACCACCTGGTGCGTGCGCTTGTCGCCGCGGCGGAACTGCGGCGGCCACCAGGGCAACAGGGACAGCAGCACCGAAGCACCCACCACCAGCGCCCACACGCGGCCCATGGGCCAGTCGGTGATCAGCGGGAACACGGCCAGGTAGAACCAGTCCAGCTCCACCTGGGTGACTGCCTGGGCCAGGTTGCTCACGCCCCCCTGGCTGTGCACCGGGGCCACCAGCGAGAGCACCAGAAAGGTCAGCAGCATGCCAATGACGATGGGGCGCGGCGGCGTGGTGCGTGCCTTGGGCACACGCTGCACGTGGATCCACATGATCATCAGCAAGACCAGCGGAATGCCCAGGTGCATGAAAGACAGCAGCGTGAAGAAGCGGTCGCCCACATGGTCGGAATACAGGAAGTTGCGCATCAGCGTGCCGTTGAAGATCGGCAGCCAATCCAGCCATTCAAAGCTGGTGACGGTGACGTATTGCGCCAGTTGGTCCCAGGGCAGCATGTAGCCATTGATGCCGGAGGCATAGACCATCCAGATCAGCATGACGCCCGTGACCCACGAGAACCAGCGGAAGCCGTGGTACAGGTTGAAGGCGAAGTAGCGCAGCATGTGCAGCACCATGGTCAGCACCATGGCATCCGAGGCATAGCGGTGCACGCTGCGCATGATGCCGCCGGCCCACCACTGGTTGTTGGTCAGGGCAATCACGGATGAGTAGGCCTCGGCGATCCCGGTCTCGAAGAACACGTAGAGGTACAGCCCGCTGGCGCCCACGATCCAGAACAGGAAGAAGGTGATGGCCCCCAGATGGTAGAAGGGGTTGATGCGGTCACCAAAGGCGGCGTTGAACAGGCCCTCGGCTTTGAGAAAAAGCCATTGCAGGAGGTTTTGGAAGAGTTTGATCATTGTTCGTGTTCCTTCAGCCGTGGGCGGCACCGGGTTGTGGCTGGCGGATGGTGCGGATCACCACCACCACAAACAACAGCCCGCCGATGATGGCGATGAGCCCGCCGAGGCCCATGAGGCCCATGCCCGCCACTTCGGCGGTGCTGCGCAGCACCTGGTCGGTGCCTGCCACCTTGCGTTGCACGCCGTAGCCGCCAGACCAGACCAGCCCGATGATGTGCATGAGCTGGCCGATGCCGTACATCCAGGGTTGCCAGGTGGCCATGCGGCCCTGCGGGGCCTGGTAGCCCATGGACGGCAGGATGCGATAGACCGCACCCATGAGCGCCAGCGTCACACCCACGATGCAGCCGTGGTAGTGCGCCGGGATGCGCACGTTGCTGCCCTGGATGAAAATGCCAATGACGCCACCCGCACCAAACAGCAGCACCGAGGACAGCAGCGCCGCACGCAGTGGGCGCATTTCAGCCGTCAGGTTGCGCAGCATCAGCACCCCCAGCACGGCGGCCATGCCCACCGGCACGATGGCCGGACCACCGCCCATGCGCATGGCCCAGGTAAGCAGGTTGCGGTGCTCCACCGATGCGACGTCGTGGGCCAGATAGGCATAGGGCGTCACAAAGACGCCCAGCAGCGCCAGCAGAAACATCAGCACCGTGACGCGCGGGCTCAGCACCAAATGGGCGCCGCAGGCACTGGCCAGCCAGAGCCACGCCACCAGCATCATCAAGGTCCAAGTGAACTGCAGCGCGTGTCCACCACCCCAGAACAGGATTTCGTAATACGCCTTTCCGTGCAAGGTGGTGGGCAGGACCGCCCAAGACCAGGCAAAGCACAGCAAGGCCACGGCCGTGGCCACCGCGGCAGAGCTCAGGCCGAAGTCCAGCGCGCCGCGCCCGTCGTACTGCAGGCCCAAGCGGGGCGCTGCCCACAGGCTGCGCAGCACCAGAACGGCAGTGCCCACGCCAAACACGACCAAGCCGACAAGGAACAGCGGAGATTCCAGCACCGGGATGTAGTTGGCCATGATGGGTTCGCCGGGCGCCAGAAAGGGTGCCAGCGCCATGGCCAGGGTGCCCGCTGCGGTGATCCACAACGCCACCCAGCCCGCCCCCTGGGCACGCTGGCTGCCATGCAGGCTCCACAGCAAACCGCCCATGGCCACAAACCACACCAGCACCGACAGGTCCACGTGCAGCACCAGCGAGATGTGGAAGAAATTGGCGGCCGGGAGCCACTGGTTCACGTAAGGCGTGCGTGACACGACCAACAGCACCGAGAACAGCCCGGAGCCGATCAGCGCGGCCATACCCAACCAGAGCCAGCCGCGGGCCAGCGCCAGACGGGCGTCCTGCGGGATGCTCAACTGGTAGTCCGCACCCGCGCGCACGGTGGGCAAGGGCGCCGTGGCCGCGCGCCGCCCACCTGACAAGGGAGAGGTTCCTGCGCTCATAGCAGCACGATGCCTCCCTTGTCGAGGTTGAAGTCGATCACCATGACCTGCGCGGGCTTGAGGATGACGGTCTCCTCACGCTGGTGGGTGAAGCCTTCCACGGCCTTGTTGTCCTTGAAGCGGACGGCGATGCGGTGCTCGCCAGCTGGCAGATCAAGCCGCTGGTACACGGTGGAAGCACCGTCGCGCGACAGGCCCGAAGGCGGCGAGGTGTGGCGCAGCACCGACTTGCCGTCGATGTCCACCTCGATACTGACCGGTGAACGCTCGCGCTCGCACTTTTGCGTCTGGCGCATATTCTTGGCCATCTTGGCCTGCTCTTCCGCGGTGAAGGGTCGGCAGTCGGCAATGCGCACACCATGGTGGATGAAGCTGACCTTGATCTGCGCCATGTCCGGCGGCAGGGGGTGGTACACAGGCCAGCGTGAAAACACCCCAAGTGCCACGGCAAAGCTGCCGTACAGCAGGGCCTGGCCGGTCCAGTTGAGTACGCGGTTCATCGGTTTTTCTCCTCAAGTTCAGGGGGGGCACAGGTATCGCATTGCCTGCGCAATTCGTCCACGGCAGCCGCCAGCGCTTGCTCGTCGCCGGGGTCGGTCCAGGCGGTGCGCCAGCGTTCGGCAGGTACCGAACTGCGCAGATGGGGCTCGCGCTCGCCGCTCAGGCGCTGGGCTGTCCAGCGCTGGCCCAGGCGGAATTCGCAGCTGCCTTCGCGGCAGCCGTTGATCAGCACACCGTCGGCGCCCGCACGCAGCGCGTACTCCACAAAGGAGGGCGGCAACATGCCAGCACAGATCAGCGGGAAATGCAGCACATCGGTGGCGTCAAGGTGGGTGCGCGTGCCCTGCTCGCATCCAAAGACCACCAGGCGACGGGGGCCTGGCATGGCACGCAGACGCTCCACCAGTTGCGCACGCAGGTCATTGACTGGCCATTGCGGCATGTCGATGCCGGTGACCAGCGTCTCGGCGCTGCGGAAGGGGGTGGACGACGGGCACGCGCCCGCGCAAATGCCGCACCCAGCGCACAGATCGGCATTCACCTCGGCCAGGCGCATGCCTCTGCGGCCATTGGGGTGCGGCACCATGGTGATGGCCGAGTAGGGGCAATCGTCAAAGCAGCGGGCACAACCGCTGCAGTGGTCGGGGTACACCACAGCCACAGGAGCGGGCGCAGGAGCGGGCAGGAAAGGGGGCACCGACAGCAGCACAAAGGCCAGCCCCAGCAGCGCCCACACCACCAGCGGTGAGGTGGCATCGATCAGTGGGTGGATGAAAAGAAGAATCCAGTCAATCGCCAGCGCCTGAGGCACGGAGCTCAGATCGGCAGGCCCCTGGCTGACCACCGGCGCCACGAAGGACAGCAGCAGCAAGGTGATAAAAGTCCCCCATGCCAATGCACGCGGCGGGAACACCCTGGCCAGGCTGATGCGCTGGATATGGAACCACAGGCCAAAGATCAGCAACAAGGGGACACCGATGTGGATGAACACAAACAGCGTGAACAAGCGGTCGCCCAGGCTCAGGCCGCCCAAGAAATTGCGCGCCAGGGGCGAAGCCAAAAAGGGCAAAGCGTCGAGCCACTCTGCCGTGGAAACCACCGAGTACTGTCCCAAGCGATCCCAGTTGAGCCAGAAGCCGCCCACGGCACAGACAAAGGCCAATGCCACCAGGGGCACACCGGTGATCCAGGGCACCTTGCGGAAATGCCGGTAGTGGCCCAACACCCATTCGCGCACGATGTGTGCGGCCATGACCACCACGAACGCATCGGCCGCATAGCGGTGCACACCGCGCAGTGCGGTGCCCAGCATCCAGGGGACCTCCGTCAGCGCCTCGATGGACCGGTAGGCCCCGGCGGCCGAGGTGTCGAGCACGATGTAGAGCACCGTGCCACTGACCACGAGCAACCACAGCAGCATGAACCCCAAAGCGCCCAGGTGCTTGAGGGGGTTGAGCGCCGGGCCGAACGGCTTGTCGAACGCGTGCTCCAAAGCCCGGTAGGTGGCTGCGAGGCGAGAAACCGGCGAAAGAGCGAGAGAGGTGCTGGCGCCTTCCGGGGAGAAGGCTGAACCGGGCAAGGACATGGAACTGGCGAGCGTCAGGCGCTGCGCACCCCCTTGTTGCGTGCACTCTTGCGATTGGAGCGCCACTCATTGAAGAAGAACATCAACATCAGGACGAAGAACATCACCCCACCGGCGATCTGGATAGGCAAGGTGTAGTCCACACGGTAGGTGCCCGTCTTGGGGTCGTACACAGTACAGACAACGCGCACCCGGTCCATCAGAGTCTCCAGCAACTCGTTCGATTGAACCGGTGTGCCCGCGATCAGCATCTTGAGGGGTTCGCCCAACTCGCCGGGAGCGACGATCTCGCCGTACACCTGCCGCACGATGCGTCCCTCGGCATCCACGATGGACACCTGCAAGACATGGTCAAAGCCTGCGGGGGAAGCGGCGTACACAAAACCAAAGTCCTCGGCCAGCTTGGGAACCAGCGCGGCCGGAGGACTCAGAAAATCCCAGTTGGGCTGGTTGATGCCGTACTGGGTGGCAAAGGACTTGAGGGCCTGTGGCGAATCGGCGGGCTGATTGAAGCCGATGCTCACCACGTTGAACATGTTGGGCCCCAGGCTCTTCTGGAGTCCGTCCACCGTTTCCTGCAGGGATTTGGTGGTGGTAGGGCACACCTGGAAACAGCCGGTGTAGATAAAGCTCACCAGCAGGGGTTTGCCCCGGAATGAGGAGAGGGACACAGGACGTCCCTCACGGTTGAGAAGAATGTGGTCGCCGATCGTGCGACCGATGGCAGCCTGGCTCGTGCGCAATGCCTGCTCACGATCCAGGCCCAGATCGGCCGTGTTGCCCTGCGGGCCCGATGCTGCGGCAGGCAACACCAAAGC
Organism: Simplicispira sedimenti; assembly: GCF_022760965.1. NCBI lineage: Bacteria > Pseudomonadati > Pseudomonadota > Betaproteobacteria > Burkholderiales > Comamonadaceae > Simplicispira > Simplicispira sedimenti. The sequence continues at coordinate 277,277 of NZ_JAKVIJ010000001.1, forward strand.
CAGGCCCAACCCGCAGCACAGTGCGGCTTGGCGCAAGCAAGACAGGAAAGACCGACCCACAACCACTCCTTCAGCGCAGCATGGCGTCAACGCAGGCGGCCACCAACAGGAGGCTCAACTGCACCAACGATGCAAAGAAAGAACCCATGGCCGTGGCACGCACGGGATTGCGCGCCAGCAACCAGGATTTGTGCACAAAGTGCAGCCCACCGGCCAGGGCGCCAACGGCATACACCGGGCCGGCACCGTAGGCCAGGGGAAGCAGTGAGGCCACAAACAGCGCCACCGTACTGACAAACACGGTACGGGCCGCCCGCTCGGGGCCTACCACAACGGGAAGCATCGGCACGCCCGCCTGGGCGTAGTCATCGCGGTTGGCGATGGCCAGACTCCAGAAGTGCGGAGGTGTCCACAAGAAAAGCACCAGGGCCAGCAACCAGGGCAGCGGGCCCAGGGCTGGATCCACGGCGGCGGCACCCGCCAGCACGGCAAAACTCCCCGCAAGACCGCCAATGACGATGTTGAGAGAAGTGCGCCGCTTCAGCCACAGGGTGTAGACCACCCCATAGAAGAAGGCGCCGAGAAACACGTGGAGCGCCGCAACGCCATTGAGTGCGACCCAGGCCGCGCCCACGGCCCCTGCCAGCAGCACGGCCATCAGGACGAGCCAGGCAGGGTGGTGGGGCAGTGCGCCTGTGGCAAAGGCACGCTTGGCGGTGCGCGCCATGAGGCGGTCGCTCTCGTACTCGACATACTGGTTGAACGCCCCCGCGCTTGCCGACGCCAGGAGCACGGAGACGGCCAGAATCAGCACCTGCACGAAGCTGGGTGCCGGCCCTGGCGCGACCGCCATGCCCACAAGCGCGGTAATCATGATCAGCACACCGATGCGCAGCTTGAACAGGGAGACGACGTCGCGCGTCATCTGACCCATGCTGCGCCCGGCGGGCTTGAGCGTGGTGGTGTGCATCGCTCAGGGCTTCCGATCAGCTCAGACCCCACAACTGGCCGAGGTACTTCCAGTTGACGAAGTAGTACAACACGAAGGTAACCAGGAAGAACATGGCCAGCACGAAGGTGCCAGGCGCCACGAAACCAGCCGAACCATAGGTCTGGGCAGCGGCGGTGGGGGCGGCAGGCATCAGCGGGGTGAACTTGGGGCTCACCACACCGGCGTCGAGCTTCTTGCCGAAGAACACGGACATCACGGTCACGTACACAAAGATGGCGCCGCCAGCGATGGCAACGATACCGCTGATACCGACCAGACCCATCATCAGGTAGGCAGCGCCGGGCCATTCATAGGCCAGGGCGTGGCCGCTGAAAGCCATGTCCCAGTGGCGACGGGAGACGCCCAGGGTACCAGCGCCCATCATCACGAGGCAGAAGAAGTACATCGAGAAGCCGAACAGGTACGGCTGGATCTTGGCCAGACCAGGGGCAATCATCTCGCGCTGGAACAGCACGGGAATCAGGAAGTAGGTCAATGCCATGAAGGTCAGCGTGGTACCGATCACCACGGTGGCGTGGAAGTGGCCGGGCACGTAGATGGTGTTGTGGATCAGCAGGTTGAGCTGCTCGGTACCCATCATCACGCCGGTGATACCGCCCAGGAAGCCGAAGCCCACCAGCGCAATGAACACACCGGAGAAGGTCGGGTTGCCCCAGGGCGCCTTGCGCAGCCACTCAAACAGACCCTTGTTGTAGCCGCGCGCACGCTGGGCCACTTCCATGGCGCCAGGGATGGACAGGGCGTGGATCATGGATGCCAGCACAGCAAAGTACATGAAGTAGCTGGTGTTCACCACTTTCCACTCGGTACTGATGCCGGGGTCAGCAAGCAGGTGGTGGGCACTGGCGAGTTGCAGGAACAGGATGTACAGCAGGAAGGCGCCACGGCTGACGCGCTCGGACATGGGCTTGGCGCCAAAGGCGATGGCGGCCACGGCGTACCAGATCGAGATGTGGGCGGCCACGTTGATCTGCTGCGACGAGTGACCGAAGGCCCACCAGATGGTGCGGTAGATCAGGGGATCGACTTCATTGATCAGGCCGATGGACATCAGGAAGGTCGGGATCAGGATGATCGCGCCCGAGCTGATGGTGAACACGGCGATGATGGCTGCCGTGATGGCGCCAAAGGTCACCAGCGGCACCGAGCCTTGGTAGGTCTTTTCGCGCTTTGCGACGACCAGCGTGCCGAAGAACACGAAGCAGGCGATCAGCGCACCCACGGCGAACAGGATCAGGCCGAGATAGAACGACCAGTGCGCCATCATGGGCACATAGGAGGTCATCATCACGCTGGAACTGCCCTGGAACACCGACACGTTGTTCACGATGGCACCAATCAGCATGAGCGCGTAGGCGGCCCATGCAATCTTGGGTGTCGCCAATCGGCATCGCAAGAGGGTGGATGAGGCAAAGTACAGAACGGCGACTTCGAAGAAGATGATCCAGAAGATCAGCATGTCGATGCCGTGGGCCGTGAGCACCATGTAGAAGGTGTCGGCTGCCAGCCAGTGCACCGCGGGCCAGCGGGTCAGCACCACGCCGATGGCCAGCAGGCCCCCGACGAGCAGTGCCACCACGGCGGTGACGGCGTTGATTTTCATGAGCGCCTCGGCCTGCTTTTCAAACTGCAGGCCCGAGCGCGGGCAGGTACGGTAAGTGGTTTGTACGGTCATGGCTGTCCTCGCATTACTTCACGTACATACGACCCACCATCTCGTGGTGGCCAATGCCGCAATACTCGTTGCACACGATGGCGAAGGTGCCCGACTCGTTCGGCGTGACCTTGATCACGTGCTCGTAACCCGGCACCACTTGGATGTTGATGTTGGTCGGCTGCAGAGAGAAGCCATGGTTGTAGTCCATGGAGGTCAGGTGCAGCTTGTAGGTCTTGCCCTTTTCCAGTTCCAGGATGGGCCAGAAGTTCCACAGGCGCGCGATCATGTACACGTCGGTGCCTTCGGGCGGGGCCACCACGGGAATGTTCTGTTCGGTTTCCGTGCGAACGGTGTACTTGTCCACCATGGCCTGGGTGGCCGCGGAGAACTTGTCGGGCGTGGTCTTGTAGGTCTCGGTAGAGAGGTTTTGCTTACCGTAGATGTGCCAGAACACCATCATGAAGAACATGACCATGCACCAGACGAATGCGATGCCGATCCATACGGCTTCGAGGCGATCCAGGGGGTGTTTCCACCACAACCGCTCTGAGGGGGGAAGAATTGCGCTCATGGCTGCGTTCCTTTTACTTAGCGGCTGGGATGGTCAGGATGTCTATGACACCCCAAAGGTTGTAGACAATCATTGGAATCATCACGCCCAGGAACAGAAGCAGGAATGGGTTGTCCAGCAACTGTTGCATGAACGGAACTTTTTCGTTCTCATCGTCATGGTGGTTCATGGTCACTTCTCCTTGGTAAGCTTTTCAGCGGCTTACATTCTTGACCTTAACTGTCGGTCTAAACATGATCTGAATCAATACTTGGGGCATGGTAAACCGTAGGCGCGTCTGTAACAAGACGAAAAATCTGACCGCAAGTGTGTTTCATACACTTGAAATGTACATTTACGCTGGCTTTCGGTGTCCTGACGGTTTTCGATCGGCAAAGCGCATCACGCGTGACTTTTTCACCACATATCCCCAATAACCCTATGAGCACCATTGATATGAGCCTACCCCCTCCACCGCTTGCACGCCGTCGCCTGCTGTTGCAGCGCATGGCCTGGGTGTGCGCGGTCATGGTGCTGGCCATCACCAGCCTCAGCGCCTTTTTGCGTCTGAGCAAGTACGGTCTGGACTGCGATCCCTGGCCGCAGTGCTATGCCCAGGCACAGCAGGACTCCGCAGCAGGCCCTGCTGTCAATCAGCCATCGGGGGCCGAGGCCGCAGCGCGGCTGGCCCACCGGGTGATTGCATCGGCCGCCCTGCTGCTTGTTCTGGTGATGCTGATGACGGCACTGGCCTCACGGCCGGTCCTGTGGCCCGAAGGGCGTCTTACCCTCGGGCTGCTGGCGCTGGCGCTGTTTTTGGCCGTGCTGGGGCGCTGGACCGCCCAATCACAACTGCCTGCCGTGACGCTGGGCAACCTGTTGGGCGGCTTTGCCATGTTTGCCCTGAGCGTGCGCCTCGCGGGCGTCGCGGCAGCACCGATGGACCACGGCGTAGAGCGTGCGCCACTGGCGCGCTGGGCCTGGGCGGCGGGGCTGCTGCTGCTGGTGCAGGTCGCCTTGGGCGGCCAGGTGAGTGCCGCCCATGCGGGCTTGAGCTGCCCTGCGTGGGGCAGTTGCGATCTGAGCGCTGCCTCCTGGGAGGCCCTGAACCCTTGGGCGCTCCCGCCGGCCATGGCGCTGCCCACCCGCCCCGAAGGCGCCTGGGTGCACCTGCTGCACAGCGCTGGCGCCGTGCTGCTGACGGTCGTGCTGTGGCTGACGGCCTGGCGAGCCTGGCGGCTGGGACAGCGCGGTACCGCCGCTTGGCTGATCGGTCTGCCTGCTGCCCTGGGCTTCCTGGGCCTGGCTCTGGTCGCCTGGGAGCTGCCGCTGGCCCTGGTGCTGACGCACAACACCGGCTCGGCCCTGCTGCTGGCCCTGCTGTGGGGACTGACCGTGCCACGCAAGGCGTGACAGGGAGACGATCCCTGTCACCTGCGTTGTGACAGTGCGGGCGCCTTCTTTCAGAATGCGCCATGGACTTTGCCCCTTCTGCCCGGGCCCAGGCGCTGCGCGAGCGCATGGATGCCTTTGTCGAGCGCTACCTGCTGCCCCACAACCCGGCCTGGCACCGCGCGGTGCAGGAGGGTGCGTATCCGCCGCCCTTCATGGAAGACCTCAAGGCCCTGGCGCGCGAGGAGGGCCTGTGGAACCTGTTCCTGCCCGGCCTGCGCGATGACGAACCAGGCACGCGCCTGTCGCACCTGGAATATGCACCGCTGGCCGAATCCATGGGCCGCCTGCCCTGGGCGGCCGAGGTGTTCAACTGCAGCGCGCCCGACACCGGCAACATGGAGCTGCTGCACCGTTTTGCCAGCCCGGCACAGCGCCAGCAATGGCTGGAGCCGCTGCTGCAGGGCCACACCCGCTCGGCCTTTGCGATGTCAGAGCCCGACGTGGCCTCGTCCGACCCCACCAACCTGCAGACCACCGTGCGGCGCGAGGGCGACACGCTGGTGGTGCAGGGGCGCAAATGGTTCATCACAGGCGCGGCGCACCCGCATTGTCGGCTGCTGATCGTGCTGTGCCGCAATGCCGATGACGAGGGCAGCGGCGAGCCCATGCCGGACTCTCACCACCAGCACAGCATGGTTCTGGTGCCGCTGGATGCCCCCGGCGTGCAGGTGCTGCGCAACATCAGCGTACTGCACCAGCACACGCCCGAAGGGCACTGCGAGATCCTGCTGCACCAGGTGCGTGTGCCCGCCAGCCACCTGCTGGGCGACTGGGGCGCAGGCTTTGCCATGGCCCAGGCCCGGCTGGGACCGGGGCGCGTGCACCACTGCATGCGCAGCATTGGCCAGTGTGAACTGGCCCTGCAACTGGCGGCTGAGCGCACCTTGGAGCGGCGCACCTTTGGCAAATACCTGAGCGAGCAGTCCAACGTGCAGGACTGGCTGGCGCAAGCGCGCATCGCCATCGACCAGGCCCGCCTGCTGGTGCTGCAAACTGCCTGGATGCTGGACCAGGGCGATGCCCTGCCTGCGGCGCAGGTACGTGCCCAGGTGGCGGCCATCAAGGTGGTGGCTGCGCAGCTCCAAAGCAACGTGCTGGACCGCGCCATCCAGGTGTTTGGTGCCATGGGCCTGTCGCCCGACACCCCGCTGGCCCAGTTCTGGACCTGGGGCCGGGCGCTGCATTTCATGGACGGCCCCGATGAAGTCCACCTGCGCAGTGTGGCGCGCCACGAGCTGGCCCAGGCCCGCAGCCGCATGGGCGCCAGCAGCGCATGGTTCACCACCCCGGAGCAACTTCTGGCACCACCACGCATCCGCTAAGAGCCTGTTGACGATCTTTGCAGGGGGTACGCAAGGCTTGCGGAATAATGATCCGCAGCAGCAACTCTGGGGCCAAGGGCGCCTCCCTTCACCATGCATTCACTGACCTTGCGTTTTCTGGCATCCCACAGCGCGGGCCTGCACGTGGGCACACGCATCAACGGCGGCAGCGTGCTGCACTGGGTGGACGAAGCGGGCCTGGCCTGCGCCACCGGCTGGGCCAAGGGGCATTGCGTGACGGCACTGATCAGCGGGGCACGCTTTGAACGCCCGGTGTTCGCAGGCGACCTCATCGAAGTGCAGGCCCGCCTGGCCTACACCGGCAAGACCAGCATGGGCATCGCCGTGGAGGTGTACCGCACCCGCCTGCCCGGCGACACGCTGGAACAGGTGCTGCAGTGCGCCTGTGTGTACGTGGCGGTCGATGACGCCAACCGCCCGCGCAACGTGGACACCTGGAACCCCGAGACCCCGGGCGACATGGCCCTGGCAGAGCAGGTACGCATCCACGTACAGAACGCGCGCGCAGCGTAGTTCAAGGTCAAAACAGCCCCTGGCGCCCTTTTGATAAGCGCCAGTAGCTATTATTTTTATAGCAATCAACATCTCTCTGGCATGCAACCCGCCGACCCCACCCTGCTCCAAGACCGCCTGCGTGCCGCCCAGCCCTGCCTGTGGACCAACCCGGGCCGCGTTCCCGAGGTGCAGCCCCGGCTGTCGGTAGGCACCGGCACGGTGGGCGTGGAGGACATGCAGGCGGCCGTGGCACGCTTTGGCCGCTTCGCCCCCCTGCTGGCGGAGCTGTTCCCTCAGGAACTGCAGGCCAGCGGCGGCGTGATCGAGTCCCCGCTGGTGCCCGCGCCCGCACTGGGCCAGGCCCTGGGGCTGGGCGCCGCCGAAGGCGCCCTGTGGGTGAAGTGCGACCACCTCCTGCCCGTGGCCGGCTCGATCAAGGCGCGCGGCGGCATCCACGAGGTGCTCGAATTCGCTGAAACATTGGCGCTGGAGCATGGCCTGGTGGCGCCGGGCGGCGACTACCGCCAGCTTGCCTCGCCCGAGGCGCGCGCGCTGCTGGGCCGCTACCAGGTGGCCGTGGGCTCCACGGGCAACCTGGGCCTGTCCATCGGCGTGGCGGCGTCCGCGCTGGGCTTTCGCGCCGCCGTGCACATGTCGGCGGATGCCAAGGCATGGAAGAAGGAGCGCTTGTGCCGGCGCGGCGTGGAGGTGGTGGAGCACGCGGGCGACTACGAGCAGGCCGTGGCCGCCGGCCGCGCCCAGGCCGCGAGCGACCCGTTCTGTCACTTCGTCGATGACGAGCGCTCGCTCTCGCTGCTGCAGGGCTACAGCGCCGCGGCCCCCGCGCTGCAACGCCAACTGGAGGCTGCGGGCATCACCGTGGACGCCACGCACCCGCTGTTCGTCTATCTGCCCTGCGGCGTGGGCGGCGCACCGGCCGGCATCACCTTCGGCCTGCGCCAGGTGCTGGGGCCGCAGGTGCACTGTTTCTTTGCCGAGCCAGTGCAGTCGCCTTGTTTCCTGGCGCAGATGCTGGCCGGGCCGCACGACCACCCCAGCGTGTACGACTGGGGCCTGACCAACCAGACCGAGGCCGACGGCCTGGCCGTGCCGCGCGCCTCGCTGCTGGCCGCCAGCCTGATGCACCCGCTGCTCTCGGGCGTCTACACCGTGCAGGACGCCACGCTGTTCCAGCACCTGGCGTGGGCGCACGATGCCGAGGGGCTGCGTATCGAGCCCTCGGCGGCGGCCGGCTTCTCGGGCCCAGCCATGCTCACCGGCACACCCGAGGGCCGCGCCTGGCTGCGCGCGCAGGGCCTGGAGGCGCACCTGCCGCGCGCCACGCACCTGGCCTGGACCACCGGCGGGCTGTTCGTGCCCGAGGCCGAATACCATCAGTTTTTGCAACGCGGGCGCGGCGCCACAAGCGCCTAGCCCGCCCCCTCAGGAGTCCCACCATGGAAACCTTGGATTTCGCCGTCATCGGCGCGGGCATCGCCGGCGCCAGCGTGGCCTGGGAGCTGGCCCAGAACGCCCGCGTGCTGCTGCTGGAGCGCGAGGCGCAGCCCGGCTACCACACCACCGGGCGCTCGGCCGCGCTCTACATGGAGACCTACGGCACGCCGCGCATCCGCGCGCTCACGCGCGCCAGCCGGGCCTTTCTCGACCAGCCGCCGCCGGGTTTTGCCGACAGCCCCATCCTCTCGCCGCGCGGCGTGCTCTACATCGCCGGGCCGGACCAGATGGACCTGCTGGAGGCCGCCTGGCAGGAGCTGCACACGCATTCGCCCAGCCTGCGGCGCCTGAGCCCTGCTGAATTGGTCGAACGCGCGCCCTGCCTGCGGCTGGAGGCGCTGGGCGGCGGCCTCGCCGAATCGGGCGCGGCCGACATCGACGTGAACGGCCTGCACCAGGGCTACCTGCACGGCCTGAGAAAGCAGGGCGGCACGGTGCGCATGAACGCCGAGGTCACGGCGCTGTCGCGCGCGGACGGCGTATGGACCGTGCAGCTGCAGGACGGCAGCAGCGTGCAGACGCGCACCGTGGTCAACGCCGCCGGCGCCTGGGCCGACGTGGTGGGCCAGCTGGCCGGCGCCGCGCCCATCGGTCTGACGCCGTGCCGGCGCACGGCCTTCACCTTCCCCGCGCCCGAGGGGCTGGACCTGCCCAGCCTGCCGGCCATCATTGCCGTGGACGAGAGCTTCTATATCAAGCCCGACGCGCGCCAGCTGCTGGGCTCGCCCGCCAATGCCGACCCCATGTACCCGCACGACGTGGTGCCCGAGGAGATCGACGTGGCCACGGGCATCTGGCACATCGAGCAGATGACCACGTTCCAGATCCGCCGCCCCTCGCACACCTGGGCCGGGCTGCGCTCCTTCGTGAGCGACGGCGACATGGTGATCGGCTGGGACGGCCAGGTCGATGGCCTGTTCTGGGTGGCCGCGCAGGGCGGCTACGGCATCCAGAGCGCGCCGGGCTACGCGCTGCTCGCGCGCAACCTGCTGCTCGGCGAGCCGCTTGACGCGTCGCTGGTGGCCGAAGGCGTGGATGCCGAGGGGCTGTCGCCCCGGCGCTTGCGCTAGCAAATCAGGAGCTGCTTGCGCTGATTGGTATTGATTTTCAGCATGAAATAATGCTGAAAATCAATATCCGCGCGCGCTGCCAGCTCCTGTTTTTGATGAATCTCAGGGTAAGGGGATCGCCGCCTGCAGCAGGTTGCGCGTGCGCTGCGCCTCGTGGCGCGCGGCGGTGGCGAAGTCCGCGCCGTTGCTGGCATAGAGGATGGCGCGCGAGGAGTTGACGATGATCGGCCCGTCCTGCCGCCAGCCCGCGCGCACCGTGGCGGCGGCGTCGCCGCCCTGGGCGCCCACGCCAGGGATCAGCAGCGGCACCTGCGGCGCGATGGCGCGCACGCGCTCGATTTCGGCCGGGTAAGTGGCGCCCACGACGAGGCCGAGCTGGCCGTTCTTGTTCCACGGCCCCTGCGCCAGGCGCGCGATGTGCTCGTACAGCAGCGGCTGGCCGTCCACGCTGGCCAGGCGCTGGTTCTGGAAGTCGTCGCCGCCGGGGTTGGAGGTGCGGCACAGCAGGAAGGCGCCCTTGCCGGGGTAGCGCAGGTAGGGCTCGACCGAATCGAAGCCCATGAAGGGCGAGAGCGTGACCGCGTCGGCGCCGTAGCGCTCGAAGGCCTCGCGCGCGTACTGCTCGGCGGTGGAGCCGATGTCGCCGCGCTTGGCGTCCAGGATCACCGGCACGCGCGGCGCGTTGGCGCGCATGTGCTGCATCAGGCGTTCCAGCTGGTCCTCCGCGCCGTGCGCGGCGAAGTAGGCGATCTGCGGCTTGAAGGCGCACACCAGGTCGGCCGTGGCGTCCACGATGGCGGCGCAGAAGTCGTAGATCTTGTGCGGGTCGCCCTGCATGCCCGCAGGAAACCGCGTGGGTTCGGGGTCCAGGCCCACGCACAGCATGGAGTTGTTCTGCGTGGCCGCGTCGCGCAGCATGTCGAGGAAGGTCATGGGGCGATTTTATGCAGAGCGCTCGAAATGGAACACCGCCGTCCCGGCCAGCGCATTGGGCAGGAAGCGCACGGCCTGGCCCTCCTGCAGGCCGAAGGCATCGAGGATGCGCAGCCGGTTCTTCTGCGCCAGCGCCTCGAAATCCTTGTAGGTGCCGACGCGGATGTTGGGCGTGTCGTACCACTGGTAGGGCAGGCGGCGCGTGACCGGCATGCGCCCGCGCAGCACGGACAGGCGGTTGGGCCAGTGCGCGAAGTTGGGGAAGGCGACGATGCCGGTGCGCCCCACGCGCGCGGTCTCGCGCAGCATGACCTCGGCGTTGCGCAGGTGCTGCAGGGTGTCGATCTGCAGCACCACGTCGAACGAGGCGTCGCCGAACATGGCCAGGCCTTCGTCGAGGTTGAGCTGGATGACGTTCACGCCCCGGCGCACGCAGGCCAGCACATTGGCGTCGGCGATCTCGATGCCGTAGCCGCTGCAGCCGCGTTCGCGCTGCAGGTAGTCGAGCATGCTGCCGTCGCCGCAGCCCAGGTCGAGCACGCGCGAGCCTTCGGGCACGAGGCGCGCCAGGGCTTGCATGGTGGCTTTCTCGGTCATGCCAGCTCCTTTGCAATGCTATCAAAATAAGAGCTCATGACGCTCATGTAGCGGGCGTCATCGAGCAAAAAGGCATCATGCCCGTGGGGCGCGTCGATCTCGGCGTAGCTCACGTCGCGGCGGTTGTCGAGCAGGGCCTTGACGATTTCGCGCGAGCGCTTGGGCGAGAAGCGCCAGTCGGTGGTGAAGCTGACCAGCAGGAACTTCGCCGTGGCGCGCGCCAGGGCCTGGGTGAGGTTGCCGCCAAAGGCGCGCGCGGGGTCGAAGTAGTCGAGCGCGCGCGTGATCAGCAGGTAGGTGTTGGCGTCGAAATAGTCGCTGAACTTGTCGCCCTGGTAGCGCAGGTAGCTCTCGATCTGGAACTCGACGTCCTGGGTGCTGTATTTGAGGTCGAGGCCCTCCCGGAGCTGGCGCCCGAACTTCTCGTTCATCACGTCGTCGCTCAAATACGTGATGTGGCCGATCATGCGCGCGATGCGCAGGCCGCGCTTGGGGATCACGCCGTGCCGGTAGAAGTGGCCGCCGTGAAAGTCCGGGTCGGTGACGATGGCGCGGCGCGCCACCTCGTTGAAGGCGATGTTCTCGGCCGTGAGGTTGGGCGCACTGGCCACCACCACCGCATGGCGCATGCGCTCGGGGTACTGCAGGGTCCACGACAGCGCCTGCATGCCGCCCAGGCTGCCGCCGAGCACGGCTGCCAGTTGCGTGATGCCCAGGCGGTCGAGCAGGCGGGCCTGGGCGTTGACCCAGTCCTCCACGGTGACCACGGGGAAGTCGGCGCCATAGATCTCGCCGGTGTCGGGATGCGTGTGCATGGGGCCGGTGGAGCCGAAGCACGAGCCCAGGTTGTTCACGCCAATGACGAAGAAGCGGTTGGTGTCCACGCTCTTGCCGGGCCCGATCATGTTGTCCCACCAGCCCTCGCTCTTGTCCTGGCCCTCGTACCTGCCCGCCACATGGTGCGAGGCGTTGAGCGCGTGGCACACCAGCACGGCGTTGGAGCGGTCGGCGTTGAGCTGGCCGTAGGTCTCGAAGGCGAGGTGGTAGTCGCGAATGGCGGCACCGCTTTGCAGCGGCAGCGCCTCCGGAAAATGCATCGACTGGGGCGTGGCAATGAACGACATAAAAAAACCCGGTAACGCTAAAAACGGTACCGGGTCGGCTGTCGGACGGTCTTTAGCTGAATTTATTAAGCGCCCGCAAGCTGTGGCAAATCGGCGCGTCCGGCAACTATAGCAAAACCCGCAGGTTCAGGCGGGTACCCACAATGCCAGGATGCCCAGCACCAGGAAGATGCCGGCCGACACCACATGCACGGTGCGCAGCGGAATGCGCCGCGTGATGCGCTCGCCCAGCCACACCACGGGCGCGTTGGCCAGCATCATGCCCAGCGTGGTGCCGGCCACCACCCACAGCCAGCCGCTGTACTGGGCGGCCAGCATGACGGTGGCGATCTGCGTCTTGTCACCCATCTCGGCCAGGAAGAAGGCCACGACCGTGGTGCCGAAGACGCCCCAGCGCGGGCCTTCGCCGGTGTCGCCGTCTTCAAGCTTGTCGGGGATCAGCATCCACACCGCCATGGCGATGAACGACACGCCCAGCACCCAGCGCAGCATCTGCGGCCCGATCAGCGTGGTGATCCAGGCTCCGGCGGCGCCAGCCAATGCGTGGTTGAACACGGTGGCCACGAAGATGCCCCAGACAATGGGCCAGGGCTTGCGGAAACGCGCCGCCAGCACGAGCGCGAGCAACTGGGTCTTGTCGCCCATTTCGGCGAGGGCGACGATGGAGGTGGAGACGAGGAAGGCTTCCATGGCGGGGATATCAGTGGCGGCCGGACGTGTGGTGCGAATGCATCGACCGCACCCCGGCTCCGGCCCATTGGACGGTGTGCGGTCAATGGTCTCGCCCATCCGTGGACTGCAGATGCCATGGTGCGTGAGGCACCAAGTGTGTTGACATCCGCTCCCTGGCACTGGCTGCCAGGGCCGGCTACTCCCCAAAGACCCGCGCATTGTAGCGGCCCGCGTCCCGCCGAAATGCCCGCCAAATGTTGCGGCAAACCAAGGCCCAATAAATAAAAAGTGGGCTGGACGCCAATTTGCCTGATAATGGGCCCGCTTTTTCGCTTTGCGGAAAGGCAGAGAGTCAGCGGTGAATGGTCAGTTTCGCGTCTTTGAAGTCGTCACAGGTTTGTTGATAGCGTCGGACTCCATCGCAGTTTTTGTATTTTAAGGAGTCCCTCATGGGCAACAAACTTTACGTGGGCAACCTGCCCTACTCGTTCCGCGACAACGATCTGGAACAATCCTTCAGCCAGTACGGCGCCGTGTCCAGCGCCAAGGTGATGATGGAGCGCGACACCGGCCGTTCCAAGGGTTTCGGTTTTGTCGAAATGGGCAGCCCGGCCGAAGCGCAAGCCGCCATCGCAGGCCTGCACGGTCAGAACCATGGCGGCCGTGACCTGGTGGTCAACATCGCCCGCCCCATGGAGCCCCGCGCCCCGCGCAGCGGTGGTTTCGGTGGTGGCTTTGGCGGCGGTGGCCGCGGCAACGGCGGCGGCTTCGGCGGCCGCAGCAGCTACTGAGCCACTGACGGGCTCTGAGCCCCACAAGGAGCCTGTTTCAGGCTCCTTTTTTATGCGCCAGGCGCGGCAAACGCGCCACAGGGGGTAAAAACCCTTGCTTTGCTGAGCAAACGCAGGCACATAATAGGATTGCAGGAAATTCTGCTTTCCGGTTTGCGGTGATCCGTCGGTTTCACGCAGCGTGCATCGTTGAGATAGGCTGGTTGCGTTTTCGGGGCTCCATCGCTTTTTTTCTTGTGTTTTTTCAGGAGTCCCTCAATGGGCAACAAACTGTACGTGGGCAACCTGCCCTACAGCGTGCGTGACAACGATCTGGAACAGGCCTTCGGCGCCTTCGGCAGCGTCAGCAGTGCCAAGGTGATGATGGAGCGCGACACAGGCCGCTCCAAAGGCTTCGGCTTTGTCGAAATGGGCAGCGACGCTGAAGCCCAGGCCGCCATCAATGGCATGAACGGCCAATCGCTCGGTGGCCGCGCCATCGTGGTGAACGAAGCACGTCCCATGGAGCCGCGCCCCCCCCGTTCGGGTGGTGGCTTTGGCGGCGGCGGCTTTGGCGGCGGTGGCCGCTCGGGCGGCTTCGGCGGTGGTCGCAGCGAAGGTGGCTACGGTGGCGGCGGTGGCCGTGAAGGTGGCTATGGTGGCGGCGGCCGTGGCGAAGGCGGCGGTGGCGGTTTCCGCAGCCCCTACGGCTCGGGCCCGCGCGGCGGCGGTGGTGGTGGTCGCGGCAATGGCGGCGGCTACGGCAACGGCGGCGGTTACTGATCGCTGTTGGCTACCCAGGCCTCCCCACAAAAAAAAGCTCCTTCGGGAGCTTTTTTTGTGGGCGTTCACTTGCTTTGCCGGTGTTTGCGCGGGCGCCCGGCAAGCAGGCGATCGAACACCGCATTGGGCAGCAGGCGCAGCAGTTTGGCCACCACCCCCATCTGCCAGGGAATGACACAGTAGCTCACACCAGCACGCTCGGCCGCAAAGGCGCGGTCGGCAAAATCCTCAGGCTGCATCAAAAAGGGCATGGCGTAGCGGTTCTGGCGCGTCAAGGGGGTGTCGATGTAGCCAGGGCTGATGGTGCTGACCCCCACGCCGGTGCCGCGCAGTTCGCCGCGCAGGCTTTCGCAGTAGCTGATGACGGCTGCCTTGCTTGCACAGTAGGCACCATGCCCGGGCAGCCCCCGGATGCCAGCCACGCTGGCAACGCCCACCAGGCGCCCACTGCCCCGCTGCACCATGGGCGTGATGAAAGGCTGAAAGGTGGCTGCCGTGCCCACCGTGTTGGTCGCCAGAACCTGGGCCATGGTGGCGATGTCTTCGCGCAGCGCGGTGTCCACGCCCACGCTGATGCCTGCGTTGGCTATCACTACGTCGGGCACGCCCTGGCGCTGCAGGCAGTCTTGCCCCGCGGCGGCAATGCTGTCTGGCTGCGCCACATCTGCGCTATAAATTTCATAGCTGCCGGCGCTTATTCCGTTTGCCTCAGCCCATGATTTGATCTCATGTGTGCGGCGAGCGACCAAGGCCAGTCGCCACCCGGCGCGCAGGTAACGCGCCGCCAGGGCCTGCCCGATGCCGCTGGAGGCGCCGGTGATGAAAACCAGGGGAGCAGTCATGCCCTTGCCTCCTTCGAAATCGGAACGTCCATTCAGCGTGCGGGCCCAAGCACACCCCGTACCCGGCCGCGCAACTGGAGCACCTGCTCCAGGTGGTCGTATTCCAGGCTGTCTGCGGTGAAGCGGTCCTTGCTGCCGCGCAGCAGCGTGACGGGAAGGTGCGAGCGCACGCGTTCCTCCTGTGGCCAGGCGTGCAGGAAGTCGCCACGGAACTCCAGGCGCGGCTGGGCCTTGCCGTTGACCACGGCAGCTTCGCGCACCACCACAGCGTTGCCCAGAAGCTGGACTTCGGTGCCGTCGGCGTTGCTGAGGGCCCGATCCGCCGTGGCCACGATCACACGGTCGCCTTTGCCCTGCGAATGGATGCGAACCTGGTCGATTTCGAGCGTATCGGTATCGGGGTAGTGGCGCGCCACCGCGCCCCGCACCTCGGTCTGCAAGCGCCCATCGGGGCCAAAGCTACGCACGGACAAACCGCTCATGTGGTAATCAGGCTCATGGCGCGGTGCGGCGGCAGGCCGCAGTTCCTGGGGTTGGGGCGCATTGCGCACCAGCCACCAGGTGCCCAGCGCCATCAGGCCCATGAGGACCACCGGCAAATAGAGCGAGAGCCTGTCCCAGGCCTGGCGCAAACGGGTCATGGCGCGGTGTAATGGTCCAGCAACCGGGCATAACGGCCACTGGCCACCAGCAGCAGGTCGCAGAATTCGCGCACGGCACCGTCACCGCCCCGTGCCTGGGTCACGTGGTGGGCCATGGCACGGACCTCCACATGGGCATTGGCCGGCGCACAGGCGAAGGCGCTGTGCCGCATCATCGGCAGGTCTGGCCAATCGTCGCCCATGGCGGCGGCCTGTGCCCAACCCAAGCCCAGCGTGGCAAGAATCTGCTCGGCCGCCGGGCGCTTGTCTTCAGTGCCGTACACAGCATGCTCCACGCCCAGCGCGTGCAGGCGCAGGCGCAATGCGGCAGAGTCGCGCCCTGTCACCACGGCGGGAACGATGCCCGCCTGTTGCAGCAGCTTGATACCATGGCCGTCCAGGGTGTGAAAGCGCTTGAGCGTCTCACCCGCCTCGCTGAAATAGAGCCCGCCATCGGTGAGCACGCCATCGACATCGAAAAAGGCCACGCGCACGTCCTGCGCGGCCAGCAACAGCTCGGGTGGGAACTGAAGAACGGGGTTGTTCATATCACCTTCGCACGCATCAGGTCGCCAATGTGCACGATGCCGGACAGGCGCCCATCGCCATCGACCACAAGCACGCTGGTGATGCCGTGCGTTTCCATCATTTCGGCTGCGTCCACGGCAAGCGCCTGGTCGGCAATGGTGCGCGGCCCGGCATGCATGACCTGGGCGGCCGTGGCCTGGCGCAGGTCGGCCCCAGCCTCAATGCGGCGGCGCAGATCACCATCGGTGAAGATGCCGACCGGCCGCTCCTGGCCATCGACCACGGCGGCAGCGCCCAGGCCCTTGGCGCTCATTTCGCGCATGAGATCGCTGAAAACGGTATCGGGCGCCACGCGGGGCACCTGGGTTCCGGTGCGCATCACGTCTTCCACCAGGGTGAGCAGCTTGCGCCCCAGCGCGCCGCCCGGATGCGAGCGGGCAAAGTCCTCGGGGCGGAACCCGCGGGCATCCAGCAATGCCACGGCCAGCGCGTCACCCATGGCCATCTGGGCCGTGGTGCTGGTGGTGGGCGCCAGGTTGTGCGGACAGGCTTCGCGCTCCACAGCGCAATCGAGCACCACATCGGCATGGCGGGCCAGGGTGGAGTCCAGCCCGCCGGTCATGGCGATGAGCGGCACGCCCAGGCGCTTGATCACGGGCAGGATGGCCGTGAGCTCGCTGACCTCGCCGCTGTTGGACAAGGCCAGCACCACGTCACCAGGGGTGACCATGCCCAGGTCACCGTGGCTGGCCTCGGCGGGGTGCACAAAGAATGCCGGCGTGCCGGTAGAGGCCAGGGTGGCAGCAATCTTGCGCCCCACATGGCCGCTTTTCCCCATGCCCATGACCACCACCCGCCCGGGCACCTGCAGCATGCATTGCACCGCCTGGGCAAAGCGATTGTCCAGACGCCCGGCCAGCGCCTGCAGGGCGGCCGCCTCGATGTCGAAGGTTTCCCTCGCCAGGCGCAGCGCCTGGGCAGGGTCGAAGGGGCGCTGCGCGCCGATCGCTGCTTGCATGGACAGGATTCTATCGACCGCCGCCTCATCAAACCGGACGACGTCGGATAGCATCGGGAGATGTCTTCGCTCGCCCTCACCCTCTTGTACCTGCTGGCTGCCGTGCTGGGGGTGGTGGCCTGCCGCAGCCTCAAGCTGCCCCCCATGCTGGGCTACCTGGCCGCGGGCATCCTGATTGGCCCGCACGCCCTGGCGTTGGCGCAGAACTCCGAAAGCGTGCGCCATCTAGGCGAGTTCGGTGTGGTGTTCCTGATGTTCGCCATCGGGCTGGAGTTCAGCCTGCCCAAGTTGCGCGCCATGCGCAAGCAAGTGTTCGGGCTGGGTCTGTTGCAGGTGGCGGCCACGATGCTGGCAGCGGTGATCGGCACGCTGGTGTTGGCACGCTGGCTGGGCGGCGTATGGGACGTGGGTTGGCAGACGGCCGTGGCCCTGGCCGGCACCATGGCCATGAGCAGTACGGCCATCGTCGGCAAGCTCCTGGCCGAGCGCGCCGAGCTGGAGAGCGAACACGGGCGCCAGATCATGGGCATTCTGCTGTTCCAGGATCTGGCGGTGGTGCCGCTGCTGGTGCTGGTGCCCGCGCTGGGCTCTTCGCCCGACGAGTTGCTCCTGGCGCTGGGCCTGGCGCTGGTCAAGGCCACGGTGCTGGTGGGGCTGCTGCTGACGGGCGGGCAAAAGTTCATGCGCTGGTGGCTCACGCAGGTGGCGCGGCGCAAGAGCGAAGAGCTGTTCATGCTGAACCTGCTGCTCATCACCCTGGGCCTGGCCTGGCTGACCGAGCTGGCCGGGCTGAGCCTGGCGCTGGGCGCCTTCATCGCCGGAGTGCTGGTGTCCGAAACCGAGTACCGGCACCAGGTGGGCACGGATATCCGCCCCTTCCATGACGTGTTGCTGGGGCTGTTCTTCATCACCATCGGCATGATGCTTGACTGGCACATCCTCATAGAGCAATGGGCGCTGGTGCTGCTGCTGCTGGTGGCGCCGCTGCTGCTCAAGCTGGGCATCATCCTGCTGCTGGCGCGCAGCATGGGGGCCACCACCGGGGTAGCGCTGCGCACTGGCCTCTTCCTGGCGCAGGCCGGGGAGTTCGGCTTTGTGCTGCTGTCGCTCACGCAGCAAAGCGGCTTGATCCGTCCGGCGCTGCTGAACCCCATTCTGGCGGCCATGGTGCTGTCCATGCTGGCCACGCCCTTCCTGATCCAGTACAGCAACTGGATCGTGATGAAGTTGGTGGCCAGCGACTGGCTGCAGCAATCGCTGCAGATGACCACCATTGCACGCAAATCCATCGGCACCAGCGGCCATGTGGTGATCTGCGGCTTTGGCCGATGCGGACAGAACCTGGCACGCATGCTGGAGCACGAGGGCATTCCGTACATGGCACTGGACCTGGACCCCGACCGCGTGCGCCAGGCGGCAGCCGCCGGGCATTCGGTGGTGTATGGCGACGCCTCGCGCCTGCAGGCGCTGATGGCGGCAGGCCTGGTGCGCGCACGCGCCGTGGCGGTGACCTACCTGGATATCCAATCCTCGCTCAAGGTACTGGCCAACACGCGCACCCATGCACCACAAATACCGGTGGTGGTGCGCACCCAGGACGACCTGCACCTGGACAAGCTGCGCAATGCGGGCGCGACCGAGGTGGTGCCCGAGGCCATCGAAGGCTCACTGATGCTGGCCAGCCATGCCCTGGCCCTGGTGGGTGTGCCCATGCGCCGGGTGCTACGCCTGGTGCAAGACCAGCGTGACGCACGCTACAACCTGCTGCGCGGCTACTTCCACGGGGCCGACGACGACACCGCCAACGAAATAGACCAGGAGCGCATGACCACGGTCACGCTGCCGCCGGGTGCCGCCACCGTGGGTCAGGCGCTGGGGCAACTGGCATTGCATGCCATGGGTGTGAAGGTGGTGAACCTGCGCCACAGCAATGGGCGCATGAGCGCTCCGCTGGACGAGATCGCGCTCGCCGTGGGCGACACACTCGTGCTGTCAGGCCATCCGGCCGCGCTGGCGCTGGCCGAGGACCGCCTGCTGCGCGGCTGATCACAGCGTGTCGGCGGGACCCGGGCGACCGAAGAGGTAGCCCTGGAAACGCTGGCAGCCGTTGCGCAGCAGGAATTTGCGCTGCGCATGGGTCTCGACGCCCTCGGCCACCACCTCCAGTCCCAGGCTGCGCCCCAACGCAATGACGGTGCAGGCGATGGCGGCATCGTTCGGATCGGTCAACACATCGCGCACAAAGCTCTGGTCGATCTTGAGCTGGTCCAGTGGCAAGCGCTTGAGGTAGCTCAGCGACGAGTAGCCCGTGCCAAAGTCATCGATGGAGAAGCCCACGCCCTGTTTGCGCAGGGCCTGCATCTTGGCAATGGAGTCCTCCACGTCCTGCAGCAACAGGCTCTCGGTCAGCTCCAGCTTGAGCAAGCCGGCGTCGGCACCAGTCTGTTGCAGGATATCGAGCACCTGCGCCACGAAATCGGGGTGGCGAAATTCACGCGCACTGACGTTGACCGCCAGCGTCCAGTGGCAGCGCACCGGATCTGCCGCCCAGCGCATGAGCTGCACACAGGCCGCCTGCAACACCAGGCGACCCAGGCTGTGGATGAGGCCGGTCTGTTCGCTCAAGGGGATGAATTCCCCCGGCGGCACCATGCCCCGCTGCGGATGCATCCAGCGCACCAAGGCTTCAGCACCCTGCACCTGGCCTGCCGCATCGACCACGGGCTGGTAATGCAGGCAGAACTCCATGCGCTCCAATCCCTGGCGTACATCGGCCTCCAGGGCAGCGCGCGCCGACGCCTGGGCCTGCATCGCCGGGTCGAAAAAGCTCATGGCGTTGCGGCCCTGGGCCTTGGCCTGGTACATGGCCATGTCGGCGCGTTGCAGCAATTCCAGCACCGAAAGCTGGGCGTCCTGGAACAACGCAATACCGATGCTGGGCGGGCAGTGCAGTTCGGCACCTGTGAGCGCGTAGGGCACATTGAGCTGCATCAGGATTTTCTGGGCCACCGCCTCCGCCTGCATGGCTGCCTCTGCGGCCTGCGCATCCAGGCCTTGCAGCACCACGACAAACTCGTCGCCCCCCAACCGCGCCACGGTGTCGGTGGTGCGAACGCACTGGCACAGGCGGATACCGGCTTGGCGCAACAACTCGTCACCCCATTCATGGCCCAGGGTGTCGTTCACGTCCTTGAAGTGATCCAGGTCCAGGTACAGCAGCGCGCCATGGCTGGCGCTGCGCCCGCATTGGGCCAGCGCCTGCTCCAGGCGCTCGATCAGCAGGCGACGGTTGGGCAGGTGGGTGAGCTCGTCATAAAAGGCCAAGCGCTGGATTTCAGCTTCGGCCTGCTTTTGGCGCGTGATGTTGCGCGCCACACCCATGTAGCCAGTGAACCGCCCTGCGTCATCGAACACTGGCTCGCCGCTCACACTGACCCAGACCGTGGTGCCGTCCGGGGCCTGGCGTTGGACCTCGAAATCGTGAAACGGCTGGCGGGCGTACAGCAGGGCGCGGTGCGCGCTCCACTGTGCTTCGCTCGCCACGACATCGGGCAGATCCCAGCGTGTCAGGCCGTAGTGGTCCTCATAGGACATCGCGAGACTCTGTCGCGCGCTGCCTTCCAGGCGCACAAAGCGCAGTTCGGCATCCTGCTCCCAAAACCAGTCGGAGGACAGATGCGTGAGACTGCGCCAGCGCGTCTCGCTCTGGCGCAGCGCTTCCTGGGCAGCGAGGTAGTCGGTCACGTCGGTGTAGGTACGCACCAAGCCTCCGCCGGGGAGCATGCGGGTGCGGGCCTCCAGGTAGCGACCCTGCGCCGTGCGCCGCAGGTACACCTCCGGCGACTGGGTGTGGTGGGGCTGGCCGCTGACGAACGAGCCCAGGTATTCCCGTGATGTGGCGTCCCAGCCAATGTACGCCGCGTCAAAATCGCCGCGGTCTTTTTGGAACTGCAGCACCTCGTCCATGGCGGGCTGATGCTCCAGCAAAGCACTCGGCAAATCCAGCAACTCCTGCATGCGATGGTTGTGCACCCGGATACGGCCATCGGCGTCGATGAGCACCACCCCCTGCGAAATGCTGTCCACCACGCGTTGCAGGGTCTGTTGTGCCTCGTGCGGGATCTGCGCGTCCTGATGCTGGGACTGAAGCAACCCCAGTTCACGCAGACACTGGAGCAGGGCTACGGTATCTCCGTCCCGCACCCCATGCACCGGACCCAGAGCCTGGGAGATTTCCCCATCTGGCGGTAGCAGCAGTACCAGGGGGACACCCTGCCAGCCGGAGGGCAAGGACTGAGGCAGGGTCTTTCGTAGCGCCCAGGGCAGCACGACCGCATCGACCGCATGCTGCTCCAGCAAAGACTGAGCGATTTCCACGGAAGCTGCGACCAACCACTGCCCCTGCAGCCCGTCCTGGCCAGATGCGGCACGCAGGGCGCCGTGGAGGGCGCCACCTTCGTCGAGCAGCAAAATGGTGGGAGGCATGTCAAGACCTGGGGGGCTGCACCAGCTCGATCCGAGGGGTGCATGCGCAACCATTATGCGGCGCTAGTGCTCCTGTGCGGTGTTTCTGTATCCATTTGTTTACACTGTGCCCGTCTGCACCATTGGGGCTGTTCCGCCCCGGCTATTTGCTCTATGACCACCCCTTTCAGCATCCAAGACTACCTGCGTGAACACATTCGCACGGTGCCCGACTGGCCTGCACCGGGCGTGCAGTTCAGGGACATCACACCGCTGCTGCAGAACCCCAAGGTGTTCCGAGTGCTGATCGACGCATTTGTGCACCGCTATATGGACCCCGCCTTGCGCCCCGATGTGGTGGCTGGCCTGGATGCACGCGGCTTTATCCTGGGCGCGGTGGTCGCCTACGAACTCAATGTGGGCTTCGTCCCCATCCGCAAGAAAGGCAAGCTGCCCTTCACGACGGTGGAGGAAACCTACGAGCTGGAGTACGGCAGCGCAACGGTCGAGTTGCACACCGATGCCGTGCGCCCTGGCGACAAGGTGCTGCTGATTGACGACCTGATCGCCACCGGCGGCACCATGATGGCAGGCAAAAAATTGCTGGAAAAGCTGGGCGCGCAGGTCATGGAAGGCGCTGCCATCGTCGATTTGCCCGAACTCGGCGGCTCAGACCGCCTGCGCGAGGGCGGTCTGGCGCTGTTCACCCTGGTGAATTTTGCCGGGCATTGAGCCCGGCATCCCACCGACTCACAAGTCGCCGTACTGTGTTCCGCTGAGGCCTTGCGGACGGGAATCGGGCATTTCCGTGTCCTCGAAGTCCAGCCGCTGGGGCTCGGGGCGGCTGGGGCCAGAACGCACCGGCACGCCGGTGGCCGCCGCCGCAGGGCGCGCTGCCGTGGCCAGGGCCTGTTTGAAAGCGGCCACTTCGTCGGCTTCGATGGGATCGAAACGCGGACCCGCGGGGCGCTGCGGGGGCGGCGTGGCGGCTGTACGTGGCGCTGGGGTGCCAGACGCAGCGGCAGCAGCGGGGGCTGCCTGCGGCCGGGGTACCGGTGCTTTCTGCGGCATGCCCACGGCCACATGGTCGTTGAGGCGCCAATACACTGCATTGACCGCAATGTCGTAACGCGCCTTGGCGGTCTGTGCAATCAGTGCCTCGATCTCGCTCAGGCGTGTGGTGTCACCACCGTATTCCCGGGCTATGTCCATCATCACCAGGAACTGGCGACCGCGCTGATCCAGCGACAGCACCTTGAACTTGTAGCTGGCCGAAAGCACGGCCGCCTTCACCATGGCGTCGCGAACCACGGAATAGAGCAGTTCGCGCCGCTCCATGCGTTCGTTCTTGCGGTTCGCCGCATGGTCGGGGGGTGGGGCCTCAAGCGTGGACCGGCCATCACGGCCAGGCACCAGCGGAACGGTGGCGTCGGCGTTGAGCAAGCCCGTAGGCTCCATCGGCTTGGCTTTGGCCGGCGCCTTTTTGGGCAAAAACCAGCTGAACAGTGACATGGCGGGCTTCCTCGAAGGGCTTCTGGCAAGAACGTTTGTTGCAACGCGCAAAGAGTGTAACTGCATGCGGAGTCGTCCTTGTGTGATGAGTAACCGGGATTTCCCTTGCCCGCCATGGCGCTAAGGCCTGTCAGGTCGTTGCGACGCGCCGCTTGCGATTGCCCAGGCGCTTGGCCAGCACAGCACCGGCAGCCATCACGACGGCAAGGGCGATGGCAGGCTGGCGGTTGCCCAGTTCGGAAAAGCGCAGTGGCGTGAGGTTCCACAGCTTGCAGGCCGCTGCCGCCTGCACGGTGGCTCAGCGGGGGCGGTGCGAGAAAAAGGCGCCTTCCCCGACCACGGAGCCGGGGTTGACGATCGCCATGCGCAAGCGGCCTTTCTCGTCTTCATAGTGAACGCTGAGGTTGCCGCTTTCCACGAAGTACAGCGTGCGGTCGTTGGCACCCTGGTTGATGAGCAGTTGCCCTGGGGCCAGATGGCAGGGCTGGAGATAGGCGGAAAAGAGCTCCCATTGCTCAGGCTTGAGCGGGTTGCTCAGGCTGTCTTCCGCCGTGGCCTGGACGATGGCGTTGATCAGCCCTTGGACGTCCTGTTTGGTCAGGGTGGTAGTGGCGACATTCATAGACCAACGAAGCTATCCGTATTGGCGCTTGCGCACAAGCACCGTTTACCCCTGCTTACACTTCGCAGGCCTTCATTTTCCGATGCAGAAGCTGGAAAAAATGACGCCCAACAAATCGTCGGAACTGAATTCGCCCGTGATGTCGCTCACTGCGTTCTGCGCCAGTCGCAGCTCTTCGGCGAGCAGATCCAGCGCAGGCCCGCTGGCATCGAGCTGCGCAGCCGCTTCCGCCAGGTGATGCTGCGCCAGTTGCAGCGCCTGCACATGGCGAGCGCGGGCAATGCATACCCCCTCGGGCGCCGCCTGCCAACCTGCCATTTCCAGCAGGCGCTGGCGCAGAAGCTCCAGCCCCTCGCCTGTACGCGCAGACAGACGCACACCCACGTTGGCCTGGCTGAGGGGAACACTGGCAGCGCCTGCGCAATCGCTTTTGTTCCACACATCGACCACCGGCACCGAGGGCGGCAGGCGCTGCGCCATGGTCTGGGCGATGACTGCGTCTGCCTCTTGGTAGCCAGGATCGGCGCAGCGCACCAGGTCGTGCAAAAACAACACTGCATCGGCCTGCGCGATGGCATCCCAGGCCCGGGCGATGCCGATGCGCTCCACCTCGTCGGCACTGTCGCGCAGACCGGCCGTATCGATCACGTGCAGTGGCACGCCCTCGATCTGTATGGTTTGCTGCACCTTGTCGCGCGTGGTTCCGGCGATGGGGGTGACGATGGCCAGCTCGGCGCCCGCCAGGGCGTTGAGCAGCGAGCTCTTGCCCGCATTGGGCTGACCGGCAATGACCACCTTGATACCCTCGCGCAGCAAGGCCCCCTGGCGGGTGCGCTGCAGCACCTGCGCCATGGTTTGCTCCAAATTCGATAGCTGTCCACGCGCATCTGCCTTGCGCAGGAAGTCGATTTCCTCTTCAGGAAAATCCAGCGTGGCCTCAACCAGCATGCGCAGGTGGATCAGGGCATCGCGCAAGGCATGGATTTCCTGCGAGAACGCACCGTTGAGCGAGCGGCTGGCACTGCGTGCCGCAGCCTCAGTACTGGCGTCGATGAGGTCGGCAATGGCCTCGGCCTGCGCCAGGTCGATCTTGTCGTTGAGGAAGGCACGCTCGGTGAACTCCCCCGGCCGGGCCAGGCGCAGGCCCGCCAGGCGCGGCTGGCCGCTGGCAGGGTCGATTTCGGCCGCGGCCTCCAGGCAACGCGCCAGCAACAACTGCAGCACCACTGGCCCGCCATGGGCCTGCAGTTCCAGCACATCCTCGCCGGTGTAGGAGTGCGGTGCCGGAAAGTACAAGGCCAATCCCTGGTCTATGGGCTGGCCCACCGCATCCCGAAAGGGCAGATAGGTGGCCTCGCGCGCGCGCAGCGCACGACCGCACAGCCCCTCGACCAGCGATGCCAACCCCTTGCCCGACACACGCACGATGCCCACCGCCCCGCGTCCAGGGGCGGTGGCGATGGCGGCGATAGGGTCTTGGTGGCGCGGCAGCATGGTGGAGGGGACTGTACAGGTTTCGGAAAGCACGAAGGCCGCTCGCGCGGCCTTCGTGGGAGGGGCAACCGCTCAGGCGGTCACTTGAACTTGGGCAGGTTGAACTGCGGCGGCACGCCCATGCGGGTGTTGATGATCCACTGCTGGACGATGGACAGGATGTTGTTCGTCAGCCAGTACAGCACCAGACCTGCCGGGAAGAAGAAGAACATCACGCTGAAGATCAGCGGCATGATCCACATCATCTTGGCCTGCATCGGGTCCGGCGGTGCGGGGTTCAGGGCCGTCTGCAGCAGCGTGCTCAGGGTCATCAGCACAGGGAGAATGAAGAACGGGTCGGGAGCAGACAGGTCATGCACCCAGCCGATCCAGGGGGCATTGCGCATTTCCACGCTGGACAGCAGCACCCAGTAGAGCGCAATGAACACCGGAATCTGAACCATGATGGGGAAGCACCCCCCCATGGGGTTGACCTTCTCCTCGCGGTAGATGCGCATCATCTCCTGCTGCATCTGCTGCGGCTTGTCCTTGAGACGCTCGCGCATCTCCATGATCTTGGGGTTGATGGCCTTCATCTTGGCCATGCTGGCGTAGGCCTTGGCATTGAGCCAGTAAAACGCGAGCTTGAGCAGCAACACCAGGGCCACGATGGCCCAGCCCCAGTTGCCGAGCAGCTTGTGCAACTGGTCGAGCAGCCAGTACAGCGGCTTGGACAGGATGGTCAACCAACCATAGTCCTTGACCAGCTCCAGGCCCGGGGCCAGCTTTTCCATCATGGTTTCAACCTGCGGACCGGCAAACAGGCGCGCATCCAGGGTCTTGCTGGCGCCCGGAGCAATGGCGTCCAGCGCGGTGATCATGCCCACCGAGTACAGGTTGGCGTCCACCTTGCGCATGAAGATTTCGCGCTTGGCGCCCTCGGGCAGCAACCAGGCCGAGGCAAAGTAATGCTGCACCATGGCCACGTAGCCGTTGTCGCTGTCCTTCTGGAAGTCGGCCTTGTTGGCCTCAATGTCCTTGAACTCGACCTTCTGGTACTTCTTGTCCTGGGTGAATACCGCCGGGCCGGTGAAGGTGGAATAGAAGGACGACTCGCCCGCCGGCTTGTTGCCATCGCGCACCAGTTGCAGATAGAGCTTGGGCTCGACCGCGGCAGCGCCGGTGTTGACGACTTCATGCTTGACCGCGATGTCGTAGGCGCCGCGCCGCACGGTCCAGGTCTTGACCAGCTTGACGCCACCGAGGTCGGGCGACTCAAAGCGCACGCTCAGCTCGTCCGTACCGTCCACCAGCGCCCGGGGGCCGGGCTGGGCGGTCATCAGTGTCTTGTGGTTGGGCATGGCAGCACCGCCGATCAGGCCCGTCTGCGCCACATACACGCGCTGCGGGCTTTCGTCGAGCAGCACAAAGTTCTGTTTGCCGTCCACCAGATCCGCATGCTTCAGCAACTCTGCGCGCACCAGCGATCCGCCCTCGGAATCGAAGCTCAGGCGCAACACATCGGTGACCACTTCGAAGCGCTCGCGCGGCGCAGCCGGTGCAGCCGGTGCGCCAGACGCAGGCACCGCCGACGATGCCGCAGGGGCGGTGGCGCTGGAGACAGGAACCGAGGCATCCGCCGCTGGCGTGCTGGCGGGTGCAGCGGCATCGGCCTTTGCCGTCACGGGTGCGGGCCCTGGGAAGAAGGTCGCGCTTTTGCCGTTGTGCAATTGCCATTTGTCCCACAGCAGGACCATGGAAAAACCGAATATCACCCACAGGATGGTGCGGCGGATGTCGTTCATGGAGACTTCTTTGGTGAGGAAGAGGTGGTTGTGGGCGGCATCAGCCGGGAGAACAGTCGCGTGGCGCGCGGCGCCTCCTGCGGCACCGGGTCATGCCCACCCGCACACCAGGGATGGCAGCGCCCCAGGCGGCAAACAGTCAGCCAGGCTCCGCGCGCTGCGCCATGCCGCTCCAGCGCTTGCAGCGCATACACAGAGCAGGTGGGCTCAAAACGGCAGGCAGAACCCAGCCAGGGGCTCAACAGCAGCCGGTAGGCCTTGACCAAGCCGATGAGCAGGCGTTGCATCATGGCGCGGCCGATCCTGTCAAGGCCGCCTCAGGCAGCGCCTTGCGGGAGGAGCGCTCAAAGAGCTGCAGCAGCTCGGCACGCACCGCCTGGCACAGCGCCTCGGAACGGGCGCTGACGAACTGCTTGCGATCAAAGGCCGAGCGCAAGCGCACCACATGCGCTGCCGGAGGCAGGCGCGTGGCATTCAGGGCTGCAACGGCAAAGATCTGGCGCTTGATGGCATTGCGCGTCACGGCGCGGCGCGCCCAGCGCTTGGGCACCATGGCGCCGAGCCACACGTCCTGAACCCCGAACAGGGGCCGGGGATGGCGCTGTGATGCGCCCTCAGGAGGTCGAGCGACATCCTGCGCCTGCAGCACCAAGCGGTGCAGCGCAAAGTGAGCGGTACGGGCCACCGTCTCGCCAGCCAGCGTGGCCTGGAACTGCGGACGGGTCTTGAGCCGCTGCATGGAAGTCGCCCCCTGCGGTGGTTGCCGATGCAAACCAGGGTGCGGACAGGCCCGGATGGCCCGGCCTCAGACGGCCAGGCGCTTGCGGCCCTTGGCGCGGCGAGCGTTGATCACGGCGCGGCCGCCGCGGGTCTTCATGCGCACCAGAAAACCGTGGGTGCGGGCGCGGCGCGTCTTGGAGGGCTGGTAAGTGCGTTTCATGGGATTTCCTCTGGGGTTCGGGTCTGCGTGCTGGCCATGTGGCCTCTGCAATCCGTAGGCGCCGTTGGGGTGCCAGGGCTGCAAGACTGCCGCGCAGGAGTGCTTTGCCTGAAATTGGGTTCAGGAAAAACCCGCGATTATCGCAGGCTTGGGTTCGTGAAGCAATGGTCAACACCGAAAAACCCTTGGAAATCCTTGTGCCCGAACGGCGTCACAGGGTCGATACCGATTTGTGGATAACTTTTTGACAAGCTACAATCCGCAGCCTTCCAACGTTCCTCCTATCCACAACAAGAACTCCCGCAATGACCGAGGAACCCCCGCGTCCGACTTCCGAGCCCGCACCACACGAAGCCGGGCAGGCGCTGTGGCAGGCCTGCACCGAGCAGCTCTCCCAAGAACTCCCCACCCAGCAGTTCAATACCTGGATCCGGCCGCTGTCCGCCCAGGTGGCCGAGGACTTCTCGCGCGTCACGCTGCTGGTGCCCAACCGCTTCACGCTGGACTGGATTCGTGCCCAGTACGCCGGGCGCATCGCTGCGGCGCTGGAAGCCATTTACGGCCAGCCCGTAACCTTGGAGTTAGCGCTCGCTCAGCGTCAAACTGTTGCCAGAACTCATGCACCGCAGGCTGCGCAAGCAGCCTCTGCCACCACACCCACCCTGGCCGATGCCCCGCCCGCCGAGGACAACGCCGCCGAGCCGCTGCGCAGTCGGCTCAATTCCGCGCTCACCTTCGACACCTTGGTTGAAGGAACGGCCAACCGCATGGCGCGCGCCGCCGCCATGCATGTGGCCAGCATGCCGGGGCATTTGTACAACCCGCTGTTCATCTACGGCGGCGTCGGCCTGGGCAAGACCCACCTGGTGCACGCCGTGGGCAACAAGCTGCTGCAAGACCGGCCCGACGCCAAAGTTCTCTACATCCACGCCGAACAATTTGTTTCGGATGTGGTTAAGGCCTACCAGCGCAAGACTTTTGACGAATTCAAGCACCGCTACCATTCGCTGGATCTGCTGCTGATCGACGATGTGCAGTTCTTTGCCAACAAGGACCGTACACAAGAGGAGTTCTTCAACGCCTTCGAAGCGCTGCTGGCCAAGAAGAGCCACATCGTGATGACCTCGGACACCTACCCCAAGGGGCTGACGGCCATCCACGAGCGCCTGGTGTCGCGCTTCGATTCGGGCCTGACCGTGGCCATCGAGCCGCCCGAGCTGGAAATGCGCGTGGCGATCCTGATCAACAAGGCACGCGCGGAAGGCGCCGAAATGCCCGAAGAGGTCGCCTTCTTCGTGGCCAAGAACGTGCGCTCCAACGTGCGCGAACTGGAAGGCGCGCTGCGCAAGATCCTGGCCTACAGCCGCTTCAACCAGAAGGACATCTCCATCCAACTCGCGCGCGAGGCGCTGCGCGACCTGCTGTCCATCCAGAACCGGCAGATCAGTGTGGAAAACATCCAGAAGACGGTGGCCGACTATTACAAGATCAAGGTCGCCGACATGTACAGCAAGAAGCGCCCGGCCAGCATTGCCCGGCCGCGCCAGATTGCCATGTACCTGGCCAAGGAGCTGACGCAAAAGAGCCTGCCCGAGATTGGCGAGCTGTTCGGCGGGCGCGACCACACCACCGTGCTGCACGCGGTGCGCAAGATTGCGGGCGAGCGCCAGCAGCTCACCGAACTGAACCAGCAGCTGCACGTGCTGGAGCAGACCCTCAAGGGCTGAGCCATGTGGCGCAGCGCAGCAGCCAAACGCGGCCCGGCACAGGGCAAAATGGCAGATGGTGTTTCGGGCGGATGGCAAGACCCTGCCGCTGGCCCACACACCAAGCCCCTAACCACCAGAGGTTGACATGATCGTCCTGAAGGCAACACAAGACAAGGTTCTCGCGGTTCTGCAATCGGTTGCTGGCATCGTCGAGCGCCGCCACACGCTGCCCATCCTGGCCAACGTGCTGATCCGCAAGACCGGCAATGCGCTGCAGTTCACCACCAGCGACCTGGAAGTGCAGATCCGCACCACCGCCGAGCTGGGCGGCGACACGGGCGACTTCACCACCACGGTGAACGCACGCAAGGTCATCGAAGTGCTGCGCACCATGCCCGGCGACCAGACGGTGAGCCTGGAATCGAGCCAGGACAAGCTCCTCCTCAAGGGCGGCAAGAGCCGTTTCACGCTGCAGACCCTGCCCGCCGCCGACTTCCCGCTGGTGCAGGAGGCCGCCAACTTCGGCCCCGCCTTCAGCGTGCCGCAAAAGACGCTCAAGCACCTGCTGGGCCAGGTGGCGTTTGCCATGGCGGTGCAGGACATCCGCTACTACCTCAACGGCATCCTGTTCGTGGCCGAAGGCAAAACGCTTTCGCTCGTGGCCACCGACGGCCACCGCCTGGCCTTTGCCAGTGCCGAGTTGGACGTGGAAGTGCCCAAGCAGGAAGTCATCCTGCCGCGCAAGACCGTGCTGGAACTGCAGCGCCTGCTCAGCGACGCCGACGGCGCCCTGGAAATGCGCTTTGCCAACAACCAGGCCAAGTTCTGCTTTGGCGCGCTGGAGTTCGTGTCCAAGCTGGTCGAGGGCAAGTTCCCTGACTACAACCGCGTGATCCCACGCAACCACCACAACAGCGTGACCCTGGGCCGCACCGCGCTGCTGGCCAGCCTGCAGCGCACCGCCATCATGACCACCGACAAGTTCAAGGGCGTGCGCCTGAACCTCGAGCCCGGCCTGCTGCGCGTGGCCAGCAGCAACGCCGAACAGGAAGAGGCGGTGGACGAGCTGGACATCGACTACGGGGGCGACGCGATCGAGATCGGCTTCAATGTGAGCTACCTCATCGACGCCCTGGCCAGCATGGAGCAGGACATGGTGCAGATCGCGCTGGCCGACGGCAACAGCTCGGCCCTCGTCACCCTGCCCGACAGCCAGAACTTCAAGTACGTGGTGATGCCCATGCGCATCTGATACGCAAATACACCACAGATTGCTATTAATTTTATAGCTACCGGCGCTTTATAGACGGGCGCTAGAACCATATTTTGCATATAAACCGCAGGCCCCTGTGGCCTGCCCAGACCCAAGCCGACCATGACCGCTGAGAACACACCGCCCACCCCTGAAGACCAGGGCGCCCCCCGCGCCGAGCAGCCTGCGGCCGGTGGCAGCGAGGGCTATGGCGAAGGCGCGATCCAGATCCTGGAAGGCCTGGAGGCTGTGCGCAAGCGCCCCGGCATGTACATCGGCGACACGTCGGACGGCACCGGCCTGCACCACCTCGTGTTTGAAGTGGTGGACAACTCCATCGACGAAGCGCTGGCCGGGCACTGCGACGACATCGTTGTGACCATCCACACCGACAACTCCATCAGCGTGACCGACAACGGCCGCGGCATCCCCACGGGCGTGAAGATGGACGACAAGCACGAGCCCAAGCGCTCGGCTGCCGAGATCGCACTGACCGAACTGCACGCGGGCGGCAAGTTCAACCAGAACAGCTACAAGGTCTCGGGCGGCCTGCACGGCGTGGGCGTGAGCTGCGTCAACGCCCTCTCCAAATGGCTGCGCCTGATCGTGCGCCGCGACGGCAAGGTGCACCAGATCGAATTTGCGCGCGGCTTTGTGCAAAACCGCCTGCTCGACACCGTGGACGGCTTCGAGGTTTCGCCCATGCGGGTGACCGGCGCCACCGAAAAGCGCGGCACCGAGGTGCACTTTCTGCCCGACACCGACATCTTCCAGCAGAACCACGAGTTCCACTACGAGATCCTGGCCAAGCGCCTGCGCGAGCTCTCTTTCCTGAACAACGGCGTGCGCATTCGCCTCAAGGACGAACGCGACGGCCGCGAAGACGACTTTGCCGGCAGCGGCGGCGTGATGGGCTTTGTGCAGTTCATCAACGCCAACAAGAAGGTGCTGCACCCCACGGCCTTCCACGCCACGGGCAGCCGCCCGGCCGACAGCTATGGCGGCATTCCCGGCACCGAAATCGGCGTGGAAGTGGCCATGCAGTGGAACGACGGCTACAGCGAACAGGTGCTGTGCTTCACCAACAACATCCCGCAACGCGACGGCGGCACCCACCTCACGGGCCTGCGCGCCGCCATGACGCGCGTGATCGGCAAGTACATCGAAACCAACGAACTGGCCAAGAAGGCCAAGGTCGAGGTCAGCGGCGACGACATGCGTGAAGGCCTGTGCTGCGTGCTGAGCGTGAAGGTGCCCGAGCCCAAGTTCAGCAGCCAGACCAAGGACAAGCTCGTCTCCAGCGAAGTGCGCGCGCCGGTGGAAGACATCGTGGCCAAGTCCCTGGCCGAATACCTGGAAGAGCGCCCCAACGACGCCAAGATTCTGTGCGGCAAGATCATTGACGCCGCCCGCGCCCGCGAGGCGGCGCGAAAGGCCCGCGAAATGACGCGCCGCAAGGGCGTGCTCGACGGCTTCGGCCTGCCCGGCAAGCTGGCCGACTGCCAGGAAAAGAACCCTGAACTCTGCGAAATCTACATCGTCGAGGGCGACTCCGCAGGCGGCTCGGCCAAGCAGGGCCGCGACCGCAAGTTCCAGGCCATCCTGCCGCTGCGCGGCAAGATCCTGAACGTGGAAAAGGCGCGCTACGAAAAGCTGCTCACCAGCAACGAAATCGTCACCCTCATCACCGCGCTGGGCACCGGCATTGGCAAGGCCAGTGCGGAAAGCGGCAAGAGCGGCAGCGACGACTTCGACGTCGCCAAGCTGCGCTACCACCGCATCATCATCATGACCGACGCCGACGTGGACGGCGCGCACATCCGCACGCTGCTGCTGACCTTCTTCTACCGCCAGATGCCCGACTTGGTGGAGCGCGGCCACATCTACATCGCCCAGCCGCCGCTGTACAAGGTCAAGAGCGGCAAGGAAGAGCTGTACCTGAAAGACGGCCCAGCCCTGGACCAGTACCTGCTGCGCATCGCCCTGAAAGACGCCAGCGTGAACACCGGCGGCACCAACCCCCAGGTGCTTGCAGGCGACACCCTGGCCGAACTGGCACGCAAGCACCAGACCGCCGAAGCCGTGATTGCACGCCTGTCCGCCTTCATGGACCAGGAAGCCCTGCGCGCCATTGCCGACGGCGTGGCCGTCAAACTCGACACCCTGGAAGAAGCCCAGGCCAGCGCCGTGGCCATGCAGGCCAAGTTGGCGGAACTCTCCACCACCGGCGTGCCGCCCGAGGTGGCCGGCGAATTTGACGCACGCAGCGACAAACCCATCCTGCGCATCAGCCGCCGCCACCACGGCAACATCAAGAGCAGCATCCTCACGCAGGACTTCGTGCACGGCGCCGACTACGCCGCCCTGCAGGAAGCTGCCGACACCTTCCGCGGCCTGCTGGGCGAGGGCGCCAAGGTCATGCGCGGCGAAGGCGAAAAGGCCAAAGATGAAAAAGTCAGCGACTTCCGCCAGGCCATGCGCTGGCTCATCAGCGAAGCCGAACGCACCACCAGCCGCCAGCGCTACAAGGGCCTGGGCGAAATGAACCCCGAGCAGCTGTGGGAAACCACCATGGACCCCGCCGTGCGCCGCCTGCTGCGCGTGCAGATCGACGATGCCATCGAGGCCGATCGCGTGTTCACCATGCTGATGGGGGATGAGGTGGAGCCGCGTCGGGATTTCATTGAGACCAACGCGTTGCGGGCTGGCAACATCGACGTTTGAGGCGTTTATTCGCCCCAAAGAAAACAACAAATTGAATAAGTCGTTGTTTTTATTGAATTTTTAATCCTCACCGTTGTTGTTATCTTCAAGCACAGATAACAAAGACAACTCAACACCGGCCCCGTTCGGCTTGGTGTACGCCATGTTCCGCTTGGCACGGCCTGGTACGGGTATCAAAAGCCCTTGCTCACGCCAGGCTGCCAATAGCTTCGATGCTTTTAGCGTGTCCACCCCAGCAATTCGGACGACATCGGCGTTGGCAATCGATCCGTGGCGATCAATCCAGTCACTGACCTCATCCCAGGCGGTGGGCCTCTTTAAGTTAAAGAGGGTGACGGTCACACTCTCCACGGCTGTCTCGGTGTTCTGCTTGTACTGGGGCGGATACAACTCAGCCAATGCCATTTCAGAGAACATCATCCGGACGCCTTCCCCCGCATCGATGTTCGGTGCGACGGGAAATTCGCGCAAGTTGCTGGCTATCAACGGATTGCGCGCCCTCGACCCCGACCGGGCGATATTGGCCGGCGTGATGTTGCCGGGCAGCAAGCCGGGACTTTCCACTTCGACACGGTCGTCAAAGATGCGAACAAAGATATCGCGGTTCAGCCGATAGTCACGGTGAATGACGGCATTCACGATCGCCTCTTTCACAGCCCGCTCGGGATAGGCATGAAGCGTCTTGAACCCGCTGTTGCTCAGCGTTAGCCCTTGCGCAAGTTCATCCATCACCAGCCTGACCGCTGCATCGATCTGATCAATCAACGGGCCACGGATGGTCTTGGCCGCCTTGCGTAAGTTGGGGGTAGCTCCGCTCGAAACCTGTTTGCCGTCGTACACCATCACACGCACATCGGCACGGCTGTCAAAAGCCGCCAGCAGACTACCTGGCTCGTCCGCAAACAACAGCACGGCAGCTCGCCTCGGTTGAACCACGCCATCCACCTCTTCAGCAAGACCAATGCGCAAAAGCTGGTCTGCAAAGCTACCGGATAACGGGCCGCGCGCCTCGGCAAAACGCTTCCATGCCGTGGTTTGCAGCCTGTCAAGGGCTACCGCGACGGGCTCGCTGCTCGCGCTTCGCGCCCCGCGCCGGTACGACAGCTCGGTACTTTCCGCCGCACTCATAGGCCGATTACCAGCCTCCATGCGCGTGAAGGTGCCACAGTTCAAGATGGAGTGCACATGGCTGCTACGACCCACATGCACCAACAACAGATGGCCGTTCTGCCCTTTGGCCGGGCCATTGTGGAGACGACACGACACCGCAACCATACGCACCGTGCTGATGGCGGGCGAAAACTCTGTCAGCAGCTTGCGTCGCAGTTCATCCACGGCCTCGGGGTTTTCTTCCACACCAAACAACCGGGCATCGCCCTTGAACTCCTTCAGGTCCGCCACGCCCAGCACCAGTGTGCCGCCGTCAGTGTTCGCCAGAGCGCAAACCGTTTCCAGCGCCTTGCCCACCATCTTGCCGCTGACACGCTTGAACTCGAGATGGCGAGATTCACTCATCGTGATGAGCTGTTGCACGAGGGCGGCGTTATCGATGGCCGCAGTGGGAGTCAAATTCATGGCGTGTTTGCCCTCAAGCGGTCACGGAATCCACCAGCGCCTCGGCCAGACGGGCCTGCACGGACTGGCGTTCGGCCAGGCGCTGGCGCAGGTCGGCGCAGAGGCGGCGCAGGGCGGTGACGCGGGTGACGATGCGGGATTGTTCGGGGAGGGGGGGAAGCGCAAGCACGTACCGATCAAGCGCCTGTCCAACAAAGTGCTTGATCGTGGCCCCTGTGAAGTGTTTGTCCAGGCTCCCAGCTCTTGAATCTGACTCCAAAGCAATTGCGATTAATTCAACCGCAATGCCACCTCGTGGGCGGACCCGGTGCAGCGCCTTTTGAAAGTACATCTCGCGATCGGGGTCACGCCATATTGCACAGCGCCCTGGATACCCGCCTTCACAAATAAGCAAATCTCCTGCCATCAATCGAAACTCAGCAAGCTCGCTGGCCTCCAGGCTGATCTCTTTGATGTCATCAAGATCGATGTGGTGCCACTGAACATTGGTGTTGCGCAGGTAGGGATAACGCCTTCCTGAGTTCTTCGCTTTGTCCAACATCTTGCCGAGCCGGCTGTCAGCGATGTCCGCAAGTCGCACCCACTCCCACCCCACCGGCAACTCAAACGGCTTTTCCTCATCGGTGATGGGCGGCAGGGGTTTGTCGCGTTTGATTTGGCCAGTGGCGATGAGGCGGTCTTTTTCGGCGCGGATTTTTTGCAGCAGGGCGCTGGCGGGTTCGTCGGAGGGGTCTTGGGGCACGAGCAGGCCGCGCACGGCCAGTTGCAGCAGGGTTTGCTCCAGGGCGTCGATGGCTTCGGGGCGGTCCAGCAGCAGGTCGAAGTGCTGGGCCACGCGCTGCCAGTTGGCGGCCAGCTCTTCGGGCGTGGTGCTGGCGGTGAGTGTGCCCAGCAGGGTGCTGACCAGTTGGACGTGTTGCGCGGCCTCCAGCTGGCCCTTGGCCTCCAGCGCATCGCACAGGCGCATGAGGGCTTCGACGCGGGTGACGATGCGGGACTGTTCGGCGAGGGGTGGCAAGGGAATTAAGAACTGACCGAGCTTGGCAATGCTCAAACCTTCGCGCGATACGCCAACCTGCACATCCATGACGGTCTGTTGGACATGCCGTGAGACAAGAACTTTATGCAAATAGGCATTAATTTCTGGCAGAACGGCACGAATGATCGTGACGTGTTGGCTAACGTTTGCCTCATCAAAATCGCTTGGAACGACAGCACAGCGCCCGATGGACGCACCAGTGATGTTGAATAGCAAGTCATTTGCGACAACCACTGTGCCAGCCATCCTGGCGTGCGTTTCTGGCTTGATGAAAGCCACGCCATCGAGGCGCAATCCTTCGTCCCACACGTTCTGGGATCGAAGGAATTTCACACCAGACGAGACATAAACTTCGCGACCTCCAAGAGGTGTGCTTCCGGCACCGATCTTCTGCAGCAAAGCGCTCAGCCTCACCCACTCCCACCCCTGCGGCAAATCAAAAGGCTTTTCCTCCTCCCCAATCTCCGCCAGCGGCTTGTCCCGCTTGATCTTGCCCTCGGCCATCAGCCGATCCTTCTCCGCCCGAATCTTCTGCAGCAGCACAGCAGCCGGTTCATCGGCCGGGTCTTGCGGCACCAGCTTGCCTTGCACGGCCAGGGTGAGGATGAGTTCGCGCAGCTTGGCAACGCCCCCAGGGGCGGTGGCGAGTAGCTCCATATTTGATAGCAGCATGCGCTTATCCCTCAAGCGCTAGCGGCTTTTTTTGTCAAAGACTGGGCGAGGATGCCTTTCAACTCGTCGCGCAGGGCCTGGGCTTCGGCCTGCAGGCGGGCGTAGTCGGCCAGCAGCACGTCGGGGTCGTGGCTTTGCTGTTCGCCGATGTGGGGGTTCTTCTGGTCCAGGTTGAAGCCAGCGGCCTTGATCTGGTCGATGCCGACCTTCCAGGCCCGTTCGTTTTCCACGCGGGCGGCAAAGTCGTCGGCCTCGGTGCCCCACCAGGCTTTCTCGGCGTCGAATTCGGAGATAGCAATGGGCTTGGTCTTGTTGTAGGTTTTGACGCCCTGGGGGTAGGGGTGCTCGTAGTACCAGATGTGCTGGGTGGGCTGGCCTTTGGTGAAGAACAGCAGGTTGGTTTTGATGCCGGTGTAGGGCGCAAACACGCCGTTGGGCAGGCGCACGATGGTGTGCAGGTTGCAGTGCTGCAGCAGTTGTTCTTTGATGCGGGCCTTGACGCCTTCGCCAAACAAAAAGCCATCGGGCAGCACCACGGCGGCGCGGCCATGGGGTTTGAGCAGGTGCTGGATGAGCACGAGGAAGAGGTCGGCGGTTTCTTTGGTGCGCACGTCGGCCGGAAAGCCTGCCTCAATGCCCGGCTCTTCAATGCCGCCGAAGGGCGGGTTGGTGAGGATGACGTTGACGCGGTCTGCGGCGGTGTAGTCGCGCAGGGGGCGGGCCAGGGTGTTGTCGTGCACGATCTGGCTGGGCACTTCGATGCCGTGCAGCAGCAGGTTGGTGACGCACAGCATGTGCGGCAGCTGCTTTTTCTCGACACCGCGGATGCTGTTTTGCAGCACGGCCTCTTGCTCTGCGTTGTGCACTTGTTTGCGCAGGTGCTCGATGGCGCAGACGAGGAAGCCGCCGGTGCCGGTGGCCGGGTCCATGACGCTTTCGCCCAGCTGGGGGTGGGTCATGTCCACCATGAACTGGGTGACGGCGCGGGGGGTGTAGAACTCGCCCGCGTTGCCTGCGCTTTGCAGGTCGCGCAATATCTTCTCGTACAGGTCGTTGAACTGGTGGCGCTCGGCCTGGCGGTTGAAGTCGATGGCGTTGAGTTTGTTGACCACTTGGCGCAGCAGGTGGCCGCTTTTCATGTAGTTGTAAGCGTCTTCAAACACGCCGCGCACCACGTAGCCGCGCGGGTTGCGCTGCGGGTCGGCGCTCAGGCCCTTGAGGGCGGGGAAGAGCTGCTTGTCCACAAAGTCGAGCAGGGCGTCGCCGGTCATGCCCTCGGCATCGGCCGCCCAATGGCGCCAGCGCAGGTGTTCGGCCATGGGGCTTTGGTAGTCGTCGCGGGTGAGTTCGAGTTCTTCTTCCAGCGCGTCAAACACCTTGAGGAACAGCAGCCAGGTGAGCTGGCTGATGCGCTGGGCGTCGCCATCCACGCCAGAGTCCTGGCGCATGATGTCTTGGATGGATTTGATGACGGGGGTGAGGTTGGACATGCCGTGGTCTATGAATGAAATTGGTTTCTAGCCCTTACTGGGCAAGCGCAAGCAGCTATCGATTTTTATGAATGACGCAATGTCTTAAGGGGGCGTCGAGGGCTGCAGATGGTCGCGGTAGAGACGCCCTTGGGCACGGCAAGCGGCGAGTTGTTCTTTGAAGCTGCTGCGGTAGTTCGGCCCCAGCCAGGCGACGAAACGCACCAGCCCGTCGCAGATGACCTGCCCTTGAAACACCAGCAGACCGCAGGAAAGAACCGCGCCGCTGCTGCCAAACATCTCCTTGAGAGGTGTAGTCAGCGTCTTGGTGGCGTAAGCCGCCGCCCCCTTGGGCTCCAGAAATTGGCTGTGCGTGGCGGTATCGCTGACGTAGATCCAGTTGTCAACGCACAGCGTTTGTACGGCTTGCAGCACATCGTCCGCACAGGGGCTGCCCAGGTTCTGCAGGTGCGCCAGCGCTGGCTGCAAAAGTGCAGGGTCGGCATGCAGGGCATCGCGCGCTGCGGCCAGCTGCGTCACCACGTTCGTCTTGGGTTTGGTGATGGGGATGGATTCGAGCAGGTTTTGGTAATGGCCAAGGAAGTGCCGGGCCGCTGCGGGGTCAATGCATTTCTTGTGTGTCATCGACGGTTCTATTGCTCTCTTGTAAAGGCTGATCGGTGCCTGTACTTCTGCGTGCTGTACTCATGCCGATGGCGCATACAGCTCGCGCTCCAGCGTGTGCAGCGCGCTGAGGTACTGCGGGCGGCCACCAAAGCTGCGCACCAGCTCTACGGGGCTGCCCAGGTCGGTGAAGGGCTGGAGTTTGAAGACTTCGTTGCTCTCGATGGTGGCGATGCCTTCGTCGGCGTATTTGTCGAGCAGGGCGTCAAGCACCTTGCGGGCCACGGGGCCGTATTGGGTGAAGACGCTGCGCTTTTTGACGCGCTGGGCGCGCTCGCGGCGGGTGAGCGGGGGCTGGTCGTAGGCGACGTGCAGCAGCAGGTCGAACGGGTCGAGGTCTTTGCCCACCTCAGCGGCCAGGGCGTCGATGAGCACGCCTTCTGCCTCCAGCTCGGCCAGCAGGGCGGCTTTGCGGTCGGCCTGCTGCCAGGTTTGCAGGAACTGGTCGAGCGAGTCGTATTTTTTGAGCAGATTGATGCGGGTGTAGTCGCGCAGGCTTTCGGTGATGAGCTTGCCTTGGGCATTGAGGTACTGCACGCGCTCGCGCGCCACGGCAACGGGAATGCCATCCACGATGTATTTGCGCGGTGCGTCTTCCTCGGCGGTGATCAGGCCCACGGTGGCCGCAGGTTCGGTAGGCCATCCATCGGGCGCCGAGGCGGTGCTGGGCAGCTCTGCGGGCGGCGGCGGGGCCACGGGTTCACCGGGCTGAGGGGCGTACACCTGCACGGGCTCACCGTCAAAGCTGGGGTCAGCAAAGAGCTCCGTGGCGCGCTTGAAGTCGAGGATGGTGAACCAGCTTTTGCCCAAGTCTTCGCGCAGGCGGGTGCCCCGGCCAATGATCTGCTTGAACAGCGTCATGGACTTGATGGTCTGGTCCAGCACGATGAGCTTGCAGGTTTGCGCGTCCACGCCGGTGCTCATGAGCTTGGAGGTGACGGCGATGACCGGGTAGGTCTTCTCAGGGTCGATGAAGTTGTCCAGCTCGCGCTTGCCCTCAACGTTGTCGCCGGTGATCTGCACCACGTATTTGGGCTCTTTGGCGCACAGGTCGGCGTTGGCGTTGCTGAGTGCCTTGCGCATGCGCTCGGCGTGCTCGATGTCTTCGCAAAAGACGATGGTCTTGGCGTAGCGGTCGGTGGCCTGCAGGTATTCGGTGATCTTGGCGGCCACCACGGCGTCGCGCTGCTCCATGACGAGCCTGCGGTTCATGTCGGCACCGGTGTAGATGCGGTCTTCAATGAGGTGGCCGAACTTGTCGCACTGGCCCTCGGTGGGGCGCCAGCCGAAGGTGTCTTTGTCCAAGTCCACGCGCACCACTTTGTAGGGCGCGAGGTAGCCGTCTTCAATGCCTTGCTTCAAGCTGTAGGTGTAGAGCGGCTCGCCAAAGTAGTCGATGTTGGAGACGTCTTCCGTCTCCTTGGGTGTGGCGGTGAGGCCGATCTGTGTGGCGCTGGCAAAGTAGGTCAGGATGTCGCGCCAGGCGGAGTCTTCGGCCGCACTGCCCCGGTGGCATTCGTCCACCACGATGAGGTCGAAAAAGTCGGGGCTGAACTGCTTGTAAATGTTGCGCTCTTCTTGCGTGCCGGTGACGGCCTGGTAGAGCGAGAGGTAGATCTCGTAGCTTTTGTCCACCACCTTGGTGGTTTTGTTCACAGCCAGGTCGAGGTCTTCGATGGTGACCTGGCCTTGGGTGTCCACCCGCTCCACGCCCTTGGCGTGGGGGCTGAGCTTGGCCATCGCGCCCTTGAAGGGGCGGAAGTCATTGACCATCGTCTGGTCGATGAGGATGTTGCGGTCGGCCAAAAACAGGATGCGTTTTTTGGCGCCGCTTTTCCACAGGCGCCAGATGATCTGGAACGCGGTGTAGGTTTTTCCGGTGCCCGTGGCCATGACGAGCAGCACGCGGTTTTGGCCTGCGGCAATGGCCTCTACGGTGCGGTTGATGGCACCGAGCTGGTAGTAGCGCGGGGTTTTGCTGGGGGCGTAGTCGGTGGCGGCAATGTGCTCCACGGCAGGCGTCCAGCCCTTCCACGCGCAGTACTTGGCCCACAGCTCGGCGGGGGTGGGGAATTGGTCCAGCGTGAGGTCGCGCTCCAGCACGCCATCAGACAGGGTGGCATCGCGGAACACAAAGCCATCGCCATTGCTGGCAAAGCTGAAGGGTACGCCCAGCAGCTCGGCGTATTGAATGGCCTGGGGCATGCCCGCGCCGACGGAGTGCTTGGCGTCTTTGGCCTCGACCACGGCCAGCGGTACGTTGGGCTTGTGGAACAGCACGTAGTCGGCCCGCAGCATGGAGGCCTTGTCGCGGTGCGCCGCTTGGCCGCGCACCACCACGCGGCCGGGGCGCAGGGTGTATTCGCGCAGGATGTGCTGCTGCACGCTCCAGCCCGCACGCTGCAGAGCGGGGGTGATGCACTGGTCGCAAATGTCGGTTTCGCTCAGGCGGGTGGGGTGCATTCCGATCCTTGATGGCGCTGGGACTCTCTACCGGCGGCGCGTGCGCTGGTTGTGCCCAGCGGGCATTATCCCCACCGGGCGGGCCGCTACACCGTCGCCCATTGCTCGAATTCAGTGCCCGTGGCCAAGCCTGCTGGCGGGTCAGTCACAGCAACCCCTTCGACCCGCGCCAAGGGCGGGCCGTGGTGCGCCCAGGTGATCAGCGTCTCCACGTCCACCTGGGGGCCGTGCACCAGCGCTTCGACACTGCCATCACTGCGGTTTCTCACCCAGCCCACCACGCACAGGCGTCGGGCCTCCTGGGCCATGTGGTAGCGGTAGCCCACGCCTTGCACGCGGCCGGTGATGCGCAGGTGGCGGGTGACAGTGGGCGCCGCGCTGGGCTCGGCAGTGGAGGCGGCCATCACTTGATGCCTGCCATTTCCAGCCTTGCATCCACGGTGACTGGCGCCTTGGTGCCGACCAGCGCGTCGAAGCGCCGGGCCATGGCCTGTTCCAGGTGATCGAGCCGCAGGCGGCTTTGGGGGTGTGCGTCGGCAAACTGCAGGTCGCTGTCCCCCAGCGCGTTGACCTGCACCAGCGCAGAGACCAGGCCGTAGGGATCGAGCCCGGCGCGCGCGGTCAGGGTGACGGCCTCGCGGTCGGCGGCGTGCTCGGCCTCGGCGCCGACCCCCTGGGTGTGCACCTGGCGCACCAGCGCCGGTAGGCCTGCGGGCGTGCCCACGCGCAGGGCAGTGCGCATGGCGTGCAGGTGGTGCCTTTGGGTCACATGGGCGATTTCGTGCGCCAGGATGCCTGCGAGTTCGGCCTCGTCGGTGCAGCGGTCCACCAGGCCCCGGGTGACAAACACATGGCCGCCAGGTGCGCTGTAGGCGTTGAAGTCGGACTCGTCCACCACCACAAAGGTCCATAGCAGATGGGGGCGGCTGGACTGCAGGCTGATCCAGCGACCCAGCAGGTTGATGTAGCGTTGCAGCTCCGGCGTGGGGTCCAGCGGCTTGCCCTGCAGCAGCAGTGCAGCCATCTGGCGGCCCAGGTCGGCCTCTTGCGCCTCGGTCATGCCCTCGACGGATTGCAACATGCGCCCCAGCGCAGGGTCACCTCCTGCGCCAGCCTGTGGAGGCTCGGCGGCTGAAGCCTCGGCGCTGCTGGCCGCAGCCGATGGCGTCAACGCGGGGACCGGAAGTGCATCGACGGTGCGGGATTGAAGGGCTGCAGTGCTTGCAAAGGTACGCGCGCTGTCGGCGCTTGCACGCCAGCGGTCAAGCTGTTGGAGGGGTTGTGCACCGGAGGCTGTGCGTCCGCCCACCGGCGCGCGCGATACATCGCCTTCGCCCAGGCCACGGATGCCCACGGTGGCAGTGGCCACGCTGACAGAGGAGCCACCGCCCGCCTTGCTCCCCAGGTCGCGCAAGGCTTGCGCTGCGGTGTTGTTGACACGGGCCGGGGTTCCGATGTCGAACATGTGCACCCAACCCATGGCCCCGGATTCGGATCGCACCTGCACCCAGGCACCTTGCCGCTGGGGGGTGCGCGTGACGGTTGCATGGGCGGCCAGCTCGGCCACATGGGCCGCACTGTCCCCAGGGGCTGCCCGCAGTTGCGTGGGGCGCTTGATCGTGACGGCATCCTGAGCGTACGCGGCGGCTGTGCCTGCCAGCCAGAGCACCAAGGCAGTCCCCCATGCGCCGACGCACAGGCCGTAGCGTTTTATTTTGCTTTGATTGGGCTGCGACCGCAAAAGCATGAATCCCTCCATCGATGGCACATTAAATGCGTCTATTTGTAAATGTTTCGGTGAAATTGAATCAGGACGAAATTGTTATGGTTTTCATAAAAGCCTGCAATTCAATGGCATTCAAAGGAAAAGGATGCATGACATAGTTCACACATCGCACTCAAGGCGCATTCAGCGACCGTGATGATTGGTGTGTGATTGTGTACATTGCGCGCTCTTTGCATTTCTTTCAACCCAATCTGCTTTGAATCATATGAACCGTCGTGACCTGATTTCCCTCGCAGCGCTCGCCTCTGGCATCAGTTCTGTTTCCCCTGTATGGGCGCAATTCAACTTGGGCAAGGCCCTGGAAGCAGGCCAGGATCTGGCCAAGGCAGAATCCATTACCGACGAAGAGTTGAAAAAGTATTTTGACCAGGTGTCCACGCAAATGGACGGTCA
This sequence comes from Simplicispira sedimenti, assembly GCF_022760965.1. Taxonomy (NCBI): domain Bacteria; kingdom Pseudomonadati; phylum Pseudomonadota; class Betaproteobacteria; order Burkholderiales; family Comamonadaceae; genus Simplicispira; species Simplicispira sedimenti. The sequence continues at coordinate 320,864 of NZ_JAKVIJ010000001.1, forward strand.
AAGCTCTGTCGCTCCCGCCAGCAATGCCTATGCCAAACGCCTGACCAAAATGGTGACGGGCCTGCAGAATTACGACGGCCTGCGGTTGAATTTCAAGGTGTACCTCACCCCCCAAATCAACGCTTTTGCTATGGCCAACGGCACCATCCGTGTCTATTCAGGCCTGATGGACCAATTTACCGACGACGAAGTGCGCTATGTGATCGGCCACGAAATCGGCCACGTCAAAAGCGGCCACTCCAAATCACGCATGCAGGCGGCTCTGCGCACCAGCGCCTTGCGCAAGGGCGTGGAATCCAGCAATACCCGTGCAGGTGCGTTGGCCAGCACCGAGCTGGGCAACCTGTTTGAGAAGGTGGTGAACGCCCAACACTCGCAGTCGAACGAACGCGAGGCGGACGACTACGCGCTGCAGTTTATGAAGGCCCGCAAATACAGCCCTCAGGCCTGCGTGAGCGCGCTGGAGAAGCTCGCGGCTCTGTCGGGGGACAACTCCAGCAGTTTCCTGTCCACCCACCCGGCGCCCAAAGACCGTGCCGACCGCATGCGCACCCAACTGGCCTGATCACCCTGCTGCATGGGCAGCGCCGCACCAACCCGCCCAGCCCACACAAGGCATGGCGGGTTTTTTATCGGCAGTTTCCATGGCTGCGCCGCGGGCCACTTCACCCCAGGGCCCAAGCAGCCACCTGGGTGTAGCACGTGATGCCCAGCAGGATGTTGAGCGGAAACGTCAGCCCGAGCGACAGGCCCACGTAGAGCGACGGATTGGCCTCTGGGATGGCATAGCGCACCACGGCGGGCACGGCGATGTAGGACGCGCTGGCGGCCAGCACCATGAGCAGCACGGTGTCGCCCAGCGGCAGGCCGGCCGCCTGCGCCAGCAGCAGCGCCAGGCCGGCATGCACGGGCGGCGCCAGCAGGCCGTAGGCGATGAGCAGGGGCGGCTGGCTGCGCAGGCCGGGCAGGTTGCGCGCGGCGCTCAGGCCCATGTCGAGCAGGAAGAAGGCCAGCATGCCCTTGAACAGATCGCCGGCAAACGGCTTCATGGCCTGCTGGCCCGCCTCGCCCGTGAGCAGGCCCACGGCCATGGCGCCGAGCAGCAGCAACTGGGCGCCGTCGGTGAAGGATTCGTGCAGCACTTTGGAGAGAGAAAAGCCCGCCCCTCCCTGACCACCGCCCAGCGCCAGGGTGCCGCCACCACCGACCTGCACGGCAACGGGCGTGGCGGCCTGGCTGCGGCGCAGGGCATTGGCCATGAGCACGGCCAGGATGATGGCGGGCGACTCCATCAGTGCCATGGCGGCAGCCATGTGGCCGCCGTAGGCGATGCCCTGGGCGTCGAGGTGGGCCGTGGCCGTGATGAAGGTGACGGCGCTGACCGAGCCGTAGGTGGCGGCCACGGCCGCGGCATCAAAGCGCGGAATGAAACGGCTCAGCAGCAGGTAGCTGGCCACCGGCACCGCCACGGCCAGCGCCACTGCCAGCCCCAGGCCCGTGGCCACCTGCGCCGTGAGGCCCGACTGCGCCAGCGCGAAGCCGCCCTTGAGCCCCAGCGCCATCAGCAGGTACAGCGACAGGAAACGCGAGATGGGCGCGGGAATTTCGAGGTTGGATTTGATGAGTCCGGCAAAGACGCCGAAGACGAAGAACAGGATGGCAGGGTCGATCAGGGTGTGCATGGCGGGGCTTTCACAGGCTCGGCGTGACTGTAGGGGCCCCGATGGATAAAGTAAAATCGATATTTAAATAGATAACAATAGATTTTTATCTATGAGTATCACCTTCCGCCAGATGCGCCTGTTCCTGGCGCTGGCCGATACGGGCAGCGTCAGCGGCGCGGCGCGGGCCCTGCATGTGACGCAGCCCACCGCGTCCATGCAGTTGCGCGAGGTGACCGAAGCCGTGGGTCTGCCGCTGTACGAGGTGATCGGGCGCCGCGTGCACCTCACCGATGCCGGCCGCGACCTGGCCGCCACGGCACGCGCCATCGTCGATGCATGGGAGAACTTCGGCCAGCGGGTCAACGCCATGCACGGCCTCACGCGCGGGCGCCTGCGCGTGGCCGTGGTCAGCACGGCCAAGTACTTCGTACCGCGCCTGCTGGGCGGCTTTTGCACGCAGTACCCGGACATCGAGATCGCGCTGGAGGTGCTCAACCGCGACGGCGTGGTGCAGCGCCTGCGCGAGAACCTGGACGATCTCTACGTCATGTCCATGCCCCCGGCGGATCTGGACCTGGAAGACCATGTCTTTCTCTCCAACCCGCTGGTGCTCGTGGCCTGGCAAGGCCATCGCCTGGCGAAGCGCCGCCGCATCGCCCTGGCGGACCTGGGTGACGAGCGCTTCGTGCTGCGCGAACGCGGCTCCGGTACCCGGCTGGCCACGGACCGTTTCTTCGCGGCCCAGGGCTTCGAGGCGCCCACGCGGCTGGAACTGGGCAGCAACGAGGCCATCAAGGAAGCCGTGGCGGGCCGCCTCGGGCTGGCCGTGCTGTCCAGGCATGCCCTGCGCGACAGCGAGCTGGAAACCGATCTGTGCGTGCTGCCGGTGCAGGGCATGCCCATTCCCTCGCAATGGCATGTGGTGCACCCGCGCGCCAAGCAGCTCTCGCCGATTGCGCAGGTCTTTCGCGCCCACCTGCTGGGCGCCGCAGGCCAGGCACCCGCCCAGACCGGGCGAGGCTCAGTGCCGCTACAGTCGCCGCCATGATCGACACCACGCCTCCCGAAGACCGCATGCAGGCCCTGGCCCGCGCACTGCAGCAGTTCGCCGACGCGCGCGACTGGGGCCCCTTCCATTCGCCCAAGAACCTGGCCTCGGCGCTGATCGTCGAGGCCGGCGAGCTGCTGGAGCATTTCCAGTGGCTCACCGAGGACCAGAGCCGCCAGCTCGCGCCCGGCCAGAAGCAGGCCGTGGCGCACGAGATGGCCGACGTGCTGCTCTACCTGGTGCAGCTCTCCACGGTGCTGGACATCGACCTGATGGACGCGGCGCGCGCCAAGATGGCCCTGAACGCGCAGAAGTACCCCGCAGAGCAGTCACGCGGCCACAGCCGCAAATACGACACGCTGTGAGGGCGGCGCAGCGCCTCATGTACACTGGCCGCTTCATGCCGTACCTCCCGTTCATCACCGCATCCGCTGTTGCCCCCATGGGCGGCATGATGCCGCGCGCCTGCGCGCGGGCGATGGGGGCACGAATGATTACCACCATTACCACCGCGGCCACCTGAGCACGCGCAGGTGGCCGTACCGGCGGCCACCTGGTGTCTTCTCTCTTCTTCCCCGAACTAACGAAACCCAGCCCTGGCGGCCGGGTTTGCTTTTGTTTGTTCGGAGAAGTCCATGTACCGCGATCCTGATCCCCGTTTCGAATCCCTTGGCGGCCACCCCGTGGCCCTGCGCCCGCTGCGCGTGGGCATGATCGGCATTGGCACCGTGGGCGCGGGCACCTTCCGCGTGCTGACGCGCAACCAGGCCGAAATCGCGGCGCGCGCCGGGCGCGGCATCGAGGTGGTGGCCGTGGCCGCGCGCAACCTGGCACGCGCCGCCGCCATCGTGGGCGAGGGCGTCGCGCTGACGGACGACCCGCTGCAGGTCGCCACGCGGCCCGATGTGGACGTGCTGGTCGAAGTGGCCGGCGGCACCGGCCCGGCGCGCGACTGGGTGCTGGCCGCCATCGCGCACGGCAAGCACGTGGTCACGGCCAACAAGGCGCTGCTGGCCGAGCACGGCGAGGCGATCTTCGGCGCCGCGCGCCAGCACGGCGTGGCCGTGGCCTACGAGGGCGCGGTGGCGGTGAGCATCCCCATCATCAAGGCGCTGCGAGAGGGGCTCACGGCCAACCGCATCGAGTGGGTGGCGGGTATCGTCAACGGCACCACCAACTTCATCCTGAGCAAGATGCGCGACGAGGGCATCAGCCTGGCCGAGGCCATGGCGCAGGCCGGCGCGCTGGGCTACCTGGAGGCCGACCCTTCGCTCGACATCGACGGTTGGGACGCAGCGCACAAGCTCGCGCTGCTGGCGGCCAGCGCCTTCGGCATGCGCGTGGACTTTGCCGACGTGCAGGTCAAGGGCATCACCGCGCTGCATCGCCTGGACGTGGCCTGCGCCGAGCAGCTGGGCTACCGCATCAAGCTGCTGGCCGTGGCGCGGCGGCGCGACGACGGCGTGGAGCTGCGCGTGCAGCCCGCGCTGCTGCCCGCCACACACCTGCTGGCCCACGTGAACGGTTCCATGAACGGCATCATGGTCAAGGGCGACGCCGCAGGCGTGACCTTGTACTACGGCGCGGGCGCGGGCTCGGAGCCAACGGCCTCGGCCGTGATCGCCGACCTCGTGGACGTGGCCCGGCTGGAGGGCACGCAGGCCGCGCAGCGCGTGCCGCACCTGGGTTTCCACGCCCATGCGCTGCAGGCCCTGCCGGTGCTGCCGCGCGCCGCCGTGCGCTCGCGGCACTACCTGCGCGTGCCGGTGCACGGCGCCTCTGGCATCGCGGCCGTGGGTGCGCTGCTGGCGCGCCAGGGCGTGCCGGTGGAACGCCTGGAGTGGATGGCTGACAGCACCGAGGACGCCCGCCAGGTGCTGGTGCTGACCGACGAGGCGCCCCAGGGCACCGTGGACCTGGCCGTGCACGCGCTGCAGGCCCTGCCGGAGGTGGCAGGCCCCTGCGTGCAGTGGCGCGTGGAGCTGCTGGCGGGGTAGGCGTTCAGCCTGGCGCAGGCCCCTCACTGGCCAGCCAATCGCGCACCGAGCAGCCCACGCGCTGGCGGAACAGGCGCGAGAGCGCCGACGGGTTGGCGTAGCCCAGCTCCGGCGCGAGCTGCTTGACCGGCCGGCCCGCGCGCAGGGCCGCCTGCGCGAGCGCCAGGCGCCAGTCGGCCAGGTAGTCGGCAGGCGTCTGGCCCACCGCCGTGCGGAAAGCCGCCGCGAAGGCGCTGCGCGACATGCCGGCCTGTGCCGCCATGCGTTCCAGGGTCCAGTCCTGGCCCGGCTGCTCATGCAGCGCCACGAGCGCGCGCGCCAGCCGCGGGTCGCCCAGCCCGGTGATCAGACCCGGTGGCAGACCGCATGCGGCGGCGTGGTCCAGCAGCCAGCGCAGCAGCTGGATCAGCAACACCTCGAACAGCCGGTCGGCCAACAGGCGGTGGCCGCAGCGCAGTTGCTCGGTCTCGGCGAACAGCAGCGCCAGCGTGTGCTCCAGCCCCGGTGCCTCACGCAGCGGCAGCGCCACCAGCGGGGGCAGGGCGCGGGCCAGCGGGTGGCTGGCGCCCCCCTCGAAGGCCAGCGTGGCGCAGACGAAATCCGAGCCCTCAGCCGGCGGGTTGTGGAAGGTGTGCGCCAGCGGGCGCGGGTAGAACAGCAGCGTGGGTTCGTCCACCTGCAAGCGGCGCGGCGCTCCGCTGCGCGCGGGGTGCTCCAACGTCATCGCGCCCCGGCGCAACACATGCACGAAGCCGCGCCCCTGCGCCGCATCGAAATGCGTCACACCGCACAGCGGCCCGGCGTGCAGCCAATGGGCGCGCACGCGGAATCGCTCCAGCAGGGCGGACAGCCGGTCCAGCGAGTGCTCGGGGGCCGATACGGAGGTGGCGTCAGTTTGCATCTGGACGAATGGGTACGAATGTTGGACAGAAAGAACCCCATGGTACCTCGCCACGTCGCACCATGGCGGTGTTCTTTCACCCCTGCACCAGGAGCATTGCCATGACCACCCCAGTTTTCTTCCCCCGTCCTTCCACCCTGGCGCTCGCCGCCGCGCTGCTCGCCGGCGCCGCCGCGCCCGCCCTGGCCCACGGCCCCAAGCCGCACGCAGAGGGCGGCATTGCCAGCGCGCCCAGCAAGGCCGTGAAGGCGCCGTTCGACATCGTGCACACGCGCATCACCACCGAGGGGCGCACGGCCGTGTTCCACATCGGCGTCTCGGGCAAGGCGGGCGCGCTCAAGCCCACACGCACCGGCAAGCTCGCGGGCAGCCGGGTGTTCTCCTACGTCTGGCCGACCACGCTGGACCCGGCCATGGTGGGCTTCGAGCCCGGCAGCGGCACGCTGGCCTTCGCGGTCACGGCGCACCCGGACTTCGACGACACACCGCTGTTCGACGAGAACGGCGATGGCAACCCCGGCAACGACGGCAACCTCTGGCATTCGCACTGGGTAGTGCTGCAGCCCGACGAGGCCTGCGGACCCGGCGCGCTCAAGGTGGCCGACATTCCCGCGGGACAGCAGCCGCGCCTGCCCAAGACCTGGCCGGGGCTGCCGCTACTCATCGACAGCCCGGGCTGGAGCCCGCGCCTCAAGGGCGACACGCTGGAGGTGCGCGTGCCCTTCGACGACATCGCCCCCGTGCAGGCCGCGCGCTTTGACGGCGTGGCCGCCGCGCTGCGCGTGAACGCCAGCGTGCACAGCCCGCTGCTGTGCGTGGCCGAAGTGTTCAAGGTGGCCTCGGGCCAGCTCTCGCTGCCAGGCCAGGTGGAAGCGGGCGCCCCCCAGCGCTGAGAAACCGGGTCAGTCCGCGCGCGCGGCAAACAGCTTGCCGCGCGCAGTCGCCGTGATGGCCGCCACGGCTGGGTGCGTGATGCGGCGCTCGACCGAGATGGCATAGAACTCCTCCATCAGGTCGTCCGGCGTTCCCAGCCACTGCACCTGGTACTGCTGCGCGATCTCATCCGCCAGCACGGCGGGCGCGGCGAACACGCCCCTGCCCTCGCGTCCAAAGGCCTTGAGCAGGGCACTGTCGTCGAACTCCGCAGCCACCACCGGCGCCAGCCCGTGCTCGCTCAACCACGCGTCGATGCGGGGCCGCAGCGCGGTGGGCGCGCTGGGCAACAACATGGGCATGACGGCCAGGCAGGCAGGAAAAGTCTTGCGCGCGCGTTGCGCCGTCAGCCCCGCCTCCTTGAGCAGCCGGGGCGCGGCAAAGAACGCTACGCCGGAACGCCCCAGCAAGTGGGTGTACACGCGCACGCTGAGGCTGACGGGCGCAGGCACATCGGACACGATCAGGTCCAGCCGGTGCACCGCCAGCTCGGCCAGCAGACCGGTGAGCCCACCCTCGTGGCAGGCCAGGCGGGGCGGCTCGGGCAGCGCCATGGCCGGCTCCAGCACATGGAAGGCCACGGCCTTGGGCACCGAGTCGGCAATGCCCACGCGCAGCACTGTGGTGCGCCGCGCGTCGCGCCCACTGGCCAGCGCCTCCTGCAGCGAGGATCCCAGGGCAAAGATCTCATCGGCGTAACGCATCACCAGCCGCCCTGCATCGGTGGGCTCGACCCCCCGACCCACCTTGCGCAACAGGGGCTGGCCCACCCGCTCTTCCAGCAGCTTGATCTGGCCGCTGAGGGTTTGCGGCGTGAGGTGCAGTTGCTCGCTCGCGCGCACGATGCCGCCGGCGCGCAGCACGGTCCAGAAGTAGTGCAGGTGCTTGTAGTTCATGGCGTCAACAGTGCGGTTTTATCGAAGTATTGCGCGCATTTTCTGATTTTTTTCTGATCTATGCCTGCCTACAGTGCACCCCTATCCACTGCTCTGAAGGAGTTCCCATGAAATGTCCCAGCTGCTCGACATCCTCGCTGGTCATCACCGAACGCAGCGATATCGAGATTGATTACTGCCCCCAATGCCGCGGCGTCTGGCTGGACCGGGGCGAGCTGGACAAGCTGATCGAACGGTCACAACTGGAGTACGCGCCCGCCCAGGGCAACACGGGCTTCGAGCGCATCGCTCCGCACCGGCGACGCAAGTCCTCATGGCTGAGCGAACTGTTTGATTGACCCGTCCCCTTGCACCCCCACACCCAACCCCAGGAGATACCCCATGCGCAGCTACCCCCGCAACAGCCCCGAAGCCGCCGCCCGCATCGTGGCGCTCATCATGGTGGCCGATGGCCACGTCAGCCGCAGCGAGACGGCTGCGCTGGACAGGCTGCATGCCAGCACCCTGCTGGACATTGCGCCCGCCGACATGGCACGGGTGCTGCGTGAACTCTCCGAGGACCTCATGTGCACGGCCTATGCCCCTTGGGGCAGTGCGTGCCGGATCGGTGACGAATTGCTGCGCGCGCTGCTGTCCGAGGTGGACGACCCCGAACTGCGTGCCACCACCCTGGCGCTGTGCCAGGAGGTGGCGCAGGCCGATGCCCACCTCTCCGAAGCGGAAGAAAGCCTGCTGGCGCAAACGGCCCACCTGTGGGGCCTGGGTCTGGGTCAGCGCACCCGGCTGCAGCGCCAATCGGCCCTGAGCCTGTGACCTGCTCCCACCCGAACAACCGAACCTTCTTGCACCATGACTGAAATTCTGCAGACCGCCTTCCTGGGCCACGCCGTCTGGCTGTGGCTGGTGTTCGTGACGGTGGTGGTGGCCTTGCTCGCCTTCGACCTGGGCGTCTTGCACCGCGACGACCACGAAATCGGCATCCGCGAAAGCCTCTGGCTCTCGGCCGGCTACATCGGCGCGGCCACGCTCTTCGGTGCGTGGCTGTGGTGGCAGCTAGGCAGCCAGAGCGGCATCGACTACTTCACTGGCTTTGTGGTCGAAAAATCGCTGTCCATGGACAACGTGTTCGTGATTGCGATGATCTTCTCGTTCTTCGCCATTCCGCGCCAGTACCAGCACCGCGTGCTGTTCTGGGGCATTCTGGGCGTCATCGTGCTGCGCGCGATCATGATCGGCCTGGGCGCCGCACTGGTCACCCAGTTCTCGTGGGTGCTGTACCTGTTTGGCGCCTTCCTGGTGGCTACCGGCATCAAGATGCTGTGGATGGCCGACCACACGCCCAACCTGGATAAGAACCCGCTGCTGCGCTGGCTGCGCACCCACCTGCGCGTGACGCCGCAGTTGCACGGCAACGCGTTCTTCGTGAGCGCACCACACCCTACCAGCGGAAAGGCCGTGACCTGGGTAACGCCCCTGTTCCTGGCACTGTGCATGGTGGAGTTTGCCGACCTGATCTTCGCCGTGGATTCGGTGCCCGCCATCTTCGCCATCACCACCGACCCGTTCATCGTGTACACGAGCAACATCTTCGCCATCCTGGGCCTGCGCGCGCTGTACTTTGCGCTGGCGGCCATGATCCACCGCTTCGCCTACCTCAAGTACGCGCTGGCCCTGGTGCTGGTGTTCATCGGCAGCAAGATCTTCCTGGTCAACATCGTGGGCAAGATTCCCTCGCTGGTCAGCCTGGGCATCACAGTGGGGCTGATTGCCGGGGGGGTGCTGGTGTCGCTGTGGAAGACACGCGGCCAGGCCGCCGGGGCCGTGGCGTGGGCCCCTGAAGAGGCACTGGCCGCACCCAAGGACGGAGGCACCGTGCAAGCCCAGTGACGGGCAACTCAAGCCCAAACCCTGTGCAATGGTGGGAGCAGACCGGTCCGGCCCCGCATGAGGCCAGATCTGAAAGCCCCACCATTCGCTATTATTTTGATAGCTATTGGCGCAATATCCATAAGCGCTGAAGCCATATTTCTTACCAATACCGAGCGAATTGCCGGCTGTGCCACACTCCCACCCCTATGTCTTCCACAGAATGGGCCCAGGCGGGCCTGCAGGCGTTCGATGCGGTGGTGCGCTCCACCGAGGGTTTCCGTGGCCGCGCGGGCCAGCGCGCCATGGCCGAGCAGGTGGCGCGCACCTTCGGCGCGGCGCAGCTCGGCAAGGTGGACGAGGAGGAGGGCGAGCCCACGCGCGCCATCGCCGTGATCCAGGCCGGCACGGGCGTGGGCAAGTCGCTGGCCTACTGCGCGCCGGCCATCGCCATCGCGCTGGCGCGCGGCACGCGCGTGCTCATTTCCACCGCCACCGTGGCGCTGCAGGAGCAGCTGGTGCACAAGGACCTGCCCGCGCTCGCTGCGCAGATGGAGCAACCCTTCAAATTCGCGCTGGCCAAGGGGCGCGGGCGCTATGTGTGCAAGCTCAAGCTCGAACGCCTGGCCGGCACGGGCGAGGCGCACGGCGAGGACGATGACGACCTGTTCCCCGAGGAGGCCGCGCACGCGCGCGGCAAGCCCAGCCGGCAGGAGACCGAGGCACGCATGCAGTTCTACGCCAGCATGGCGCAGGCCCTGGCTCAGGGAGCGTGGGACGGCGACCGCGACAGCCTGGACACGCCGCCCGAGCCCGAGGCCTGGAGCCCCGTGGCGGCCGAGGGCAGCTCGTGCACCGGGCGGCACTGCCCGGCCTTCAGCCAGTGCGTGTACTACGACCAGCGCAAGGCGCTGGTGGGCGCGCAGGTGATCGTGGCCAACCACGACCTGCTGCTGTCGTCCTTGGGCGCGCGCGTGCTGCCCGAGCTGGACAACTGCCTGCTGGTGCTGGACGAGGCGCACCACCTGCCCGCCACCGCGCTGGACCAGTTCGCCTGCAGCGCGGACCTGAGCCGCCTCACCTGGATCGACCGGCTCTCCAGCCGCGCGCTGCGCATCGGCACGCTGGTGGAGGTGACCGAGGTGGCCGACATCCCGCGCCACGCCAGCCAGTTGCGCCAGCACCTGCAAGACCTGGCGCGCCTGGTGATGGACCTGTACGGCGAGGCCCTCAAGGCCCAGAACAGCGCCTGGGGCCCGGCGCGCGTGCGCGTGCCGCGCGGCGTGCTGCCCGGGGCGCTGCACGAGCCGCTGGGCCAGCTCGCGCACCACGCGGCGGGCTTTCTGGAATGCCTGCGCGCCATCTCCAAGGCGCTGCGCGCCGAGATGCGCGACAAGCCCGACGAGGCGCGGCGCCTGTCGCAGCTCTATGCGCAGATCGGCACGCTCGCGCCCCGGCTCGAAGCCGTGCACGCCACGGCGCAACTGCTGCTGCAGGAGCCGCCCGAGGGCGAGGCCACGGGCTTCGTGCCCAACGCCAAGTGGTTCACGCTGGAGACCGACGGCGACTTCATCGTCGTCAAGGCGCACGCCAGCCCCATCCTGCCCGGCAGCACGCTGCGCGGCCACCTCTGGAGCAGCGTGCGCGGCGCGGTGCTGACCTCGGCCACGCTCACAAGCTGCGGACAGTTCGATTTCTTCCTGCGCGAATCGGGCCTGCACGGCATGGATGCCGCCACCACGCTCGAAGTGCCCAGCCCGTTCAACTACGCCGCCCAGGGCACCTTGATCGCCGCCGAGACCCACGCCGACCCGAAGAACGCCGTGCAGTTCACCACCGAGATGGTCGAGGCCCTGCTGCACGACCTGGCGCGCGTGGAATACGGCGCCCTGGTGCTGTTCACCTCGCGCGAGCAGATGCGCCAGGCGGTCGATGCGCTGGCCACCTCCATGCGCAGCGTGGTGCTGGTGCAGAACCAGATCCCGCGCACGCAGCTGCTGGCGCGTCACCGCGAGCGCGTGGCGGCGGGCGAGCCCTCCATCATCTTCGGCATGCAGTCCTTCGGCGAAGGGCTGGACCTGCCTGGGCGGCTGTGCGAATCGGTGTTCATCACCAAGCTGCCCTTCGCCCCGCCCGACGACCCCGTGGGCGAGACCCGCGCCGAATGGCTGCGCGCCGTGGGGCGCGATCCGTTCAGCGAACTGGTGGTGCCGGCCACCGCCATCCGCCTGGCGCAATGGGCGGGCCGCGCCATCCGCACCGAGGAAGACCAGGCGCATGTGTATTGCTACGACAAACGCCTCACGCGCACCAGCTACGGCCAGCGCCTGCTCAAGGGCCTGCCGCCGTTCACGTTGGAGCGGCGCGGCGCGCGCGGACAATAGCGGCCCTGCACCACAACAACACAGCGGAGGAAATCCCCATGCCCCACACCGTGCCCGCCTGCCCGCAATGCGGCCAGGAAAACACCTATCCCGACGGCGACAACTACATCTGCCCCGACTGCGGGCACGAATGGCCCCAGGCCGCCGCCGCCAGCCAGGAGGACGAAGCCGCCGGCGACGGCGTGGTGCGCGACGCCAACGGCAACCCGCTGCAGGACGGCGACGCCGTGATCCTGGTGAAGGACCTCAAGGTCAAGGGCGCGTCGTCCACGCTGAAGAAGGGCACCAAGATCAAGGGCATCCGCCTGGTGGACGGCTCCGACGGCCACAACGTGGACTGCAAGACCGACCTGGGCAGCATGTTGCTCAAGTCAGAATTCCTGAAAAAGGCCTGAAACCCCGATGCCCGCGCCCATCGCCATCATCGACTTCGAGACCACCGGCAGCACACCCGCCCAGGGCGCGCGCGCCACCGAGGTGGCCATCGTGCTCGTGGAGGGCGGCCAGGTGGTGGACCAGTTCCAGAGCCTGATGAACGCTGGGGTGCGCATTCCGCCGTTCATCACGCAGCTCACCGGCATCACCAACGCCATGGTGGCCGATGCACCGCCCGCGGCCGAGGTCATGGCGCAGGCGCGCCGTTTTGTGGGCGACACACCGCTGGTGGCGCACAACGCGCCGTTCGACCGGGGCTTCTGGCAGGCCGAACTGGCGCGCGCCAACTGCGATGCGCCGCAGCCCTTTGCCTGCACGGTGCGGCTGGCGCGCCGCCTGTACCCCGAGGCTCCCAACCACCAGCTCGGCACGCTGGCACGCTTTCACCAGTTGCCCAGCACGGGCCGCGCGCACCGGGCGCTGGCCGACGCGCAGGTGACGGCGGCGCTGCTGCTGCGCATGCAGCAGGACCTGCGCGAGCGCTGGGGCGTGGCCGCGCCGGACTTTGGTTTTTTGCTGGCGCTGCAGGCCTGCCCCAAGGCGCGGCTGGCGCGGTTTCTGCAGTCAAACACCCTGGGCATGGCGGGTTGAGGCGATCGGGGCTGCACGCTGTCACGGTCTGCCGATACAGTGGAGCCCTTGTTCAGTCACAACAACAGGGGTTTCCATGGTGATTCTGGTTCTGGGTCTGGTGCTCTTTTTGGGAGTGCATTCGGTGCGCATCGTGGCCGATGGCTGGCGCACGCAGATGCGTGCGCGCCTGGGCGAGGGTGCCTGGAAGGGGCTGTACTCGGTGGTGTCGATCGTGGGCCTGGGGCTGGTGGTCTGGGGCTATGGGCTGGCACGGCAGGAGCCGGTCGTGCTGTGGAACCCGCCCGTGGCCATGCGGCACATGGCATCGCTGTTCACGCTGGTGGCGTTTGTGCTGCTGCTGGCCGCCTATGTGCCGCGCAATGTGTTCAAGGCGCGGCTGCACCACCCCATGGTGCTGGCGGTCAAGACCTGGGCGCTGGGGCACCTGATCTCCAACGGCAACCTGGCCGATGTGGCGCTGTTTGGCGGTTTTTTGCTGTGGGCGGTGCTGGACTTCCGCGCCGCGCGCCAGCGCGACCGGGCCCAGGGCACCAGCTACCCCAGCGGCACGCTGGCGGGCACGGGCATCACCGTGGTGCTGGGGGGCGTGGCCTGGGCGGCGTTTGCCTTCTGGGGCCATGCACTGCTGATTGGCATCTCACCGCTGGGGCGCTAAGCTGACCCCCTCAAGGAGGTACCCATGAAAGGCAATTTTGCAGCTGTGGTTCTGGTGGTGGTGGGCAGCTTCATGCTGCTGACCAACCTGGGCATCATCGACGTGAGTGTGCGTGAGCTGCTGCACACTTGGTGGCCGGTGGTGCTGATTGGTGTGGGCGTGGCCCTGTTCGTGACGCCGGAGCGCATCAAGAAGAAGTGAAGGCTGGACGGCCCAGCGCTGGTTTGCTATTGTATTTATAGCTGCCAGCGCTTATATTCATTGCCTTCATGCCCATTTTTACCCTGAATTCCACCGTCACCCGCGTGCCCGCCATGCTCACATTGGCGGCGGCCTTGCTGCTGGGCGCCTGTGGCAGCGCGCCCCCGGCGCGAATGGAGCCGTCGGCCTGGCCGGGTACGCCCTCGCTGTCGGACGAGCAGGCGCACGACATCGCCATCCACGCGCTGGGCCTGGTGGGCACGCCCTACCGCTACGGGGGCAACACGCCCGACACAGGTTTTGATTGCAGCGGCCTGATCGGCTACGTGTACCGCCAGCGCGTGGGCACTCCGCCACCGCGCACCGTGGCCCAGCTGAACCAGTGGGGCCAGCCGATTGACGCCAACGAACTGCGCACCGGCGACCTGGTGGTGTTTGGCCGGGGCCGCAGTCCCTCGCACGCCGGCATTTATGTGGGGGAGGGGCGGTTTGTGCATGCGCCCAGCAGCGGCGGCACGGTGCGCCTGGACCATCTGCAGTCGCGCCACTGGTCCAACCAGAACCCCGCCTTCCGCAGGCCCTGAGCGCCTGCTCTGCGCACGCGACAGCGGCTTGAAAGCCGTCCGCGCGACAATCGGGGGATCATGAACCACGTCCACCGCCCCGCCAGCGTGCCCAGCACGCACGACACCACCCGCATCGACGACACGCGCATCAAGGCCGTGCGCCCCTTGATCACCCCTGCACTGCTGCAGGAGTGGCTGCCCACGCCGGACAGCGCCCTGGCGCTGGTGGAAGGCAGCCGCGCCGCCATTTCGCGCGTGCTGCACGGGCAGGACGACCGGCTCGTGGTGGTGGTGGGGCCTTGCTCCATCCACGACCACGACCAGGCCATGGACTACGCGCGCCAGCTCAAGGCGCAGGCCGAGGCGCTGCAGGACGACCTGCTCGTGGTGATGCGTGTGTACTTTGAAAAGCCGCGCACCACCGTGGGCTGGAAGGGCTACATCAACGACCCGCACCTGGACGGCAGCTTTGCCATCAACGAAGGGCTGGAGATGGCGCGCACGCTGCTGCTGGACATTCTGGCGCTGGGCCTGCCGGTAGGCACCGAGTTCCTGGACCTGCTGTCGCCACAGTTCATCAGCGACCTGGTGAGCTGGGCCGCCATTGGCGCACGCACCACCGAGAGCCAGAGCCACCGCCAGCTCGCCAGCGGCCTGAGCTGCCCGGTGGGCTTCAAGAACGGCACCGACGGCGGCGTGAAGGTGGCCACCGACGCCATCCAGGCCGCGCAGTCCACCCACGCCTTCATGGGCATGACCAAGATGGGCCAGGCCGCCATTTTTGAAACGCGCGGCAACCAGGACTGCCACGTCATCCTGCGCGGTGGCAAGCACCCCAACTATCAAAAGGCCGATGTGGATGCCGCCTGCGCACTGCTGCAGGCGGCAGGCCTGCGTGAGCAGGTGATGATCGACGTATCGCACGCCAACAGCAGCAAGCAGCACCAGCGCCAGATCGTGGTGGCCCACGATGTGGCGGCCCAGATTGCCGCAGGCGATGCACGCATCACCGGCGTGATGATCGAAAGCCACCTGAACGAGGGCCGCCAGGACATCGTGCCCGGCCAGGCGCTGCGCCAGGGCGTGTCGGTGACCGACGCCTGCATCAGCATGGAACAGACCGTGCCCGTGTTGCAGGCCTTGGCCCAGGCGGTACGCACGCGCCGTGCAGGCCGCTGAGAGGCGGATTGCCTTTGGCCCACGGATGGCGGAACCGGAGCGAAACGGGTAGCATGACGTAAGCATTTGTGACAACACAGAATGTGAAACTGCGATGAAGCCTCTGAGCCCACCTTTCACGCTGGGCCTTTCCGTCTATGGCACCGCGCCGATGGGTGCGTGAGTAACCCATGACCGACGCTCTGGATCAGCCACCACCACCCGCCTCGCCGGAGGTACAGGATCCGGCCGAGGCCTTGCGCATTTCCGAAGAGCGCCTGACCCTGGTGGCACGCGCCACCACCGACACGGTGTGGGACTGGAATGTGCGCACCAACGCCCTGTGGTGGGGTGGGCGCTTTCGCGAAGTGCTGGGTCTGCCGCACTACACCAAGGTGCCCCACGCCGATGCCTTCGTTGCACGCCTGCACCCCGAGGACCGCGAGCGTGTGGTGTCCTCGCTGCAGGCCACCGTGCAAGGCAGCGGCGACACCTGGGAGTGCGAATACCGCATCCGCCATGAAGACGGCCACTACCTCTGGATGCTGGACCGGGGCTTTGTGATCCGCGATGCCCAAGGCCAGGCCCTGCGCATGGTGGGCGGCATGGCCGACATCAGCGAGCGCAAGCTGGTGGCCCAGGAAGAAGCCCAGGAAGCCCAGGTGCACGCCGAACTGGTGCGCGTGCAGCAACGCATTTCTTCCCTGGAACTGGGCCTGCCCGAGGTGCTGCAGCATGTGGCACAGACGGCCCTGG
Source organism: Simplicispira sedimenti (assembly GCF_022760965.1). Taxonomy (NCBI): domain Bacteria; kingdom Pseudomonadati; phylum Pseudomonadota; class Betaproteobacteria; order Burkholderiales; family Comamonadaceae; genus Simplicispira; species Simplicispira sedimenti. The sequence goes on from NZ_JAKVIJ010000001.1 coordinate 336,918, forward strand.
ACATCTGCCAGGCCGAAGGGGCCTTGCTGGAGCTGCTCGAAGGCGACCAACTGGTGGCCCAGGCCGCGGTAGGGCAACTGGTGCGCACTCCCGGCAGTGCCTTGCCTCTGAGCAACAGCCTGTTGTGGCCCAAGCTGCAGCAAGGCAGCCCGGTGCTGTGCAACGACACAGCCGCCCAGGGCTGGAATCTAGGGGATGACCCTCTGCGCCAGCAGGTGCGGTCGGTGCTGGCGGCTCCGCTGGTGTGCGACGACACCGTGGTGGGCACGCTCAAGGCCACCTCCAGTCGCACAGACAGCTTCAGCCCCCGGCACCTGGCGCATTTGCAGATCCTGGCCCAAAGCCTGGGGGCCATGTTGCGCCTGCGCCAGGTGGCGGCGCAGTTGCGCGAATCCGAGCAGCAGTACAAGCTGCTGTTCGACATGCACCCCCAGCCCATGTGGGTGCGCGCCGACGACCCCAGCCTGCGCTTTCTGGCCGTCAATCAGGCCATGCAGGCGCAGTACGGTTACAGCGCGCAGGAACTGCTGCGCATGGGCATGGCCGACCTGTGGCTGCCCGAGGAGCGCGCGCAGCGCAGCGCCGAAGTAAGAAACCACCCCCACGACCAAGCGCATAACGGCCTGCTGCACCGGCACCGCCGCAAGGACGGCTCGGTGTGCGAGATGGAGATCTCGTCGCGCGGCATCATCTTCAACGGCCAACCGGCGCGCCAGGTCATGGCCACCGACGTGACCGAACGCCAGCAGACCCAGCGCGAGCTCAGCCGCCTGGCGCGCGCCCAAAGCATGCTCAGCAGCTGTAACGAGACCCTGGTGCGCGCCACCTCCGAAACCACATTGCTGCAGGAGGTATGCCGCATGGTGGTGGAGATGGGGGGTTACCGGCTGGGTTGGGTGGGTTTTGCACAGAACGATGCACAGCGCTCCATCCAGATCGTTGCCCACGCGGGCGAGGGCAGCGACTACCTGGAGCAACTGAACCCGTCCTGGTCGGAGCACCATCCGCGCGGCCAGGGTCCGGCCGGCCTGACCGTGCGCAGCGGCCACAGCGTCATCGTGCGCGACGTGGCCAGCACCACGCTGCAGGCCGACTGGGCCGATCGCATGGTGGGTCAGGGCTTCCACGGGGTGATGGCACTGCCCCTGCGCGCGGCGGGGCACACGTTTGGCCTGCTGTACCTGTACGCCCCTGAAGTGCTGCTCATCGGCACCGAAGAAGAGGCCTTGATGCAGCAACTGGCCGACGACCTGGCCTTTGGCATCATGAGCCTGCGCGCACACAGGGAACAGCAGCAGTTGCAGGCCTCGGTGCTCAAGATGGCCGCGGCCGTCTCGGCCACCACCGGAGCTGAGTTCTTTGTGCAACTGGCGCGCAACATGGGCGAGGCCCTGGGCGCCCAGGTGGCGTGCGTGGCCCGCCTGCTCCCAGGCAGGCAGGCAGGCGATGCGCCCCGGGTGCTGGCCTTGGCGCTGGTGGTGGATGGCAAGCTGTCCGACAGCGTGGAATACGCGCTGCAAGGCACACCCAGCATGGAACTGCTGCTGCAAAAGCAATACGTGGTGCAGAGCGGGCTGTCGCAGCACTACCCCCAGGCACCCATCGTGCAAAAGGTGCAGGCCCAGGGCTACGCCGGGCAGCAGTTGGTGGACGCCTCGGGAAAGCCCACAGGCATGATTTTTGTGCTGTTTCGCCAGCCGCTGGCCAACGCCGATTTCGTGGCCACCACGCTGCAGATTTTTGCCACCCGCGCAGGCGCCGAAATCGAACGCCAGGCCACCGATGTGCGGGTGCGGCACCAGGCCTCGCTGCTGGACAAGGCGCAGGATGCCATCGTCGAGCGTGACCTGCAGCACCGCATCATCTACTGGAACCAGGGAGCCGAGCGCCTATACGGCTGGAGTGCCGCACAGGCCCAGGGGCGCCAGGCCGATGCCCTGATGTACGGTGACACCGCCGCCTTCGAACACGCCACCACCACGGTGCTGACCCGTGGCGAATGGTCGGGCGAGATCAGCGTGCGCCACCAGGATGGACACACCATCGAGGCCGAGGGGCGCTGGACCCTGGTGCTGGACGACAAGGGACGGCCCGAATCCATCCTGGAGATCAACACCGACATCCGCCAGCGCAAGGCCAAGGACCGCGAGATCCAGCGCCTGGCGTTCTACGACACCCTCACCGGCCTGCCCAACCGCATGCTGCTGCTGGACCGCATGCAGCATGCCCTGGACAACGCCATACGCCAGCACCAGGGCGGGGCGCTGCTGTTCATTGACCTGGACAACTTCAAGACCCTCAACGACACCCTGGGGCACGACAAGGGCGACCTGCTGCTGCAACAGGTGGCGCAGCGCCTGAACACCTGCGTGCGCAGCGTGGATACCGTGGCGCGCCTGGGCGGCGACGAGTTCGTGGTCATGCTCGAAGGCCTGAGCGCGGACGCGCAGGCGCTGGTGATGGAGGCCCGTGGCGTGGGCGAGAAGATCCTGACCCAGCTCGGCCAGCCCTACGCCCTGGCAGGCTACCACTACCGCAGCACGCCCAGCATCGGCATCGTGCCCTTCCTGGGGCCGCAGACCAGCGTGCTGGAACTGCTCAAGCAGGCCGATCTGGCCATGTACCAGGCCAAATCGGCCGGGCGCAACACGCTGCGCTTCTTCGACCCGGAAATGCAGGCGGCGGTGAGCGCCCGTGCCACCCTGGAAGACGACCTGCGCCATGCGCTGGCGTTCGAGCAGTTCTTGCTGCATTTCCAACCGCAGGTGGACCAGAACGGCCGCTTTGTGGGGGTGGAGGCACTGGTGCGCTGGCACCACCCAGAGCGCGGCCTGGTGTCGCCCGCCCAGTTCATCCCGGTGGCCGAGGAAACCGGACTCATCCTGGCGCTGGGGCGCTGGGTGCTGCACTCGGCCTGCAAGCTGTTGGCGCGCTGGAAGGACGACCCACAACTGAGCCACTTGACGATGGCGGTCAACGTGAGCTCGCAGCAGTTCCACCACGAGAGCTTTGTGGACGACGTGGCGCGCGCCCTGGCGGTGAACGAGGTGCCAGCCGATCGACTCAAGCTGGAGCTGACCGAAAGCCTGCTTGTGGATGATCTGGACACCACCATCGCCACCATGACCACCTTGCGCACGTTGGGGGTGCGTTTTTCGCTGGACGACTTTGGCACCGGCTATTCCAGCCTGAGCTACCTCAAGCGCATGCCGCTGGACCAGATCAAGATCGACCAGAGCTTTGTGCGCGACCTGTTTTCGGACCCGAACGACGAGGCCATCATCAACACCATCATCGCCCTGGGCCAGACCCTGGGGCTGGAGGTGATTGCCGAGGGCGTGGAAACCACCGAGCAGCACCTGTTGCTGGTCAAGGCCGGATGCCCGGCCTTCCAGGGCTATCTGTTCAGCAAGCCCATTCCAGCTGGCACGCTGGAACGCCTGCTGCGACTACCCGTCATCCCCTAAAAAACATGAGCACACCTGTTTCCTGCCGCTGCGGGAGGCGCAGCCGTGGGCGACCTTGGCGCAGCGCAAAGGGTTCCTGAAGTTGTTCTATAAAGCTATGAATCTAAATAGCAGTAGTAGTAGAACCGCCACTTTGTTGTGGATAACCTGCATTTTTCCAATGTAAACAAAGGGTTGGGTGCTTCCATAGTCTGTGGGTGCAGCGGAGTTTTGGGCGTGGTCCAGAATGAACAACATGACACAGGTGAGTATTTCTGTGGACAAGTGCTTTGTTGTGCCAGAAGCGTCACCAGGTTTGTCCACAGGCGCGAAGAAAGCACAAAGCAAAGCGCCACGCCTTTGGAGGGCGTGGCGCTTTGGCACAAAGGGGATGTGGTGACTTGTGCCACCGCCCGGTCAGAAATGCCGGGCGTAGCGCAGTTGCAGGAAGTTCTGGCCCGGATTTGGCTTTTTCAGGCTGGCGTTGGAACTGTGCTGGATGCGCAACTGCCATTCGTGCTCCTGCTGCGCACCATGCAGGTAGCCCACGGCCAGGTGTGAGGCAAAGTTCAGGCGCGTGCCCATTTCCTTGGTCGCGGTGATGAAGCGGGGCTTGGCATAGTTCATGCCAGTGCCCACCTCAACGAACCAAGGGCTTTGGCCCTGTGCAGGCCGCCATTGCAGGGCGGCACCGGCACCCAGCAAGGCACTGTGCGTACGGCCAGGCGTTCCCTTGGCCGACCATTGGCCCAGGTGCAGGTCCCAATGGCCCCGCACGGTGCCGCCTGCCCAGGCCGTGCTCCAGTGCTTCCAGGGCAGGGTGGTGCCCACAATCCAGGCCCGGGCATCTTCCCGTGCCATGCCGGCCTGAACGTACAGCGTGGGTGTGGCTGCCACAGGGGCTTGCTGTGCCGCTGCAGACCCTAGCCCACCCAGTGCCAGGCCACAGGCCAGCGTGCAATGGAGTGGGAACACATGGTGGCGCCGAAGGCGCAGGGTCTGGAAGAAGGGCATGGCTGGCGGTGTCTTTTGGCGCCGGGAGCGGACGCGGAGCCAAAAAGTGTAACTCCTGGTTCGCGATCGAGGCCCGATCGTTTCCACCCACCATGGCGGGCTGTGGGCTGGCTGCGACAGCCCACTCCGGTACCTCAGTACATCATGCCGCCACCATGGTGGCCATGTCTGCCGTGGCCACCTTCCCGACCTCGGCGCTCGCCTTTGCCATCGCGGTGCATGCGCAAGCTGACGGCGTCAAAGCGCTGTTGCTGTTCCGGGCTCAGGGCCGCGTAGAAGGTCTTGACGGCCTCGGCACGGCGGTCAGCCTGGGCATTGCGTTCGTTGCGAAGCGTGCGCATGCGGTCGATGCGCTCGGGCGTCTTCAGGCGGGCCCATTCCTCGCGGTCCAGCGCCTGCTGGGGGGGCTGGGGCGGTTGCATGGACTGGGTGAAGGCCTGCCAGGCGCCTTCCTGCGCGGGGGTAATCTGGAGCTTTTCCTTCAACTCGGCCATGCGCTGGGCATGGTGCTTTTGCATGCGTTCCTGGCGCCATTGCTTGCGCTGGCCGGCTTCGGCGGGGCGCTGGGCGGAAAGGGTGGGTGCTTCTCCACTGGGGGGCATGGGAGCGTTCTGGGCCAGTGCAGGCAAGGTCAGCAGACCTGCCAGGGCGGTTGCAAGGGCGATGCGGCGGTGCTTGGGCAACATGGTGGATTCCTTTCTCAGTGGTGGGCAATGGCATCCATGTGTCACTGCTTGAAAGGCAGTGTGCGCCGCGCCTGTATCGCCGCTGTGCCGTTTTGGTGAGGCTGTGTAAAGTTGTGCGATTCTTCGGTGCCCGGTGGATGCTCAATTTTTGGTAAAAATTGGCTCAAAGGCAAAATGGATAAGCGCCAATAGCTATTAAATTCATAGCATTTTGGTCGAACGGCTGGATATTGAAAGGTTTGCGTGTTCAAGAACATGATCGTGTACCGCATCGCGCCGCAGTGGCAGGTGGGGTTGGAGACGTTGGAAGACGCCTTGCAGAAGGCGATATTTGCTGCGTGCGGTGCCACGCAGGAGCGCGCCGTGGGCTTTGTGCCGCCGCGCGGTGAGGCCCATGGCCCGCTGGCCGAAAGCGTGGGCGGGCAATGGATTCTGCGCTTCATGGTGGAGGCCAAGGTGCTGCCCGGCAGCGTGCTGGCGCGCAAGGTGCAGGACAAGGTGGACCAGATCGAGCGCGAGACCGGTCGCAAGCCCGGCAAGAAGGAAAAGCGCGACCTCAAGGACGAGGCCAAGCTGGACCTCCTGCCCATGGCCTTTACCAAAATGGGATCGATGTGGGTGTGGATCGACCCCCAGGCCCGCACCCTGGTGCTCGACACCGGCAGCCAGGCGCGCGCCGACGAGGTGGTGAGCCAATTGGTGGAACTGCTGCCCGCAGGCTTTGCGGTGGCGCTGCTGCACACGCAGACCTCGCCACAGACGGCCATGGCGCACTGGCTCAAGGAGCAGGACCCACCCGCAGGCTTCACGGTGGACCGTGAATGCGAACTCAAGAGCCCCGACGAATCCAAGGCCGTGGTGCGCTACGCCCGCCACCCGCTGGACATCGAGGAAGTGCAGCAGCACATCCAGGCTGGCAAGCTGCCCACGCGCCTGGCGCTGACCTGGGACGACCGCGTATCCTTTGTGCTGACCGAAGGCCTGCAACTCAAGAAGATCGCCTTTCTCGACACGGTGTTCGAGGGCCAGGCGCAGGACGAAGGGGGCTTTGACACCGACGTGGCCATCGCCACGGGCGAACTGTCCAAACTGCTGCCCGACCTGATCGAAGCCCTGGACGGTGAGGCCGAAGGCGCGGTGGAAGCCGCCGCGAATGCCGTTGCCGGAAAGCGCAGCACCGGCACGGTGACCGGGCCCGCCCAGGCCCCCACCGACACCGACCCCACCAACGCGCCGTTCTAGCCCCTTTGAGTTGTCCAGGCCATGGTGCTGAACTGGGTGTGGATCGCGTTCTTCGTCACCGCCTGCACCACAGCGGTGGTGCGCTGGTGGTTGGGGGAAGCCGAGATCTTCACCGCCTTGCTCAAGGCCTTGTTCGACGGCGCCCGCTCGGGCTTTGAAATTTCGCTGGGCCTGGCCGGTGTCATGGCGCTGTGGCTGGGCCTGATGCGCGTGGGCGAGCGCGCCGGCATGGTGGCCCTGCTGGCGCGGCTGGCTGGGCCGCTGCTGCGCAGGCTGTTCCCTGGCGTGCCGCAGGCCCATCCGGCCCAGGGGGCCATGACCATGAACATCTCGGCCAACCTGCTGGGGCTGGACAACGCCGCCACCCCGCTGGGCCTGAACGCCATGCGCGAGCTGCAAACGCTCAACCGCGAACCCGAGGGCACGGCCAGCGATGCGCAAATCATGTTCGTGGTGATGAACACGGCCGGGCTGACCCTGATTCCCACCTCCGTCATCGCCATCCGCCAGAGCGTGGCCTTGCAGCAGGGGTTGGGTGCGGGCTTCAATGCCGCAGACATCTTTCTGCCCACGCTGCTGGTGACCTTTGCCTCACTGCTGGCAGGCGTGCTCACCGTGGCCGTGGCCCAGCGCCTGCCGCTGTGGCGCGCCCGGCTGCTGTTCCCCTTGCTCGCGGTGGGTGGGCTGCTGGCCGGTGCCGTAGCGCTGCTGGCCCGGCTGCCTGCGGACCAGGCCGCACGCATTGCGGGCACCACGGGCGCTGCGGCCATCCTGGGCGTGGTGCTGCTGTTCATCGTGGCCGGGGCCTGGCGCCGTGTGAACGTGTACGAGGCCTTCGTCGATGGTGCCAAGGAAGGTTTTGGCGTGGCCATTCAGATCGTGCCCTACCTCATCGCCATTTTGGTGGCTGTGGGCGTGTTCCGGGCCGCCGGCTGCATGGATGCCCTGCTGGGCGCCATTGGCGCCGCCGTGGCCTGGATGGGCCTGGATACGGCCTTTCTGCCCGCCCTGCCCGTGGGGCTGATGAAGGTGCTGTCGGGCGCAGGCGCACGCGGCCTGATGATCGACGTGCTGCAGACGCACGGCGTGGACTCCTTTGCCGGCCGCCTGGCCGCCATCATCCAGGGCTCGACCGAAACTACCTTCTACGTGCTGGCTGTGTACTTTGGCAGCGTGGGCGTCAGGAACACCCGCCATGCCCTGGCTTGCGCCCTGTGGGCCGACGCAGTGGGCCTGGTGGCCGCCATTGGTGTGGGCTACGCCATGCTGCGCTAGCCTACACACAACCCCCCACCACTCCGGCGCCCATGAGGCGCTTTTTTCATGCCCGGCGTGCGCGTGGCATGGGGTGGTTTGTTGTTCTTGATTCTTTCTATATCTCAATAGTAGTAATAGTAGGCACCGCCCTGGGCTGTGGACAAGCCCGGTTTTCCTTGTCCCATCAAACAGTTGCGTGCGCCACAAGCCTGGGGGCTGTGCCGCGCGCGTGGTGTACCGGCAATGGGGACAAAGCCCGGTCAGATGCCCGGGCTGTGGATAAATGCGTACTTGTGCTGGGACTTTGCCCAGGCTTGTCCACAGGGCACCTGGCGGTGGACCTTGCGCCTGGATTCAGCGCAGCAAGGCCAGTACGCCCTGGGGTAATTGGTTGGCCTGCGCGACCATGGCGGTGCCTGCTTGCTGCAGGATCTGGGCGCGCGAGAGGTTGGCCGTTTCTGCCGCAAAGTCGGCATCCTGGATGCGGCTGCGCGAGGCGGAGAGGTTTTCCGAGGTGACCTGTAGATTGACGATGGAAGTCTCGAAGCGCGATTGCAGTGCACCGAGCTTGGCGCGTTCGCCATTGATGTGCTGCAAGGCGGAATCAACGATCCTCAGAGCCAGTTGAGAGGTGTCAAAGCTGGTGATGTCAAGGCTGGCAACGGTGTTGAGTTCTGATGCCCCCGCCACATTGAAGCTTGTGGTGGTTGAAGCATTGCTGTCGGTGACAGAAAAGCCCTTGTCGGAATCAAGCTCGATGGTGCCCACCACGGTGCCAGTTCCACCCGCGCCGTCCACGTTGACGGAGCCCGTGGGGCCATTGAACACGCCGGCGCTGGTGACCGAGTAGCTTCGCAGGTAGAGATCGCTCAACCCATCGTTGCTGTTGTTGGTGATGTTGATGGTGTTGCCCGAGGCGTTGGTCAGCTTCAGGTTGCCCACCACACCATCGTGTGATTGGTAAGTGGCGTCGTACTCGGCGATGACACCGGTTTTGGCACTCATCTCGTTGAACGCGCTGACGATGGCGCCATAGTCGTCTGCAGATCGGCCTGAAGTGGTCTTGAAGCTGATGGTGACCGGGGTGGCGTTGTCGCTGGTAATTTCGAGCTTGAAAGTCTGATTGAGGGCGAAAAAGATGGCGGCTTCGGTGCGGGCGGTGGCAGTGACTCCGGTAGCTGCACTTTGCGTGTTGATCTTGGCTGCCGCATCCTTGGCCGATTCGCCAGCGGCGATGGTGATCGCTGAGCTGCTGCCCAGTGGGCCGTTGATGGTGATGTCGCCACCGGTTTGCGCTGCCGCCGCGTTGGCCGCTGCATCTGGCCCGTTGCCGGTGGTGCGTTGGGCACCGTATTTCTGGGTCTGCAGGTTCACCGTGGACGCTGTGATGACCTGGTTGGCGTTGGCTCCCACTTGGAACTGCTGGGTTCCAAAGCTGCCGTCCAGCAGTTTGGAACCGTTGAACTGGGTGGTCTGGGAAATACGGTCCAGCTCACTCACCAACTGGCCTACTTCACCCTGCAGGGCCTGCCGGTCACTCGCGCTGTTGGAGGCGTTGGCCGACTGCACGGCCAGTTCGCGGATGCGCTGCAGGATGTCGCCCGAAGCCTTGAGTGCGCCTTCAGCCGTCTGAGCGAGCGAGATGCCGTCGTTGGCATTGCGCACAGCCTGGTTCAGGCCGCGGATCTGGCTGGTAAAGCGCTCGGAGATGGCCAGGCCAGCGGCGTCGTCCTTGGCACTGTTGATGCGCAGACCCGAAGACAGGCGCTGGATGGAGGTGCCGATCGAGGACTTGCTCATGCCCAGGTTGCGCTGGGCTGTAAGCGACGCAACATTGGCGTTGATGGTGGACGGCACGGAGCAACCCCCTCCAGGGCAGAAAACGAATTCCCCGGCGATTGGGAGGGGATTGCATTCCTTTTCGGCGCCGCTTGTCCGAACTTGAGGGTTGTTTGTGGTGTGGGCGGGCTGTGGTTTACCTAGCGCCCCAGCAGCGAGCGCGCCACCAGTTCCTTCATGATTTCCGACGTGCCGCCGTAGATGCGCAGCACGCGTGCATCGGTCCAGAAGCGCGAGATGGGGTACTCGGCCATGTAGCCGTAGCCGCCAAAGAGCTGCAGGCAGGCGTCGGCCACGCGGCTGAAGACCTCAGTGGTGTGCAGCTTGAGCGCACTCACGGCGTCGGGCGTGAGTTCACCGCGCTCGTAGGCGGCCACGCTGGCATTCAAAAACGCCTCGGCGGCGGCGATGTCACTGGCGCACTGGGCCAGCGTGAAGCGCGTGTTCTGGAACTGGCCGATGGCCTGGCCAAAAGCCTGGCGTTCCTGCACGTACTTCACCGTGGCATCCAGCGCCCCCTTGGCGCCGTACACCGCCTGCACGCCGATGATGAGGCGCTCGCGCGGCAGCTCGCGCATCATTTGCACAAAGCCCTGGCCCTCTACGCCGCCCAACAGGGCGTCAGCGGGCACGCGCAGGTCGTTGAAGAACAGCTCTGACGTATCGCCCGCGTGCTGGCCGATCTTCTCCAGGTTCTGGCCGCGCGTGAAGCCGGGCGTTTTGGTGTCGACCAGGAACAGGCTCACGCCCTTGGCGCCCGCCGCCGGGTCGGTCTTGGCGGCGAGCACCAGCAGGTCGCAGTGCTGGCCGTTGCTGATGAAGATCTTGCTGCCGTTGATGACGTAGTGGTCGCCGTCCTTGCGCGCCGTGGTGCGGATGGCTTTGAGGTCGCTGCCCGCGCCGGGCTCGGTCATGCCGATGGCCGCCACGGCCTCGCCGCTGACCATGCGCGGCAGCCAGTACGCGCGCTGTGCCTCGGTGCCGCAGTGCAGCAGGTAGGGCGGAATGATGTCGTTGTGCACCTGCAGCCCGCCGACGAAGCCGCCGTAGCCCCGGCGCGAGAGTACCTCCACCACGGCGAACGAGAAGTGCACGCTGGCCCCCGGCCCGCCGTACTGCTCGGGCACGTCGGCGCAGAGGTAGCCGTTCTCGCCCATCTTGCGGAACAGTTCGCGGCTGACGAGGCCGGCCTTTTCCCAGTCGCGGTAGTGCGGCTCGATCTCGGTGTCGCAAAAGCGCTCCAGCGATTCGGTGAAGAGCTGCAGTTCGGCCTTCTGCTCGGCCGTGAGGAGGGTGTTGGGGAGCATTTTTGCTATGAATGTAGGAGCTGCCAGCGCTTGATGGATAAGCGCTGGAGGCTAAAAAAACTCAAACCCGTTCGAAGATGGCCGCAATGCCTTGGCCGCCACCAATGCACATGGTCACCAGCGCATAGCGCCCGCCCGTGCGGTGCAGCTCGGCAATCGCCTTGGTGGTGATGATGGCGCCCGTGGCGCCCACAGGGTGGCCCAGCGAGATGCCCGAGCCGTTGGGGTTGACCTTGGCCGGGTCGAAGCCCAGCTCCTGGGCCACGGCGCAGGCCTGGGCGGCGAAGGCCTCGTTGGCTTCGATCACGTCCATGTCCTGCACCTTGAGGCCGGTGCGCGCCAGCACCTTTTGTGTGGCGGGCACCGGGCCAATGCCCATGTAGGCCGGGTCCACGCCGGCGTGCGCGTAGCCGACGAGGCGCGCCAGGGGCTTGAGGCCCAGAGCCGCCACGCGGTCGCCCGCGGCCAGCACCACGGCAGCCGCGCCGTCGTTGATGCCCGAGGCGTTGCCAGCGGTCACCGTGCCGCCTTCCTTCTTGAAGGCGGGCTTCATGCCAGCCAGCACTTGCAGTGTGGTCTCGGCGCGCACATGCTCGTCGGTATCAAACAGCACCGTGCCCTTGCGCGTGGCGATCTCCACGGGAACGATCTGCTCCTTGAAGTAGCCCGCGGCGATGGCGGCGGCGGCGCGCTGCTGGCTTTGCAGGGCGAGCTGGTCCTGCATCTCACGGCTGATCTTGTAGCGCTCGGCCACGTTCTCGGCGGTGATGCCCATGTGCATCTTCTGCCAGGGGTCGTGCAGGATGCCCAGCATGTAGTCGATGCTCTTGGCGTCGCCCATGCGTGCGCCCCAGCGGGAGGCTTGGTCGAAGTAGGGGCCGCGGCTCATGCTCTCGGAGCCGCCGCCAATGGCCACGTCGCAGTCGCCCAGGCGGATGGCCTGCGCTGCCGACACGATGGCCTGCAGGCCCGAGCCGCACAGGCGGTTGACGTTGAAGGCGGGTGTTTCGATGGGGCAGCCTGCGTCGATGGCGGCCACGCGGCTGAGGTACGCGTCCTTGGTGTCGGTGGGAATCACATTGCCCATGACCACATGGCCCACCGCGTCGGCGGCAATGCCGGCGCGCGCAATGGCGGCCTTGACAGCGGTGGTGGCGAGCTGGGTGTTGGGCACGTCCTTCAGGCTGCCGCCGAAGGTGCCGATGGCGGTGCGGGCGGTACTGACGACAAAGACATCACGTGAGGTCATGGGGGGCTCCAAAAAGGGATAAAAGAGGGCAAACCAGCGGAAAACCAGGGTTCAGCAAGCATTATCACGAGGCTTGCGGACCCAGGCTCCCGCAGATCAGCGGTACAGCGCTTCGATTTCGGCGGCGTAGGTCTTGTAGATGCTGGAGCGTCGCACCTTCATGGTGGCGGTGACCTCGCCGTCGTCGTGGTCCAGCTCCTTGGTGAGCAGGTGGAATTTGCGGATCTGCGCCACCTGCGCCAGCTTGGCGTTGCCGGCGGCGATCTCGGTGTCGATGAGCTGGCGCACCTCGGGGGTTTCGACGAGCGAGCGGAAGTGCGTGAACGGGATGCGCTGGGCCTCGGCCCATTTGCCCACCGTTTCGTAGTCGAGCATGACCAGCGCGCCGACGAACTTGCGCCCCTCGGCGACGATGATGCATTCCTTGATGTAGGGGCTGGCCTTCATCGTGTTCTCGATCTCGGACGGCGTGAGGTTCTTGCCGCCGGCGGTGATCATGATGTCCTTCAAGCGGTCCACGATCTTGATCTGGCCGTCCACCAGGCGCACCACGTCGCCCGTGTGCAGCCAGCCATCCACGATGCTTTGCGCCGTGGCCTCGGGGTTCTTGTAGTAGCCCGCGAACACCATGTCGCCCTTGATCTGGAACTCGCCGCCCAGGTCGTCGTCGCTGCCCTTGGCGATGCGCCACTCCACGCCGCTCGTGGGCACGCCCACGGTGCCGACCTGCACAGCGTCCAGCTTGTGGCCGGTGACCATGCCGGTCGATTCGGTCAGGCCATAGACCTCAACCAGCGGCACGCCGAGCACGCGGAAGAAGCGCACCACGTCGGGCGGAATGGGCGCGGCGCCGGTGAGCGCCACCTTGGCCTCGCGCAGGCCGATGAAGTTCTGCAGCGCACGGAACACCAGCCAGTAGCAGGCGGTGTAGGTGAACATCTCGCCGATGCTCCAGCGCGCGCGGGGCTTTTCGGCCAGCGGCTGGCAGGCGGCATAGGCCTTGCGGAACAGCGCGCGGCGCAGGCCGCCGGTTTCCTGCAGCTTGATGCTGATGGCGGCGTGCATCTTCTCCCAGATGCGCGGCACGCCGAGGAACATGGTGGGCGCCACTTCGCGCAAATCCTCCTGCACGGTGCGGATGGATTCACCGAAGTTGACCTGCGAGCCCACGTACACCGGCACGAAGGTGGTGAGCATCTGCTCGGCCACGTGGCACAGCGGCAGGTAGGACAGGTGGGTGGTGTCTTGCGTGAGCTGGAGCCGGTCCACGATGCCGGGCACCACGCCGCGGATGTTGCGGTAGGAAATCATCGCGCCCTTGGGCTTGCCGGTGGAGCCCGAGGTGTAGATCATGAGCCCGATGTCGTCGAGCTTCTGGCGCGCCAGCGCGGCCTCGATGGTCGCGAGCTGGCCGCTTTGCGCGCCGAGCCGTTCCACCTCGCCGAAGGGGACGATGAGGTCGCGCACCCCGGGCGCGAAGCTGCGCAGGCCCTTGGTCTCCATGACCACGATCTTTTTCAGGCGCGGCAGATCGTCCAGGGCTTCGAGCACCTTGTCGGTCTGCTCCTGGTCCTCGCAGACGATGATCTCGATGTCGGCGTGGCCCACCACGTAGGCCACCTCGGGCGAGGGGCTGGTGGGATACACGCCCACGGTGACGGCGCCGACCAGGCCCGCGCCCATTTGCGTGAGCACCCATTCGATGCGGTTCTCGGCGATCACGCCCACATGGCCGCCCTCGGGCAGCCCCAGGGCGCGCAGGCCCAGGCCGAAGTGGCAGGCACGCTCGAAGTACTGGGCCCAGGTGAAGGGCTTCCAGATGCCGAAGTCCTTTTGCCGGATGGCGACGCGCGCGGCATCCTGGCGCGCGCGCTCGCGCAGCATCTGGGGCAGGGTGAGTTCGGGGAGATTCAACATATCAGTGATCCATTGCGCGTCGTGTCCACGCGCAGCCGTAAAACCGGCACGGCCCAGGCCAGCGGCCACCGCGCAAGGGCCGCCCCGCCGCGCTGGTGGCGTCCCCCTTCCCGCATCGCGCAGCGAAGCGAGAGAAGGGGGAAGGCGCGAAGCGCCACAGGGGGTTGTGCACGCTCACGACAGCCAACGCTTGCGGCGTTTGTAGTGCTTGATGTCCTTGAAGCTTTTCGCTTCGCCGCCGCCGCCCATGCCGAGGTAGAACTCGCGCACGTCGGGGTCGTTGGCCAGGCGTTCGGCCGTTCCGTCGATGACGATCTTGCCGTTCTCCATGATGTAGCCGCTGTGCGCCACGGCCAGGGCCACAGTGGCGTTCTGCTCCACCAGCAGCATGCTGGTGCCGCGTTCGGCGTTGATGCGCGCGATGATGGTGAAGATGTCTTCGACCAGCTTCGGACTCAGGCCCAGCGAGGGCTCGTCGAGCAGGATGAGCTGGGGCTGGGCGATGAGCGCGCGGCCGATGGCCAGCATCTGCTGCTCGCCGCCCGACAGGTAGCCCGCCAGGCCCTTGCGGCGCTCGTGCAGGCGCGGGAAGTAGGTATAGACGAGGTCGAAGTCGGGCTGGGCCGCGCCCTCGCGCCCCGTGAGGGCGTAGGTGGCGGCGACCAGGTTTTCCTCGACCGTGAGGTCCTCGAATACGCGGCGCCCCTCCATCACATGCGAGAGCCCGCTGCGCACGAGCTGCTGCGGCGCCAGCGCGGCGGTGCTCTGGCCGTTGAAGAGGATGCTGCCGCTTTCGAGTTCACCGTCCTCCAGCGCGAGCAGGCCCGATACCGCCTTGAGCGTGGTGGACTTGCCCGCACCGTTGCTGCCCAGCAGCGCCACGATCTGGCCGCGTGGCACGGCCAGCGACAGGCCGCGCAGGGCCTGCACGACCTTGTTGTAGATGACCTCGATGTTGTTGACTTCGAGGACGTTGTCCGTGGCGTTCTGGGTCATGGCAAAGGCAGTGTCAGAGCTTGATCCAGTCGGAGGCGGCGACCATCTTCTGGGCCTTCATGTCGGCACGGTAGACGCGGCCGACGGGAATGGAGTTGCCCTTGATGGTGATCGGCACGCCGATCAGGCCGCCGGTGTCGTAGTCCTTGATGCTGTTGAGCGCGGCCTTGAGGTTGGTGCCCGTCAGTGGCTTGTTCGCGTCCAGGGTGCGCTTGGCCGATTCGAGGAACAGCATGGCGGCGAGGAAGCCCTGGATGTAGGCCGTGCTCTGGTATTCCGGGCGCATGGCGCGGATCTTCTCCAGCATGGGGGCTTTTTCGGTGTCGTAGTAGTAGCGGTAGGGCATCACGCCCATGAAGCCTTCGCCGACCTCGCCCATCTTCATGACGGTGGAGCTGTCCATGGTCCAGAAGGTGCCCATCCACTTCGACTGCATGCCCTGCTGCTTGCCCTGGGTGATGAACTCGGGGATGGGCGCGAGGATGTAGCCGTGGAAGATGGTGTAGTCGGGCGCGGCGCGGCGCAGCTTGATGACCTCGCCCGAGACGTCCACGCTGCCCGGGGGCGTCATGATCTTCACGACCACGTTCAGGCCCAGCTTCTTGGCCTCGGCTTCGCTTTCGTCGATGGGGTCGCGGCCGAACTCGGAGTCGGAATAGACGAAAGCCACCTTGGCACCCGGCTTTTCCTTGGCGATGTGCTTGAGCAGGATGCCGAACATCTCGGTGTAGTCGGGACCCACCATGAACTGGTTGGGGTATTTCTGCGGGTTGTTCAGCTCGGTGGCGAACGAGGCGCCCGCCATCAGGATGTTGCCGTTGCGGTCCAGCTCGGGGTTGATGGTCTTGGCGAAGCCCGTGGAGTCGCCGTAGTAGACGTTGACCTTGTTCTGGCTGGTGATCTTCTTGAACGCGGCGACGGACACATCGACCTTGTAGCCCGTGTCCTCGGGCACGTACTTGACCTTGCGGCCCTTGATGCCGCCCGCGTCGTTGACGATCTTCACGTAGTCCTGGATACCGGCGTTGATGCCCACGCCCGCAAAGGCGAATACGCCCGTCATGGGGATGGAGCCGCCGATGACGATCTCCTCGGCGCCCTGCGCGAGCACGGACAGTGGGTGCATGAGCGAGGCAGCGCCTGCGGCGGCGGCGCCCAGCATCAGGCTGCGGCGCTGGGGGGAAATGCGTTGGTGGTCCATGCTTGTCTCCTTCGGTTGTGATGTGGTGGCAGGAAAGCGGGGTGTGGCGGCTTCAGTTGCGGAAGGGCCACAGGTGGAAGAAGCGGCGGATGCGCCGCCACACCTCGGCCAGGCCGTGCGGCTCGAACACCAGGAAGCCGATGATCAAGAGGCCGAAGATGATGGTGCGCACGGGCGAGAGGAACACCGTGTATTGCGTGCTGTTGGGCAGCAGGTCGAACACCAGCTTGAGCAGCTCGGGCACCATGGTCATGAACACCGCGCCCAGGATGCCGCCCAGGATGCTGCCCATGCCGCCGACGATGATGGCCGCGAGGAAGAAGATCGACATCAGGAGCGGAAAGCTCTCGGGCGTGACCACGCGGAAGAAGTAGGCCCACAGGCCGCCGGCCACGCCGGCGTAGAACGAGGACAGGCCGAACGACAGCAGCTTGTAGCGCAGCAGCGGAATGCCCAGCACCTCGGCCGAGATGTCGCGGTCGCGGATGGCGATGAAGGCGCGGCCGATGCGCGTGCGGAACAGGTTGGCCGCGCCCAGCAGCATCAGCACCGTGACCGGCACGATGAGCCAATACAGGCGGAACGAGGTGTCGAGCAGCACGCCGAACAGGCTGGCCGGCGGCACGCTCAGGCCGCCGGTGCCACCCGTGAACTGCAGGTTGGCGAACAGGAAGTGCGCGATGAACGAGGCCGCGATGGTGGCGATGGCCAGGTACAGACCCTTGACGCGCAGCGAGGGCACGCCCACGATGATGCCGCCGACCATGGCCACCACGCCGCCCGCCAGGATGTTGAGCAGGAAGGGCGAGCCCACCTTGGCCTGCAGGATGGCCACGGTGTAGGCGCCCAGGCCCATGAAAGCCGCCTGGCCCAGGCTCACCAGCCCGGTGTAGCCGGTGAGGATGTTGAGCCCCGTGGCACTGGCCACATTGATGCTGACGAGGCAGGCCAGGTAGAGCCAGTAGTCGCTGGCGACAAAGGGGAACAGCACCAGCAGCGCGGCGGCCACGGCCAGCCACGTCTTCTGCGTGCGCGAGTCGAACAGCGCCGCGTCGGCGACGTAGGTTTCCTTGAGGGTTCCGATGCGCATCAGGCCTCCCGCCGGGCCGCCCCAAGGCAGGCCTGGGCCCCCTTGGGGGGCAGTGAATACACGCAGTGATGAACGTGGGGGTGCATGGTTCTAGAGTCTTTCGATTTCGTGCGTGCCGAACAGGCCGTAGGGGCGCAGCATGAGGATGCCGACCAGCACGATGAAGGTGGCCAGCAGTTTGTATTCGCCGCCCAGGTAGGCGCCGGCCAGGGCCTCGACCAGGCCGATGCACAGGCCGCCGATGAGCGCGCCGAGCACGCTGTCCAGGCCGCCGACGATCACCACGACCAGCACGGACAGACCGAACACGCCCATGCTCGACGAGATGCCGCCGATCGAGCCGACGATGATCCCCGAGATGGCCGCCAGCATGGCGGACGCCACCCAGGCCAGAGAGAACACGCGTGGCACGTTGATGCCCACCGAGTAGGCGGCGGCCTGGTCGCTGGCGGTGGCGCGCAGCGCCACGCCGCCGCGCCAGAAGCGGAACATCAGCAGCACGGCGGCGATGAATACCACCGCGATCACGGCGCCCCAGAACACCTTGGGCGCGAGGAAGGCATCGCCCACCATGATGGGTTGCGTGGGCATGAATTCGGGCAGGCGCCGCTGGTCGGCGCTCCAGATCATTTCCACCAGGCCCACCAGCACCGAGGCCAGGCCCACGGTGACCATGAAGACGGAGATGGGCGGCTCGCCCAGCAGTGGCCGGATCATGGTGCGCTCGATCACCGCGCCCAGCAGGCCGGTGCCGAGCACGGCGGCCGGAATGGCCAGCCACAGCGGCAGCGCCATCATGGAGGCGAAGGTGAAGAACAGGTAGGCGCCCACCATGAGCAGCTCGCCGATGGCGATGTTCACCACGCGCGTGGCCTTGTAGACCATCACGAAGGCCAGCGCCGCCAGGGCGTAGAGGCCGCCGCTGGCGATGCCGGTGAGGCTGATTTCAAACAGATAGGCCCAGTCGAAGTTCAGCATCATGCGGCTCCCTGTGCGCTGGTGGCGCCCGCCTGCAGCTTGCGGCGCAGGTCACCCACGTCGCCCGAGCCGAGGTAGGCGCGGTTGACTTCGGGGTCGGCCTGTACCACGGCAGGCGTGCCCTGCGCGATGACCTGGCCGAAGTTGAGCACCACCACATGGTCGGACAGGTCCATCACCATGCCCATGTCGTGCTCCACCATCAGCACCGTCACGCCCCATTCGGCGCGCACGTCGAGGATGAAGCGCGCCATGTCTTCCGTCTCCTCGCGGTTCATGCCGGCGACGGGCTCGTCGAGCATCAGGATCTCGGGCTGCATGGCCAGGGCGCGCGCCATCTCCACGCGCTTTTGCAGGCCGTAGGACAGGGCCGAGACGGGGGCGTGGCGGATGTGGTCGATTTCGAGGAAGTCGATGATGCGTTCCTCGATGTCGCGGCGCAGTTCGGCCTCTTCGCGGCGCGCGCGGCCCAGGTAGAACAGCGCGTCGAACACGTTGGCCTTCAGGTGTGCATGGCGGCCGAGCTTGATGTTGTCGAGCACCGTCATGCCGCGGAACAGCGCGATGTTCTGGAAGCTCCGCCCCAGGCCCATGCGGGCGCGTTGCGGCGCGGGGATGCGCGTGATGTCCTCGCCCTTGAAACGGATGCTGCCGCCCGTGGGCCGGTAGAAGCCCGAGATGGTGTTGAACAGCGAGGTCTTGCCCGCGCCGTTGGGCCCGATCACGGCGGTGATGGAGCCCGGCTGCACATCAAAGCTGACGCCAGTCAGTGCCTTCACGCCGCCGAAGGCCAGCGTTACACCGTCAACCTGCAGCAGGGGGGCGGCGGCCGGGGGGCCGCCAGGGGTTTGTGTCGCCATCGGCTTGTATGCGGGTTTGTGCGAACCAAAAGAACATCTACTTTTACGTAGACTGCCTACTCACGAGTAGATTTTGGGTGCCACTCCCTATCCTGGCATTGGTGTTTTCCCGGTAAATGACTTTGAACAGGCTCTAATAACGCCCCATGACCAAAACCACCGCCGCTAGAAAGACCCGACCCCCGTCTGTCGCAGCGTCGCCGTGGGCAAGTGCGCCCGACCGCGAGCAGCAGCGCGAGGCCAAGCGCCAGGCCGTGCTGCAGGCGGCGGCGGAGCTGTTCAACGAGCGGGGCTTCCACGCCACCTCGCTCGACGACATCGCCGCGCGCCTGAACGTGAGCAAGCCCACGCTGTATTACTACGTGAAGAACAAGGACCAGATCCTGATCGAGTGCGTGCGCCAGGGGCTGGACATGATGCTCGAAGGCATCGAAGCCTCGCGCGCGGCGGGCGGCAAGGCCATCGACCAGCTCATGACCTGCATGCAGGTGTACGCCCACATCGTCACCGAGCCCTTCGGCATGTGCCTGATCCGCGTGGGCGACGAGCAGTTGCCGCAGGACAGCCGCAAGGAGCTGCGGCGCCTGAAGTCGGGCATCGACCAGGAGTTCCGCCGCCTCGTGGCGGCCGGCGTGGAGGAGGGGGCGCTGGCGCCGTGCGACCCGAAGATCACCGCCTTCGCCATCGCCGGTGCGCTGAGCTGGATCGGCCGCTGGTACCAGCCGGGCGGCGACTACACGCCCGAGCAGATCGCGCAGCAGTGCATCGCCACGCTGTGCGATGGGGTGCTGCGGCGGGTGGAGGCGCCGGCGGGTGTGGCGCCTAAAGCGCCACGCAGATCGCGACGCTCATCCAACGCGATGGCGCCTGAGCGCTGAGGCGGCGTTGTCAGGATGCGCCAGAGCCGGGCGATGGCGCGGTCATTGATAGGGCATTGCGGCAATGCCGTTCAAAAATCTGCCCCATGGCGTCCAACAGCGCCCGTTCGGGTGCGGTGGGCTGGATCTGTTGATCAATCTGGGCGCGTACCTTGGCCCACACGGCTGGCAATGCCGTGGCCAGGGTGCGTAATGCCTTGAGCGTTTCGGGCAGGCGGAATCCGCAGTCGGTGCACAGGGCTTCCCATGAATGGTGGCCCACGGCGTCGAAGCTGTCTTCGTCTCCGATGAAAAGCGCCAGCCCGGTGTCGCCATAGGCGCGCACGCTCAGCAGGTCGTAGAACGGCGCCAGGCGGTAGCCCTGGTCGTCGATCAGGACCGACAGGTTCTTGGCATGGGCATCGGCGTTGCCAATCAGGTAGTTGAACATCACCCAGCGCTGGAGTTGCAGCATGTCGCCGCCCGGAATGTGCAGTGTGCGCAGTGCATGCACCAGCTTGGCGATGCTGACGAGACCGCCCATGCGTTCGTACTTCCAGCCCGCGCCGTGGCCCAGCAACTGGCAGCCATCAATTTGGTGCAGGCCCACGATGTTGCCTGCCACCACCCTGCGGTCATAGCGTTCCACCATATAGACCGCGTCGGGCACCCGCAGCAGCCACGTTGCGGGCACGGGAAGCTTCAGTGCCCGCGCCAGTTGCATGCAGGCAAATTCGTTGATGGCGCTGGGTGTGTAGCGTGTCTGGCGCGTGTCGGGCTTGAGGATGTGTGTGGTGGGCGATTGCCCCACACTCTCGAACAGTTGCAGCGTTTTGCTGTCCAGGCGCAGGCCCATCTTGTCTTGTGCGCCCGCCAGAGACATGGTGGTGCTTGTGTTGGACACCAGCAGTGGTGTTTGTACACGGGTTGCCAGACGCTGGCTCAGCGCCTCGTAGGGCAATGGGGCGTATTGCTGCAGGAGCTGGGGTCGCGCATCGGGTGGCAGGAGAGACAGCACACCAGGCAGCTCTGCCCCCAGCTTGCCGAGCACCTCGAAGTACGACGCACCGCGCAACTGCAGCGCGGCCATGATGTCGTCCAGTGCCTCGCCCTCGGGCAGCAGGTTTTCAAAGAAGTGTCGTACCAGCGCGCCGGTGTAGCGAGCCGGTGCCAGCGCAAACTGCGGCGCCAAGACAAAGCCGCCTGGCTGTTGGAGCCATTCGGTGTCGTACTCGAAGAAATAGTCTCCTGCCGAATGGCCAAACCATCCCATGGGCCGTGCATTGGCCCATACGCGCAATCGGATCATGGGGCAGGTTCCTTCGGCGGTGGGCTCAGAACCAAAGTGGGGATGTCGATTTTCCCTGTCTTCACGCTCTCTGCTGGTACCGTCGTAGGCCAGCGGTTCACTTCCAACGACAGCCCCAGGCCTTGTACCAGCAGCAGCAGCTTGCCCAGCGAACAGCGCTCGGGGGCGCTTTCGGCGTCGCGGATAAACGAAGGGCTGACGTTGCATACGGCGGCGGCCTGTGAGCGGGACAGGCCTTGTCGCTTGCGCTCGGCCTGCAGGCGCTCGGCCAAGGTAGGCAGGGTGTCGGGTGTGATATGCACGGTTTGACCTTTTAAGGGCAATTAAAGCATGGGTTGCTCTATCATGGGTCAAAATTGTCCCTTAAGGGTCAATTGGCTAGGTTTCCTCCGCATGCGTGTCGAAAATGTCCCTATGGGAGCAAAACAGAGACACTACAACAGACGGGCTGCTGGTGCGCAGCGGGTGGTCTTGTAGTATTTTGACCCCCAGCGCTTTCTGGATAAGCGCTGGCAGCTATTGATTTGATAGCGTTTGGGCGTGCTGGTGGCTGTCGCCTGCGGCTGCCAGATCGTCCAGGATCGGGCACTCCGGCCGCTGGTCGCCATGGCAGCACTGCACCAGCGACTGCAGCGTGCGCTGCATGGCCTGCATGGCGGCGATGCGTTCGGCCAGGTCGTCGATGTGGGCCTGGGCGATGCGCTTGACCTGGCTGCTGGCGCGGGCCTGGTCCTGCCACAGGCCCATCAGCTCGCGGATTTCCTCCATCGAGAAGCCCAGGCTGCGCGCGCGGCCGATGAAACGCAGTGCGTGCACGTCGGCCTCGGTGTACTGGCGGTAGCCGCTGTCGGTGCGGCCCACCTGCGGAAGCAGGCCGAGCGATTCGTAGTGGCGCACCATGCGCGCCGACACACCGGTGCGGCGCGCGGCCTCGCCGATGGCGACCGGCCAGCCCTGCCCGGTGGTCATGGCGTGACCTGGTAGCCTTCTTCGGCGATGGCGGCGGCCAGGGCCTCGCGCGGCTGGCTGCTGTCCACGTCCACGCGGTTCTGCGCGCGGTCGATGCGCACCTGGGCCTGGGGGTCGAGCTGCTGGATGGCGCTGGTGACGGCGCGCTCGCAGTGGCCGCAGGTCATGCCCTGGACTTCAAACTGGTATTGCATGTGGTTCTCCGGGTGAAGTGGTTGATGAGGGCAATGGTGAACCTTAACACCGTGGCAAGGTCAACCCCGCGCTGCCCGATGGCCTTGCTGCGGTTATGGTGGATGCTGATTTGCGCTTGACCTTGCCATGATGTCAAGGATTACGGTAGAGCCCATGAACACCTCCCTCCCCACCCCTTCCGAGCCGCACGCGCTGGATCTGTCCATCGGCGGCATGACCTGTGCCAGTTGCGTGGGCCGCGTCGAGCGCGCGCTGCGCAAGGTGCCCGGCGTGCAGGACGCCACCGTGAACCTGGCCACCGAGTCGGCGCGCGTCCAGTTCGCCACGCCCGAGGGCGGCGACGCCGCCATGGACGCGCTCTTGCGCCGCGCCGTGCGCAATGCGGGCTACGAGCCGCTCACACCCGCCGCCAGCGCGGCGCGCGAGCAGGACGAGTCGCCCTGGGCGGGCTTCACGCCGGTCGCCATCGGTTTGCTGCTGTCGGCGCCGCTGGTGGTGCCCATGGTCGGCGACCTGTTCGGCGTGCACTGGATGCTGCCGGCCTGGCTGCAGTTTGTGCTGGCGACGCCGGTGCAGTTTGTCCTGGGCGCGCGTTTCTACAAGGCGGGCTGGCATGCGGCCAAGGCGCTGAGCGGCAACATGGATTTTTTGGTGGCCATCGGCACCAGCGCGGGCTGGGGGCTGTCGGTGTGGCTGTGGCTCACCGCCCACCCGGGGCACACGCCGCACCTGTATTTCGAGGCCTCGGCCGTGGTGGTCACGCTGGTGCTGCTGGGCAAGTGGCTCGAGGCCCGCGCCAAGCGCCAGACCACGGCGGCCATCCGCGCGCTGCACGGCCTGCGCCCGGACGTGGCGCACCTTGTGGGCAAGGATGGCGAGGTGGACGTGCCCATCGCCGAGGTGATGGTGGGCGACCGCCTGGTGGTGCGCCCGGGCGAGCGCATTCCCGTCGATGGCGAACTGCGCGAGGGCCAGACGCAGGTGGACGAATCCATGCTCACCGGCGAGCCGCTGCCCGTGGCCAAGGAGCCGGGCGGGCTGCTCACGGGCGGCTCGATCAACGGTGAGGGCCGCATCGTGCTGGAGGTGCGTGCCGTGGGCGCCGAGACAGTGCTCTCGCGCATCATCCGCCTGGTGGAAGACGCGCAGGCCGCCAAGGCGCCGATTCAGCGCCTGGTGGACCAGGTTTCCAGCGTGTTCGTGCCCGTGGTGCTGGTGATTGCCTTGCTCACGCTGCTGGGCTGGCTGTGGGCGGGCGTGGGCGCCGAGACGGCGCTGATCCGCGCCGTGGCGGTGCTGGTGATCGCCTGCCCCTGCGCGCTGGGGCTGGCCACGCCGGCGGCCATCATGGCGGGCACGGGGGTGGCGGCGAAGCACGGCATCCTCATCAAGGACGCGCAGGCGCTGGAGCTGGCGCACAAAGTCGATACCGTCGCCTTCGACAAGACCGGTACGCTGACCGTGGGCCAGCCCCGGCTGGCGGTGCTGGTGGTGGCGCCGGGGTTGGACGAAGCCGCCGTGCTGCGCGACGCCGCCAGCCTGCAGAGCGGCAGCGAGCACCCGCTGGCGCGCGCCGTGGTGCAGGCCGCGCGCGACCGTGCCCTGGAGGTGCCGGCGCCCGACGCCGTGCGCGCCATGCCGGGCCGAGGCAGTGACGGCGAGGTGCAGGGCCGCAGCTACCTGCTGGGCAGCCTGCGCTGGATGGAGGAGCTGGGCGTGGCGTTGGGGCCGCTGGCCGAGCGCGCGAGCGCGCTGCAGGACGAGGGCGCCACGGTGTCGGCCCTGGTGCGGCGCGTGGCGCAGGGGCTGGAGCTGCAAGCGCTGATGGCCTTTGGCGACGAGCCCAAGCCCGGCGCGCGCGAGGCGCTGGCGGCGCTGAAGGCGCGCGGTATCCGCACAGTGATGATCTCGGGCGACAACCGAGGCGCCGCCCTGGCCATGGCGCGCCGCCTGGGCCTGGACGAGGCCGAGGTGCGCGCCGAGGTGCTGCCCGGCGACAAGGCGGCGCAGGTGGTGGCCTTGCAGCAGGGCGAAGGCGGCGCGCGCCGAACGGTCGCCATGGTGGGCGACGGCGTGAACGACGCGCCCGCGCTGGCGGCTGCGGATGTGGGCATGGCCATGGGCAACGGCACCGACGTGGCCATGCACGCGGCAGGCATCACGCTGATGCGCGGCGAGCCGCGGCTGGTGGCGGCGGCGCTGGACATATCGCACCGCACCGTGGCCAAGATTCGGCAGAACCTGTTCTGGGCCTTTGCCTACAACGTGGCGGGCATTCCGTTGGCGGCGTTGGGTTACCTGAACCCGGTGGTGGCCGGAGCGGCCATGGCGCTGAGCTCGGTCAGCGTGATGACCAACGCGTTGTTGCTCAAACGCTGGCGGATGTGAGCAGTTTGCTGCCTTGCGGGCACCATGAAATGATCATGAACAGGCTCTCAGAGGCTCCAGGGTCTGGCACACTGCAACGTCTGGTTGCATCTGCATGCCGGGGCATGTGGGGCAGCGCTCAAGTTTTCGCCAGATCAAGACAAGAGAGGAAGACCACCATGTCGCTTTTTTCGCTCATGCGGTTGTTCACCATCCGCTTTCGCATGCTCAGTGCCATTGCCGTGGTGTTGGGCCTGTTGGGCATGCTGGGCGGTGCCGGGATGCTCGGCATGTTTCGCATTCAGTCCATGAGTGGTGACTTTGTGGCCCACGAGTTCGCCGAAGTGAAAGAGCTGGGTGAACTGCGCGGTGCCCTGGGTGCGATCCGCCTGCATGAAAAGGACATGATCATCCAGCAGGGGAACGCCGATGCGGTCAAGCAGGCCCACACCCGCTGGCTGGCCAGCCTGGAAGAGGCCAAAAAGGTGGCCAACCAGTTCACGCAAGGTGCTGAGGACAAGGACAACGCCGTGGCCCGCAGCCTGGTGCAGCGGCTGGACAGCTACCGCGAACAGTTCACGGGGGTGGCCCGCCAACTGGAGGCCGGGGGGGTGGACTTGGCCTCCATGGCCAGTGGCGCTGGTGGCAAGGCGGTGGCCGAGGTGGAAGCGGCTGACAAGCTGTTGCAGGAGCTGGGGGGCATTCTGCAGGACGAGGTCCGGGCATCGATGAAGGAGCAGGAGCAGGCGGGAACCCAAACCAAATGGCTGTTCGGGCTTGCGGTGCTGGTGACCGTGGCGGTGGTAGGGCCGCTCACCTGGCTGAACATGATTGCCATCTGCAAGCCCCTGGCCGAGGCGCAGCGCATGGCGCTGGCCATCGCGGGGGGCGACCTGTCGCAGCGCATCCATACCAGCGGAAAGGACGAGACGGCCGACCTGCAGCGCGCGCTGGCCGAAATGCAACGCGGCCTGAGCGCCCTGGTGGCCCAGGTGCGCGACGCCAGCAGCAACATCGCCACGGCCAGCCAGGAGATCGCCAGCGGCAACCAGGACCTGTCCTTGCGCACCGAGCAGACGGCCGGCAACGTGCAGTCCACCGTGTCTTCGCTGGCGGAACTCACGGCCACGGTGCAGCAGACGGCGGCGTCCTCGCAGACGGCCAACCAGTTGTCGGCCTCGGCCTCGGGTGTTGCCACGCGCGGCGGTGCGGTGGTGCAGCAGGCGGTGGCCAGCATGCACGAGATTTCGGCGTCCAGCCGCAAGATTGGCGACATCATCGGCCTGATCGACTCGATTGCCTTCCAGACCAACATCCTGGCGCTGAACGCCGCTGTGGAAGCGGCGCGCGCGGGCGAGCAGGGCCGGGGCTTTGCCGTGGTGGCCAGCGAGGTGCGCAGCCTGGCGCAGCGCTCGGCGGCGGCGGCCAGCGAGATCAAGGGGCTGATCGGCACCAGCGTCGCCGCCGTCGATGGGGGCGTGCGCCATGTGGAGGATGCGGGTGCGGCCATCAAGGAGATCGTCGATGGCGTGCAGCGTGTCGGCGACATCATTGGCGAAATCAAGGCGGCCGCGACCGAGCAGGCCGCCGGCATTGGCCAGGTCAACCAGTCGGTGGGCGAGATCGACCGCATGACGCAGCAGAACGCCGCGCTGGTGGAGCAGTCTGCCGCCGCCGCCGAGTCGCTGCGCGAACAGGCCGCGCGCCTGTCGCAGGTGGTGCAGCAGTTCCGCCTGGCCGATGGGGTGCAGGGGTACACCCAGCCGGTGCAGGGCGACCAGCGCCTGCTGTCGGCCTGAGACCGTGTGAATGCACCCGGCCTGGCCGGGTGCGCCACACCGCGCGTTTTCAGCATCTAAGCAAAATCGGCATTTTGGCCTGTGGAATAAGCGCAAACAGCTATTGATTTGATAGCAAATGTGTGCGCGCTGGTGATTCCCCGGCAGGCACCTTGCGCCCGGTGCTGCGGCACAATGGACGCTCCATGCCTGCTGCTTTGCACCCCAGCCCTTCGGTCTCGCGCACCCAGTTGCTGTGGCTCGCGTTGGCGCTGTCCATGGGCGCTGCGGTGTCGCTGGGCATCACGCGGTTTGCCTATGCGCTGCTGCTGCCGCCCATGCGTGCAGACCTGGGCTGGTCTTACACCCTGGCCGGGGCCATGAACACCGTCAACGCCCTGGGCTACCTGCTGGGTGCGCTGGCCACGCCACTGCTGCTGCGGCGCGGGCCGCCGGGCGCCTTGATGCTGGTCGGTGCGGTGCTGGCCACGTTGTTCATGGGGCTGTGCGGCTTTTTTCTCGAAGCGGCGCCGCTCTTGCTGCAGCGCCTGCTGGCAGGGGTGGCCAGCGCCTTCATGTTCATCACGGGCGGCCTGATGGCGGCGCGCCTGGGGGCGCTCGATGCGCCACGCAGCGGTTTGTTGTTGGGCCTGTATTACGGGGGTACGGGCTGGGGCATCAGCCTGTCGGCGCTGCTGGTGCCCGCCGTGTTGCAGGCCGCACCGCAGCCGCATGCCTGGACCTGGGCGTGGTGGGCGCTGGCGCTGGCCTGTGGCGCGGCCACGGCGCTGCTGGTGTGGCCGGTGCGGGTGCTGCGGCGCATGGATGTCGTGGCCGCAGCGGCGGCGCCATCGACTTCTGCCCCGGCCTCGGCGGCTGTGGTGGCGGGGGTGGCGGCGCGGGTTTTCAAGGTGCGCGACTTTGCGCCTGCGCTGGCGGGCTACGCCATGTTTGGCGTGGGCTATATCGGCTACATGACTTTTGTGGTGGCCTTGTTGCGCGCGCAGGGCGTGGGCGGTGGGGCGGTGACGTTGTTCTATGCGCTGCTGGGCCTGGCGGTGGTGCTGTCCTCGCGCATCTGGGCGGGCCTGCTGGACCGCCAGCGCGGCGGCGGGGCACTGGCGCGGCTCAATGCCCTGCTGGGCCTGGCCACGGTGCTGCCCGCGCTGACCTCGGCCTGGCCGGTGGCGCTGGCCTCGGGGCTGCTGTTTGGCGGGGTGTTTCTGTCGGTGGTGGCCTCGACCACGGCGCTGGTGCGGCACAACCTGCCCGCCTCGCAGTGGGCGGCAGGTATCAGTGCCTTCACCATCGTGTTTGCGGCCGGGCAGATCGTGGGGCCCACGGTGGTGGGCTGGATCGCTGACGGCCCTGGCGGCCTGGCGCGCGGCCTGGTGTTCTCGGCCGCAGCGCTGTGGCTGGGCGCGCTACTGGCAGCGCGCCAGAAGCCGATAGGCGACGCCGAATAAGTCCCTGTGATGGTGCGTGCCCGGCATTGGATTGGGATGCGCGACGCGCAAGGGACTTGTTTGGCGTTGCCTTACTTGAGCAGCCCTTCGGCGCGCAGTGCGGCCTGCACGGCGGGGCGCTGTTCCATGCGCTGCTGGAAGGCAACGATGTTCGCAAAGCCCGACAGATCGACCCCCACGTACTGGCCCCAGCGCGAGACGGTGTAGAGGTAGGCGTCGGCCACGCTGAACTGGCCCAGCAGGTAGTCCTTGCCGGCCAGTTGCTTGTCCACCCAGGCAAAGCGGGCCTGCAGGCGCTCGCGCACCAGGGGTTTGTAGTCTTCGGGGGTGCCGGGGGCAAACAGCGGGCTGTGGCCCTTGTGCAGCTCGGTGCCGATGAAGGTCAGCCATTCCTGCAGGCGGTAGCGCTCCATGGTGCCGTTGGCGGGGGCCAGGTTCTTGCCGGGCACCTGGTCGGCCAGGTACTGCACGATGGCCGGGCCTTCGCGCAGGCGCTCGCCGTTGTCCAGCTCCAGCACGGGCACGTAGCCCAGCTCGTTGATGGTGTGGAAGTCCGTGCCGTCCTGCAGCTTTTTCGTCTTGGTGCTGGCCAGCACGCCGGTGAAGGGCAGGCCGCTTTCGTGCAGCACGATGTGCGGAGAGAGCGAGCAGGCGCCGGGGGAGTAGTACAGCTTCATGGTGCAGTCCTGTGGTGGGTGAAGAGAACAGCCTGCCATCCTAGACTGACCCGCAAGGCTCTGCCAGCGCAGGGGTTCATGTGCCGGGCTGGGTCAGCTGCTCCAGCCGGTTGAGGAAATGCAGGGCCTGCGCACGCGTGCTGCCGCACATCTCTGCCGAGGGCTGGAGCTGCGCGCACACCGCCGGGCGATCGGGGTGGCCGAAGATGCGGCAGCGCTCATCCTCGCCCAGCTGCACGCAGCGCACCCCGGCCGGTTTGCCCTGGGGCATGCCAGGAATGGGCGAGCTGATGGACGGTGCTGTGCAGCATGCGCCACAGCCGGGGCGGCAGTCCAGGGCAGGGCGCACGCTCAAGCTTGCAGCCGCTGTGCTGCCCACAGCACCTGATCGACCACGGCGCGCACGCGCTCGCGCTGGGTTTCCTGCACCAGTGCACCCTGGTCGTCAAAGGCGCTGCCTGCCTGGCCCAGCGCAAAGGCCTTGGGCGCGAGCCAGCATTCCAGGTTGGTGAGCAAAGGCGCGAGGTGGCTTTGCGAGCGCAGGCCGCCCAGCGCGCCGGGCGATGCGCTGAGCATGCCCACCACCTTGCCGCGAAAGGGCAGCGTGCCATCCTGCCAGAGGGGGTCGCCCTTGATGGGGCTGGATGCCCAGTCGATGGTGTTCTTGAGCAGCGCGGTATAGCTGCCGTTGTACTCGGGGGAGCAAATGATCCAGGCGGGGTGTGCATGCAGCACTTCCTTGAGGCGCAGCACGTCGACCGGGGTGCCGCGCGCTTCCAGGTCGGCGTTGTAGAGCGGGATGTCCAGGTCACCCAGCTCCAGCAGGGTGACCTGGGCACCGGCTTCGCGGCCCAGGTCGGCGGCCACGCGGGCCAGGCGGCGGTTGAAGGATTG
This sequence comes from Simplicispira sedimenti, assembly GCF_022760965.1. NCBI lineage: Bacteria > Pseudomonadati > Pseudomonadota > Betaproteobacteria > Burkholderiales > Comamonadaceae > Simplicispira > Simplicispira sedimenti. The sequence continues at coordinate 366,512 of NZ_JAKVIJ010000001.1, forward strand.
CTGGCGGGTGCTGCCCGCGAAAACAAGAAGGGAAGTCATGCGCGGATTGGAGCACAGGCCGCTTGCAAGCTTCCTGCAAATGGGCCAAAGCCCTGGCGTCGGCAGCGTTGTTTCACGTGAAACAGGCAGGGGCGTGTGCAGGCGTGCGGCGGGGCGGTGGCAAAGGTGGGAAAATCACCCCCTTGCCCGCGCACCGTGCCGGGCCACCCTTTGCCTTGCTGCAGCCCACAGGCTGGCTCTGCGGCCCCCGGAGTTTTTCATGTTGTACCCCCAGGAATTTGATGTCATCGTCGTAGGCGGCGGCCATGCCGGCACCGAGGCCGCGCTGGCAGCGGCGCGCATGGGCTGCCAAACGCTGCTGCTCACGCACAACATCGAGACGCTGGGGCAGATGAGCTGCAACCCCAGCATTGGCGGCATCGGCAAGGGCCACCTGGTGAAAGAGGTGGACGCCCTGGGTGGCGCCATGGCGTTGGCCACGGACGAGGGTGGCATCCAGTTCCGCATCCTCAACAGCAGCAAAGGTCCGGCCGTACGTGCCACGCGGGCGCAGGCCGACCGCGTTCTGTACAAGGCGGCCATCCGCCGCATGCTGGAGAACCAGCCCAACCTCTGGCTGTTCCAGCAGGCGGTGGACGACCTGATGGTGGAGGGCGACCGCGTGGTGGGCGCCGTGACGCAGGTGGGTATCGCTTTCCGTTCGCGCACGGTGGTGCTCACGGCCGGCACCTTCCTTGACGGCAAGATCCATGTGGGCCTGAACAACTATGCCGCTGGCCGGGCCGGGGACCCGCCCGCTGTGTCGCTCTCGGCACGCCTGAAGGAGCTCCAGCTGCCGCAGGGGCGCCTGAAGACGGGTACCCCGCCGCGCATCGACGGGCGCAGCATCGACTTCAGCCAGTGCGAGGAGCAGCCCGGCGACGGCATGCCCGGTGGCGTGAATGAGGGCGCGTTGCCGGTGTTCAGCTTCATGGGCAGCGCGGCCATGCACCCGCGCCAGATGCCCTGCTGGATCACGCACACCAACGAGCGTACGCACGAGATCATCCGCAGCGGCTTCGACCGCAGCCCCATGTTCACCGGCAAGATCGAGGGCGTGGGCCCGCGCTATTGCCCCAGCGTGGAAGACAAGATCAACCGCTTTGCCGACAAGGACAGCCACCAGATCTTTCTGGAGCCCGAGGGGCTGACCACGCACGAGTTCTACCCCAACGGCATTTCCACCAGCCTGCCGTTCGACATCCAGTACGCCCTGGTACGCAGCATGAAGGGCTTGGAAAATGCCCACATCCTGCGCCCAGGCTATGCCATCGAATACGACTACTTCGACCCGCGCTCGCTCAAGAGCAGTTTCGAGACGCGCCAGATCCAGGGCCTGTTTTTCGCCGGGCAGATCAATGGCACCACGGGCTATGAGGAGGCCGCGGCGCAAGGCCTGTTCGCAGGCATCAACGCTGCGCTGCAATGCCGGGGCGAAGCCGCCTGGCTGCCCGCTCGCGACGAGGCCTATCTGGGCGTGCTGGTGGACGACCTCATCACCAAGGGTGTGACCGAGCCCTACCGCATGTTCACCAGCCGCGCTGAGTTCCGCCTGCAACTGCGCGAGGACAATGCCGACATGCGCCTGACAGAAGCAGGGCGACGCATGGGCCTGGTGGATGATGCGCGCTGGGATGCCTTCAGCCGCAAGCGCGATGCCGTGGCGCGCGAGACCGAGCGCCTGAAGGCCACCTGGGTGAATCCGCGCATTCTTGATGCCGCCGAGGCCGAGCGCGTGCTGGGCAAGGCCATCGAGCACGAGTACCACCTGTTCGATCTGCTGCGTCGCCCTGGCGTCAGCTACGAACAGCTCATGTCGCTGGACGGCGGCAAGTACGCGTCGGGCGATGTTTCACGTGAAACGCTGGGCGATCTGAGCGACCCGGTGGTGGAGCAGGTGGAAATCGCCGCCAAGTACGCGGGCTACATCGATCGCCAGAAGGATGAGGTGCAGCGTACCGCCCACCTGGAAAAGCTGCGTTTGCCCGGTGATTTGGACTACATGCAGGTCACGGCCCTGTCCATCGAAGTACGGCAGAAGCTGCAAAAGCACCGGCCCGAAACCCTGGGCCAAGCGTCGCGTATTTCGGGTGTGACGCCCGCAGCGATTTCGCTGTTGATGGTGCACCTGAAGAAGGGCGGTTTTCAGGGCTTTGCCCGCGCCGATGGCGAGGTGCCCGCATGAGCGATGTGCTGACGGAGCGCTTGCGCGCAGGTGCCCATGCATTGGCGCTGGAGCTCAGTGATGTGCAGCTCGCACAGCTCTTGGAGTTTTTGGCGCTGCTGCAAAAGTGGAACAAGGTTTACAACCTCACGGCCGTGCGCGACCCGCAGGAGATGCTCACGCACCACCTGCTCGACAGTCTGGCCGCCGTGACCCCACTGCGCCGCCATATCGCGCAGGCCGGGCTGGCCACGACGCCCGTGCACCTGCTCGACGTGGGCTCGGGCGGCGGCCTGCCCGGCGTGGTGTTCGCCATCTGTTGCCCTGGGGTGGACGTGAGCTGCGTGGACACCGTGGCCAAGAAGGCGGCCTTCATCCAGCAGGCTGCTGCCGCGCTGCGCCTTCCCAACTTGCATGGCATCCATGCGCGGGTCGAGAGCCTGGCGGGGCCGTATGACGTGGTGAGCTGCCGCGCGTTTGCGTCGTTGCCGGATTTCACCGCCTGGTCGCGTGGCGCGCTCGCCCCGCAAGGCGTCTGGCTGGCCATGAAGGGCAAGCATCCCCAGGATGAACTGGCCGCCTTGCCCGCCGATGTGCAGGTGTTTCACGTGGAACCACTGCAGGTGCCCGGGTTGGATGCCGAGCGCTGCATTGTCTGGATGCATCCGTCATCCCAAAGAGCTGCAGGGCAGGGCGGGGTGGTCGCGTAAACTTGGGCCCCGGTTCGCACACTGCGCTGTGCGGCCTATCCAGCTCCCCCCAGAGGAACCCACATGTTCGGTATTGCAGACTACGGCGCCTTCGTGGCCGCCATCGTGTTGTTTCTGGCCATTCCCGGGCCGGGCAATCTGGCGCTCATTACCTCCACCAGCAAGGGCGGGGTGCGGGGTGGTCTGGCGGCCACGCTGGGCGTGATCGCGGGCGACCAGGTGCTGATGTGGGCGGCGGTGGCCGGTGTGGCGGCCCTGCTGGTGGCGTACCCGGCGGCATTCCATGCGGTGCAGTGGCTGGGCGCAGCCTACCTGGCTTGGCTGGGGTTCAGGATGCTGACGGCCAAGCCCGGTGCTGCGCCGGTGCTGCACATCGAGCCGCGCCACTACTTCAAGCAAGCGGCCCTCATCACGCTGCTCAACCCCAAGGCCATCGTGTTCTACATGGCGTTCTTCCCGCTGTTTGTGGACCCGGCGCGCCACCAGGGCATGCTGACCTTCGGTGTAATGGCGGCCACCATTGCGCTGCTCACCTTTCTGTACGGCCTGGTCGTGGTGCTGCTCACGCACCATCTGGCCGAGCGCATGCGCGCCAACCCCACCATTGCCCGCGTGTTGGAGAAGCTGGCGGGTGTGTTCCTCATCGGTTTTGGCGTCAAGCTGGCAATTTCCAAATAAGGCAACTCTCCCATGGCGAAGATCTTTTGTGTGGCCAACCAGAAGGGCGGCGTCGGCAAGACCACCACCACGGTCAATCTGGCCGCCGGGCTGGCCAAGATCGGCCAGCGCGTGCTGATGGTGGATCTGGACCCGCAGGGCAATGCCACCATGGGCTCGGGCGTGGACAAGCGCGCCCTGGAGCTGTCGGTGTACGACGTGCTGCTCGAATCCGCCTCGGTGAAAGAGGCGGCCGTGTTGTCCGACAAGTGCGGCTACTGGGTGCTGGGCGCCAACCGTGAACTGGCCGGTGCCGAGGTGGAACTGGTGGCGCTGGAGCAGCGCGACAAGCGCCTCAAGGCCGCGCTCGCGCAGGCCGATGCCGACTACGACTTTGTGCTCATCGACTGCCCACCGTCCCTGAGCATGCTCACGCTCAACGGCCTGTGCAGCGCGCACGGTGTCATCGTGCCCATGCAGTGCGAGTACTTCGCGCTCGAAGGGCTGACCGACCTGGTCAACACCATCAAGCAGGTACATGCCAACCTCAATGCCGATCTGCAGATCATCGGCTTGCTGCGCGTGATGTTCGACCCGCGCATCACGCTGCAGCAGCAGGTGAGCGAGCAGCTCAAGGACCACTTCGGCGACAAGGTGTTCGACACCGTGATCCCGCGCAACGTGCGCCTGGCCGAAGCGCCCAGCTACGGCCTGCCCGGTGTGGTGTTCGACCCCTCGGCCAAGGGCAGCCAGGCCTTCGTGGAGTTTGCCCAGGAAATGGTGGCCCGCGTGCAGCGCATGGGGGCGCCCAAGGTTCAAGCCAAATCGGCCTCTGGCGCTTGATGGACAAGCGCCAATAGCTATTGAATTCATAGCATGCAACCCCCCCAGGTATTGTTGCTGCCCGGCTGGCAGAACTCCGGCCCCGGCCACTGGCAGACCGAGTGGGAGCGCCTGCACGGCTACCAGCGCGTCGAGCAACACGACTGGATGCGTCCACTGCGCGGCGACTGGTCCGCGCGCCTGGACGAAGTGGTGGCCGACAGCCCCGCACCCGTGGTGCTGGCCGCCCACAGCCTGGGCTGCATCCTCACCGCCTGGTGGGCCGCACATTCACGCCACACGGCCAAGGTGCGCGGCGCGCTGCTGGTGGCCCCGGGCGATGTGGAGCAGGCTGACGTCGCCGCCTGGATTCCCGGCTGGGCACCCATCGCGCGCCAGCGCCTGCCGTTCCCCGCCGTGCTGGTGGGCAGCCGCAACGACCCCTACTGCCGCTTCGAGCGCGCCCAGGCCTTGGCCAGCGACTGGGGAGCACGCTTCATCGACGCGGGCGAGCGTGGGCACATCAATGCGGAATCTGGCCTGGGCGACTGGGCCGAAGGCATGGAACTGCTGCAATCCCTCTTGAAAGACTGAACAACAACATGGTTACCAAAAAACCCAAGGGCCTCGGCCGAGGACTGGAAGCGCTGCTGGGCCCCAAAGTGGCCGAAGCAGCAGAGCAGGCGCAGGCCGCCGATGCGGGGCTTCCCAGCAGCCTGCGCCTGGACGACATGGTGCCCGGCATGTACCAGCCGCGCACGCGCATGGACGAGGGCGCGCTGTACGAACTGGCCGAGAGCATCAAGGCCCAGGGCATCATGCAGCCCATCCTGGTGCGCCGCCTGGCCGAGGGTGCCCACGCGGGCAAGTACGAAATCATTGCTGGTGAGCGCCGTTTTCGTGCCGCGCGCCTGGCTGGGCTGGAAGTGGTGCCGGTGCTGGTGCGCGAGGTGCCCAACGAGGCCGCCGCCGCCATGGCCCTCATCGAGAACATCCAGCGCGAAGACCTCAACCCGCTGGAAGAAGCGCAGGGCCTGCAGCGCCTGGTGCGCGAGTTCGGCCTCACGCACGAGCAGGCCGCGCAGGCCGTGGGCCGCTCGCGCAGTGCGGCCAGCAACCTGCTGCGCCTCTTGAACCTGGCCGAGCCGGTGCAGACCATGCTGATGGCGGGCGACATCGATATGGGCCATGCGCGCGCGCTGCTGGCGCTCGACCGCGCGGCGCAGATCACGGCGGGCAACCAGATCGCGGCCAAGAAGCTCTCGGTGCGCGAGGCCGAAGCGCTGGTCAAGAAGATCGGCGCCGAGTTCAGCCTCGTTCCGCAAAAGCCCAAGAAGGAAAAATCGCGCGACATCAAGCGCGTGGAAGAGGAGTTGTCCGACCTGCTCATGGCCGAGGTGGAGGTGCGCGTGAAGAAGCGCGTCAAGCGCGCCGGCCGCATGGAGGACGTGGGCGAGCTGGCCATCCAGTTCGGCTCGCTCGACGCGCTCAACGGGCTGATCGAGCGCTTGCGCGGGCACTGAGTCTCCGCAGCGCGGCGGCCACGCCGCGCGTGACATTGCGCACGCCCGGCGCGGCGGCGTGCGGCATCCAGGGTGAAAAAATGTCGGCGCAGGCCTACACTGCGCAGCTCATACCTGCCTGAGCGGCCTCCATGGGGCGCTGTCTCGCGCGGGTGTTTTGATTTCTCGCACTGGAGCTGCCATGACCCCCCTCCGCGCTTTCGTCCGCCCCACTGTGCTGGCCGCCGGCCTGTGTCTGCTGGGCCTTGCCGCCCAGGCCCAGACCGCCAAAACCCCCAAGACGCAGTTGTGGATCGACCTGTCCACCGGCAGCATGGCCGGCATGCCCGAGATGGACATGCCCATGGGCGGTGGGCTCATGGGCATGATGGGCGGCGGCCGTGCGGCGGGAGCGGGCGGCAACACGCATTACGGCATGGCGCGCACCATGGGCATCATGCCGCCGCGCGTAATCGACATCGCCCTGCACAACAGCCTGCGCCCGGGCGTGGAAGCCAGCCAGGCCATACCTGCGGGCATGCGCGTGGGCGAGAGCCTGCCGCTGCTGCCACCCAAGGCCCAGCCCACCTCGCCGTCGGAACCCGGCGAGGTGCCGCAGGAATACGAACAGCACAAGCCCAAGGGCCGCATCCTGATCTATTGGGGTTGCGGTAGCGAGGTGCGCGCGGGCCAACCGCGCGTGATCGACCTGGCGCGCGCCAAGCCCACCGACTTTGCCGTGGCCTTTGCGGGCCGCGCCGTGCCCGACCGGGGGGCGCGCGTCGGCCCTTCGCACGCGCTGTACCCGAACGAGCGCAACCAGGTGCAGCTCTCGCGCGACAGCTCGCTCGTGGGCGAGCACCAGATCCGGGGCGAGGGCGTGCCCGCCTCGATGAAGTTCACGCTGGGCAGCGCGCAGGACCTCATGCCCGCCATCGCCCTGCGCACCAGCGGCAAGCCGCAGGACAGCATGGGCACGAATTGGGAGCCGGTGCGCAACGCGCGCGCCTACTACCTGCATGCGATGTCGCAGAACGGCGACGACATGGTGATGTGGTCCAGCGCCGAGACGCCCGACACCGGTATGGGCCTGTTCGACTACCTGCCCAACGCCACCATCGACCGTTGGGTGAAAGAACGCGTGCTGCTGCCGGCCGATGCCACGCAGTGCGCCATCCCGAAGGGCATCTTCGCCGCTGGCGCCGGCCGCGAATCCACCCCCATGCTGCGCATGATGGCCTACGGCGGCGAGAGCCACATCGTGCACCCGCCGCGCCCGGCCGATCCCAAGGCGCCCTGGGAGCCGGAGTGGTCCGTGCGGGTGCGCGTCAAGGCGCACACCATGGCCATGCTGGGTGAGGAGCAGGGCGGTGGTGCCATGCATGGCGTGGATCGCAGCGACATGGCGGAGCCAGCCGAGCGCGAGGAGGGTGGCGCGGGAGCGCAACCTGCCAACCCTGTGAACCCCATCAATGTGCTGCGGGGCGTCTTTGGCCGCTGAAGAATGAAGCAGCAAACCCCTGTGGCGCTGCGCGCCTTCCCCCTTCTCTCTCGCCTCGCTGCGCGATGCGGGGAAGGGGGACGCCACCAGCGCGGCGGGGCGGCCCTTGCGCGGTGGCCGCTGGCCTGGGCCGTGCCAACCCTGGGGCCGTGGGCTGTGCGCAGATCCGCACTGGACCGATAAGGCGATGAACTGGACTTCTCGTATTCCCTGGCCCCTGCCCGCCTTGTTGACGTGGGGGAGCGCCTGGCTGCTGTTCGCCAGCCTGCAGCGTGTCATCGCGCCGGTGTGGGCCTTGCTGCTGGCCTGTGCGTTGGCGGCGGTGGCCAGCGTGCTGGGCAGCAATTGGTGGCGTCGCGGGCTGATTGCGGCGGGCTTTCCGCTGGCGCTGGCGCTGACAGGCTGGGCCAGCATCCCCGCGTGGGCCTGGCTGGTGCCGTTGTTGCTGTTGTTGGCCGTCTATCCGCTCAATGCCTGGCGCGATGCACCCGTGTTCCCCACGCCGCATGCCGCGCTGCAGGGCCTGGCAAGGCAGATTCCTCTGGCGCCCGGTGCGCGTGTGCTCGACGCCGGATGTGGTCTGGGCGACGGGCTGATGGCGCTGCGCCGTGCCTATCCGCAAGCGCAGTTGGAGGGCGTGGAGTGGAGCTGGCCGCTGCGCCTGCTGTGCGGGTTGCGCTGTCCCTGGGCGCGCGTGCGTCGCGCTGACATGTGGGAGAGCGACTGGTCGGGCTATGCGCTGGTGTACCTGTTTCAGCGGCCCGAAACCATGCCCCGTGCCGCAGGCAAGGCCTTGGCCGAACTGGCACCGGGCGCCTGGTTGGTGAGCCTGGAATTCGCCGCGCCCGGCCTGCTGCCCCAGGCACAGTTGCGCCTGCCCGGTGGGCGCGTGGTGTGGATGTACCGCATTCCTGAGAAGGCAGATTGACACCATGCGTGCACACAGCTTCTTACACAAACCATGTTGCGCTGCGGTGGCAGGCTCAGAAACAAAGGCTTGCCTTTGCTACATTTGCTGCCGGCTATCCACACAAAGAAACCCATGGAGGGGAAGCCCAAGGACCATGGCCGTACATGGCGTCGTATCCCTGCGGGAGGGCAGACAGCGCCACGGTGTTCCTTGCCTGGTGCATGCACGCGCCAGGAGCCCCGAGGGGAGTGACCACCCAAAGCAAGGACAAGCATGAAATTCTGGCCCCTTTCTTCCACACCGCGCCTGTGGGGCGCCCTGCTGGTGACGGCAGCCCTGACGGGCTGCGCCAACATGGCCAGCCACGACAAGCTCGCCACCGACATGCAGACCGCCGGGCAGAGCGCGGGCATTCCTGCGGCCCTGGCCAAGCTCGAAGCTTCGGCCACCACGCCGGAAGAGAAGGCCGCGCTGCTCTACAACATGGAGCGCGGCGAACTGCTGCGCATGGACCGCCGTTACGACGACAGCACCAGCGCCTTCCTGCTGGCCGACACCAAGGTCAAGGAATGGGAAGAAACCGCCAAGACCAACCCGCAAAAGCTGCTGGGCACCGTGGGCGCAGCGCTGGTGAGCGAGCGCCTGAAGGTCTATGAGGGGCAGGACTATGAGAAGGTCTGGCTCACCACGCGCCTGGCACTCAACCGCATTGCCCAGGGCGACTTCGAGAACGCCCGTGTGGACGTCAAGCGCACCCACGAGCGCGAGGCCGTGATTGCCGAGTTCCGCGCCAAGGAAACGGTGGCCGCCGAGGAGGAAGCCAAGTCCAAGGGCGCCACCTCGGGCAGCAAGGAAATCAACGGCTACCCCGTCGAGACGCTCAACGACCCCGAGGTGCTGGAGCTGAAGAACGGCTACTCCAACGCGCTGTCGCACTACCTGGCTGGTTTCCTGTACGAGGTGCTGGGCGAATCGGGCCTGGCCGCGCCTGGCTACCGCAAGGCCATCGAGCTCAAGCCCAACACCGGCGTGCTTGAAGAAGGCCTGCGCGGTCTCGATACCCGCACCAGCTTTACCTGGAAGCGCCGCCAGCGCATGACCGACGTGCTGTTCCTCGTCGAGGCGGGGGATGCCCCGGCGCGCAAGCCCAAGGCCTTCACCCTGCCGGTGCCCACGGGCAGCGGCGTGGTGGCAGTGAGCGTGTCCTACCCGGTCATCGAGCCTTCCAACGACCCCCTGCTCAGCAACCTGTCGGCTGCGGGCTATGACTTCAAGCTGGAGAAGGTGGTGGATGTGAACGTGATGGCCCGCCGCGCCCTCAAGGACGAGATGCCCGGCATGGTGCTGCGCGGCATGACGCGCGCCGTTGCCAAGGGTGTGCTGCAGAACGAAATGCAAAAGCGCGGTGGACTGTTGGGCGGCCTGATTGCGGCTGCCGCCACCGTGGCCACCGAGCAGGCCGATGACCGCATGTGGCGCATGTTGCCTGGGCGTGTGTACGTGGCCCGTGGCTACCTGCCGCCGGGGGAGCACCGCATCAGCATCAATGGCCGCATGCTTGAAGAGCCGATCCGCATCGATGGCCAGTACGCCCTGGTGCCGCTGCGCATTTATCACAACAGCGTGATCACCGGCAAAGTGGCCAGCCTGGGCCAATTGCCTGCCGTGGCCGCTGCCCCTGAGCCGCAACCCGCCGCCGCTGCAGTCACCGAAACCCGCACCAAGACCACCACCCGCAGCACGCGCACCACCAGCAAGCCGGTGGCGCCCAAGGCAGCGGCCCCGAAGCCTGCGGTGCAGTAACACCCTCACCCATATCGAAGGATCACCCTATGACCCATCGCAAAACCCTGGCCGTGCTCTGCATGGCCGCCTTTGCCCTCGCGGGGGGCGCGCAGGCGCAGCAGCACGACCCCGCAACGCCCATCGCCGTGGCCTCCAAGGTGGCACTGCGCGGTGAGGCCAATGACATCGCCGTGCGCGAGATCCGCATCGTGCGCAAGAACGACGTGCTCGTGGTGCAGGCGGACCTGGCCAACATGGCGCGCGGCGACCGCACCGTGTTCTACCGCTTCAAGTGGCTGGACCAGGTCGGCAACCAGGTCGGCGATGGCGAGTCCTGGAAGCAACTGGGTGTGCTGGGCCTGGGCCAGCAGACCATCAAGAGCGTGGCGCCGCACAGTGCTGCCACGGATTTCCGCATTGAAATGAATGTCGAGCGGCGCTGAGCCGCCTCTCTGGAGGAACCACACCATGCCCCACTTGAAACGCAAAGCCCTGCTGCTGGCCCTGGCCGCTGGCACGCTCACCCTGGCTGGCTGCCAGAACCTCTCGTCCCCCGTGATCCGCTTCGATCGCCAGGTCAACTACGGTGATGCCAAGGGCGTGGAGCTCGTGACCAACGAATTCGGCTCCACCGACCTGCAGATGATTGCCGAGAAGATGACCGGCAGCCTGCTGGAAACCGGCATTTTCCAGGGCCGCCCCACGGTGACCATCTCCACCGTCAAGAACAAGACCAGCGAGTACATCGACACCACCAACGTGATGAACTCCATCCAGACCACGCTGGTCAAGTCGGGCAAGGTGCGCTTCACCCGCTCCATCAACGAGATGCAGGCTGGGGTCGATGAGTTGCAGCGCCAGAACCAGAGCGGCCTGTACAAGCAGAACACCACCGCCAAGGTGGGCCAGATGACGGCGGCCAAGTACAGCCTGGAGGGCGAGCTCACCAGCATCGTCAAGCAAAGCGCCAGCACCAAGGATGTGTTCTACAAGTTCACGCTCAAGCTGTTCGACGTGCAGGAAGGCACCATCGAATGGCAGGACGAAAAAGAAATCCGCAAAACCAGCAGCCGCTGACCGAAGGACCACACCATGCAACGCAGAACCACCCTCACCGCGGCCCTGTCCGTGCTGGCTGCCACGGCCTTCACCTGGGGCCTGCCAGCGCACGCCCAGCAGGGTGGCGCGGCGCCCCGCATCGCCGTGACCGACCTGGCGTATTCGGAACGCGTGTCCGAGTACTTCATGGCGGGCCAGTACCAACGCAGCAGCCAGATGAGTGCGCAGGGCAGCCACAGCGGCGGCTACAGCCACGGCCCCTATGGTGGCTCGGGCTCGCACTCGGGCCAGCAGTCCATGCAGGCGTCGGAGCAGGCCAGCGGCACCTTCGTGGCCGGGCGCTACAGCTACATCGAGCAGCGCGAACTGCACGGCTACACCAACGACATCAAGGGTGCCCTGCTGCAGGGCACGTACTTCAAGCTGGTGCAGGGGCGTGGTTTTGACGGCGGTGCGCCCCAGCCCAGCAAGGCCGAGCAGGTGCTCAACCAGGTGCAGGGCGGCAAGATGGCCCAACCTGTGCGCCAGCCCGATGTGAAGGCCATCATCACGCGCATCCAGAAGGGTGAGTTCAAGGGCGCTGACTATGTGCTCTTTGGCGTGATCTCCAGCATCGACTTCACCGACGCACTCTCGCCGCTGCAGGGCACCACCAGCGCCACGCGCCAGTACGGCCTGCAGTTGCTGGCCGACTTCTCGCTCATCAACACCAAGACCTACGAGATCAAGGCCGCCTTCTCGGCCCAGGGCGCGGGCAACGACACCAAGATCCTCTCGGTGCGTGGCGACATCGCCCCGCCCAACCGCGCCAAGGTGATGAAGGAAACCTCGGTGAGCCTGGCACAGGACGTGTACCAGCAGCTCACCCAGCAACTGGGCTACACCGACGCCAACCTTTCGCGCGGCGTGCGCCCCGAGCCGCCGCCCATGCAGGGGGGGCAGCCCTATCCGCAGCCCCAGCCGGTGGCGCCGCAGCCGCAAGAGCAGGTCATCATCCTGCGTTGACCATGGCACTGGTGCGCCGGGGGCCTTCGCGGCACTGGCCCATTGCCCTGCAGGCCAGCCGTGTGCTGGCCTTTTTGCTGGGTGCGGGCCTGTTGTGCGCCTGCGGCCCGGCAACGCTGGGCAAGGCGGAGCATCCGTCGGCGCCGTCGCCGCAGGCGTCTGCCAGCGCTTTCATTCTGCGGCCTTTGCCGGGGCAGGGCGGTGTCACCCTGCAGGCGCTGGAGCGCCCCGCGCGGGCGCCGCCGCTGCGCTACCGCGTGGTGGTGGTGCCCGGCTCGGGCTGTGCGGGCCTGGGGCCGTTTGCCGACCGCTACTTTGCCGGGCTGCTGCACGCCCAGGTGCTGGTGCTGCACAAGCCGGGTGTGCACCCCATGGGCCGTACCGCACCCGGTCAATGCCCGCCAGCCTTCGTGCAGACCGATGCGCATGCGGCCTGGCGCGCCCACGCACAGGCCGCCTTGCAGGCCTGGCACGCTGGCGTGGCTCAGGATGGGCTGCCTACCGTGCTGGTGGGAGTGTCTGAAGGTGCAGAGTTGCTGCCCCACCTGGCCCCGCAGGTGCCGCGTCTGGCGGGGCTGATATTGCTGGGGGCCAGTGGGCTGGACCCGCGCGAAGCGCTCACGCTGCAGGCGCAACGCCTGGGTGCGCAGGCCGCTTTGGAAGGGCTGGCGCAGGCCCAGGCCAGTGACGCACCCGATGCCAGCCTGCACCAGGGCCGCAGCTTGCGCTACTGGCGCGACCTCTGGCACTGGCCTGTGCAGGCGCCGCTGCTGGCCAACCCCTGGCCGCTGCTGCAGGTCTGGGGCACCGAGGACGCCCTGGTACCTGCACAGGCCTACGAGCGTTTCGCACGCCAGGCCCAGGGCAGGGCGGCACCCTACTGCGCACGGGCACTGCCTGGCGCCGACCATGGCCTGCAGGCGCCAGGGCGGGATGGTCTCCAGCAGGTGTGGGCCTGGCTGGAGCAGTGGGCCCGGGAGCCCGCTGCAGGCCTTTGCGCACCGTTGGGTCGCTAGAGCAGGTGGCCCGGCGAGGATTTGCAACGCCGCAGACGCTGCTTTTGCGGGGCAACCCTTCGGGCTCTTAGGGCAGAAGATCGCCCATGGCACCTACGCGGGGCGCGCCATGCGGAACAACTGCTCCGGCCCGATGGAAAAGTAGTCCGCCGGTCCCCCCGCACGCAGGATGTGGCCCGCACCGGCGGTGTCGTACACGCCGTCCTTGAGCAGATGCTGGGCGATGTGTACCTGCACCACCTCGCCGAGCACCAGCCAGGTGGGTACCGTCCGCCCATCCGCGCCTTCGAGTTGCAGGATCTGTGTGCGGCGACACTCGAAGCAGACAGGGCTTTCCTGCACGCGCGGTGGGCGCACGCTGAGGGATGGTCGGGGCGTGAGGCCCGTGAGGTCGAATTCGCTGACCTCGGGCGCGACCGCGGCGCAGCTCAGGTTCATGGCCTCCGCCAGATCCCGGGTGGCCAGATTCCAGACGAACTCGCCCGTTTCTTCGATATTGCGCAGCGTGTCCTTGCGTCCGATGCTGGCAAAGCCGACGATGGGTGGCACGTAGTTGAAGGCGTTGAAAAAGCTGTAGGGCGCCAGATTCAGTCGGCCCGCAGCGTCGCAGGTCGAGATCCAGCCAATGGGGCGCGGGCCCACGATGGCGTTGAACGGATCGTGCGGCAGGCCGTGTCCCTGGCGCGGGGCGTAGCTGTGGAAATCAATGTCGTGGGGCATGTCCGTCTCCTGCGGCAGTACCGATGGTGCCTGCAGCAAGAGCCGCGCGCCGATAGGGGGCGGGCGGCATCCTGGCCGGGCCCCGGGGGTCACTTCTTCTGGTCGGGGCCTGGAACCTCGTTCATCTTGCGTCGGACCACGACCACGAAACTCAGGATACCCGCGATCATCATGCCGATGCCAATGATGCTCATCAGTCCGTAGTCGGTCGAGAAAAGATCCGTCAGCGCTTTCATGGGGACTCCTTGGGCATAAACACACAAAATAATTGTGGTTATTCTGCTCGAATGGCCCTCGGTTGCATTGATACAAGTCAACGCGGCACCCCGCGTCAGGCCGGCGGGCGCTGCTGACCCAGAAAGCGCCCGGGCGGTTGCCCGAGGGCCCGGCGTACCATGGCGCTGAAGGCGCTGGGGCTGTAGCCCAGCTCGGCGGCGATCTGTCCCATGGGCCGGCGCCCGGCGGCCAGCGACACCGCCTTGGCCAGTACCACCTGCTGGCGCCACTGCGTGAAGGTGCTGCCCAGTTCCTGGCGGAACAGGCGCGCCACGGTGCGCGGGCTGGCGCCCGTGTCGCGGGCCCAGGCGGCCAGGGTTTCGTGGCGCGTGGGGTCGGCCAGCACGGCCTCGCAGAGGTGGCGCAGGCGCTTGTCGCGTGGCAGGTCCACGCCCAGCTTCACGGCGTTGGCGCGGGCCAGTTCGTCGCGGATCAGCGCGCTGAGGTGGCGTTCGCGCAGCAGGTCGGCACTCGACAGCGGCGGGCCGTCGTGGGCTGCCGTGGGCATCTCGCGCACCAGGGCGCGCAGCAGCTCGGACACCTCCAGCACCCGGCACTGGCGCCAGGCGGCCTGCTCGGCGCGGTCGGCGCTGCCACCCCCCAGGGCGCCGGGGCCACAGCGCCCGCGCGGCTGGTGGAAGTACAGCGTGCGCAGGTCGGCTGATTCGACCATGGTCACGGCGTGCTCCACGCCCGGCGGAATCCACAGCGCGCGCGAGGGCGGCACGATGTAGGTGCCGCGGTCCACCGTGAGGCGGATCACGCCCGTGGTCGAGATGGCCACCTGCGCCCAGGGGTGGCTGTGCGGCATCACCTGCGTGTCGGCGGCGAGCTGGCGCGCCTTGGCGCGCACGGGGCGCTCGCGGCTGGGCACGAACAGGTGGGGCGTGAGCGAGCCCACGTAGGACAGCGCCCGCCCCGGGCGCGGGGGCATGTCGCTGGTGGGGACATCGGGACGGTTTGGCATATTGGCGATAGAAATTGGCAGACTATCGTAAACGCGCCGCATGTCTCCTGCCTAAGATGCCTGCCATGACCACGACCACCGCGGGCACGAATGCCCCCACCCCCCTGCGCAAGGACGCGCGCACCATCGGCCTCATTGGCCTGGCGCACGGCACCTCGCATTTCTTCCACATGCTGCTGCCGCCGCTGTTCCCCTGGCTGATCCAGGAGTTCCACCTGAGCTATTCCGAGTTGGGGCTGCTGGTGTCGGTGTTCTTCGTCATCTCCGGCGTGGGGCAGGCGCTCGCGGGCTTTGTGGTGGACCGCGTGGGTGCGCGCCCGGTGCTGTTCCTCGCGCTGTGCTGCTTCACGCTGGCGGCGCTGGCGGCCGGGTTCGCCCAGGGCTACACCGGGCTCATGCTCGCGGCGGCACTGGCCGGGCTGGGCAACGCGCCCTTTCACCCGGTGGACTTCACTATCCTGAACAAGCGCGTTTCGCCCCAGCGGCTGGGGCATGGCTTCTCGGTGCATGGCATCAGCGGCAACCTGGGCTGGGCGGCGGCGCCGGTGTTCCTGGCGGGCATTGCCACGGCCACCGGGTCGTGGCGCACGGCGGCACTGGCGGCGGCCGTGCTCGCGGGCAGCGTGCTGGCGCTGGTGCTGTGGCAGCGCGACGCCATCGACGACCGCCAGGGCGCCTGGGCGCACCAGGCCCAGGGCGGCGCTGGCGCCCCGGCCGAGCACCCCATGGCCTTCCTGCGCCTGCCCTCGGTGTGGCTGTGCTTCTCGTTCTTCTTCTGGAGCACCTGCGCCCTGAGTGCCATCCAGAGCTTTGCCAGCCCCGCGCTGCAGCAGATGTACGGCCTGCCGCTCAGCGCCACGGCCTTGGTCGTTACGGGCTACATGCTGTGCGGCGCGGCGGGCATGGTGGTGGGCGGCTTCCTGGTGGGCCGCGTGCAGCGGCTGGAAAAGATCATCGGTATCTGCCTCATGGCGTCGGCGGTGCTGCTGGTGCTGGTGGGCAGCGGTGCCTTGCCCAGCATGGTTGCCCTGGCCCTGGCGTCGTTGGCGGGCCTGGGCACGGGCCTGGCCGGTCCGTCGCGCGACATGCTCATCAAGCGCGCTGCACCGCCCGGCGCTACGGGCCGCGTCTATGGCACGGTGTATTCGGGGCTGGATCTGGGCTTTGCACTGGCGGCACCGGTGTTCGGGGCGATGCTCGACCGGGGGCTGACGGGTGGCATCTTTCATGGCGCGGCGCTCACGCTGGCGCTGGGCGTGGTGTCGGCGGCGCTGGTGGGGGGCGGGCTGGCGCGGCGCCAGGCGCAGGCTGCCTGACGGCAAATTCTGGCCAGGGCACGGGGCTTCAGCCTGTCTTCCGCAGGCCTGGGAAAGGTGGCACGGCAACGCGTGGCATTCTTGTATTGTGATTATTTTTGGAACAGTGAGTGCTTCAATAGCCTATTTATCTATCATTGGATGCAATTTACAGTTGAGTCCATGGTGAAGACGACACAACCCACCGCCTCCACCACCGTTGATTGATTTCACTCCCCTCACTCTTCAAGGAAACCACCATGAACTCCACCGTCCGCATCCTCTCCGTCGCCGCCGCCGCTGCTTTCACCGCCCTGGGCGCCCAGGCCAGCGAACTGTATGGCGCTGATTTCGAAGCCCGCGTCCAGTCCACCCGCAGCCGTGCCGAAGTGCAGGCCGAAGCGGCCCAGGCGGTCACGCAGTTCAAGAACTTCGTTGCCGTCGAATCGAACGCGGCACCGTCCATCGTGGAGCGCGCCAGCGTCCAGGCCCAGGCCGTACAGGCGGCACGCCTGCGCCAGATCGCCATTGGCGACCGCAGCTGATCGTCAGTCGCACATCCCGCGTCGCCATTCGCCATAGAGCCCCATGACCCCGCAAGCCTTCATGCACCTGCCAGAGCTGGAGGGGCGCATCACGCCACCCGAGGCTTCGGGGTTGCGCCTGACCGATGAGGTGCTGGCTGCCTGGGATGCGCAGGCGCGTGCGCAGGGCTTGCCCGACGATTGGCGACTACCCGATGCAGACGTCGAGCGCTCGCGCCAGGCCGTACTGGCCGACATCGGCGGCGAAGACCTCTGGGTCTTTGGCTACGGCTCGCTGATGTGGAACCCCGGCATCCACTTCCAGGAAGTGCGCCGGGCAAGTCTCGACGGCTTTGCGCGCCGCTTTGCCTTGGCCACCACGATTGGGCGTGGCACGACCAATTGCCCAGGCCTGGTGCTGACGCTGCTGCCTTGTGCGGGCGTATGCCATGGCCTGGCGTTCCGTATCCACCACACGTTGGTGGAGGCGGAGTCGCGCCTGCTGTGGCGGCGCGAGATGATCCGCGGCGGCTACTGCCCGGCCCTGTTGCCGCTGGACACGCCGCAGGGCCGCATCGAGGCGCTGGTGCTCACGGCCAACACCGCCCACCCGCAGTACCGTGGCGAGCTTTCGCTGGAAGACACGGCGGCCATCATTGCCAGCGCCTGCGGCAGCATCGGCAGCAACCGCGCCTACCTCGACCAGCTGGACGAGCAACTCGACCTGCTGGGCATCGAGGACGACCATGTGCGCGCGCTCTCGGCGATGGTCCGGCGCGAGGCCGCGAAAGCCCTGCACGAAACCGGCAATCGGAATACGATGGCCGAGGTCTACGCACCGTAGATCGGCGGGCCCCGGAAGAACGTCCCTCCCGCCAGCGTGCCTGCCGTTCTGCAGGCGTTCACCTCATGGAGGCTCGCATATGTCCAAAGTCCTCGTTCTGTATTACTCGACCTACGGCCATCTGGAGACCATGGCGCAGGCGGTGGCCGAAGGCGCGCGCTCCACGGGCGCCTCGGTGGATGTCAAGCGCGTGCCTGAGACGGTGCCGCACGACATTGCCAAGAATGCCCATTTCAAGCTCGACCAGGCCGCGCCCGTGGCCACCGTGGCCGAGCTGGAGCACTACGACGCCATCATCGTCGGCGCCCCCACCCGCTTTGGCCGCATGCCCTCGCAGATGGCCAGCTTTCTCGACCAGGCCGGCGGCCTGTGGGCGCGCGGTGCGCTCAATGGCAAGGTGGGCGCGGCCTTCACCTCCACGGCCACGCAGCACGGCGGCCAGGAAGTGACGCTGTTTTCCATCATTACCAACCTGATGCACTTCGGCATGGTCATCGTGGGCCTGCCCTACAGTTTCCAGGGTCAGATGACGCTCGACGAAGTGGTCGGCGGCAGCCCCTACGGCGCCACCACCATCGCCGGCGGACAGGGCCAGCGACAGCCCAGCGCCATCGAGCTCGACGGCGCCCGCTACCAGGGCCGTTTGGTGGCGGAGACGGCGAACAAGCTGTTTGGCAGCTGATGGATCGTCCAGCCGAATTTTTGCAAAATTCGGCTGGAGCTCAATAACAACGGGCATCTGATGCTATCAAGTAAATAGCGCATGGGCAGAGGTCAGAGCACGAAGATCTTGCCCGGATTGAGGATGTTCTTCGGGTCCAGCGCCTGCTTGATGGCGCGCATCATGTCCACCGCGCCATCGCCAGCTTCCTCCCGCAAAAAGCCCATCTTGTGGATGCCCACGCCGTGCTCACCCGTGCAGGTGCCGCCCAGGCGCAGCGCGCGTGCGACGAGCTGGTGGTTGAGCTGCTCGGCCTGGGCGCGTTCCTCCGAACTGGCCGGGTCGATCAGGTAGCCCATGTGGAAGTTGCCGTCGCCCACGTGGCCGACCATGAAGTAGGGGATGCCGCTGGCCTCGGCTTCCTGCACGCTGTCGAGCACGGCGGTGGCCAGCTGCGAGATCGGTACGCAGGCGTCGGTGGTGATGGCGGTGCAGCCCGGGCGTGTCTGCAGGCCCGCGAAATAGGCCATGTGGCGCGCGCTCCACAGGCGCGTGCGCTCTTCGGGCGTGCTGGCCCATTCAAAGGCATTGCCGCCGTGTTCGGCCGCGAGGTCCTGCACGGTCTCGGCCTGTTCCTTCACGCTGGCGGGGGAGCCGTGGAATTCCATCAGCAGCATGGGCTCCTCGCGCAGGCTGAGCTTGGAATGTGCGTTCACGGCGCGCACGGTGTTGGCGTCGATCAGCTCCACGCGCGCGATCGGCACGCCGAGCTGGATGATCTGGATGGTGCAGCGCACCGCGTCGCCCACCGAGGGGAAGGAGCACACAGCCGCCGAGATGGCCTCGGGCAGCGGGTAGAGCCGGATGGTCAGCTCGGTCATGATGCCCAGCGTGCCTTCGCTGCCCACCATCAGGCGCGTGAGGTCGTAGCCCGCGCTGCTCTTCTTGGCGCGCGTGCCGGTGCGGATGGCGTCTCCGCTGGCCGTCACCACCTCCAGCGCGAGCACGTTCTCGCGCATGGTGCCGTAGCGCACGGCGTTGGTGCCGCTGGCGCGCGTGGCGGCCATGCCGCCGATGCTGGCGTCGGCGCCGGGGTCGATGGGAAAGAACAGGCCCGTGTCCTTGATGCTGTCGTTGAGCTGCTTGCGCGTGATGCCGGGCTGCACCGTCACCGTCAGGTCCTCGGCGTTCACGCTCAGCACCCGGTTCATGCGGTTCACGTCGATGCTGATGCCGCCCTGCACGGCCAGCAGGTGGCCTTCGAGCGACGAGCCGGCGGCGTACGGAATGACCGGCACGTTGTGCTGCGCGGCCAGGCGCACAGCGTCCTGCACGTCCCGCGTACTCTCGGCAAAGACCACGGCGGCAGGCGGTGGGGCCTGGATGGAGCCCTCGTCGCGCCCATGCTGCTCGCGCACGGCCAGGGCGCAGGAATACTGTGCACCAAAGCGCTGCGCCAGCGCATCGAGCAAGGCCTGGGGCGCAGGACGCTCGGTGACAGGGGCTTGCGAAGGGGGGGCGCTGGCGTGCATGGGTGGTCTCCGAAAAAAGGCCGTTCCAGAATACCACCGCCCCCCTGGCCGGACCACCGGCCGTCATGCCTTTGTCAGGCTGTGCCCAGGGGCATCAGGAGCGAGCGCCCGCCTCGAACTCCGGGCGTGAGAGGAAGCCGTCGCGGTTGCTGTCGAGCTGCTCGAAGCGGTTGCCGATGGCAGGCAGCTGCTGCGCTTCCTGGGGGCTGAGCTTGCCATCGGCGTTGGCGTCCGCCCGGTCAAACGCGGCACTGGCGGCGGAGGATTGCGCAGTCTCCGCTCCCGCGCCCGGTACGGGCTTCGGGGCGTTGCCCGCGCTTTGGTTGAGGGTGATGGAGGGCTTGGGGGCAGGTGCCGTCTGTGCGTACAGTGCCGGGGAGCCGCCCAGGGTCAGGGCGGTCAGCAGCATCACACTGCGCAGGTCAAAGGCGTGCAGCGTGCGCTGTGCCGACACGGGGGCATGGGGGCGTCGTTGGGTCATGGAGTGCATGGAGGTCATCCTTTGCAAAAGTGGAACAGGCCTTCATTGCACTGCAACAAGGCGCAGTGATCCAGCACTTTTGCCTGCTGTTGCCTGCACCAACATTTGGGTGCGCCGCGTAAAAAAGCGTGTGGGCTGCGACGCAGACAGGGGTATTGCCGCTGGCGCACAATCCGGGGCCAGGCAAATCCAGACACCACAGACACCATGGGCAAACGACTCACACAGATCGCCACGCGTACCGGCGACGACGGCAGCACCGGCCTGGGCGACAACACGCGCGTGCCCAAATTCCACCCGCGCATCGCGGCCATGGGTGATGTGGACGAGCTCAACTCACACATCGGTCTGCTGCTGTGCGAACCCTTGCCCGGCGGCGTGCGCGAGCTGCTCATCGACGTGCAGCACCAGCTGTTCAACCTGGGGGGCGAGCTGTCGATTCCGGGGTTTGCGCTGCTGCAGGAATCGGCGGTGCTGCAGCTGGACGAAGCCCTGCAGGAACACAACGCCCAGCTGCCGCGCCTGCAGGAGTTCATCCTGCCCGCTGGCACACGCGCTGCCGCGCAGGCCCATGTTTGCCGCACCGTGGCGCGCCGCGCCGAACGCGCCGTGGTGGCCCTGGGCGCGCAGGAGGCCGTGCGCGAGGCGCCGCGCCACTACCTCAACCGCCTGTCGGACCTGATGTTCGTGCTTGCGCGCGTGCTCAACCGCATGGACGGCGGCGACGACGTGTACTGGAAGAGCGAGCGCCTGGCGCGCAGCGCAGACACCGACAGCGAATAATGCTATAAAAACAATAGCTATCAGCGCTTGATGGGCGGGCGCTAGAGCCCAATTCCATCAAAACCCGCGCACCATCCCTGAAGCAGGGCGTGCTCCCCCCAACCAGAGCCACCGCGCAAGGGCCGCCCCGCCGCGCTGGTGGCGTCCCCCTTCCCGACCCGCGCAGCGGGGCGAGAGAAGGGGGAGGGCGCGCAGCGCCACAGGGGGTTGCTTCTTATCTCGGCGCCAGGATCGCCATGGTGATGCGCGAGACACAGGTCAGCTCCCCCGCATCGTTGACCATGTCGATCTGCCACACCTGCGTGGTGCGCCCGATGTGCACGGCGCGCGCCGTGCCCGTCACCCAGCCGCTGCTGGCAGCGCGGATGTGGTTGGCGTTGATGTCCAGCCCCACGCCGCGGTGGCCCTCGGGGCAGGCGTAGAAGGCACCGATCGAGCCCAGCGTCTCGGCCAGCACCACGCTCACCCCACCGTGCAGGATGCCGAACGGCTGGCGCGTGCGCTCGTCCACGGGCACACGCCCGCGCAGGAAGTCGTCGCCGACTTCGGTGATTTCGATGCCCAGGTGGGTGGCCGCTGTGCGGTCATTGGTCTGGTTGAGCAGTTCCAGGGAGATGGGTTTTTTCCAGATTGGCATGGGTTATGGAGAGCGGCCTCTACCGCTGTCATGTAAATGTCATCAAAATCCAGGGTTTACCCGAATGTCGGGCGCCGCCCCGGCCCTTGGCCGCAGCGCAGGCGTGCCGACCCGGGCCACCCCACACCCCCCTTTATATCCGGAGCCTTTTCCGTGCAACGTCGCCAGTTTGTCTCTTACGCCGCCACTGCCCTTGCGGCCCCCGCCTTTGTGCGCAATGCCCTTGCCCAGGAGGGCGGCATCAGTGGCAAGTCGCTGACCATCGGCTGCTCGGCCGCCCTCAGCGGCCCGCTGGCCGGCTTTGGCACCGACCTGCGCCAGGGCGCCGAGGCCGCCATCGCCCAGATCAACGCACGCGGCGGCGTGAACGGCCGCGCCCTGCAACTGCACATGGTGGACGACGGCTACGTGCCCCAGCGCACCATCGACAACGTCAAACAGATGATCGGCCAGGGCTCGGCCTTTGCGCTGCTTTCGTGCGTGGGCACCCCCAACAACACCGCCATCCTGCCCGTGGTGGAAGAAGCGGGCATGCCCTATGTGGCGCCGCTCACCGGCGCCTCCTCGCTGCGCAAGAATGCCCGCAACGTCTTCCACGTGCGCGCCAGCTACACCGATGAAGTGCAGCGCCTGGTGCAACGCCTGGTGGGCATGGGCGTCAAGGACATCGGCGTGGTCTTTCTGGACAACCCCTACGGCCGCGAGCTGCTGGAGGATGCCAACCGCGCGCTGGCCGCAGCCGGGGGCAAGGCCACGGTGCAGGCCGCGCTGTCCACCGACGGCAAGAACCTGGACGCCGTCCTGGGCCAGGTGGGCAACGCCCGCCCGGCCGCTGTGCTGCTGGCCACGGCCGGCTCGGCCACCGTACCGCTGGTGCGCGGCCTGAAAAAGACCCTGCCAGGTGTGCTGATGGCGGGCGTCAGCGCCACTCTGACCAGCGAAGGTTTCCGCCAGCTGGGCGACGCCGGTGGCGGCCTGGCCGTCACCATGGTCATGCCCGACCCGAACAAGGGCAAGACGGCCGTGGTGCGCGACTACCAGGCGGCCATGAAGGCGCGCGGCCAGAACGATTTCAACCTGGGCAGCCTGGAGGGCTACGTCAACATGCGCGTGCTGGCCGAAGGTCTGGAGCGTGCTGGCAACGACCCCACGCGCGCCAAGTTGCGCAGCGCCCTGGCCGGCATCCGCAACTGGGACATGGGCGGCTTTGTGGTGGACTACAGCGGCCAGGCGCCGTACGTAGGCTCGCGCTACATCGACCTGGGCGTTCTGGGGCCGGCGGGCAAGTTCCTGGCCTGACGAAACCCACCGACCGAAGAGGCTGGTGGGGTTATGGATGCCGATGCATACTTCCCGCTGGCCTTGGCGCGCCGTGCACGCTGGGCATGACCCCGACAAGAGGGTAACCGCAGGAGCGAGACATGGACGACTGTGCGCGGATGGATCCAGCAGCAGATGAATCGGATTGCAGGCACTCTGAGTTGACTGTATGGGCGCTGCCGATAGTGGTGGCCAACAGTGTGCGCGCTTTGGCTGCTGCACTACTGCGCGGCATGGCTGCATGTGGCGTGTCCGCTGATGCCATTGTGTGGCAGGCGCAGGATGCATTGGCTTGCGAGCCGTTGAGGGCACTGCCACCCGAGTCGGGACGGAAGCATTTGTCCGATGTGCTGTCGGCGCCGGAGTATGCCGTGCACCCGCTGCCAACGGGCCATGCACAGCCGCAGGCAGCCATGCTGGGAGCGTCGGGAGCATTCAGCAACCTACCGAACACAGCTGCGCGCATGCTTGAACTGGCCGGTCAGCGACTGGCAGAACTGTGGACTCTGCAAGAACTGCACGCTTCGGTACAGCACTTGGAGCAGTCCAGACAGTTGCAGCAGGCGCTATTTGCGATAGCAGATCTGGCCTCGGCTGATCAGGACATGGACAGCATGCTGCGCGGACTGCACGAAATCATCGGGCGCTTGATGTATGCCCGGAACTTCTTCATAGCGCTGTACGACAACCAGCGCGATAGCTTGCGGTTCATCTATTTTGCCGACGAAGTGGATGAGGGCATGTACGATCCGGAACGCGAGATTCCCGCTGCACAGCTCAAGGACAGCTTTACTTTAGCCATCATTCGCCAGGCGCGTTCGGTTCGCGGCCCGGCGTGGGAGGTCGCTCGGCAACTGGGCATTGTGCGGGGGCCAGTGGTCGGAACGCCATCGGTTGATTTCATGGGTGTGCCCATGCGCCGTGGCGCAGAGGTGCTGGGTGCTCTCGCCGTGCAGAGCTACCGTGAAGGGCTTGGATACAGCGCATCGGACAGCGCGGTGCTGGGGTTTGTTGCCGAACATGTGCTGACGGCACTGGAGCGCAAGCATGGGCGTCAGGCGCTGGAACAACGCGTTCTGGAGCGCACGCATGAGCTGGCACTGGCGAATCAGCAACTTCAAGAGCAAATTGCCGAACGTGAGCGTGCAGCCCATCTGCAGGCCACGCTGTACCGCATCGCGGCGCTGGCCAATGGTCAGGAAAGTGATGCCCTGTTTTACCGCAGTTTGCACGCTGCGGTGGCTGAGTTGATCAATGCAGAGAATTTCTACATTGCGCTCGTGTCTGAAGATGGGCACACCCTGCGTTTCCCTTATTGCGTTGACAGTGCGGGCGAGGGAGGAAAGACCAGGCCCATGGCCAGAGGTCTGAGTGAGTTCGTCATGCGCGAGGGCCGTACCCAGCTGGTGGATTCTTCGCGTTTGCAGCGCTTGTGTGAAAGTGGCGAAGTCGCGATTCAGTCGCAAACGGGCACTACGGCGACGATGTGCTGGTTGGGTGCACCTCTGCTGGGCGCGCAGGGCGTCATGGGTGTGGTCACGGTGCAGAGCTACCGGGCCGACCTGCTTTATGACGAGCAGGACGCCGCTTTGCTGACCTTCGTGTCTCACCAGATTGCCACCAGTTTGCAGCGGCGCCAGCAGGCTGAGGCCCTGCTGGCGCTGAACAACGAACTGGAGCAACGGGTTCAGCTCCGTACTCAGGAACTGCGGCAGGAAATTGAGATGCGCGAGCAGGTGGAGGCTCGCCTGCAGCATGAGGTGATGCACGATCCCCTGACGGGCCTGCCCAATCGGGTGTACCTTCGTGACCGGCTGGAACGGGCATTGGCGACTCACCGGCGCGACGCGCATCGCAGCTTCGCGCTGCTCTATTTGGATGTCGATCGCTTCAAACTCTTTAACGATAGCCTGGGCCATCAGGCGGGTGATATGGTCTTGCGTGAGGTGGCGCGCCGACTGCAAGAGTGTGTGCGCTCCCCCGATGTCGTGGCGCGCCTGTCGGGAGATGAGTTCGCCATTCTTCTGGAGGAAGGCCCACAACCGGCCATGGCGTGCAAGATTGCGCAGCGTGTCCAAGCCCGAATGCAGGACGTGACGCAGCTGGCCGGGCGCGAGTTGCAGCTATCGGTCAGTATCGGCATTGCCGTGGCACAGGCGCGCCACGAAAACATCGATGAGTTGCTCAACGATGCCGATGCAGCGCTTTACCGGGCCAAGGAGGGCGGACGACAGCGCTTTGTGCTGTTCGATGACCGGGAGCAACGCGCAGCCATGGACGTGCTGCAACTGGAAAAGGAAATGCGCGATGCGTTGCACGCGGGCCAGTTCGTGCCGTTTTTTCAACCCATCGTGCACCTGATCGATGCCCGCGTGGTGGGTTATGAGGCGCTGATCCGCTGGCAACACCCGGTGCGCGGATTGTTGGATCCCAGGGAATTCCTGCCGGTGGCGGAACAGACCGGTCTGATCGAGGCCATTGACTGGCATATCTATGGCCTGGCCTGCACTGCCGCCGCACCGCTTGTGTGCGATGGCGGCTTCCTGAACCTCAATGTTTCGCCGCGCCACTTTGCTGGCAAGGGCTTCGACCAATCGCTGTTGGCATTGGTTCAGCGCACCGGCTTTAATGTGGCCAAGCTGCACATAGAGGTGACTGAAAGTACGCTGCTGGGCGATCCTGCGACCGTGGCCGGTGTTTTGCAGCGCTTGCAGGACGCCGGTGTGGGTGCGGCGTTGGACGATTTTGGAACCGGCTTCTCCTCGCTTGGACATGTGCACCGCTTTCCGCTGCGCATGATCAAGATAGACCGCTCCTTCACCCAGGAACTGGATCAGCCTCACCCGTCGCGCAGCTCAGCCATCATCGAAGCGGTGCTTAGCTTGGGACGCTCTCTGGGTTTGGACGTGATTGCCGAAGGTGTGGAAACCCCGGCACAGCGCCGGGCGCTGTTGGCCATGGGTTGCATGTTTGGGCAGGGCTACTACTTTGGACGCCCCGCACCCGCGGAGCACTGGCTCGTCACTCGGCGCTGATGTGCAGATGCACCCAGGGTGCATCGCGTTCTGGATTCACTTGTCCCGGTTGAGCAGCGCGTACAGCACGATCGCGCCAAACGTGGCGGTGCCGATGCCGCCCAGCGCAAAGTCGCCGAACTTCAGCGTGAAATCGCCGGTGCCCAGGATGAGCGTGATGGCGGCCACGATGAGGTTCTTGTTCTGCGAGAAGTCCACCTTGTTGTCCACCCAGATCTTGGCGCCGGCCACGGCAATCAGGCCGAAGACCACGATGGACACGCCGCCCATCACCGGCAGCGGGATGGCCTGGATCACGGCGCCGAACTTGGGCGAAAAGCCCAGCAGCACCGCGATCAGCGCTGCCGTCAGGAACACGGCGGTGGAGTAAATCTTGGTCGCGGCCATCACGCCGATGTTCTCGGCGTACGTCGTCACGCCCGTGCCGCCCGCGCCGCCGCTGACCATGGTGGCGATACCGTCGCCGATGAAGGCGCGGCCCATGTACTGGTCCAGGTTCTGGCCGGTCATGGCCGTCACGGCCTTGATGTGGCCCAGGTTCTCGGCCACCAAAATGATGGCCACCGGGGCGATCAGCAGCATGGCCGGGCCGCTGAACACGGGCGCGGCAAAGCCGGGCATGCCGAACCAGGGTGCGTTGGCCAGGGCCGTCAGGTCCAGGGGCTTGCCCAGGCCCATGCCGTTGGTGAGCAGGGCGTAAATCAGGCTGGCCACGATCAGGCCCACCAAAATCAAGAGGCGCTGCACCATGCCGCGCGTGAGCACGGCCACCAGACCCACGCAGACAAAGGTCACGGCCTGCATCCAGCTGTCGAAGTTGCTGGCCGCCATGTTCTTGATGGGAATGCCCGCCAGGTTCAGGCCGATCACGGCCACCACCGAGCCTGTGACCACGGGCGGCATGAAGCGCTCGATCCAGCCCGTGCCCACCATCTGCACGATGGCGCCAATCACGGTATAGACCAGGCCGCAGGCGATGATGCCGCCCAGCGCCACGCCGATGTTGGCATTCGGCCCCTTGCCCGCGTAGGCCGTGGCAGCGATCACCACGCCGATGAAGGCGAAGCTCGAACCCAGGTAGCTGGGCACCTTGCCGCCGGTGATGAGGAAGAAGATCAGCGTGCCGATGCCGCTCATCAAAATGGCCAGGTTCGGGTCAAAGCCCATCAGGATGGGCGCCAGCACCGTGGCGCCGAACATCGCAATCACGTGCTGCACACCCATCACCGCCGTCTGCGGCCAGGGCAGCCGCTCATGCGGCCCGATCACCCCGCCCTGCGCCAGCACGTCGGCGCTCTTTTCCTGCCAGTCGAACATTCCCATGGGCTGTCCCTCCATCTGTGTATCAAAGTGAAAAGTGGCCGCATCCTACGCCAAACTGACGGCTTGCACAGGACCCTTGGCGCCTGGGCATCGGTGCTAGGCAGGCGGGCGCTACCATCGGGCTTCCGACCGACCGAACCCGCCTCCATTCCCATGAGCCCAGCCGCCGCCTGCCCCTCCTGCCGCCAGCCCATGGAGATCCACCGCTTCACGGCGCACACCGGCCAGCCGCTGGAGCTGGACATCTGCTACGCCTGCCAGGGCCTGTGGATCGATCAGAACGAGAACCTCAAACTGCCGGCCCAGGCCGTGGTGGAACTGTTCGGCCTGCTGCACCAGCACCGCAGCGACGAGCGCAGGCCCTTGCAGTCGGCCATGGCCTGCCCGCGCTGCACGCGCTCGTTGGTGCAGGGTTTTGACGTGGTGCGCAGCGGGCGCTACATGACCTACCGCTGCGCCTCGCGCCACGGGCGCTTCAGCACCTTTGCCTCCTTCATGGTGGAAAAGGGCTTTGTGCGCCACATGACCCAGGCCGAGATCACCGACCTGGCCCAGCGTGTGGGCGCGGTCTATTGCACCAGTTGCGGCGCCCCGGTCGATATCCGCAAGGACCACGCCTGCCCCTACTGCCGCGCCGCCTTCTCACTGCTGGACCCCGAGGCCGTCAGCAAGGCGCTTGAGGGCTATGCCCGCACCCGCTCCACCGGGGAGACCGGCAGCCCCGTGGACATTGCCGATGCGCTGATCGTCATCGAACGCGACCGCAACCGCGCCGAACGCGAGCGCCAGCAACAGGGGCTGCGCAGCATGGGCCAGAGCGCCAGCTCGCACGAGCTGACCGGCGACCTGCTCGCCGCCGGGGTCGAGCTGGTCTGGCGCACCCTGTTTCGGTGACCCCCAGGCACGCTGCCCTGCTGGCCGGCCTGTGGCCCCTGCTGGCATGGGCCCAGCCCGTGCTGGGAACGCCGCCGCGCCATGCACCCCCCACCCTGGCCGAGGTGCCCAATGCACAGGCCATCACCCAACGCATCTGGGCTCCTGGTATCGACGACGGCTACGTGCCCCAGGGCGTGGCCTGGGCGGGTGGCCGACTGTACCTTTCGGCCTACCGCAGCACCGACCCGGCCGTGGGCCAGGGGCCGTGCCGCGTGTTCCAGATCGACCCGGCCCACGGAGCCACCCTGGGGTGGCTGGACATGCCGCCCGGCTGTGGCCACGCGGGCGGCCTGGTGGCGCTGGATGAGCGCACGCTGGTGCTGGGCGACACGCGGCGCCTGTACCGCATCGACCTGACCGCCGCGTTCGGCCCCCGGCCTGATGCGGCGCGTGCCATCACCGCCACCGTGGGCCTGCGCGGGGCGCTCAAGGCGTCCAGCATCGCCTTCGATGGTCAGCGGCTGATGCTGGCCACACATTCGGCCCAGCCCACACAGGCACTGGCGCACTGGCTGCCCCTGGCAGTGCTGGACACCCACAACGGCAGCGACATCGACGAGTCTGCCGCCACCGACCGCATCGCCCTGCCCACCAAGGTGCAGGGCACGGCCTTTGACAGCACCGGCGCGCTCTGGCTCAGCACCAGCGACAGCCGCCATGGTCTGCTGGCCCGCAGCGACCCCCCAGGGCAAGCGCCCACGGCCCGCCATGCCATGGTCATTGGCATGGAAGGGCTGGCGTTCGACGCGCAGGGCGCGCTGTGGTCGGTGTCCGAAGCCGGATCGCTGCGCTGGCAGCGCTGGGGGGTGCATTTCCCGGTGCTGTTTCGCATCGACCCTGCGCGTTTGCAGGACTGATGTCCCCGCCGTGACAGGTGCCGCCTCTGGGGGCAGTGCCCGCCCGCGGTGCTGGCGCTACCCTCAACGCTATGACCGCCCCCTTTGTTCCGCAAATCCGCCTGTACCAGGACTGGCTGCGCACGCAGCGCGGCCTGGTGTTCGACGACTACGACGCGCTGTGGCGCTGGTCGGTGACCGACCTGGACGCCTTTTGGCAAAGCGTGTGGGACTACTTCGAGATCGCTTCGCCCACACCCCACCACGCGGTGCTGGCCACCAACCGAATGCCGGGGGCGCAGTGGTTTCCGGGGGCGCAGGTCAACTACCTGCGCCAGGTTCTGCGCCATGTGGAGCCTGCGCACGCCGCGGGCATGCCCGCCATCGTGGCGTGCAACGAGCGCGGCCAGCGGCGCGAACTGGGCTGGCCCGAGCTGCGCCGCCAGGTGGCTGCGCTGGCCCTGCATCTGCGCGCCCAGGGCGTGCAGCCGGGCGACCGCGTGGCGGCCTATCTGCCCAACATTCCCGAGGCCATGGTGGCCTTTCTGGCCACGGTGGGCATCGGCGCGGTCTGGAGCATTTGCGCCCCCGACATGGGCACCCACGCCGTGCTGGACCGCTTTCGCCAGATCGAACCCACCGTGCTCATCGGGGTGGATGGCGTGACCTACGGCGGCCGCGACATGGACCGCTGCGCCGTGCTGCAGGAACTGCGCACCCAACTGCCCAGCGTGCGCCATGTGCTGCTGGTGAATGATCTGGATGCTACCAAAACAATAGCTGATAGCGCCCTTTTTACGGACGTTATGGCCCGAAATGATGCAGAAGTTGCGGCCTTCGAACCCCTGTGGCTGCCCTTTGACCACCCGCTGTGGATCGTCTATTCCAGCGGCACCACCGGCCTGCCCAAGCCCATCGTGCACGGGCACGGCGGCATGATCCTGGTGTCGCTGCAGCTCAAGGGCCTGCACAACGACGTGGGCTGCAGCTACCACCCCAACAGTTGGGGCGAGTGCTACCACTGGTACAGCTCCACCGGCTGGGTCATGTGGAACGCGCAGACCGCGGGCCTGCTGGGCGGCACCACCTGCGTCATTTACGACGGCAACCCCGGCGGCAGCAAGGAGCGGCCCGACTGGGGCACGCTCTGGCGCTTTGCCGCCGAGACCGGGGTCACCTACTTCGGCGCAGGCGCCGCCTTCTACGCCAACTGCATGAAGGCGGGCCTGGCACTGGCCGAATGCGGCAACCTGACCCGCATCCGCGCGCTGGGCACCACCGGCTCTCCGCTGGCGCCCGAAGTGCAGCAGTGGGGCACGGAGCAGTTTCGGGCCATCCGTGCCATGGCAGGCGGGGAGCCGCAGCCCGACATCTGGTGGAACAACATCTCGGGCGGCACCGATTTCTGCGGCGCCTTCATTGGCGGCCACCGCGAGCTGCCGCTGGTGCCGGGCGAGATGCAGTGCCGCATGTTGGGCGCCGCCGTGCAGGCCTGGGACGAGCAGGGCCAGCCCGTGGTGGATGCGGTGGGCGAACTGGTGTGCACCCAGCCCATTCCCTCCATGCCCCTGTACCTGTGGGGCGATGCGGACGGCAGCCGCTACCTCTCCAGCTACTTCGACATGTACCCCCCCGGCCACGGGCGCCAGCCCGGTGGTGGCGACGGCCCGCCCGCCATGGGTGCCGTCTGGCGCCACGGCGACTGGCTGCGCATCGGTGCGCACGGCGGCTGCACCATCTATGGCCGTTCGGACGCCACCATCAACCGCCACGGCCTGCGCATGGGCACGAGCGAGATCTACAGCGCCGTGGAGGCCCTGCCCGAGGTGCTCGACAGCCTGGTGGTGGACCTCGAATACCTCGGGCGCGAGAGCTACATGCCGCTGTTCGTGGTGCTGCGCGAAGGCTGCACGCTCGACGACGCACTGCGCGCCCGCATCCACGCTGCCATACGCACCGCGCTCAGCCCGCGCTTCGTGCCCGACGCCATCTTCGCCGTGGCCGAGGTGCCGCGCACCCTGAGCGGCAAGAAGCAGGAGCTGCCCATCAAGAAGCTCCTGCTGGGCCAGCCCATCGAGAAGGTGGTCAACCGCGACGCCATGGCCAACCCCGGCTGCCTGGATTGGTATGTGGCGTTTGCGGCGCAGCGCGCGCAGGCCGCCTGATTCCCCGGACAAACCCCCATGCCCGCGCTGGTACGATGGCCCGGTGGTGCGCCGACCGGGCGATGGGCTGCGCGCGCCCCCATCCCAACCAACCCGAGGAGTGAGAAGCGATGAGTGGTCAGACCAAGTTCCTGCTGCAAGAGAGCCAGATGCCCAAGGCCTGGTACAACCTCCAGGCCGACCTGCCCAAGCCCCTGCCTGCCGTGCTGCACCCCGGCACCCACCAGCCGGTGGGCCCGGACGACCTGGCGCCGCTGTTCCCCATGGAACTGATCCTGCAGGAAGTGAGCACCGAGCGCGAGATCGAGATCCCCGAGCCCGTGCGCGAGATCTACCGCCTGTGGCGCCCCGCGCCGCTGTTCCGCGCGCACCGGCTGGAAAAAGCCCTGGGCACCCCCGCCAAGATCTTCTACAAGTACGAGGGCGTGAGCCCTGCCGGCAGCCACAAGCCCAACACCGCGATCCCGCAGGCTTTCTACAACAAGCAGGCCGGCGTCAAGCGCCTCACCACCGAGACCGGCGCCGGCCAGTGGGGCACCTCGCTGTCGTTCGCGGGCTCGCTGTTCGATCTGGAGGTGCTGGTGTTCCAGGTGCGCGTGTCGTACGACCAGAAGCCCTACCGCCGCGCCGTGATGGAAACCTACGGCGCGCGCTGCCTGGCCTCGCCCTCGAACGAAACCGTGTATGGCCGCAGCGTGCTCGCGCAGCGCCCCGACCACCCGGGCAGCCTGGGCATCGCCATCTCCGAGGCCGTGGAACTGGCCGTGCAGCGCGACGACACCAAGTACGCGCTGGGCTCGGTGCTCAACCACGTGCTGCTGCACCAGACGGTGATTGGCCTGGAGGCCATGGAGCAGATGCAGATGGCCGACGCCTGGCCCGACGTGGTGGTGGGCTGCACCGGCGGCGGCTCCAACTTCGCGGGGATCGCCTTCCCGTTTATCGGCCACGGTCTGCGCGGCGGCCCCAAGCCGCGCATCGTGGCCGTGGAGCCCGCCGCCTGCCCCTCGCTCACGCGCGGCAAGTACGCCTACGACTACGGCGACACCGGCCACATGACGCCGCTGACCAAGATGCACACCCTGGGCAGCACCTTCACGCCGCCGGGCTTCCACGCGGGCGGCCTGCGTTACCACGGCATGGCGCCCATGGTGTCGCACGCCAAGGAGCTGGGCCTGATGGAGGCCGTGGCCTACACGCAGAACCAGTGCTTCGAGGCTGGCGTGCTGTTCGCGCGCACCGAAGGCATCGTGCCGGCGCCGGAAGCCAACCACGCCGTCAAGGGCGCCATCGAGGAAGCCCTGCGCTGCAAGCGCGAAGGCAAGAGCGAAACCATCCTCTTCGGCCTGTGCGGCCACGGCCACTTCGACATGGCGGCGTACCAGAAGTACTTTGCGGGCGAACTCAAGGAAGAGTCGTACGACGAGAAGGAACTGGCCATGGCGCTCTCCGGTTTGCCTAGCGTGGCCGAACCGGCGTAACGCCATCGTTTCAGGGGCGGATTCGCCCTTGGCACACCAAGCCGCTGCCCGTTCCAGGGCAGCGGCTTCGCTATTTATTTGATAGCTGTTTACGCTTATCTGACAAGCGTTGGAGGCTGATTTGGCTTGAATATCACGCAGCTGCGGGCTTGCGATTCACCAGCACAATGCCTGCTGCCACCAGCGCCAGCGCGGCCAGCAGGCCGGGCGTGACGGGCTCGCCCAGCCACCAGGCGCCAAACAGCAGAGCGAATACGGGGGTGAGGAACACGAACACCGAAATCTTGGTGGCCGGGTAGCGCGTCAGCAGCCACATCCACGCCAGGTAGCTGGCAAACGCGCCCACCAGCGCCTGCACCAGCAACGAGCTCACAGCAAAGGCGCTGAAATCCAGGCTCCAGCGCTCGCCCAGCGCCAGCGACAGCAGCGGCAGTACCGCCGTGCTGATGCCCACCTGGAACAGCAACTGCTTGGCCGGTGCCACGCGGCCCAGCGGGGTGGCGCGGATGGTCAGCGTAGTCAGTGCCCACAGCAGCCCGGCCAGCAGGCCCAACAAGTCGCCCAGCCAGGCCTGGGGCAGCGCGGCCTTGGCGGGCCCCAGCAAGCCCTCGCCCAGGGCCAGCCCCACGCCCGCAAAGGCCCCGGCCAAACCCAGCCACTGCCAGCCGCGCAGCCCCTCGCCAGGCACAAAGCGCGGCAGCAGCAGCGCCACCCAGAATGGCGAGCAGTACAAAAACACCGTCAGGCGCGAGGCCGTGGTGTACTGCAGCCCGATGTAGATGCAGGCAAACTCCGCCGCAAACAGCGCCCCGGCCAACACCCCGGCGCCAACAGCTCCCCGTGGCTCGTGCGCGCTGCCCAGGCGCACCCCGCGCCACAGGCACCACGCCAGCACCGCCACCGTGGCCATGGCAAAGCGCACAAAGGCCTGGAACACCGGCGCCACCTCGGCCACCGTGGCTTTGACCAGCACCTGCTGAAAGCCCCAGAACAGGCAGCAGGCCAGGAGGATGGCAATGGCCGTGGCGTCGAGGTGGTGCAGGCGCGAATGGGGCATGGCGCATTATCTGAGCCGTGGGAGTGGGGTGTCTGTCGCCTGATTCACACTGCGCTGCCGCCCGACTGACCATCCAGCCACTGGCGCAGCGCTTCCAGCGGTTGGGGGCGGCTGAAGAGGTAGCCCTGGCACATGTCGCAGCCCAGGCTTTGCAGGAAGGCGTGCTGGCCTTCGGTTTCCACGCCTTCGGCCACCACGGCCAGGCCCAGGTGGTGGGCCAGGCTGATGGTGGCGGTGCAGATGGCGGCGTCGTTGGGGTTGGTTTCCAGGTCTTTGACAAAGGAGCGGTCGAGCTTGAGGCTGTCCAGCGGCAGGCGCTTGAGGTAGGCGAGCGAGGAGTAGCCGGTGCCAAAGTCGTCGATGGCCAGGCGCACACCCAGGCGGCGGATTTCCTCCAGGCGCAGCACACAGGCATCGGGGTCCTGCATGGCCACCGATTCGGTCACCTCGAGCGTCAGCGCAGCTCCTGGGAGCTGGTGGTCTTTCAGTACCTGGGCAATTTGCTCGGGCAGGCGCGGGTTGCGCAACTGCACGGCACTGAGGTTGACCGACATGCCCAGGTGCGTGTGGCCCTCGCGGTGCCATTGCGCCAGGGCGCTGCAGGCCACGTGCAGCACCAGTTCGCCGATCTGGTCGATCAGGCCCAGTTCTTCGGACAGCGGGATGAAGTCCAGCGGCGCGATCCATTGCCCGGTGGGGTATTCCCAGCGCACCAGCGCCTCGAAGCCCAGCACCTGGCGCGTGTGGCAGTCCAGCAGCGGCTGGTAGTGCACGGCAAAGCGTTTGAGCGAGACGGTTTCCTTGAGCGCGCGTTCCATGGCCGCGCGCCGTGTGGCCATGGCCATCATGGCCGGGTCGAAGCAGCGGTAGTGCCCCTTGCCCAGGTGCTTGGCCTGGTACATGGCGATGTCGGCGCTCTGCATCAGGCTGCCGCGGTCCTTGCCGTCCTGGGGGTAGAAGCAGATGCCGATGGATGCCGAAGCGTGCAGCTCCTGCCCGGCCAGGTGTACCGGGGCGTTCAGGCGGGTGATGAGCTTGTCTGCGACGGTCAGTGCGTGCTGGGGGTCTTGCAGCTCGGTCAGCACGACGACGAACTCGTCGCCGCCCAGGCGCGCAACGATGTCGCTGTCGCGCACGGCGGCGCGCAGGCGTTGGGCGATGGCGCGCAGAAACTCGTCGCCCACGCCATGGCCCAGGCTGTCGTTGATGCCCTTGAAGTTGTCCATGTCCAGGAACAGCACGGCCAGCCGCCGGTCGTGGCGCCGGGCGTCGGCCACCACCTGGTCCAGCCGCGCCTCCAGCGCGTAGCGGTTGGCCAGCCCGGTGAGGGTGTCGTGGTGCGCCAGGTGCTCGATGGCGCGGGCTGCGCGGCGCTGCTCGGTCACGTCCGAGTAGATAGTGATGAAACCGCCACCGGGCAGGGGCTCGCCCACCAGGTCGATCACCACGCCGTTGGGGCGCACGCGCTCCACGTGGTGCGGTTCCGGGTGCAGCGCCTTCTCGGTGAGGCCTTGCACGAAGCGCTCCACGTCCACCTGGCCGTATTCGCCCCGTTCGGCGTTGAAGCGTGCCAGATCCGAAAAGTGTGGCTGCTGGTCCACCAGCGCGCGTGTGAAGCCCAGCAGGCGAATGGCCTGGTCGTTCATCAGGACCAGGTGCAGGTTTTTGTCGAACACGCTGACCCCGCAGGGCAGGTTGTCGGCCAGGGCCTGCAGCAGCAGGTTTTTCTCGGCCAGCGCCGCCTCGCGGGCCTTGTTCTCGGTGATGTCGGTGTAGCTGGTGACAAAGCCCACGGTGCGCTCGCCTGCGACCATGGGGCGTCCCTCCACCAGGTGGGTGCGGCCCGTGGGGCGGGTGCGCTCCACGCGGTGCGGTTCAAAGCGCAGCGCCCACTCGCGGCGTTGTTGCACGTAGGTCTCGGGGTCGTCGGGGCCGTATTCACCGCGCTGCGCCGGGTAGCGGATCAGGTCTTCAAATGGAACATCGGGGTACACCGCACCGTCGGGAAGGCCCAGCACATCCAGCAGCTTGTCGTTCCAGCACTTGAGACGCAACTGCGCGTCAAACACCGAGATGCCCTGGGGCAGGTGCGCCAGCACGCTGCGCAGGTACAGGGCCTGCTCGTTGATTTGCGCCGTGGCGCGTTCGCGCTCCGTGATGTCGGTATAGATGCTGACGAAGCCACCGCCGGGCAAGGGGGCGCCGATCACTTCCATCGTCTTGCCGTCGGGCCGGTGGCGCACAAAGCGGTGCGCCTCGCGCTTGGCCGCCAGCGCCAGGCGTTCCCGGACAAGGGTCTCGGGATCGCCCGGACCGTACTCCCCGCGCCGTGCGTTGAACCACAACAGGTCTTCCAGCGTCGGCATCTGCGGGGAGAACAGTTCCGCAGGGAAATCCAGCATGTCCAGCGCCGTCTGGTTGATGGCCACCATGCGGAACTCGCCATCGAACAGGGCCACGCCCACGGGCATGTGCTCCAGCATGTTGTGGAACAGCTCCAGCGCCTGCTCGGGCGCCAGCTTGCCGATGTAACGCTTGTTCGGGCTCAAGAGACCTCCGTGGGGGTGGCAGCGCCGGGCCACTGTGGCATGGTGACAGAAATGCACACGCGCGGCGTCCTAGGGTTTGCACCATGCATCGCCCCGCGTGCTGGGCATGGAGGCTGGTCGGGGACAGTGCCACGGTACACTTGCCGCAATTTTGTGCGCAAGCGCCCAACCCACACTCTGATCCATGACCGTGACGGCGGGCCTTTCCCGCACCCATTTTGACTTCAAGAGCGCCTCGCTGCCTGTGGTGGCGCTGGTGCTCAAGACCACCGACTTGGCGGTGCTGGCCACCGAGCTGGCCCAGCGCCTGGCCGATGCGCCGGGTTTTTTTGACCAGGACCCGGTGCTGATCGATCTGGCCGGCGTGCGCGATGCGCAGGAACCCCTCGACTTTTCCGCCCTGGTGCAACTGCTGCGCCAGCACCGCACGCTGCCCGTGGCTGTGCGCGGTGGCTCCGATGCGCAAATGCAGGCCGCTCGCGAGGCTGGGTTGGCCGCCGCGCCCGACGCCGCGCCCACCCGTGCCGAGGCCGAACCGCGCGAGGTGGTGCGAGAGGTCGAAGTGATCCGCGAGGTCGAGGTGGTGCGCGAAGTGCCCGTGGCCGCGTTGCCCGCCGTGGTGGTGGACAAGCCGCTGCGCTCGGGCCAGCAGGTCTATGCGCGCGGCGCCGACCTCATCGTGATGGCCATGGTCAGCTTTGGCGCCGAGGTCATCGCCGACGGCAACATCCACGTCTATGCGCCGCTGCGCGGCCGTGCCATCGCCGGAGCGCGCGGCAACACCGATGCCCGTATTTTCTGCACCTGCATGGAGCCGCAGCTCGTCTCCATCGCAGGCATTTACCGCACCACCGAGACCGAACTGCCCGACAGCGTGCGTGGCAAGCCGGCACAGGTGCGGCTCGAAGGCGAAAAGCTCCTGATAGAGCCTCTCGCCTGACCCTCTCCCTATCAACCCACTGAGAAACAGCATCACATGGCCAAAATCGTCGTCGTGACCTCCGGCAAGGGTGGCGTGGGCAAGACCACCACCAGTGCCAGCTTCGCCTCCGGCCTCGCTCTGCGCGGCCACAAGACCGCCGTGATCGACTTTGACGTCGGCCTGCGCAACCTCGACCTCATCATGGGCTGCGAGCGCCGCGTGGTGTACGACCTCATCAACGTGATCCATGGCGAGGCCAACCTGAACCAGGCCCTCATCAAGGACAAGCAGTGCGACAACCTGTTCGTGCTGGCCGCCAGCCAGACGCGCGACAAGGATGCGCTGCGCCTCGAAGGCGTGGAGAAGGTGCTCAAGGACCTGGCCGAGATGGGCTTCGAGTACATCATCTGCGATTCGCCCGCCGGCATCGAGAGCGGTGCGCTCATGGCCATGCATTTCGCCGACGAGGCGCTGTTGGTGACCAACCCCGAGGTGTCCAGCGTGCGCGACTCCGACCGCATTCTGGGCATGCTGGGCAGCAAGACCAAGCGCGCCATCGAGGGCGGCGAGCCCATCAAGGAACATCTGCTCATCACGCGCTACAACCCCAGCCGCGTGCAGGACGGCCAGATGCTGAGCCTGGAGGACATCCAGGACATCCTGCGCATCAAGCTCATCGGCGTGATCCCCGAGTCCGAGACGGTGCTGCAGTCGTCCAACCAGGGCATTCCGGCCATCCATGCCAAGGGCACCGATGTGGCCGAGGCCTACCAGGATGTGATCGACCGCTTTTTGGGCGAAGACAAGCCCCTGCGCTTCATCGAGGCAGAAAAGCCCGGCTTCTTCAAACGCCTGTTCGGGAGCAAATAAGCCATGGCATCCTTTCTGTCTTTCCTGCTCGGCGAAAAGAAGAAGACCGCCAGCGTTGCCAAGGAGCGCCTGCAGATCATCTTGGCGCACGAGCGCAGCGGTCGCAACGCGGCCGAACCCGACTACCTGCCCGCGCTGCAGCGCGAACTGGTGGCCGTGATCTCCAAGTACGTCAAGATCAACCCTGACGACCTCAAGGTGCACCTGGAGCGCCAGGACAACCTCGAAGTGCTCGAAGTAAAGATCGAGCTGCCCGAAGCCAGCCGCTGAAGCACGCTCGGGTGCAATTGGCAACAGCTTTGCACAAGCGGTTGCACTTGAGTGTTTGATGGCGAGCGGCCCGCACCGTAGCATGCTCCCAAGCCTGACCGTGCGCAGGCGCACGGGGGAATGCGATGCGGGCATGGACTCTGAAATGCAGCGCCGTGGCGCTGTGCGCCGCAGGGCTTGCGGCCTGTGGGGGCGGTGAGGACGACCTCGCCATCCAGCGTTCGGAGGGGGGTGTACCAGCGCCAGCGCTGCGCATGACCAGCGTGGTCCCCATGGTGCAGGTCCACCTGCAGCCCACCGACCTGGACTTTCCCAACCCCGAGCGGGGCTTTTACCGCTTTGCCAGCGACCCCTCCAAAATCACGGCCACCTCGCTGCTCTATGTGGCGCAGGAGGGTCAGCGCCTGGTCTATACCCCTGGTGACCTGAGCGCGTACCGTACCCGCAACCTGCCAGCCAACTACCTGACCAAGCTGGAAACCGGTTTCGCCAACCTGCGCAAGCAGGGGCTCAAGGCGGTGCTGCGCTTTGCCTACAACTACCCGGCAACAGAATCCGAATACCTCAACGCCCAGGACGCCACACTCTCGCGGGTCAAAAGCCATATCCAGCAACTGCAACCCGTGCTGCAGCGCAATGCCGATGTCATTGCCGTGGTGCAGGGCGGCTTCATCGGCGCCTGGGGTGAATGGCACACCTCGTCCAACAACCTCACCACGCCAGCACGCAAGGCCGCGGTGCGCGACGCATTGCTGCAGGCGTTGCCCAGCCAGCGGCTGTTGCACCTGCGCTACCCGGCGGACCTGGCCCAGTGGTATCCCACCACGGCCACCTTGGCGCAGGCACTGTCGGCCACGCCCCCACCGGCGGCCCGCATCGGCCTGCACAACGACTGCTTCCTCGCCAGTTCCGACGATGTGGGCACCTACTTTGCCGAAACCACTGCCGAGTCGCAGACCTTGCGCAGCTATGCCCAGCAGGCCAGCGCCGTGACCGGTGCCGGGGGCGAGACCTGCGCACCGCCGGAGCCCGCCCAGGCCCGCATGACCTGCGCCGACATCCTGCGCGAAGGTGCGCAGTACCACATGAGCTACCTGAACCGCGACTACTACGAGGGCTTCTTTGCCCAATGGCAGGCAGGTGGCTGCATGGCCGAGGTGTCGCGGCGCCTGGGTTACCGGCTGGAGTTGCAGACCGTGGCACACGGCAGCACCGCCGCGCCCGGTGGCACGTTGGCCTGGTCGGTGGCGCTGAGCAACCAGGGCTGGGCCCGGCCCTTGAATCCGCGCAGCCTGGCACTGGTGCTGGTGAACGCCCAGGGGCAGGCCATCACCTTGCCCCTGGCGGGCACCGACCTGCGCCAGGCCACGCCCGGCGAAACCCAGCAGTGGTCCGGCGAAGTAGCCCTTCCTGCGGCGCTGGCCAGCGGCTCGTACCAAGTGCACCTGGCCGCGCCCGATGCAGCGGCCGCCCTGGCGGGCAATGCGATCTATGCCTTGCGCTTTGCCAATGCGGACAACGTCGTCACCGGCGTGCAGTGGCAGCCAGTGCAGGGGCGCCTGGCGCTGGGCAGCACGCTCACCGTGCAGTGAGCTGCGGCGGCTGGCTTTATCCTAGAAACCGCAGTTGACCGCTCGCAACCTTTGGAAAGACCGCATGAAATCTTACTATGCGCCACTTGGGAGCGCTCACCTTCAGGGGGAGTGTGCTATGCACCCGCCAGCACCGCGCTCGGCGCGCCATGCGGTGTTGCTCCTCCTTGCGCACAGGAGTGCGCCGCGTCGTCACGCCTTGCCTGGCGCACCGATCACGGCACTGGCAGGCGCATCCAACTGCGGTTTCTAGGTTTATCGCTTGTGCTTGGCCCACTTGCCTGCCAGGGCCTGGGCGATGCTCAGGGCGCGCTGGCCGGGTTCCAACCGGGCGTGCTGGCCCGCCTCCAGGCTGCCCGG
Organism: Simplicispira sedimenti; assembly: GCF_022760965.1. Taxonomy (NCBI): domain Bacteria; kingdom Pseudomonadati; phylum Pseudomonadota; class Betaproteobacteria; order Burkholderiales; family Comamonadaceae; genus Simplicispira; species Simplicispira sedimenti. Next base: position 407,118 of record NZ_JAKVIJ010000001.1, read on the forward strand.
CCGCTCCACCGCCAGATAGAAGCCGCAGCGCCCGGTCTGTGCCATGGCGCGCCCGGCCTGGACAAAGCCCATCACGGCGTTGAACTTGTAGCAGGGCTCGCGCGGCGCCGTCACGCGCAGGGTGCACTCCGGGAAGTGCAGCCGGTCGCCGACATAGACCTCGTGTTCCAGCAGCCCCTGCACCGTCAGGTTCTCGCCCATGAAGCCAGGCGGCAACGCTGCGCTCGCCAGGCCATGCTGCTGGCGCTGCGCTTGCCAGAAGGCGAGATGCTCCACAGGGTAGGCGTACAAGGCCTTGTCCAGACCGCCATGCACGCTGGGGTCGGCCTGCTCGTCGCCGTCCAGGCCCATGCGGCCCACGGGCACCTGGCCGGGCACCGGCGCCTTGGCAATGGCCGAGAGCACGCTGCGCTCGCCCACGCGCAGGGGCCGGCAGATGCCACGGCTCACATGCAACAGGGTCAGGCCATGCGCAGACATGTCACAGCGAGTGCTGGGTATGGAAATGTCCGCCGTGGTAGAGCAAGGGCCGCACCCCGGCGCGGTGGCTGCAGCGCTCGACCTCGCCCACGAAGATCACATGGTCGCCTTCGGGGTACTGGCTGCGGCTGAAGCATTCGAACGTGGCGGCGGCGCCCTCGATCAGCGGAGTGCCGTCCAGACCGGGGTGGTGCGCCACACCCGCCCAGCGGTCGATGCCGCGCGTGGCAAAGCGCTCGGCCAGGGCCTGCTGGTCTGCGGCCAGCACATGGATGGCGTAGCGCACACCGGTGGCGAAGACCTCCATCGAGCCTGCCTGGCGCGACAGGCTCCAGAGCACCAGTGGCGGGGACAGCGATACCGAATTGAAGGAATTGGCCGTCAGCCCCACCAGGCCTCCCGAGGGCGCGCGCGCGGTCACGATGGTCACGCCCGTGGCGAACATGCCCAGCGTGCTGCGAAAGTGGCGCGAGTCGAAATCGGGGGGCAGTAGGGTGGGGCGGGGATGCACGCTGAACCTGGAAGGGAAGGGCGGGCTATTATCCGAGGCCTGAGGTTTTTGTGCTGTGCCCCACAGGGGTGCCCTTTGTTTTTGTGAGTGTGTGATGACAACGCTGGCCCCTTCTTCTGCTGCTGCCTTGGTGCGCCCGCGCCTGTCTGCCTGGTGGCGTGCAGGGGCGGCGGCCTTGGTGGTGACGGCGCTGGCGGGGGGCGCAGGGGCTTCGCAGACCGTCCCCAAGGAGAGTGTCTCGGCCTGTGCGCTGCTGCTCCAGCGCTTGCCGGGCGTGCGTGCCGAACAGTGCGAGGCCGCGCGACTCACGCCCAGCGGTGCCCGCTCGCGCCTGGGCACGGCGCTGTACTGGCGGGACATCCTGCCCCAGCGCCCGGATATCGATACGCTGCGTGTGCTGGTGGTGGGCGCCATGCATGGCGACGAGCTGACCTCGGGCGCGCTGGCCTTGCGCTGGATCGGCCTGGCCGAGCAGACACAGCGCCCCGTGCATTGGCGCTTTATTCCCGTGCTCAACCCCGACGGACTGCTGGCCAAAAAGCCTTCGCGCACCAATGCCCATGGTGTGGACCTGAACCGCAACTTCAACACCCCCGGCTGGAAGCTCGATGCCCCACGCTACTGGCGCGAGCGCACGCGCAAGGACCCACGCCGCTGGCCGGGCCCGGAGCCCCTGTCCGAGCCTGAATCGCTGTTTTTGCACACCCAGATGGAGGAGTTCAACCCCCACCTGGTTGTGAGCATCCACGCGCCCTATGGCGTGCTCGACTTCGACGGCCCCCACGAGCCGCCGCAGCGCCTGGGCCGCTTGCGCCTGGACCGCGTCGGCATCTTCCCTGGCTCGCTGGGGCACTACGGTGGCGTGCAGCAAAACATGCCGGTCGTCACCATCGAACTGGAACACGCCCTGGACATGCCGCGCGAGTCCGAAATGCAGGCCATGTGGAACGACCTGCTGCGCTGGATGGACACGCGCCTGTACCGCCCGTCCCCGGTGGAGGCGGCAAAAATCAAGGCAAATCGCCCTCTTGCGCCGTAAGTACGGCGCAAGCAGCTATGAAAATAATAGCATTCGTAGTGGCTGGCACGGTACCAGCGCACTGACGAAAGCCTGACGCGCAAGCGCCCAGGCAGGGAAAATGCGGAAGCAGCCCCATTCCATCCGCGCCTAAGCTGCGCCGTCACGCAAGAGGAGAACCCCATGCAAGCAATTCGCCACTGGATGGCCGCCACCCTGGGCGCGCTGGCCGTGCTGGCCGCACCGGCCGCCATCGCCCAGGCGCCAGCCGCCGCCGTCAAGGTGGGGGTGATTGGCCCCTTCACCGGGCCGTCGTCCGACTTCGGCATTCCGCTGCGCCAGGGCATTGAGCTGGCCGTGGCCGAGATCAACACTGCCGGGGGCTACCTGGGGCGCCCGCTGGAGCTGGTGGTGCACGACGACAAGGGCGACCCGGACACCGGACTCAAGGCCTCGCAAGAACTGGCCAAGCAGGGCGTGGTGGCCACCATTGGCTTTTGCAACACGGGCGTGGCGGTCAAGTCGCTGGAGGTGTACCAGAACGCGCAATTGCCGCTGATCGTTCCCTGCTCCACCGGCACGCCGCTGACGGCCAAGTACCCGCCAGCGCAGAGCTACATCTTCCGCAACTCGGCGCGTGACAGCATTCAGGCGCCCTTTGTGGTGGAGGACCTGGTCAAGCGTGGCTGGACCAAGGTGGCGATTTTTGCTGACACCACCGGCTACGGCGAGGCCGGGCTCAAGGACGTGCAGGATGCGCTGGCCGCACGCAAGCTGCAGGCCGTGCATGTCACGCGCTTCCCCTTGGGCGTGACTGATTTGCGCAAAGAGCTGCAAGCCGCGCGTGAGGCCGGGGCCAATGTGATCTTCAGCTACACCGTGGGCCCAGAGAATGCGGTCATCGCCAACGGCCGCAAGGACATTGGCTGGAAAGTGCCCCAGGTCGGCGCCTGGCCGCTGTCCTTCCCCTTCTTCATTGATGGCGCCAAGGACGCTGCTGAGGGCGCGTTGATGGCGCAGACCTTCATTGCCGAGCCCAGCAATGAGCGCAGGGCGGCCTTTCTGACCAACTTCAAGCGCAAGCACGGTGAACGCATGGCCGTTCCCATGGCGGCTGCGCAGGGCTACGACGCCGCCTATCTGCTCACCTACGCGCTGTTCGGCATCCGCGACGGCAAGCTCGACGGCCCTGCCGTCAAGAACGCGCTGGAGAACATCAAGCGCGTGTACTACGGCGTGGTGGCCACCTATGAGCGTCCCTTCACCCCTGAAGACAAGGACGCCATCACGCAGAACATGCTGGTCATGGGCAAGGTGCACAACGGGGCCATCACCTTTGCCTACCCTGAGGATGCCAAGCGCAACCTCATCGTCCAACGCAAGAAGTAGGGACGGCCCCTGAGCGCGGCTTGCGCGGCTTGCGCCGCTTCTCCTGCTCTCGCATGGCTACCCAAGGTGCGCAGTATGTGTCGGGGTGTTCAAAACATGGTCTTATTAACCGCAGTCCAAAAATATCAGTTGCACTTATAATGTAAGACCGTCCCTACCCTGCCAGCCGCACCATGAGTACCTACGACCCCGCAGCCCTGGAATGCCTGGCCGCTATTGTCGAGGAGGGGGGCTTCGAGCGGGCCGCCCAGCGCCTCAATGTCACCCAATCGGCGGTGTCGCAGCGTCTGCGGGCGCTGGAGGCACAGGTGGGCTCGGTTCTCATCGTGCGCAGCCGCCCCTTGCGGCCCACCTCCGCGGGGCAATTGCTGCTCAAGCACACCAAGCAACTGCGCCTGCTGCGGGCCGACCTGGAACGTGACCTGCAGGAGCTGGCGCCCAGCGCGCCGGGCAGTGGGCGCGAGGACGAGCGCATCTCCATCGCCATCAACGCCGACAGCATTGCCACCTGGGCGCTGGACGCGGTGCACGACCTGGTGCGCCAGCGCCTGCCGCTGGAGATCATTGCCGACGACCAGGATTTCACCCAGGAATGGCTGCGCTCGGGCCAGGTGCTGGGCTGCGTCACCACGCTCAAGCAGGCCATGCGCGGCTGCCGCATGGTACCGCTGGGGGCCATGCACTATGTGGCTGTGGCCTCCAGCAGCTTTGCACAAAAGCACCTGTCCAACGGCCTGACGGCGCACAACTTCCGCGAGGTGCCGTTCCTGTCCTTCAACCGCAAGGACGACATGGCGGCCGAATTCGTCGCACGCACCTTCGGGCTCAAGCGGGTGGCCCTCAACCACCTGTTTGTGCCCAGCGCCGAAGGCCAGATGCATGCCGTAAAGGCGGGCTGGGCTGTGGGTGTGCTGCCTGAACTGCTGGTGCGCGATGCGCTGGCACAAGGGCTGATGGTGGATGTGTCCCCTGGCCACACGCTGCCTATCCAGTTGTACTGGCACTGCTGGAATCTCGAATCCGAGGTGCTGGAAGCCCTGACCCAGGCACTGACCGAGGCCTCGGCACGCGATCTGGATCAGGGTAACTCCGGACGGTGACGCCGTGGTTGAAATACAACCGAGTCAACTGTTTTTCAACCGGAATGCATAAGATCGGGGGATGCAACCGTCCCCCGTGAAACTCTCCTTCAAGGAGCAAATGCACCAGGCCCGTGAGGAGGCCATCCTCCAGGCCACCTGCCGCCTGTTGGGCGAAAAAGCCTACGATGCCATGACCATGGACGACGTTGCCAACGCCGTGGGCATCGCCAAGGCCAGCCTCTACAAGCACTTTGCCAGCAAGGAAGAGCTGTGCTGTGCCGCAATGGTGCAGATTCTGGGCAAGGTGCAGGCGTTTCTGGATACGGTCCCGGCCGAGCTGGCGCCCCAGGACAAGCTGCGCGCCCTGGTGCGCTGGTCGCTGGAGCGATTGATTGCCTGCGAGATGCCGCTGCTGCCCAGCCGCAACACCGCGCTGCGGGGTGTGCTCATGGCGGACAAGCGCTACCTGGACACCCTGATCGGCGTGAGCGACTGCATTGGCCAGTGGATCACCGAGGCCCAGGCCCAGGGTCGTATCGACCCCTCGCTGCCGCCCCTGGTGGTGCTCTACACGCTGTTTGCCCGCGCCTGCGACCCCGTGGTGAGCTTCCTCAAGGAAGGTGGACAGTTTGACGATGCCGCCATCGTCGAACTCGTGCTCAAAACCTGCTTTGATGGTCTGAACAGCCGCTAACAGAAAAAAGCCGCGCGCTCCCTGCAGAGCGGCGGCGTGTGGTTTGGACCCTCTCTCGATCAGGCAGCGGGCAGCAGCACCCGATCGATCACATGAATGACCCCATTGCTGGTGAACACATCCGTGCCGATGATCTGGCTGGTGCGTCCCCGGCGGTCGGTGATCTGCAGGTCGGCGCCGATCGTGAAGGTCTGTCCTTGCAAGGTGGCAATGGCGGTGCCCACGGGGACTTCGGCCTTGAGCACGCGCGCGCCCAGCACATGGTAGGTCAGCACCTGGGTCAGCAGGGGCTTGTTGGCGAACAAGGCTTCCTTGCTCAGGCCCAGTTCGGCCAGCAGTGTGGCAAAGGCGGCATTGGTGGGCGCAAACACGGTCAGCGCAGCGGCGTTCTGCAGGGCCGACACCAGATCGGCAGCGATTACCGCCTCCACCAGCACACTGAACTCGGGCAGCGACTGCGCCGTGTCCACGATGTCCTGGTTCGCCGGCAGCAGCACGCGATCCACCACATGCACCACCCCGTTGCGTGCGAGCACGTCCGTGGTGGTGATCTGGGACACGCGGTTGCGCCCATCGGTGATGCGCAGCGATGACCCTGCTTCCACCTTGAAGAAACCGCCGTCCAGGGGTTCAATGGCCTTGCCCAGCGGAACCTCGTTGCGCAGCACGCGCGTGCCCAGCACGTGGTAGCTGAGCACCTGCGTCAGCAGGGCCTTGTTGGCCAGCAGGGCCTCCTTGCTGATGCCCAATTCGGCAAGCAGGGCGGCAAAAGCGGCATTGGTGGGCGCAAAAACGGTCACCGTGTCGGTGGACAGCGTGTCGGCCAGGCCCGCAGCGACAACGGCCTCGACCAGGATGCTCAGGTCCGGGTTGCCTTTGGCCAAATCCACAATGTGGGGAATCTCGGCATGGTCGTCACCGCCACCGCAAGCCTGCAGCAGTGGCATCGACAGGCCCAGGGCGGCGCCCAGCAGCAAGGTTCGGCGTGGAAAGGCGTTTTTTTGCATGGTGTGATCCCTCCTTCGTGCGGGTAGCTGTTACTGGGGCATGAGCACGGTGTCGATCACATGGATCACGCCGTTGCTGGCCTGCACATCGGTGGCCACCACCTTGGATTGGTTGACCATCACGCCAGCGCTGGTGCGCACGGTCAGCGCCTGTCCTTGCACGGTAGGAACCTGGCCTTCCTTCACATCGGCCGCCATGACCTTGGCGGGTACCACGTGGTAGGTCAGCACCTTGGTCAGCGCGGCCTTGTCGGCCAGCAGCGCATCGAGTTGGGCCTTGGGAATCTTGGCAAAGGCTTCGTCGCTGGGAGCAAAGATGGTGAACGGCCCGGGGCCTTTGAGGGTGTCCACCAGCCCTGCGGCCTGTACGGCGGCGACCAGGGTCTTGAAATTGCCAGCGCCCACGGCGGTGTCCACCACGTCCTTGGCCCACGCGGACATCGTGGAACCTGCAACCAGTGCAAATGCGATCAGGGTCTTCTTCATGCTTGCTCCTTCGTTGGGGTACGCCCAAGGCGGGCGCAGGAGCACTGTACGACCAATCGGTATCATACGTAACCGTATGGTTATTATGAAACCATTTGGTCGCAAATCGAGGTCTGCGCGGGCGACGGCGCAGGATTCGGTCAGCGCACGATCAGCACGGGTACCTTGCAGTGGGCCAGCACCTGGGTGGTGACCGAACCCATGACCAGCGTGGCCAGCGCGCCGTGGCCGTGCGAGCCCATGACCAGCAGGTCGAACTGGCCTGCATCCGCCAGTTTGGAAATGGTCTCGCCGGCAGGCCCGACCTTGGCTACGCGCTTGAGCTGAAACCCGTGGCGCTCCAGAAACTTGCCAACGGGGTTCAGCACCTTGTCGGCCTCATCGGCGTAGTACTGGTCCACCGCGGGTTTGCCCAACGCAGCGCGGGCGCGCGGAGGCAGTGCGGCCTGCACCGTCACGGCCGTGAACGTGTGCGTGGGCGCCAGGAGCTCTTCGTGGGTGGCCAGGTAGGCCAGCATTTTTTTGGTGAAAGAGCTGCCATCGACAGCCAGCAAAATATTCATCGATATCTCCACATGAGTGATGGACCAATCTCCATCATACGGCGATGCAGCAATGGGCCTGGAACAATGCCTGCTCAGCCTTGCGCCGATAGCCCAAGGGGTTGGCCACCACGCGGCAGCGGTGCAGCGAACCATCGGGCCGCAGCGCCTGCGCCACATAGTCGCTGGGGCAGTGCAAGTGGCCATGCAGCCACAGATCGGCATGGGCCAGCAGGTCGTCCAGCGCGTTGCAGAAAGCAGCCGTGCCGGGGGTCAGGCCGTAGCGTGGGTCGCGACTGCGCAGGCTGGGTGCAAAGTGAGTGACCACTACTGTACGTCCGGTGTGGGCCGTTGGCAGGGTGGAGCGCAACCAATCCGCGCAGCAAAGGCCTTGGGCGCGCACCTGCTCGGCCAGCATGGGCACACCGTTCCAGGTGGTGCCGGTCTTGCTCAGGTAGTGATTGGCCGCACGCTGGGCCTTGCTGCGCAGCTCGAACTGCTGCGTAGTCGATGCGGTGGACGCATGCACGGCGAGTGCATCGAAGTCGGACCACAGGGTGGTCCCGACGAAGCGGACCCCGTCGATCAGCGCCGTCTCGCGCTCCAGCCACTGGATGCCGAGCTGGTCGCAACTGCGCCGCAGGCGGGCGTGGGCTTCTTCAAAATCCAGGCCGTCGTATTCGTGGTTGCCGGGCACAAACACCACGGGCACCGGCCATCCGGCCCATTGCGGCAGGGGCGAAAACCGCTCCAGCCCAAAGTGAGGCCCCGCCAGGCGTGAGCCGCTCTGGTACGAGCCCACGTCGCCGGCCAACACCAGCACATCGGCGTTCACGGCGGGGCTGCCATGAAAATCGGGGTTCGACTCCAGGTGCAGGTCTGACAGCAACTGGATCTGCATCGCCCGCTCCCCCGGCCAGCAAGGCGTCAGCGCTGCGCGCCGGATTGTGCCGCGGCGAACAAGGCGGCGAACTCGGCGTGGGCGATGGGTATGCGCCGCTCGTGGCCGGCCGCAGAGGTCAGGCGCAGCGACCATTGCGTGCGCGCGCCATCCTGGTAAGACTGCGCCAACTGCAGTGCGAGTGCGGGGTCGAGCACAAACTCCACCGCCTCATGGTGGGTGCACTTGCGCTCCAGCAGGTCACGCATGTTGCACACCACTTTCTCCGTCAGGGGCTGCAGCCGCACGGAACTGCTGGCGCCTGCCTTGTTGTCGAAAACGGCCGAGGTGTAACGGTGGTAGGCAAAGTCGATGTAACTCAAATGCGACACCACCCGCACGGTGACCGGGCCGCCAGCCACTTCGCGCTGGGCCGTGAGGTAGGTGAGGTTGGGAAAATCCTTGCCCTCCTGGTAGTGGGCACCTTCGGTGCTCCATACCGTGCCCTTGCCGTCAGGTGTGGGCGCCGACTGCATGCGCTGGGCATAGAGGCCCACGCGGAAGCGATGCGCCAGCGATTGGAAGGCTTCCTCGTTGGCAATGCTGCGGAACTCGTACTCGCCATGCTTCCAGGAACTGCCCTTCTTCAACAGGGTGTAGCTGGTGGCCACGCCCTTGGGAAAGAACGCGTGATAGCTGCTGCGCGCCGGGCTGGCGCCCTTCTCGGTGATGGTGCTGGGTTCGGAGCCTCGGCAGGGCGCGGGCTTGCCGTCGGGCTGCGCCAGCGTGGTGACAGGCGCCGTGCAGACACCGTCGGCATCGGTGGTGCAGGACCAGCGCGACACCAGCGTCTCGCGGTTCCAGAAGGAACCCAGGTTGGCCTCGCATACCCCGGAAACCGTCGTGCCCATCAGGGGCGCATCCTGCGCATCCAGCACCAGGAAGCGTGCCGTCCCCTGAACACTGGGAGGGGCGGCCAGCGCCTGCGAAGACAGCGCCGCCAGCGACAGGGCGCACAAAGCTGAGAAAGAGAGTTTCATGGGAGGGAAAGGGCGTGGGAACGGTCTGGCCAGGTGCCAGGAACGGCATGGTACCTGCACGCGGCCAGACCCAGGCAGCAAACACGCAGGCGCACCGGGGGAAATGAAACTGCCTGCACGCCCCGGGCCGGAACGAGCAGGCAGAAAGACAGGTTGCCCGGCACTGTGCACCGGGCCCCAGGAGCGATTACAGAGCCGCCAGGCGTTGTTCCAGCGCCGCCTTGGTCTCTACCAGTTCCTTGGGCATGTGGTAGGCCAGTTGCTCGAAGTGGGCGTCGTGCAGCTTGAACTCCTCCGCCCAGGCAGCCTTGTCGATGCTGGTGACCGTGGCGAACTGGGCGGGGGTGAAGTCCAGACCCGTCCAGGTGATTTCAGCGTACTGGGGTGCAATGCCTAACATGGTTTCCTGGCCCTGGGCCTTGCCTTCGATGCGGTCCAGCATCCACTTGAGCACGCGCATGTTGTCGCCGTAGCCGGGCCAGACGAACTTGCCGTCTTCACCCTTGCGGAACCAGTTCACGCAGAAGATCTTGGGCAGGGTGTGGCCGGATTCCTCGAGCTTGTGCTCCATGTCCAGCCAGTGCTGGAAGTAGTCGCTCATGTTGTAGCCGCAGAAGGGCAGCATGGCGAACGGGTCGCGGCGCACCACGCCCTGGGCGCCAAAGGCGGCGGCGGTGGTCTCGGAACCCATGGTGGCGGCCATGTACACGCCTTCCATCCAGGTGCGGGCCTCGGTCACCAGCGGCACGGTGGTCGAGCGGCGGCCGCCGAAGATGAAGGCATCGATCGCCACGCCGTTGGCGTCGTCCCACTGTGCGTCCAGCGCGGGGTTGTTGGTGGCAGCCACGGTGAAGCGCGAGTTGGGGTGCGCGGCCTTGGCGCCGGTTTCCTTGGCGATGGCCGGTGTCCAGTCCTTGCCCTGCCAGTCAATCAGGTGATCCGGCACCACGCCCGTGTCCTTCTCCATGCCTTCCCACCACACATCGCCGTCGTCGGTGAGTGCCACGTTGGTGAAGATCACGTCCTTGTTCAGCGAGCGCATGCAGTTGGGGTTGGTGTGCATGTTGGTGCCGGGGGCCACGCCAAAGTAGCCCGCTTCGGGGTTGATGGCGTACATCTTGCCGTCGGCATGGGGCTTGATCCAGGCGATGTCGTCGCCGATGGTCGTGACCTTCCAGCCTGCAAAACCGGCCTCGGGCGGCACCAGCATCGAGAAATTGGTCTTGCCGCAGGCGCTGGGGAAGGCGGCTGCCACGTGGTACTTCTTGCCTTCGGGGTTGGTCACGCCCAGGATGAGCATGTGCTCGGCCAGCCAGCCCTGGTCGCGGCCCATGGTCGAGGCGATGCGCAGCGCCAGGCACTTCTTGCCCAGCAGCGCGTTGCCGCCGTAGCCCGAGCCGTAGGACCAGATCTCGCGCGTCTCGGGATAGTGCACGATGTACTTGACCTTGGGGTTGCAAGGCCAGCTCGTGGTGTCCTTCTCTCCAGCGGCCAGGGGGGCACCCACGGTGTGCATGCAGGGCACGAATTCGCCCTCTACGCCCAGCACGTCGTACACGGCCTCGCCCATGCGCGTCATCAGGCGCTGGTTCACAGCCACGTAGGCGCTGTCGGTCAGTTCCACGCCGATGTGCGCGATGTGGCTGCCCAGCGGACCCATGCTGAAGGGCACCACGTACATGGTGCGGCCCTTCATGCAGCCGTCGAACAGCGGCTGCAGCGTGGCGCGCATTTCAGCGGGGTCCATCCAGTTGTTGGTGGGGCCGGCATCTTCCTTCTTGGCCGAGCAGATGTAGGTGCGGTCTTCGACGCGGGCCACATCCGATGGGTCGGACCAGGCCAGGAAGCTGCCGGGGCGCTTGGCGGGGTTGAGCTTCTTGAAGGTGCCTGCATCCACCAGTTGCTGGCACAGGCGGTCGTACTCTTCCTGCGAGCCGTCGCACCAATAGATGCTGTCGGGCTTGCACAGAGCGGCCATATCGGCCACCCAGGCCAGCAGGCGGGCGTTTTTGACGTAGGCAGGGGCGTTGAGATTCAGGCCCTGCATGGTGGGTGCGTTCATCGGGAGCTTCCTTAAGTTGAAAAACGGTTTTTTCAAAGGAAGCGGGCGTGGCGGCACAGCAAACTCAGCAAGACGGCACGGCACAGGGGCCCGGCGCTGCCTTTGAAAAAACGGCTTTTCTCCCAGGGCCAGGACAGGCCCCAAGGCTCAGGCGGCGGGCGGAAAGAGTGGCAGGCAACCGGTGTTTGTGGCACCGGCCACCCCATGGCGGAGTCCGCAGGTCGGCTGGGATGGCAATTTTATGAAGCTGCGCAAAATTTGTCTGTCAGACAGGGGCAAGAATCATGCAAAAGATGCATAGGGTTATGCGTCCAACAAGGTGACTACCGACCCGCCCATCCAGCGCTCGTACCCCTGGCGGCGCAGCGTGCAGGCGGGGCATTCGCCGCAGCCGTGGCCCCAGGGATGCAGGTGGCCGCGCTCACCCAGGTAGCAGGTGTGCGTCAGGCGCACGCTCAGGTCCACCAGCGCGTTGCCGCCCAGCTGGTGTGCCAGGGCCCAGGTCTGGGCCTTGTCCAGCCACATCAGCGGCGTTTCAAGGATGAAGCGCTGCCCCATGCCCAGCGACAGAGCCACCTGCAGCGCCTTGAGCGTGTCGTCACGGCAGTCGGGGTAGCCGGAGAAATCCGTCTCGCACATGCCGCCGACCAGCGTGTGCAGCCCGCGCCGGTAGCCCACGGCCGCCGCCATCTGGAAGAACAGCAGGTTGCGCCCCGGCACAAAGGTATTGGGGAGCCCGGCCGCGTCCATGGCAATGGCGGTGTCGCGCGTCAGCGCCGTGTCGCTGATCTGGCCCAGCACCGCCAGATCCACCATGTGGTCGTCCCCCAGGCGGTCATGCCAGTGCGGAAAACCTGCGCGCAGCGCGGCCAGCACCTCCTGGCGCGCCTGCAACTCCACATGGTGGCGCTGGCCGTAGTCAAAACCGATGGTCTCGACCCGGGCAAAGCGCTGCAGCGCCCAGGCCAGGCAGACGGTGGAATCCTGACCACCAGAAAACAGAACGAGGGCGTGGCCTTGGCGCATGGTGACAATCTCCGGCAAGCAAAAACAACACAGCCCCGCAAGCGGGGCTGTGCTGCGGGGCCGTCGATTGTGCTTCAGGCCATGGTGACCGCAATCATGGCCAGCAAGAACATCATGATGCCGCCCACCACCGGCAGCACCACGGGCATGTAGGGCACCACCTCCTCCACGGGGTCGGTCGGCAGGTCGGCGCTGGTGTGGGCGTGGGTGTCAGACATGGCAGGTCTCCGAATGTTGTTGGTAGCTGGGCTGGGAAAAATTCTAGCCTTGCCGGCAAAAACTTGCAGGCGGCCTGTGCAGCCTACATGCGCGCTGCCGTCATGCCTACCGAACGCAGGTGTTCCAGCACCTCGTCCACATGCGCGTGGCTGCGCGTTTGCAGCACCAGTTCGATGTCGGCATTCTGTGCCGTCAGCGTGGTGAAGGCACGCTGGTGGTGCACCTCTTCGATGTTGGCGCCCGCATCGGCCAGCGCCGCCGTGATGCGCGCCAGCACCCCCGGCACATCGCGCGCACTCACGCGGATGCGCGCCAGTCGCCCTGAGCGCACCATGCCGCGCTCGATGATGGCCGACAGCAGCAGCGGGTCGATGTTGCCGCCGCTGAGCACCAGCCCCACCTTGTGCCCGGCAAAACGCTCGGGGTAGCGCTGCAGCGCCGCCAAGCCCACGGCGCCTGCACCTTCCACCAGGGTTTTCTCGATCTCCAGCAGCATCAGCACGGCTTGTTCGATGTCGCCCTCGTCCACCAGCACCAGGTCGTCCACCAGGCGGGCCACCACTTCCTGCGTGATCTTGCCCGGCGTGCCCACGGCAATGCCCTCGGCAATGGTCGAAGCGCCCTGCGGATGGTGCGTGCCCTGCACGGCATTCACCATGGCGGGAAAGCGCGTCGTCTGCACCCCCACCACGCGGATGTCCGGCTTGATGGCCTTGGCTGCCGTGGCCACGCCCGCAATCAGCCCGCCACCGCCCACCGACACCACCAGCGTGTCCAGGTCGGGCACGGCTTGCAGCATCTCCAGCGCCAGCGTGCCCTGGCCTGCGGCCACGGCCTCGTCGTCGTAGGGGTGCACAAAGGTCAGACCCTGCGCATCGGCCAGTGCGTAGGCATGCGCGCGCGCCTCCTCCAGCGTGTCGCCGTGCAGCACCACCTCGGCGCCAAAGCCGCGTGTGCGCTCCACCTTCACGCCGGGCGTAAAGCGCGGCATCACGATCACCGCCCGCAGCCCCAGCCGCTGCGCGTGGTAGGCCACGCCCTGCGCATGGTTGCCCGCACTCATGGCCACCACGCCGTGCGCGCGCTCCTCGGGCGTCAGCAGCGCCAGCTTGTTGCAGGCCCCGCGCTCCTTGAAGGAGGCGGTGAACTGCAAATTCTCGAACTTGAGGAACACCTGCGCGCCCACGATCTGCGAGAGCGTTCGGGATTCCACGCACGGCGTCTCCAGCACCTGGCCTTGTAAGCGCAGTGCGGCGTCCTGGATGTCTTGAAGGGTGATCATGCCCTGCATTGTGGCAACAAATGCCGCATAGCGGAATGCGTTTTTGCGGGGTATGCTGCTGCGCAATGCGTCCCCTGTTCCGGTGGGTGGCGGTGTAGAGTAACGAGACGTATCATGGTGTGCTGCCTAGCCGCGCAATGGACGTCGCTCGGGGGTGTTCCCGACCACCAGGATTTTCGTCACCATGCACCCTGATCGCCAGCGCAAGATCCGCGCACTGATTGACGAGTACATCGAGATGTACGCCGCGCGCGATGACCGCCTCACCACGCGTTTCAGCCAGAACTTCAGTGGCTACCCCGGCAGCGGAACCCGGCTGATCCACAACCGTGACGAGTGGATCCGCATCACCCGCCAGGACTTTGCCCAGGTACCGGGTCGCATCCGCATGGAAATGCTCGATCTCGCGCTGCAGGACCTCAGCACCGACGTGGTGGTGGCGACGGCCTTCTTCCACATCCATCTCCCCAGCGGCGGGCACCAGCTGTCGAGAGAAGTGGCGCGGCTGGTGCTGATCTTTCGCTGCGAAGGCGAAGTGTGGATGATCGTGCACTGTAGCTATTCCATACCGTACCAAAGTGCGCAGGACGGCGAGGTGTATCCCCTCAAAAGCCTAGAGGAGCAAAACAGCGCCCTGCAGGCCCTGGTGGCCGAGCGCACCCAGGCGCTCGACGAAAGCCAGGCGCTGTACCGCTTGCTGACGGAAGACACCCAGGACGTGCTCTGGCGCACGGACAGCCAACTCATCGTCACCTACATCAGCCCGGCCGACGAACGCCTGCGGGGCTTTCGGCCCGATGAGGTAGTGGGGCACCCCGTTTTCGAGATGTTCACCGAAGAAGGCGTGGAATTGGTCAAGGGCATGCTCCGGCGCCGGGCGATCGAGGACTCGGCCGGCAGTGCCGGGGGGTTCCTGCGCTTCCAGGTGGAACACCGCTGCAAGGACGGCCGCCTGATCTGGGGCGAGGTGCAGTCCAAGCCCGACTGCAACGCGCAGGGCGAAATCATCGGCTACCACGGCATCACGCGCGAGATCACCGAGCGCAAGCGCCTGGAAGAACAGGTGCGTCAGCTTGCCTTTCACGACCCTCTGACCCGCCTCGCCAACCGCCGCCTGGTGTTGGAACACCTGGAGCAGGCCATGTCGGCCAGCAAACGCAGCCACCGCCATGGCGCGCTGCTGTTCCTCGACCTCGACAACTTCAAGCCCCTCAACGACCTGCACGGTCATGGCGTCGGTGACCTGCTGCTGATCGAAGTGGCCGAGCGCCTGAAAGCCTGCGTGCGCGAAGCCGACACCGTGGCGCGCTTTGGCGGTGACGAGTTTGTCGTGCTGCTGTCCGAACTGAGCACGCAACCCGGCGAGGCCACCGAACAGGCCGTCGCCGTGGCGGACAAAATCCGCCTCTGCCTGGCCGAGCTCTATGTGCTGAAGACAGCGCCCTCGGCCCCCGCCATAGGCCACCACTGCACCGCCAGCATCGGTGTGGCCATCTTCCACGGGCGCGACGAGAGCCAGAACGCCGTGATCGACCGCGCCGACACGGCGATGTACCAGGCCAAGGAGGAAGGCCGCAACCGGATTCGGCTCGCGCCCGGTATCGGCGGGACAGGCTGACCCGCGCGACCACACCTGATCCAGCGGCGAACGCGGTGCCGGTGGGATGCGGTGCTGCAGGGAGCACCTGTCCACGCAGTGCGTTGTCAGACCACCCGATTCCACTCCAGCGCCCGGCTCTTCCAGTGCGCTTCGATCGTTTGCGTGAAATCCGCGCGCACCAGTTTGGCGCGGTTCTCCAGCCAGTCGGCGTTCTCGCGCCGCACCACGATGCCTTCGAGGTGGCCCTGGCGGAACTGGCTGTCGTGGGCGTGCACCCAGTCGCGCAGTTGGTCCAGCGTGACTTCGCCGGCATACAGGCGCGGCACGGTATTGAAGCCCATTTCGGCGGCCCAGGCGTTGCGGCGCGTGGTGCTCCAGAAACGCTGCTCCTGCCGGTCGTACACGTCGAACAGCATCCACCAGTCGGGCAGGGTGGCGTAGTCGAGCGAGTGGCGCGCGGCGCACCATTCGCCAAAGGCCACCAGGTGCGTGCCCAGCGCGTCGAACAGCTTGTCCTCGTGCGCGGCCAGCCAGGGGCCCAGGCGGGCGAACTGGCCGTGGAACGGCTGGGGCAGGTACTGGCCGCGGTTCTGGGCGCGCAGCACACCGTCGGGCGAGACCGAGAAGCCCAGGTTGGCGCCGTCGAGCTTTTCTTCCAGCACCACGGGGCCGCTGAGCAATTCCTCGGCCTCGGCGCGGGAGAGCACCTTGTCGTCGCGCGGCTCGCCCGTGGCCAGCCAGGCGATGTGCGGGGTGTGGGGGAAGCGGAAAAAATCTTCAGACATAAGAGCCCTATTTTGCGCGCCGCTGGGGCGGGTGTTTCTGGCGCCAGCGGCCTTGCAGCCAGTCGGGGAGCAGGTTCTCCACCTCCAGCCCCACGGCGTGCAGGGCCTGTTGGCAGTCGATCCAGTCGGTGTCGCTGGCGTTGGTGATTTGTGTGGCGTGACCTGCGTCCAGGGCCGCCAGGGCAGCGGCCACCATCTTGCGGTCGGCCAGGTCGGTCACAGCCTCGGTCAGCTCGGGCGGCAGCACGGCGTTGCCGTTCTTGTCGAGCAGCACATCGACCCAGACGACCTCGCCACGGTCCATCTTGTGCATCATGGCCAGCCAGCCGTAGTCCTGTTCGGTGAGCTTGTGGCGGTATTCGCCGCAGACATGCCAGTCCACGTCGAGCACGGCATGGCGCGTGGCGTCGGTCTCAAAGGCTTCGAGCCAGTCCAGCACCTGCTGGCGCAGGGCTGCTTCTTCGATGGGGGTGGATTCAGCACGGAAGGGCGAGCCAGCGTCGGCCGCGCTGGCCACGATGAGCACATTGGTGTCCACCAGGCGGGCCTGCATCTCAATGGTTCCTTTCCGCGCAGAGTGTCTGTGTTGCATGCCATGGGCGCGGCCAGGCCAGCGGCCACCGCGCAAGGGCCGCCAGTACCTCAAAGTTCAGGCGCTGGTGGCGTCCCCCTTCCGCAGCGCGCAGCGCTGCAAGAGAAGGGGGAAGGCGCGAAGCGCCACAGGGGGTTGTCACTTATCTTCTCGTAGCCGTTGGGCGCGGGCGCGGGCCTGTTCGCGGGCTTCGCCCATGGCGTCGCCAAAGAACTGGGGCGGCCAGTTGCGCACGGCGCCAAACTCGTCCACCTCCAGCGGCACGAGCACGGCCTGCGCGCCCTGGCGTTGCACAAACAGCATGCGGCAGTGGCTGGTGCTGGTCTGGCGCCGGGCGATCAGGGTCTGCATGCGGCGGAACAGGTGTTCGGAATGGGTCTCGACGAGAAACTGCACCTGGCGCTGCTGGCTCACCTCGGCAAACACCTCGGCCAGCACGGCCTGGGCCTGGGGGTGCAGGTGGATTTCGGGTTCTTCCACCAGGATGGTGCTGCCCGGCGGGGCGCAGTAGGCCACGGCCAGCACCGGCAGCACCTGGGCCACACCCACGCCAACATCGCGCAGGTTGGCAGCCACGCCGTCGTGGTGCACCAGCAGTTCGTAGCGGCCGGTGCGGCCCACGGGGCGCACGCTGAGCTGTTCGGCCATGCCCATGCGCGCCAGCCAGTGC
This sequence comes from Simplicispira sedimenti, assembly GCF_022760965.1. Classification (NCBI taxonomy): domain Bacteria; kingdom Pseudomonadati; phylum Pseudomonadota; class Betaproteobacteria; order Burkholderiales; family Comamonadaceae; genus Simplicispira; species Simplicispira sedimenti. The sequence continues at coordinate 424,483 of NZ_JAKVIJ010000001.1, forward strand.
GCCACCTTGTGCAGCACCTGGCCCTGGGTGTCGGTGCGCAGCAGGGCGCTGGCCAGCAGTGCGTTGATGGCCTGCTGGCCGTCGCTGCCCAGGTCGCCGGGCGGGGCGCCAGTCCAGGCGTGGTCGCGCGCGGGCAGGCGGCGCAGTGGGCCGAGGTGGACGATGGATTCCAGCGCATGGCGCAGTGCCAGGCTCAGGTCCTGCGCGTGCTGCGCGTCGGCCCCCAGCAGCGCCAGCGCGGGGGCGGGCAGGGCGATGGAGCGCTCGGGTGCGTACAGCGGGCTGGTGCCACGGGGGCGGGCCTCGTCGTCCACATACAGCGCGTAGGCGCCGCGCGTGCGCCGCAGCGCCCGAAAGCGCCGCGCCACGGTGGCCAGCTCCAGCGCCTGCACGGCCACGGCGCCCTGGGCGGTCTGGCCGTAGGTGCAGGCAAAGTAGCCCTGGCGCACGCGCTCGCCCTCGGGCCGCGCAAAGCCCAGCGCCATGCTGCAGTGGCGCGGCGCGGCCACGCCCTGCGAGAGCAGGTCGGCAAAGCTGCCGAGCTGCACCGGGTCGCCCGCGTCGCTGTGGCCCAGGTGCAGGTGCACGGTGCGGTCGGGCGCGGCCACGGTCTGCTTGAGCAGCAGCAGGCTTTGCAGCAGCGTGGACTTGCCCGACGAGTTGCTGCCCAGCAGCATGGTGACGGGCGCCAGCCGCACCGGCCCGCTGTCGTGCCAGGCCTTGATGTGGCGCAGGTGGAGGTGGTCGATCATGGGGTGGTTTTTAAGTATTTTTGGCCTCTGGCGCTTATTGGATAAGCGCGAATAGCTATCAAAATAGCAGCATCATGCCTTCATCCCCAGCCGCTTGGCCAGTTTGTGCAGGTTGCTGGGGTCGATTTCCAGCTCGCGCGCGGCACGGGCCCATTGGCCGCGGTGGCGCGCCAGGGCGGCTTCGATGGCCTGGCGCTGGCAGGTGTCCAGCGCTTCGCGCAGGGGCATGGGCCGGGTGGGCGGGAAGGGCATGAAAGGCGCTGCCGGTGCGGGCGCTGCGGCCGTGGGGGGCGCGGTGGGGGGGGACTGCAGCGCGTCCAGGTCCAGCAGGGCGGCTTCCAGCGTGACGATGTCGTTGCGGCTGGCGCCCCGGCTCAGGGCCTTGAGGGCGGCGCGGCTGACCACGTGCTCCAGCTCGCGGATGTTGCCGGGCCAGTGGTAGTGGCGCAGCGCGCTTTGCGCGTCGGCCGACAGGCGCAGGCTGCGCAGGCCCAGGCGGGCGCGGTTGAGCTCCAGAAAACGCCCGGCCAGCAGCAGCACGTCGTCGCCGCGCTCGCGCAGCGGCGGAATCGGCACTGGATAGACCGACAGGCGGTGGTACAGGTCGGCGCGAAAGCTGCCGTCGCGCACATGGTCGCGCAGGCTGCGGTTGGTGGCGGCCACCACGCGCACGTTCACGCGCCGGGGCTCGTCGGCGCCCAGGCGCTGGATTTCGCCGTTCTGCAGCGTGCGCAGCAGCTTGGCCTGCACGCTCAGGGGCAGCTCGCCCACTTCGTCCAGGAACAGCGTGCCGCCCTCGGCGGCCTCAAAGCGGCCTGGCCGGTCGGTCACCGCGCCCGAGAACGCGCCCCGGCGGTGGCCGAAGAGCTCGCTCTCGGCCAGCGATTCGGGCAGGGCTGCGCAGTTCACATGCACCAGCGGCTTGCCCCGGCGCGGCGAGTGGCGGTGCAGGAAGCGCGCAAACAGCTCCTTGCCCACGCCGGTTTCGCCCAGCAGCAGCACGGGCAGGTCGGAGCCGGCCACCACCTTGACCTCCTCCTGCAGGCGCAGCAGGGCTTCGCTCTGGCCCAGGATTTCGCTGTCGTCCAGCGCGGCGCGCAGGTGCTGCTCGTCGGCGGGCTCGCCCAGGTGCTGGCTGGAGGCGCGGCTCAGCGCGTGGACCTGCTGCTCCAGCCGGGTGACGCGCACGGCCGCCTCCACATGCACGGCGCAGCGGGCCAGCGTGGCGCGGGCGGCGGCGTCGAAGGTGCCGGTCTGCAGCGCGTCCAGCGTGAGCACGCCCCAGGGCCGCCCGTCCACGCGCAGTGCCACGCCCATGCAATCGTGCACGGGCAGCGGCTCACCCACCAGGGTGTCGAGCAGGCCGTCGTAGGGGTCGGGGAGCTGGCTGTCGTTGTCAAACACGGTGACTTCGCCGCGCGCCAGAATGGCCGCCAGCCGGGGGTGCTGGTGCACGGCAAAGCGCCGCCCCAGCGATTCGCTCACCAGCCCGTCCACCACCACGGGCCGCAGGTGGCCTTCCTCCAGCCGCAGCAGCGCCACGGCGCCGCAGCAGAAATGCGCGCGCAGGCCACCGATCAGGCGCTGCAGGCGCAGGTTGGAGGGCAGCTCGGTGGTCAGATCCACCAGCCAGGGGTCGTCGTCGTGGGTATTCATTACCCTGTCATGGTAGCAAACACCCTATTGGGTGATGGTGAAATTAACCCTTCATCGGTGTAAACCCTTGATTTTGCGTGCGTGGAAAGCTGGCCCGGTCTGTGCAAATGTTCATTCGTCATTCACTTTTGCAAGCGACACATCTATGCACAACACCCTTGCATTCCCGCGCCTGAGGGGGCGCACCGGGCAACCCTCGGCACACCGCGTCCCACGCGCCCTGGGCTGGATGGAGGTGACCCATGGGTAACTACCGCAAACACTGGTTCACGCTGATCGGCGTGATGATCGTCTGCTTCAGCCTGCTGGGCTATTACGGCGTGGAGGTCTATCGCACCGCGCCGCCCATCCCGCAACAGGTGCAAACCGAGGACGGCCGTGTGCTCTACACGCAAGAGGGCATTCTCGACGGCCAGACCGCCTGGCAATCCGTGGGTGGCATGCAACTGGGCTCCATCTGGGGCCACGGCGCCTACCAGGCGCCCGACTGGACGGCCGACTGGCTGCACCGTGAGCTGCTGGCCTGGCTGGAACTGGCCGCGCAGCAGGAGTACGGCAAGCCCTTCGAGCAGCTCGACGCCGACGGCCAGGCCGTGCTGCGTGCGCGCCTGAAAAAGGAATACCGCACCAACACCTTCGACGCCGCCACCGGAACCATGACGGTGTCCAAGCTGCGCGAGCAGGCCATTGCGCGCAACGTGGAGTACTACAGCCAGCTGTTCAGCGACGCGCCGCAGTACCAGAAGACGCGCGAGAGCTACGCCATGAAGGAAAACACCCTGCCCAGCGCCGAGCGGCGCGCGCAGATGGCCGGCTTCTTCTTCTGGACCGCCTGGGCCGCCGCCACCGAGCGCCCGGCCGATGTGGGCGGCGGCACCGGTGCCACCTACACCAACAACTGGCCGCACGAGCCGCTGATCGGCAACACGCCCACGGCGGAGAACATGATCTGGTCCATCGCCAGCGTGGTGCTGATGATTGCCGGTGTGGGCTTCCTGGTCTGGGCCTGGGCCTTCCTGGGCAAGCACGACGAGGCCGATCCCACGCCCCCGCTGCTGGACCCGCTCACGCGCGTGCCGCTCACGCCCTCGCAGCGTGCGCTGGGCAAGTACCTGGTGCTGGTGGTGGCGCTGTTCATCTTCCAGGTCATGCTGGGCGGCTTCACCGCGCACTACACGGTGGAAGGCCAGCAGTTCTACGGCATCGACGTGTCGCAGTGGTTCCCCTACGCGCTGGTGCGCACCTGGCACATCCAGAGCGCGCTGTTCTGGATCGCCACCGGCTTCCTCGCCGCGGGCCTGTTCCTGGCGCCGCTCATCAACGGCGGCAAGGACCCCAAGTACCAGAAGCTCGGCGTCGATGTGTTGTTCTGGGCGCTGTTCGTGGTGGTGGCGGGCTCGTTCATCGGCAACTACCTGGCCATTGCGCAGATCATGCCGCCCGAGTGGAACTTCTGGCTCGGCCACCAGGGCTATGAATACGTGGACCTGGGCCGCCTGTGGCAGATCGGCAAGTTCGCCGGCATCGCCTTCTGGCTGGTGCTGATGGCGCGCGGCGTGTTCCCCGCATTGCTCGCGCCCAGCGGCCAGGACAAGAACCTGCTGGCGCTGCTGACCTTCTCCATCGTGGCCATCGGCCTGTTCTACGGCTCGGGCCTGTTCTATGGCGAGCGCACGCACCTGTCGGTGATGGAGTACTGGCGCTGGTGGGTGGTGCACCTGTGGGTGGAGGGCTTCTTCGAAGTCTTTGCCACCACGGCGCTGGCCTTCATCTTCTCGACCCTGGGCCTGGTGTCCTACCGCATGGCCACCACGGCCAGCCTGGCCTCGGCCTCGCTGTTCATGCTGGGCGGCATTCCGGGCACCTTCCACCACCTGTACTTCAGCGGCACCACCACGCCGGTGATGGCCGTGGGCGCCGCCTTCAGCGCGCTCGAAGTGGTGCCGCTGGTCGTGCTGGGCCACGAGGCCTGGGAGCACTGGCGCCTGAAGAACAAGGCCCCCTGGATGGCCAACCTCCAATGGCCGCTGATGTGCTTCATCGCCGTGGCCTTCTGGAACATGCTGGGCGCGGGCGTCTTCGGCTTCATGATCAACCCGCCGATCTCGCTCTACTACATCCAGGGCCTCAACACCACGCCGGTGCACGCGCACGCCGCATTGTTTGGGGTGTACGGCTTCCTGGCGCTGGGCTTCACGCTGCTGGTGCTGCGCTACATCCGCCCGGAGCTGGTGTTCAACGAGCGCCTCATGAAGACCGGCTTCTGGTGGCTCAACGCGGGCCTGGTGCTGATGATGTTCACCAGCCTGCTGCCCATCGGCCTGTTCCAGTTCCACGCCAGCGTCACGCACGGCCTGTGGTACGCGCGCAGCGAGGAATTCCTGCAGCAGCCCTTCCTGGAAACGCTGCGCTGGGTGCGCACCTTTGGTGACATGGTCTTCATCGTCGGCGCCCTTGCGGTGGCCTGGCAGGTGGTGAGCGGTGTGTTTGGCACGCGCGCCCCGGCGGCCCCCACGGGCGCCAGCCTGGCCGGCGCACAGCGCTGATCCCCCGGCCGGGAGCCGTGGGTTCCCGGCCAGTCTTCTTCGGAGCATTCCATGAACATCGACAAGTTCAAACACCAGCACGTGGACATCCTGGGCAACATCGCTGCCCTGCGGCGTCTGGCGCAGGCTGGGGTGGCGCACAACGCCACCGAGATTGCAAGGCTCATCGTCAGCATGAGCTCCACCATCAAGCTGCACCTGGCCGTGGAAGACCAGGCGCTGTACCCGGCGCTGCAGCGCGGCCACAACCCCGAGCTGGCGCGCCTGGGCCAGCAGTACCAGCGCGACATGGGGCCGATCGCCCAGGCCTACGAGGCCTTTGCCCGGCGCTGGAATCTGCCCGAGAGCGTGCGCCGCGACGAGCAGGGCTTCCGCGACGACGCCAACCGCGTGCTGCGCATGGTGCACGAGCGCATGCAGCGCGAAAACCGTGACTTCTACCCGCGCATCGAAGCCGAAGAACTGGCCGCCGTGGCCTGACAAATGCTATTCAATTCATAGCTATTAGCGCTTTATCCATAAGCGCCACAGCCGAATATTCATCCAATTTTCTGATCTCCCTTGGTATTGAGCCGGCCTTGCGCCGGCTCCTTTTTTTGGGGCGCCGCACCGTGTCAGGTACGCCACAGGAGCGTTCCTATAATGGCCCGAGGTGTAACAAAGTTTTCTCGCCCCGCGTGCCCACAGCGCGGCGGAACGTCTCACCCACAGGCCCCTGGAGATGATCCACCCCGCCCACCGCGCCAAGTTCCGCCAGTCGATGCTTTGGTTCCTGCTGCTTCTGGGCAGCCTGGGGTTGGTGAAGGTGTTTCCGGCGCCGGACGCGGCGCGGGGTGTGGCCGGCTATGTGCCGCTGCACACGGCCATGGAGGTGGTGGCCATCGCCATGGTGGGCATGGTGTTCGGCATCTCCTGGGTCACGCAGAAATACCGCGCCAACGGCCGCGCCCTGGTGTTGGGCCTGGGCCTGCTGGGCGTGGGCCTGCTGGACCTGAGCCACAGCCTGTCCTACGCGGGCATGCCGGACTATGTGACGCCCAGCGGCCCGGAAAAAGCCATCAATTTCTGGCTGGCGGCGCGCTCGTTCGCTGCTGTGGCCTTGCTCTGTGCCGCCTTCTGGCCCCGGCGCTGGAGCCTGGCGGCAGGGCCGCCATCGCGCTATGCGGGCTTGCTGGGTGTGCTGCTGCTCGTGGGAGCCGTGCATTACGTGCTGCTGGCGCAGCCGCAGTGGGTGCCACGCACCTTCCTGCCAGGGTTGGGGCTGACACCCTTCAAGGTGAATTTTGAGTACACGCTGATCGCGCTTTACGTTGTGGCCGGGGCCGGGTTCCTGCTGCGCCTGCGCGACGCCCGCGAATCCGGCGTCGAGCGGCTGGCGCTGGCCTCGTTCACCATGGCCATGAGCGAGTACTTCTTCACGCTCTACGCCAACGTCAACGATGTGTACAACATCGCGGGCCACCTCTACAAAGTGTTGGCCTACGGCTTTCTGTACCGGGGCCTGTTTGTCGAAACGGTGCAAAGGCCCTACCAGGATCTGCAGGCCTCCGAGGCGGGCCAGCGTGCCACGCTCAGCACCCTGCCCGACCTGTTGTTCGAAGTGGACCGTCAGGGCGTGTACCTGGCGGTTCATGTCCAGGACTCAAGCCAACTGGTGGCACCCCCGTCCGACCTCATTGGCCGCCGGCTCGATACCGTGCTGCCCCCGCAGGCGGCCGCCCAATGTATGGCAGCGCTGGAAGAGGCCGAGCGCCAGGGCACCAGCCGTGGCAGCCGCATCACGCTCGACCGGCCAGATGGGCCGTACCACTTCGAATTGGCCGTGGCCCGCAAGTCGGCCCCCGGAGGGCGCGCAGACACCTACCTGCTGCTGGCGCGCGACATCACCGCCACGGTCGAAAAGGAAGAGCGCATCCGCTTCGAGGCCCACCTGAACGCGGCGCTGTTGGACCTGCAGCAGCACGATGTGCTGGAAGACGAGGCCACGTTTCTGCACCGGGGGGCCGACCATGCCCGCAGCCTGACGGGCAGCACCCTGGCAGGTATCCACTTCGTGCAGGACGACCAGCGCACCACCACCCAGGCGGTTTGTTCGGGGGAGGCCACGGGGTGCGCGCTTGCCGCCGAACAGGCGGGCCTGTGGGCCCGTGCCCTGCACGAGCGGCGCGCCGTGGTGCTCAACAGCCTGGAGCCAGCCCCGCAGACCGGCACGGCGCCGAGCCAGGGCGGGCTGCGGCGGCTCATCAGCCTGCCGGTGGTCGAGGGCGGCAAGGTGCGCATGCTGTTGGGTGCGGCGGGCAAGGCGACCGACTATGGCACCCCGGAGGTGCAGGCGCTGCAGATCCTGGCCGAAGCCATCTGGAAACACACCCTCCAGCGCCGCCAGGAGGCCGTGATCCACCGCCTGTCCGAAGCGCTGGGCCAAAGCCCCCACACCGTCGTCATCACCGACAGCCAGGCCCAGATCATTTACGTGAACCAGGCCTTCAGCGAAAGCAGCGGCTACAGCGCTGCCGAGGTGCTGGGGCGCAACCCCCGCATCCTGCAGTCGGACCAGACGCCGCGCTCCACCTACGAAGACATGTGGGCCAAGCTGCGCAGTGGCCTGCCCTGGGAGGGTGAATTCATCAACCGCCGCAAGAACGGGCAGCTCTACACCGAGCGCGCCTCGCTCTATCCCATCCGCAACGCCTTTGGCGAGGCCACGCACTACGTCGCGCACAAGGAAGACATCACCCTGCAGCGCGAAGCCCAGGAGCGCATCCAGGCGCTGTCCAACAACGACACGCTGACCGGCCTGCTCAACAAGAAGGCGTTTGACGAGCGGCTCACCCAGGCCCTAGAAAGGGCGGGCGCCAGCCATGGGCGCGTGTCGCTGCTGTGGTTCGATCTGGACAACTTCAAGCTGGTCAACGAGTCCCTGGGCCACGCAGCGGGTGACGAGCTGCTGGTGGCCCTGGCCAGCCGCCTGCGTGCCAGCCTGGAGCCGCACATCGCTCTGGCCCGCTACTCGGGCGACAGCTTTGCCGCCATCGTGCCGGGCGCCGACCAGGCCACCGTGGCGCTGATCGCGCAGGAGGCGCTGGCGCAGTTGCAGACCACGCTGCAGGTGCACGGCCATGCGGTGTCGATGAGCGCGTCGGTGGGCATTGCCGTCTATCCCGACGACGCCAAGACCACCAGCGCCCTGGAGTCGGCCGCCGAGGTGGCCATGTACCGCGTCAAGCAGGACGGGCGCAACGGCCTGCGCTTCTTTGCGCCCGAGATGCAGGCGCACACCCAGCGCTCGCTGGAGATTGCCGCCAGCATCAAGGAAGCGGCGCACCGTGGCGAGCTGCGCCTGGTGTACCAGCCGCAGCGTGCGATGGGCAGCGGCGCGCTGGTGGGGGCCGAGGCTCTGCTGCGCTGGCACCACCCGCAATGGGGGCCGGTGTCGCCGGCCGAGTTCATCCCGATTGCCGAGCAGAGCGGTGCCATCCTGGCCATCGACTTCTGGGTGATCGAGGCCGCGGCGCGCCAGGTGCGCGCCTGGGATGCGGCGGGCCTGCCGCCCATCGTGGTGGCCGTGAACGTGTCGGCCGCGCAGTTTGCGCGCCCCCAGTTCGTGGACGAGCTGCTGCAGGTGCTGCACCGCCTGGATGTATCGCCCCAACGCCTGGAGGTGGAGCTGACCGAGGCCGTGGCCCTGAAATACCCCGAGCAGGCCGAAACCACCCTGCGGCGCCTGCACGAGGCGGGCTTGCGCGTGGCGCTGGACGATTTCGGCACCGGCTACTCGTCCATGAGCTACCTCAAGCGCTACGCCATCGACAAGCTCAAGATCGACCAGTCGTTCGTGCGCGAGCTGGCCGACCAGACCAGCGACCAGGCCATCGTGACGGCCATCGTCCGCATGGCGCAGAGCCTGCACATGGCCACGCTGGCCGAGGGCGTGGAAACGGCCGAGCAGGCCCGCCTGCTGCAGGACCTGGGCTGCGGCGAAATCCAGGGCTACTGGTACAGCCGACCGCTGGAGCCCGAGGCCTTCGAGGCCTTTGCCCGGCAAGCCGCCCAGCAGGCCAGCCACAGCGCAGCCTAGGGCGCTCTGTTTTTGATAGCTGCTTGCGCCCTACTTGCGGGCGCTGGAGGCTAAAAACACCCCAATTTCCTGGCGCTCTGCCGCTGCATGCCCCCGCCGCCTACCCGCAACGCTGCGGCCCCCCGGTTTGTGCCTGATCAAACTACCTATGGTGTTTGATGGCTATCATGCGCACTAAATGTAGTGTTCAAAGGGCCGCTATGACTCCTCTCACCACCACCGCCACCTTGCCCCGCGAGGTCCTCAAGCGCAGCGGCGAACGTGCCGCGTTCGACGCGCGCAAGATCCGCTCGGCCATCGAGCGCGCCGGGGCCGCCACGGGCGAATTCGGGGCGGACGAGGCGCAGTTGCTGGCCGCTCAGGTCGGCAAGGTGCTGATCCACCGCTTTCACGGCCAGGCGCCCAGCATCGAGCAAATCCAGGACGTGGTGGAGCACACGCTGATTGCCGCCAACCACCTGCACACCGCCCGCGCCTACATCGCCTACCGCGACCGCCGCGCCCAACTGCGTGCCGACAAGCAGACGCTGGTGGACGTGGAAAGCTCCATCAACGAATACCTCACGCGCGCCGACTGGCGCGTGAACGCCAACGCCAACCAGGGCTACTCGCTCGGTGGGCTCATCCTCAACGTGGCGGGCAAGGTCACGGCCAACTACTGGCTCTCGCACGTGTATGCGCCCGAGATTGGCGAGGCGCACCGCAATGGCGACATCCACATCCACGACCTCGACATGCTCAGCGGCTACTGCGCGGGCTGGTCGCTGCGCACGCTCTTGCACGAGGGGCTCAACGGCGTGCCCGGCAAGGTCGAGGCAGGCCCGCCCAAGCACATGAGCTCCGCCGTGGGGCAGATCGTCAACTTTTTGGGCACGCTGCAGAACGAATGGGCGGGCGCGCAGGCGTTTTCATCCTTCGACACCTACATGGCGCCCTTTGTGCGCAAGGACGGCATGGACTACGCCGCTGTGCGCCAGTGCATCCAGGAGCTGATCTACAACCTCAACGTGCCATCACGCTGGGGCACGCAAACGCCGTTCACCAACCTCACCTTCGACTGGACCTGCCCCGAGGATTTGCGCGAGCAGGTGCCCGTGATCGGTGGCGTGGAAATGCCGTTCTGCTACGGCGAGCTGCAGGCCGAGATGGACCTCATCAACCGCGCCTACATCGACGTCATGACCACGGGCGACGCCAAGGGGCGCGTGTTCACCTTCCCCATCCCCACGTACAACATCACCAAAGATTTTCCGTGGGAGAGCGAGAACGCCGCCGCCCTGTTCGAGATGACGGCCAAATACGGTCTGCCGTACTTCCAGAACTTTGTGAACTCCGAGCTGGAGCCGAACATGGTGCGCTCCATGTGCTGCCGCCTGCAGCTGGATTTGCGCGAGCTGCTCAAGCGCGGCAACGGCCTGTTTGGCAGCGCCGAGCAAACGGGCAGCGTGGGCGTGGTCACCATCAACTGCGCGCGCCTGGGCTACCAATATGCGGGCGACGAGGCCGGCATGTACGCCGCGCTGGACCGCCTGCTGGAGCTGGGCAAGCAAAGCCTGGAGGTCAAGCGCAAGCTCATCCAGCGGCTCATGGACCAGGGCCTGTTCCCCTACACCAAGCGCTACCTGGGCACGCTGCGCAACCACTTCAGCACCCTGGGCGTCAACGGCATCAACGAAATGGTGCGCAACTTCACCGGCGACGCACACGACATCACCAGCCCCCAGGGCCACCAGTTTGCCGTGCGCCTGCTGGACCATGTGCGCGCGCGCATCGTGCAGATCCAGGAAGAAACCGGCCATCTCTACAACCTGGAAGCCACGCCCGCCGAAGGCACCACCTACCGTTTTGCCAAAGAAGACAAAAAGCGCTGGCCCGCCATCGCCCAGGCAGGCACCGCCAGCCAGCCGTACTACACCAACTCCTCGCAACTGCCCGTGGGCTGGACGGATGACCCCTTCGAAGCCCTGGCGCGCCAGGAAGAACTGCAAACCAAATACACCGGCGGCACCGTGCTGCACCTGTACATGGGCGAGCGCGTCTCCAGCGGCGCCGCCTGCCGCGAACTGGTGCGCCGCGCACTCACGCGCTTTCGCCTGCCCTACATCACCATCACGCCCACCTTCTCCATCTGCCCCACGCACGGCTACCTGGAGGGCGAACACCCGTTCTGCCCGAAATGCGACGAAGAGCGCCTGCAGGCCAAGCGCGAGCGCCTGGCTGCCTGAGGGCGATAAAACTTCAAGCGAAAAAGGCACCTTGCGCTTGTTGGATAAGCGCAGGCAGCTATCAACTCAATAGCATTTTCAACCACCCCAAGGAGATCAGCATGCACCACACCACCACCGAACACACCGCCCTGGCCACCGCCGCCGACGTGCAACTCACCGACGCCGAGCGCCAGCCCTGCGAAGTCTGGACCCGCGTGATGGGCTACCACCGCCCGGTGGCCAGCTTCAACATCGGAAAACAAGGCGAACACAACGAGCGCCAGTTCTTTGCTGAAAAGTGAGCAACCCCCTGCGCATCGGCGGCATCACGCCGCTCACCACCATCGACTTCCCCGGCCGCTTGGCCGCCGTGCTCTATGGCCAGGGCTGCCCCTGGCGCTGCGGCTACTGCCACAACCCCGAACTGCTGGACGCCACCACCCCCGCCACCGTGCCCTGGCCTGAGGTGCTGGCCTTCTTGCAAAGCCGCCAGGGCCTGCTCGACGGCGTCGTCTTCTCCGGCGGCGAACCCACCCTGCAAGCCGCCTTGCCCGCCGCGCTGGCGCAAGTGCGCGCCCTGGGCTTTCAAACCGCGCTGCACACCGGCGGCATGTACCCCGAGCGCCTGCAGGCGCTGCTGTCCCTGCTCGATTGGGTGGGCCTGGACATCAAAGGCCCGCTGCACGCCTACGACGCCATCACCCGCACCCCCGGCAGCGGCGCCAAAGCCTTTGCATCGCTGCGCCACCTGCTCGCCAGCGGCGTGGCTTACGAGTGCCGCACCACCTGGCACGCGGGCCTGTTCAGCGTGGACGACCTGTTCGCCCTGGCCGACACGCTGGCCGATGCGGGCGTGGCCCACTGGACGCTACAGGAATGCCGGGCGCCGGGCGCTTCCGCGTGGGCCTTGACGGCCGGGCAGGTGGAGCGGCTGGGGGCGCGGTTTGTGGGGTTTGTGGTGCGGCGGGGGTGAGAGGGCAGGTTTCCGACAACCGCCCTCGGGCAAGCGAGTGCGAGCGACTGTTCAAGGCTGGTTGCTGCCGCTCGACTTCGGCGTCGTGCCATGTTCAAAGTGCCACAGCAGAGATTTCATCGGTCAGTACCGCAAGAGACCGGTCTACCACTTGAACCGGTCACTTGGCGGGAGGAGACTTGTGAGACTTCCGGGAATGGCGGCTTCCAACGTGTGTGAACGGGTCCTCTCGACCCTCAGGAGCCGTTGGTGCTGTAGTAGAGCGGTCATTCAGGCGTCGAGCTGTTAGCGCGACGCCCGCGGTTGCCATGGGCCCCTGACACATGAGGGCTTGCCGACCTGATGCTCGTCGCTGACGACGCCTGCACCAGTTCGTTCAGGATGCCGCACTTTGCCGCCTCACGAACGCCGGTGCACTGGTCCCGAAGCTTTTTCAATTGCTTCTCCAGCTGCCGAAGTTCGCGGATGCGCTTGGCGACATGACCGATGTGCTCATCGAGCAGCACGTTGACCTCCCCACATTCCGCTTGCGGTTCGTCCTTGAACCGCAGCAGCACACGGATCTCGTCCAGCGTCATGTCCAGCGACCGGCAGTGGCGCACGAAGGCCAGCCGCTCGACATGCTCAGGCCCGTAGATGCGGTAGTTGCCTTCGCTGCGCGGCGCCTGCGGCAGCAGGCCTTCGCGCTCGTAGTAGCGGATGGTCTCGACTTGGGTCTGCGCCGCCAGCGCCAGTTCACCGATCTTCATGCCCGTGTCCTTTCCTCAGCTTGCTGCCCTGGGCTGCAGGGCAATGATCGCCATGCCGACCAGGCAGATGCCTCCACCGACAAGGTCCCATCGCGTCGGGACCACACCGTCGACGCGCCACAGCCAGATCAGGGCCACGACGACATACACACCACCGTAGGCCGCGTAGGTTCGGCCTGCGGCACTGGGATGCAGCGTCAACAGCCACGCGAACACCGCCAGCGATACGGCCGCCGGCAGCAGCCACCAGACCGGCCGACCTTGCGTGAGCACCAACCAGGGCAGGTAGCACCCGACGATTTCGGCAACAGCGGTGACGAAGAACAGTCCGGTGACGCGAAGGAAGTCGAACATGGATCGAAGCTCTCTACGTTTATGACGGGGGGCGCCCAACACTCGGCAGCATAGCCGCTTGACTCTGGAGCCGCTACAGGGTTTCAAATGCCGGCATCGACATTCGAAAGCCCCTCATGAGCGACTCCTGCGGCAGCCACGGCTGCGCCACCCCTGCGGCCAGCCAGAGCCCGCGCTACCGGCGCGTGCTGTGGGCGGCGCTGATCATCAACCTGGCCATGTTCGGGGTCGAACTGGCCGGCGGCCTGAGCTCGGGATCGGTGTCGCTGCTGGCCGACGCCGTGGACTTCTTCGGCGATGCGGCCAACTACGGCATCTCGCTGCTTGTGCTCGGCATGGCGCTGACCTGGCGGGCTCGGGCTGCGCTCTTCAAGGGCCTGACCATGGGCGCCTTCGGTATGTTCGTTCTCGGACGGGCCGCATGGTCGGCCGCTTCCGGCACCGTGCCCGAGCCGGTGACGATGGGCGCCATCGGCGCCCTGGCGCTGCTGGCCAACGTGTCGGTCGCCGCAATGCTCTACGCCTGGCGCGAGGGCGACGCCAACATGCGCTCGGTGTGGCTGTGCAGCCGCAACGACGCGATCGGCAACGTGGCGGTGATGGCCGCCGCGCTGGGCGTCTTCGGTGCCGGAAGCGGCTGGCCCGACCTTGCGGTCGCCTCAGTCATGGGCGTGCTGGCGCTGACCGCCGCGCGCTCGGTCATTCAGCAGGCAAGGGCTGAGCTTCGCCCCGTGCCGGCGCACGCCTGACAGGAGCGACACCATGTCCGACGCAATGCACACCCTGCTGGCCGCGACCCCGCTGCTGGATGTCCACCACCCCGACATCGAGGCGCTCGTCGCCGCCCGTGGCTGGCGCGCCCTGCGCCCCTACGACCGCATCGGTGCCGCCTACGAATTCGTCCGCAACGAGGTCGCCTTCGGCTACAACGAGGGCGACGAGCTGCCGGCATCCAGCGTGCTGGCCGACGGCATCGGCCAGTGCAACACCAAAAGCACGCTGCTGATGACCTTGCTTCGCGCGGTGGGCATCCCCTGCCGCTTCCACGGTTTCACCATCGACAAGACCTTGCAGAAGGGTGCAATCACGGGACTGGCCTACTGGCTGGCCCCGCAACGCATCATCCACAGCTGGGTCGAGGTCAGCCTCGAAGGCCGCTGGATCGCGCTGGAAGGCTTCATCCTCGATGCGACCTACCTCGCCAGCCTGCAGCGCCGGTTTCCGCAGGCCCGCCGCTTCTGCGGCTACGGTGCTGCCACGGCCGACCTGTCGGCGCCCGGCGTCGAATGGCGCGGCCAGGACACCTACATCCAGAAGGAAGGCATCGCCGACGACTTCGGTGTTTTCGACAGCCCGGATGCCTTTTACGCGCGCCACGGCTCCAATCTCTCCGGCCTCAAACGCTGGCTGTACCGGCGCGTCATCCGCCATGCGATGAACCGCAACGTCGCCCGCATCCGCGAGTCAAAGTGGTGAAACCCCACGACCTGCTCGCCTTGCATGCGCCTGGACAAACCCTGTAGCAGCTATACTCTCGGTGGTGCGTCGCTTCCTCGCCATTTTCCTGCTCACCATGCTTCCGCTCCAGTTCAGCTGGGCAGCGGTGGCGACTTATTGCGGGCATGAGAGTCAGGCGAGCACGGGACACTTTGGTCACCATGACCATGACCATGAGCACCACGCCGACGCCGGCAGCGATGCCGGGCCGGCTGTTGATGCGGGTGCAGATCTGACCTCGTCCCCGGACGAGGTCGGTGGCGCGAACGGCGACAAGGCGCCAAGCGCCATGGACCTGGACTGCGGTCACTGCCACGGCACCTGCAGCGCGATGCTGACATTGCCTATGGGTCTGCCGGGTGCGCTTTCGACCGCGCTGCCCAGCGTCACCGTCGACAAAACGGGTGGTGCACACGCACCGACCCGACCCGAACGCCCTCAGTGGCTGCCCCTCGCCTGATCGGCGAGGCGGGTCTCTTCCCTTTCTGACGCCCGTTCGCGCCTGAGTGCGCGCCGCAGCCCGCGGCGCCGTCGGGCACGGCGCGACCTGTTGGTCGCCGCTTGCCGATCTCCCGTGGGTTGTTTTCAACACTGGAGCATTGGATGAGAAATCGAACTCGAACGAAGGTCTGGCTGTTGCGCGCCAGTGTGGCGGGCGCTGCGACCCTGTGCGGCACGGCCGTGGTGGCGCAGGCAGCTGCGGATGCCGCAAATGCCGCTGTGGCGCCCGCAGCAGGCAGCACGGAAGCCGCTGCAAGCCCGTTGAATCTGCGACAGGCATTCGACGCTGCCTGGTCACGCCAGCCTGAGGCGATGGCGCTGCAGGCGCGACGTGACGCCACCCGCGCCAAGCAGACAGCCGCCAAGGCCTGGACGCCGGAGCCGGCGGCACTGGAAGTCTCGAACAGGACCGACCGCCTGGGCAGCAACCAGGGCGCGCGTGAACTCGAAGTTGGCATCGCCGTGCCGCTGTGGCTGCCCGGTGAACGTGGCCGCAGCGCAGCGCTGGCCGACGCCGAGGGTGCAGCCCTCGAAAGCCGGGCCCACGCAGCGCAACTGCGCGTGGCTGCCGCGGTGCGCGATGCATGGTGGCAGTGGCAGCGTGCGCGCATCGAGGTGGCCACGGCCCGCGCGCAGCTCGACAGCACCCGCCTGATCGCCGCCGACGTGGCCCGGCGTGCGAAGGCCGGCGATCTGGCCCGCGCCGATCAGCACCAGGCCGAGGGCGCGGTGGCCAGCGGAGAGGCTGCTGTTGCGCAAGCTGAAGCAGGCCTTGCGGCGGCTCGTCAGCATATGCGAGCACTGGCTGGCGTCGCCCCGGCCTTGTCGGGTGCTGACGACACGCCGGCAGAGCCGGACCCCGGCACCACGGCAACTGAAACCGAAGCGCATGCTGCTCTGCAAGAGCTCAAGGACCGTGCCGCCATGGCGCAGCGTTCCGTCGAACTCACTGCCACCCAGTCTCGCGCCAACCCTGAGCTGACGCTGACGACCACGCGCGACCGCGGTGCGCGCGGAGACGCGTCCCAGCAGACCATCACGCTTGGCATCCGCATCCCTTTCGGCGCCGGCCCGCGTTTCGATGCCCGCAGCGCCAACGCACGCGCCGAAGCTGCCGAGATCCAGGCCCTGCTGGCCCTGGAACGTGAGCGGCTCGCTGCAGAACGGGAAGCGGCGCGCGCGCGGGTCGAGGCCTCGCGCACGCAGCTGATGGCCGCCGAACGGCGCGCGCAACTGGCCCGCGAGTCGCGCGACTTCTTCGACAAGTCCTTCCGGCTGGGCGAAACCGATCTGCCGACACGCCTGCGCATTGAGGCCGAAGCCGCCGAGGCAGAGCGCCAGGCCGCACGCACCCGCATCGAGCTCGCTTCGGCGATCTCTGCGTGGCGCCAGGCCCTGGGCCTTCTGCCCCAGTAACCGCCCGTGACGCCATTCAACGAATCCTTCAGGACATCCCCATGAACTTCCCGAATCTCCCGGCTGCACTGTGTGCTGCGGCCATCCTTGCTGCATCCCCGGCCTGGGCCGGCCCAGGCCACGACCACGGTGACGCGGCGCCCGCGGCCGTCGGCCAGGCGCTGCCGCGCTTCTCGGCCGTGTCCGAGACCTTCGAACTCGTCGGCGTGCTCAGCGGCAAGCAGATCACGCTGTACCTCGATCGCTTTGCCGACAACAGCCCCGTGCGCGGCGCGCAGATCGAGCTCGAGATCGGCGGGGCCAAGTTCAAGGCTGAGAAGCATGGCGACGACGAATACGAGGTCGTGCTGCCCGAGGCCCCCAAAGCCGGCGTTTTGCCGGTGACCGCCACGGTGACCGCCGGCAACGAGGCCGACCTGCTGGCAGGTGAACTCGACCTCCACGAGGCGGCGCACACCGAGGAGGCTGCACACGCGCACTCGTGGACGGAATACGCGGGATGGGCGGCGGCCGGCATCGCCGCACTGGCGTTGCTCGGATGGGGCGGACGTCGTGTGATGAATGCGCGCAGCGCCCGCGCAGGAGCTGCAGCATGAAGCGCACCCTGATCGCCTCCAGCTTGGGGCTGCTGATCGCCCTCACAGGGCTGGGCTCCGCCCATGCCGGCCCAGGCCACGACCACGGCGACGCCCCCGCCGCGCCCAGCGCCAACGGACCGCAGCGACAGCCTGATGGCAGCGTCTTCCTGCCCAAGCCCGCGCAGCGCCAGCTGGGTGTGCGAACCGTCGTCACCGAAGCGGCCGAACTGCCCCGCACGGTGGAACTGGGCGCCAAGGTGCTGATGGACCCGAACGCCGGTGGCAAGGTGCAGCCGCTGAACGCGGGCCGCATCGAACCCGGGCCGCGTGGCTTGCCCAACCCCGGGCAGACGGTGCGCAAGGGCGAGGTGCTCGCCTACGTCGTGCCATCGGCGGCGCCCATCGAGCGCTCCAACCAGACCGCGCAGCTCGCCGAGCTGCGTGCCGCGAAGGCCCTTGTCGACAAGCGCATCGCGCGTCTGCAGGAACTGGCCGACACCGTGCCGCGCAAGGAGATCGAAGCCGCCGAGAGCGAAGCCGCCAGCCTGTCGGCGCGGATCGCAGCGGTGGGTGGTGGCTTGTCCACGCGCGAGGCGCTGCTGGCGCCCGTATCGGGCGTGATCGCCTCGGCCAACGTCGTGGCCGGCCAGGTGGTGGATGCACGCGAACTCGTCTTCGAGATCGTTGATCCCTCGCGCCTGCGCATCGAGGCATTGGCCTTTGATGCCACCATCGCTGCCAACGTCGGCACCGCGACGATGGCCCTGGGCAACCAACGTGTGCCGCTCAGCTTCATCGGGGCCTCGCGCAGCCTGCGTGAGCAGGCGCTGCCCCTGGCCTTCCGCGCCCAAGGCGCTGCACTCAACCAGCTGGCCGTCGGCCAGCCGGTGCGCGTGTTCGTGCAGACGAAGGACAAGGTCAAGGGCATCCCGCTGCCAGTGGCCGCGCTGATGAAGAACCCGGCCAACCAGACGGTGGTCTGGGTGAAGACGGCGCCGGAACGCTTCGAACCCCGAACCGTCACCACCGAGCCCCTGGACGGTGTCAACGCCGCAGTCACCTCCGGGCTCGAACCCGGTGACCGTGTCGCGACACAAGGCGCCACCTTGATCAACCAGGTGCGCTGACATGTTCAAGTGGCTACTCGAAAACAGCCTGGCCAACAGGCTGCTGGTGCTGATCGCGGCCGTCGTGCTGATGGTCTATGGCGCGTTCACGCTGACGCGCACGCCGGTGGACGTGTTCCCCGACCTCAACAAGCCCACGGTCACGATCATGACCGAGGCCGGCGGCATGGCCGCCGAAGAGGTGGAGCAGCTGATCACCTTCCCGCTGGAGACGACGATGAACGGCCTGCCGGGTGTGGAGAGCGTGCGCTCCACCTCGTCGGCTGGCCTGTCCTTCCTCTACGTTACCTTCGACTGGAGCGTGGACATCTATCGCGCCCGCCAGCTGGTCGCCGAGCGCTTGTCGGCGATGGAAGAAGGCCTGCCCGAAGGCCTGGTGCCGCGCATGGGGCCGATCAGCTCGATCATGGGCGAGATCATGCAGATCGCGATACCGGTCGACGAGAAGAAGATCAGCCCGATGGCCGTGCGCGAGTACGCCGACTGGGTGCTTCGGCCCCGGCTGCTGGCGGTGCCCGGCGTCGCGCAGGTCATCCCCATCGGCGGCGAGGTGCGGCAGTTCCAGGTGCAGCCGAACACGGCACGCATGGCCGAACTCGGTATCACGCACGACCAGCTGGAGGCGGCGCTGCGCGGCTTCTCGGCCAACACCTCAGGCGGCTTCCTGGAGCTCAACGGGCGCGAGTACCTCATCCGCCACCTGGGCCGCACCTCGCGGCTGGAAGACCTGAGCAACCTGGCCGTGGGCAGCAACCGTGGTCAAGCGATCCTGCTGCGGCAGATCGCCGAGGTGACTTTCGCCGCGGCCATCAAGCGCGGCGAGGGCGGCTTCGAAGGCAAGCCGGCGGTCATCCTGGGCATCCAGAAGCAGCCCACCGCCGACACCATCGCGCTCACGCGCACCATCGAAGAAGCGCTCACAGGGCTGAAGGCTTCGCTACCCGCGGGCATGGAAGCACCGCGCGTGACGTTCCGGCAGGCCAGCTTCATCGAGGCCTCGATCACCACGCTGCAAGGCAAGCTGATCGGCGCGTCGGTTTTCGTCGCGGTGATCCTGTTCTTCTTCCTCGGCACGGTCCGGCCCACCGTGATCGCGCTGACGGCGATCCCGGTGTCGATCTTCATCACCGCGCTGGTCTTCCGCTACTTCGGCCTGTCGATCAACACGATGACGCTGGGTGGCCTGGCGATCGCCATCGGCGGCCTGGTGGACGACGCCGTGGTGGATGTGGAAAACATCCTGCGCCGGCTGAAGGAGGACCGGGCGCGCCACCCACAGCACCGCCTGCACCCGCTGCAGCTGGTGGCCAAGGCCTCCATGGAGGTGCGTTCGGGCATCCTGTACGCCACCGTCATCATCGTGCTGGTGTTCCTGCCGCTGTTCGCGCTGCCAGGCATTGAAGGGCGGCTGTTCGTGCCGCTGGGCGTGGCCTTCATCGCCTCGACGCTGGCGTCGCTGCTGGTGTCGGTGACGGTGACGCCGGTGCTCAGCTACTACCTGCTGCCCCGCCTGAAGACGCTGGACCACGGTGACACGCGCGCCCTGGCCTGGTTGAAGAAGCGCTACCGCGGCGGCCTGCAGGCGGTGCTGAACCGCCCCAAGGCTGCCCTGACAGCCGCCGGCATGGCGGTGCTGGTGGCGGGTGCCGCCGTGCCCTTCTTCCCCACGACCTTCCTGCCGCCCTTCAACGAAGGCACATTGCTGGTGGGCATCCGCCTGAACCCCGGTGTCACGCTCACCGAGAGCTCGGCGTTGGCGCGGCAGGCCGAGGTGCTGATCTCGCAAGTGCCGGAGGTCACGCACGTCGGCCGGCGCAGCGGTCGGGCTGAACTCGACGAACACGCCGAGGGTGTGCACGTCAGCGAGCTCGATGTCGGCATCGTTCCAGCGGAGCAGCTGACGCGCACCATGGACGAGGTCCGGGCCGACATCCGCAGTCGACTGGTCAACCTGCCTGCTGCCATCGAGGTCGGCCAACCAATCTCGCACCGCATCGACCACATGCTCTCGGGTGTGCGCTCGCAGATCGCGATCAAGATCTACGGCGAAGACCTGGACGCCCTGCGCGGCCAGGCTGATGCACTGCGTGCCAAGCTGGCCACCATCCCGGGCATTGCTGACCTGCAGATCGAGAAGCAGGTGCTCGCGCCACAGATCAAGGTGCGCGTGGACTACGCGGCCGCGGCGCAGTATGGCGTGCCGGCGCCGCAGATTCTGGCCACGCTGCAGGGCCTGGTGGAAGGTGAGCGAGTGGCGCAGATCGTCGAGGGCAACCGCCGCTTTGCGCTCGTGGTGCGGCTGCCGGAGTCGGCGCGTTCGATCGAGGGTTTGAGCCAGATCCTCATCGAGACCCCCAGCGGGCGGATCCCGCTGTCGAAGGTGGCGAGCGTCGAAGACAGCGACGGCCCCAACCAGATCAGCCGCGACGACGGCAAACGGCGCATCGTGCTGTCGGCCAACGCCTCGGGCCGGCCGCTGTCGGAGATCGTGGCCGACATCCGCAAGGTGGCCGCCGAGACGAAGCTGCCCGAGGGCATGTTCATCACGCTGGGTGGGCAGTTTCAGGCGCAGGAGGAAGCATCGCGACTGATCGGATTGCTGTCCATCGTGTCGCTGACGCTGATGTTCGTGGTGCTGTACACGCGCTACCAGAGCGCCGTGCTCTCGGCTTTGATCATGGTGAACATCCCGCTGGCACTGGTGGGCGCGGTGATCGGGCTGTGGTTGTCGGGCCAACCGCTCAGCGTGGCCGCCATGGTCGGCTTCGTCACGCTGGCCGGCATCTCGGTGCGCAACGGCATCCTGAAGGTCAGCCACTACATCAACCTGATGCGCTTCGAGGGCGAGCACTTCGACCAGAAGATGATCGTGCGCGGCTCGCTGGAGCGGCTGAGCCCGGTGCTGATGACGGCGCTGGTCACGGCCTTTGCGCTGGCACCGCTGCTGTTCGAGGCCGAACGTCCCGGCACAGAGGTGCTGCACCCGGTAGCCGTGGTGATCTTCTCCGGGCTCATCAGCTCGACCCTGCTCGACACCTTCCTCACGCCCGCCATGTTCTGGCTGTTCGGCCGCAAGCCGGCAGAGAAGCTCATGGATGCCAAGGACGCCGAAGCGCTGTGAGCGCGATCTCAACGATTCCCTGTTCCCACTCCACTGAAAGGAAACTCATGAAAGCCAAGCTCTACGCTGCCGCCGTCATCGCTCTCGCCTTGGCCAGCGCCGCCCATGCCGGAGGCGCACACGATCACAGCCCCAAGCATGGCGGCGTGGTCACCGAGGCCAAGGACATGGACTACGAACTGGTCGCCAAGCCGGCTGCGATCCAGTTGCACCTGCGTGACCACGGCAAGCCGGTCGACGTGTCCAAGGCCAGCGCCAAGCTGACACTGCTCAGCGGCACCGAGAAGCAGGAGGTCGAACTCAAGCCGGCCGGCGACAAGCTGGAGGCCACGGGCAGCTTCAAGGTGGGCCCTGGCACCAAGGTGGTCGCCATCGTCACGATCGCCGGCAAGCCGTCAGGAACCGTGCGGTTTGCGCTGAAGTAGGGCGGGCTCGAACATGAGCAAAGCCCAACTCCCCCAGCGCAGGACCCTGCTGATCGGCCTGGCGGCAGCGGGCCTCGTGCCCCTGTCCGGTTGCATGACGAAGCCCCTCCGCCCGGTCAATGCCGACGGCACCTACTGCTATCGCATCGGCAAGAGCTACCGCCCCAAACTGACCTGCACACCGACGGCGGTTCCGACCGATGCCGTCGAAGCCGATGCCAAGCGCTTCGAGGCCGATCCGGCGTCCCTGACCGTGTACGTGCTGCGCCGCCGCTGGGCGGATGCCAGCCTGATGGTGCCCGTGACGGTGGACGGCGCGGCCAGCATCGCAACCATTCCCGAGTCTCTGGCCCGCCTGCGCCTGAAGCCGGGCGAACACCGCCTGTCGGCGCAATGGGAGGGCCGAAGCGTGGACATCAGTGTCCAGGGACGAGCCGGTGACCTGCGCGTCGTCGAACTCATTGGTTCGGGTTGGACCTGGGGAACGAGCTTCAGCTGGGAGGCCGCTCAGACCGATGAGGTCAAATCGCGGGCGCAGGCGTCGAAACTCGTGGCCGATCTCGACCTCCGGCGTTGACGCGAACGCATCCCGACACCTGACACCACCGTGACCCCCACGATCCGAAGCTCCTTGTTTCATCCGGGTGTCGCCGCAGCGCTGGCGGCTGCGGCGCTGTTTGGCGCCGGCACGCCGATGGCCAAGCAGCTGCTGGGCACCGTGGATCCCTGGCTGCTCGCGGGACTGTTGTACCTGGGCTCCGGCGTCGGGCTGGCGCTGTGGCGCCTTTTCACGCGCGCTGAACCGGTGAAGCTAGCAGCCAATCAACGGGGCTGGCTCGCCTGCGCTGTGGTCGCGGGCGGGGTCGTAGGCCCGCTGTTGCTGATGTTCGGCTTGTCGCGCATGCCCGCGTCGGGCGCATCCTTGCTGTTGAATGCAGAGGGCGTGTTCACGGCCTTGCTGGCGTGGTCTGTCTTCAAGGAGAACTTCGATCGGCGCATTGCACTCGGGATGGTGGCCATCGTCGCCGGCGCGCTGGTGTTGAGCTGGCCCGGCGAGGCGCGCATCGGCGAGGCCTGGCCTGCGCTGGCCGTGCTGGGCGCCTGCGCGGCCTGGGCGGTGGACAATAACCTGACCCGCAAGGTGGCGCTCGCCGAGGCGACGTGGATTGCGTCGATCAAGGGGCTTGTCGCGGGCAGCGTGAACCTGGCACTCGGACTGGCCGTCGGCGCGTCCTTGCCGCCAGTGCCGTGGCTGGCCGGTGCGTTGCTGCTCGGACTCGGGGCCTACGGCATCAGCCTGACCCTGTTCGTGGTGGCGCTGCGGTACCTGGGTACCGCCCGCACGGGAGCGTACTTTTCGGTGGCACCCTTCTTTGGCGCAGCGCTTGCGGTGGCTTGGCTTGGCGAGCCGGTCACGCCGGGTCTGCTGTTGGCGGGTGCCTTGATGGCCGCTGGGGTGTGGCTGCATCTGACCGAGCGTCATGACCACGCGCATGCCCACCATGCCGAGGAGCATGACCATGAGCACGAGCACGACGAGCACCACCAGCACGAGCACGCAGAGGGTACCGTCGCTGGCCGCCACTCACATCCCCATCGGCACGAACCCCTGACCCACGCGCACGCACACTTCCCGGACGCGCACCATCGGCACGGCCACTGAGTCTGCGGGTGCACCAAGCCTGGATCGTGAGGCTTGTGGACTGACTGCTTCAGGTGATCGAGGCCTCCGTCCGCTTCTGGCCGAGAGCGTGAATCTGGCAACGTGTCTGGAAGCTGCCCTTCGTTGTCGTAGCCCGACTTCCTTGCAGCATCGCTAGGCTGGTGTCTCAGCGCCTTGAAGCGCATCCTGTCGAGCCCTCAACTCGATAGGAGATCATCATGGATACCGAAGGCCAAACCGCACATCACGAGCCGTGGAACAAAGGCAAGATTGTTGGGCAGAAGGCACCCTTCAAGGTGAAAGACATCTGGGCGCTGCGCGTACGCCTTCAGATGGAAGGGCGGGTTCGTGAACTCGCGCTGTTCAACCTCGGCATTGACAGCAAACTTCGCGGATGCGATCTCGTTGCACTCAAAGTGCGTGACGTGACCCATGGTGACCAAGTGGCTACGCGGGCCATCGTCATGCAGCACAAGACCAAACGACCGGTCCAGTTCGAGATCACTGGAGTCACCCGGGAAGCCCTGCAAGCCTGGATCAAGAAGGCAGAGCTGAAGTCAGATGACTTTCTCTTCCCCAGCCGACTTCACGAGTCACCACATTTGGGAACCAGGCAGTACGCCCGGATTCTTGGGCACTGGGTGGACGAACTTGGGTTGGATCGATCTGAGTACGGGACCCACTCGATGCGCAGGACCAAGGCAACTTTGATCTATCGCCGGACCAAGAACCTGCGAGCAGTGCAGTTGCTGCTCGGCCATTCCAAACTTGAGTCCACGGTGAGGTACCTGGGTATCGAAGTCGACGACGCCCTTGAGATCTCCGAGCAGACAGAGATCTGAATTGAGCGATGGGAGCGGCACGCCCCAGTGCAGGGGTAGCCGCCCTCAATGGCAGCTTTGTGGAGTTCGACGGAAGCGGCGCTCTCGGCCAATTGCTGTCTTGCGAATTCATGCAGCATTTGACTGCTTCAGGCTGGTTGCAGACGCTCAGCTTTCATCGTCGAGTGACGGCCGCCGCCGAAACCTGCCGTTCGGGGTCCGCTGAGTCGATCGGCTGCTTCGTTCGGAAACCCGCCTCAGCCGTTTGCAAGGCTGCATCCGGCAATTCAACTTCAGTCTTGCACCACTCAATCAACCCACTTCGGATCCAAAAATGACATCGGCACATTCTCTGCTGATGAATAGACGGGGAGACCGTAGGTCGCTGCCAAAAGTCTTGATCGACTTTCCAGCGTGGACGACGTTCGGGATTCAATGACAGTGATATCTGCACACCGCATCCGCCTGGGCAACCCAAGCATGCCCATTTCTTGACCCCGCCGTCCACCACCAGCCACAGCTCACCCGCAGGAATCTCGGTCTTGCCCGGGTGTCGAGCCACTCGTTTAACGAGGAAGTTGAAGTCCAGAAGGCCGAGGCTGCGCAACATCAATGCGAAAAGACGCTTCATACAGTCAGCCAATCACGCCAAGAAAGGGGTTCACGTCACCACGGCCCCAGATGGCCTCGGTTCCACAAACAGGGCAGGTCGGAACTGGTCGGCACGTCGTGGAGCGGTCCTCCACACGGTCGAATCGGCGAATGCGGTTTTGCGCCATGCCGCCTGGGCCGCGAAAACCTGTCAAACCCTGGATCAATTCATCAACTGCAGCGCAAGCAATACTGGTGGTGAATGTGACCACTGCTGGTGCTGGATCGCCACCGCCTGCCACATACGCCTCAGCCTTACGGCGCTCAAACTCCGCAGGATCATTGCGCTGCAAACCTTCGGCTGCAGCACGCTGGGCGTTGACGACGCCAAGACACATCAGGCAAGGGTTGCCTGGTCGGATGGTCGTGATTCGGCCCGTCATGTCGTAGTCCACGCCGCTTTTGGCCGACCGCATACGCAACCCCACGTCGATCAGCGGAATCCCGTAGTAGTGGGAAAGCCGGTTCAGCGTGAGACGCCCCTGGTTGTCATCGGTACAGCCGAAAAGCACGTCGCAAGACCGCAGAACGTCACGCAGCGATGGATCGCCCACCCACGCCCGCCGGGTGACTACGTGGTTGCCCAAACCGCACGCCTCGATTTCGCGTGCGAGGATGTCCACTTTGGCCAGCTTGGCAGGTACGTCTGCAGCGCGTGAACCGTGAACACGATTGAGGTTGGTCGTGTCGATCGTGTCGTTGTCCATCAACGCCAGGTGACCGACCCCCAGCCGAGTCAGCAGCGAAGCCACGGCACTGCCCGTACCGCCGCAACCGATCACGCCGACGCGCAGCGCCCGCACGATCGGATTGAATCCTTTGCCGAACAGTGCTGCTTGCCGAGCCAAAAACGCCGTGTCTTCGTGCCCAGCATCCTCACGCCAGATCTTGATCTGGCTTCCGACAATGGAGATCGATGAGGCTTGCGTGGATGCCTTGGCCGATGTCCACAGGCGCCCCACGATGGCGTCGTCCTGGCCGAAGACCATGCTGGCAAGCCCCTGTGTGCCCTTGTTGAAGGTGGTGCGCGCTAGCTCAGCTTCGTTGCGGTCGTCCTGGTCGGAGAAGAACGCCTTGGCCCCAGGATGTGTGTGAACCAGCCCAGGAACGAGGTTGCGGTGCTGCGCCAAGCCCAGCAGCCGCATGAATCCCTGCGTCGACCACGTCACATGCGTCGAGGAGGACGAAACCATTTCGTCTGACGTGATCGGCACCACCTCGTGCGAGATCAGGCGGATGCGTGGCTGCTTGGACCACGGGTCTGCTGCGATCTCGGCCTTGCCGAACAGCACATAGGCGGCTGCCTCAGTGCCGTTTTCCCGGTGAAGGAGCGTGCGCAGCGCCGCTTCATGGGATTCAAGCAAGATGATGTCCAGCGCTGCGGCCGACATCACTTGGCCTCCGCTAGTGCGTGCTCGATGCGCTTGATCATCGTGTGCAGGCCATCGACACCCGGCCGCCAGCTGGTGTTGTGGCGAGACCAGCGTTGCCAGTTGCGGCCCATGAAGGCGTGCGGCTGATCCGCACATGTCGGGTAGCGATCAGCAGACACCAGCGTCAACCAGGGGTCGCAGAAGAACATATCCGGTGCCACGTCGGGATAGCCGGGCGGGAGGATCACCAACACGTCGGCCGCAGGGTGGTTGAACTTGCCTTGCGGCAGTTGCATCTGCTTCAGCACAACACCCGTGTGCATGCCGTCACCGACCACTTCCACGGCGAAGCCGTGGCTGTCCAGATAGCGCTGATCGGCCTCCGGCAGCGCCGCGAGTCCTTCCGTCGTGTCACGGATCAGCGTGATGAAGCGCTCGATGCCCGGCTTGCTGAGGTCGAGCAAGTCGGCGTCGCGGATGAGAACATCCTGGCCGCCGCCGCGGACTTCGAGGTAGACGTCATAGGTGTCGGTAGGGACGCCAGCCAACGCCTTCAAGATCTTGCCGCTGATCGAGGGCTTACCCCATTCCATTTGGCGATCGTCGATCGTGAACTTGAATGCGCGGTCCGTCTGGAAGATGACGAAACGCTCCGCGCCGCGCTCACGCAAGTCGTAAGTCTCGTCGAGACGCAGATCTTCAAATTCGCCGGATGGCAGGATCGCGTAGATGCTGTAGTCAGCCACCGGGCGAACTCCAGCAGCCTGCAGGATCTGGCGGCCGGTGGGGACCGGATCACTCAGATCCAGGTTGAGCTCGTTGAGCTGTTCATCGGCCACCACGATACGGTAGAGGTGTGCCAGACGAAGGCCACGGCCTTCGCGGATGGCGGCACCGATGTCTTCGAGCGGGATGCGGCTGTCATCGCCAGGATTTTGCGTTTGCATTTGATTGACTTTCTGTCGGCCATCTGCGGGATTGCAGTTTTCTTGGCCTCCACTAAGTCAATCGCGGTCAAAATCCGGACCGGAAAGCTGAATCAAACTTTTTTTATGGTGATCGCGCCAGCCGGGAGGTCGCCGCAGATAAAGAAGCTGGGGCACCTCGGGCAAGTGCGCGCCTCTTCCTTTACAGGGAAGTCGCCAGCGCGGACACGCCTGACGAAATCCTGGACCTTCTCTCTGCGCGTCTTGAGTTTGCGCTCTGTGATCTCCATCGGTTGCGTTGTCTCGCTAGTCAGGTAGGTCACCTCGACCTGGGCCGATCCGCCATACTCCTGCGTGGTCGCGAGGTGGAGCAAGGTGTACTCGATGTCATCGAAGGCATTGGATCTGGGCTTCCCGGTCTTGACGCGCCGAACGACGATTTGCCCGTTGTCGCCTCGGGCGACACTGTCCGGTCGGACAAGTATTTCGCCTTCCGCCCAGCCGAGCGAGATGGGAGTCGCGGGAGCCGGTACGCCGCGACTGCGGGTCTCAACTACAACATCCACAAGCCGCCGAGCGATGCTGCGGTAGTCTTCCGCATAGCCATGATCGACCGGTCCCTTTGATTGCCATGCCTGGTCGAAGCGTACGCCGAGTTCGGCTTCGGTCGGCATCGTCATTGCATGCACGGTCTTGAGCCAATCGAACACGTCCGAAACAACGTTGTGCATCTTCATGAAGGCCGTCTCCGTGCGGCGGCCTCCAAGTTTCATGACGTGGGTATAGAGAAACCGGCGTGGACATCGTTCGAACAGGTTGACTTGACTGTCGGTCCAGGCCGGCTTCTGCTCCCAAACAATCTGCAGGGCTGACGATGCTCGCAGTCCTGCATGGCGCTGAGCCGGAATCGGCGGTTGGATCAGGTGATGCAGGATGGAGGGCATGAACTTGGAAGGGTTGCGCGTTCTGCCATCCGACTGAACTGACGACGCGTAGAGGAACAACCGATCGCGCGCACGGGAGAGGGCGACGAAGAACAGGCATTCTTCCTCTTCATCGTGTCCGGCCTTCACCGCTTCCAGTCCGGTCATTTCGTCGGAGCCATGAATGAGCCCGTCGGGTGGCACGCAGCGCGGTGCCATGTTGTTGCGCGGCAAGCCCGAGGTCACCATGCCAGGAATATGCACTGCGTGGAACTCGAGCCCCTTGCTGGCATGGATCGTCATCAGGCGGACGGCATCGATGCCGTCGGCAACACCTGGCAAATGGCGCAGCCCACGATCTTCCGAAAGTAGGACGAGTCGGCGAATACGATCAAGGAGACGCACGCAAGGTGAACCGGTGTCGGAGGGTTGCTGACGGCAGAAGTTGAGGAACTGCCACAGTGCCAAGCCCTTCATCCTGCTTCGTGCATCGCCTGCCAGATACAGCGACTTGGCGAGGCCGAGCCGATCTATCACCCATGTGGTCAAGATGCTCCAAGGGTTGCCCATCGGACTCACCCCATCGAAAAGCATGGCGGCCCGGGCTAGTGCCGTCTTGCTGGCTTCCGCAAGTTCCGGTGGCCAATTTTTATTCAGGCGCCACTCGAGAGGCGCCACTTTGCTTTCGCGCAGGCATTCGATGATCTGCACCACATCTTGCAGCGGCAGTTCGTAAGTCGACATCGTGGACACGCGCACCAGTCCAACGGCATAGGGGTCGCTCAGCATCGAGAGCATGGCGAGGAGATCCTTGATCTCCGGTCGCTCAAACAGACTCCCAAGGTGAAGCACAGGAATGCCTCTGGCTTCGAGGCCCTCGGCAATTTCGCTCAGGCGGGCATTGGATGCGCAAAGAAGCGCTTGATGACGGAATGCAGTGCCGGCTTCCTGTTGATGCTTGATCGTGGCCGCCACCGCTGAGATTTCGTCATCCGTTGAGCGCACAACCTTGAATTCTGGCCTGGCGCCCGAAGCACCGCGGCTTGCATTCAGATGCAATGGCATGGAGCCAGTCGATGCTTTCATCGTGCCGGAGAAGGCAGTAAAGGCATCGATGACCTCTTGTCGAGAACGATAGTTGACGCCGAGTTGGGCGATTTGCGCTCCGGGAAAATCCAAGCTGAATTGAGCCATGTTGGTGGCCGATGCGCCGCGGAACCGGTAGATGGATTGCCGCGCGTCTCCGACCACCCAAAGGTTTCGACCTTCACCAACAATGGCTTTGAGAAGGCGCACAGACGAGCGGTTTACGTCCTGGTATTCGTCCACCAGCACATGGTTGTGCCGCGCGCGCAAAGCACTTCTCACCTCAGCATCGTTTTCTACCAGTCGCACAGGTTGGGCAACCAGATCTCCGAAATCGATCAGTTGCCTCGCCGTCATCAGGCGCTCGTAAGTCTCGTAGACCAAGGCAACTTCCATGCACTTCTCGGCGTTCTTCATCGCCTCGGCATCCGTACCGCAAGTCTGTTCCATGGCCACGGCCAATGCCCGGTAGCCGGCGGCATCGACCACTTCGTCCTTGGCGCGTGAAATCGCACTGAGCATGTCACTGAGATCAAGCGCCGGATCCCACAAGTTCCGGAAGTGGCGCAGCGATAGCCGTGGCAGCTCGTCCTCCAGCAGTTCGATGCCTTCGGATCGATCAATGAGACGGGGGTTGGCGGGAAGTCCGAGCTTGTCGTGAAAACGGCGCACGATATCCAAGCCGAATGCGTGAAACGTACCGATCCACATCGCTGCGGCAGCCCGCGGATTCCGGGCGGCGAGCCGCTCGCATAACTCGTTCGCCGCCTTGTTGGAGAACGTGAGAACAAGGATGGAGATCGGATCCACGCCCTCAGCCAGAAGACTCTCGATGCGCTGCACCAGTGTGCGGGTCTTGCCCGTTCCCGGGCCTGCTTGTAACTGAAATGCCGTGTTGCGATGGTTAGCCGCCTCCATCTGGGTAGGGTCAGGTGTGGGTACGGCAGCTGCTGCGGTAGGCTCCACGACGGCAGGTAGCTCGTTCGGCAAGAGCAGCGAATCCAGCAGTTGCTGCTGGACCACTTGCAAGGGTGCTCCGAGGCGTGTGGCGATATCGGCGGAGGAGCAACCGCAGTCGATGTAGTGGTGCCGCACCATTGAACGCGGTAGCAGGAGCTCGCGCGCAAACAGATCCATCCGGACCTCTCTGCGTTCCCTGGCGCCGTAGTCGAGCACGCGTTCCACGCCGACCGGTGCATCTTCGGCCGAACGGCCGGGTTCGACTTCACCTGTCACCACGTTCTGAGCATCACCCTCCAAGACGAAATGTCCCAGTTCGTGCGCTATCAAAAAGGCGCGGTCGAATGCCGAACCGATGTCTTCATACAGGATGCACTCGGCTTCACGGTCGAGCACTGCACGACCGCCTTTCAGTGCCGAGTCACCAGTCGCTAAAGCATACACATCGAGATCTCGCCGAGCCGCTTCGCGGCTGACGAGTTCGAGCAGGTTCCATGGATCAACACCGTCCGCGACCGCAGCTTGGTGGATGCGTTCTGCCTCGCGCCGTGCGGCCTCGGTTGCATCCATGATCAGTCTCCCAATGCCTGCAGAGCTTCCTTTTGGGCAGGTGTCAGCTGGGATGTCTCGACCGCTTGATTGAACGGTATCTGGGCGGTCACTTCGGGCTTCACGTTGGATCGAAAACTCAGGCTGGACGCCATGGTGGGCGGGCTACGCAGATAGGCCGAAACAGCATCAGCGGTCGCGCCAAGTTCGGCAGCGAGCTGCTGAACGAAGCGTCGGGGAAAGGTGGCGGCATCGATTGCTCGTTCGCGCACGCGAATCAAGAACAAATTGCTGACGTCCAACCTCCTGGCTATTGACTTGAACGCTGTGGGTTGCAACTGCGCAAAGGGGTTGGTGATAGCAACAGTGCCTTGTGCCGACCCCATTGCTGCCTGGAATTGCCGCCAAGCCTGATCGACGACCTGATCTGACGAAACCTGAACCTCGTCGCCGGAGTGGGAGCCATCCATCATCAGCTCAATCGAGCAATCCACGAGGGCCAGCGCATGTTCCGGGTACTGGTTTAAGTAATGATCCAACGTGGCGCGGTCATGCCGGGGCTCGACGGAAAACGCATGGAGAACTTCTTCTTCGTCGGGTCTGGAATTTTCGGTGTTCATAGTTCGACTTCCTTTTCAAGGATGGCCTTGAGCGCCTTGCAGGCGCGAGTCTTCCTGTTGCGAACCGTCCGTTCGTCGCAATCGAGCATGCGTGCAATGGTCATGACATCTGGATCCTTGGCGTCAATTGGAATTCCCTGCAGAAATAGGCCGATGACCTGCTTCTGATCGCGGGGTAGACGGTCAATCGCAGCGAATAGCACCAACCGGAAAGCAGGATCGTCAATTTTTTGTGGGTCGCCACTCAGAAACTCTTCGAGTGCCGCTTCGACTGCAGCGGAAATCTCAGGGCCCTCACCATCTTGACTACCTAGCGGAACCGCCTTGATCTTGCGAGTGGCGGGGCCGATCTTGCGCAGCACAGTGGTTCGAAGCGCAACCATCGCCTTGTCAAAGCGGATTTCGTAGAAGTCCAGCAAACCGGGGTGTGTGTTGCAGTCCTTGGTGAGTAGGACGACGAAACGGCTGCGAATCTCATCGCGAATGTCTGCTGCACCGTCCATGCGCGTATCAGGTATCGCTGAGTACAGCGACTGATCAATACGTTTCAAAAGGATGCGAAAGGTCTTCTCGAACTGCCCGTGATCTCCATCGACCCACGCTCGCCGCAGGAAGTGAAGCACGACCTCCGTGGGCACATACTGCGGATGCTTTCTTGACGCGCTGTCGAACCGCGAAAGCCGAGCCCCTGCGTCGAGCACCTCAAGCTTCTCGATGCAAACCTCGATCTCAGGTGGCCGCTCGTAGGGCTTGCCGTCTTTGTCCTTGCGTTTGAGTGCTACCGGCATTCCTTGACTCCCGTATTCTTGTTTGGTAGATCAGGGTGACTGTGTTCGTTTCAACGAATGCGGATCGGCAACGACACTTGCGGCTGGATCGGCACCAGCGTCTTCGCATAGGCGCGCAGGATTTCGTTGTAGAGGTCGGCATGCTTGGGGGCCTCGACGGTGATGATCAGCGCGTAGCGGATCTTCTCGGCACCGTTGGCCTTATGGCCAGCTTCGCGCGCGTTGTAGTGGATGTCGAAGACCGGATTCTTGAGGGTGCTGCCGCGCATGTTCTTCGCGCTGTGCAACACCGTTTCCCATTTGCCCATGTCGGAGCGGCGTTCTTCCTCGGTGGCGTATTTCTTCATGTCGAAGAAGCTTTTGGTGTCGGCGTTGGCCTTGCCGTGCTTGATCTTCTCGTCGCTGGGACGGAAAACGACTTCCAGGCCTGCGCGCGTGTAAGCGGCGGCGTCCTGCGGATCGGTCGGCGAGGCATAGCAGAAGGTCGCCTTGAGGCGGATACTGCCTTTCAGGCCGCCGATGGGCAATGGCAGTGAGGCGCGCAGGTATTTGCCCGGCTTCAACTCTCCCTGGTAAACCACGCGCGCGACCCCTTCAGGGCAGGTGATGATGCTCATCAGGTCTTCGGGCACCTTGCCCCAGCCGACTTCGAGCTTGTCGTGCGTCGCAGCGTCTGCGGCGTGGACCAGCAGCGCCTTGATCGCCAACGGCGACAACTCGGCTCCGAGGATGGCGCGAATGCCGACCGCGCTGCGCAACAGATACGGAGAAGCGAAGCTGGTGCCCAGCTGCGGCGAGAGCGCCGCTTTCTTTCCCGGTGAGAGCACATGGAAGTAGTTCCCGGCATTGCCACCGAACGCCATCAGGTCAGGTTTGATGACACCCGGGCTGCGGCCAGGGCCGACGGCACTGTACGGTGCACGCGCCCAGGTGGCTTCAGTGTCGTTGGCTGCCCCGACGGCCAACGCGTTGACGCAGTCCGAAGGCACCTGCACGCGGGCGTTGCCGGAGGCCCGGTCCATTTGGCCGTTGTTGCCAATGGCCACGGTCATCAAGGTGTCGCCATCGCTCAGCAGGTCGTCGATGACCGACGTCCAGGCGTGTACGTCGGTGTCTTCAATCGGCAGGTCAGGGCCGAGGCTGAGGTTGATGAACTGGTACTGCCGTGAGAGCAGCACCTGCTCGACGAAGCCCAAGGTCCGGTACAGCTCCAGCGGGTCTTCCGTATCGGCGTCCTTGTCGAGTACGCGCAGGTGGTCTACATAGGCGAAGGGGCGGCTGGCGGCGCCGTTCGGCTGGATGGGACCGAACAGGAAGGCGGAGCTGACGGCCAAGCCATGCTCCAGGCCCGCCGGATCGTCCTGCGCGTCTTCGTCCAGGACACGGTAAGAGCGCAGCCACGGGCCGATGGCGTTTTGTTTGGGCAGACCGCCGTCGAGGATGGCGACCTTGGGCTCTGAAGACAGCGGCTGTTCGGTCGGCAGGCTACACCCAACCGTCACCTCGCCCGTTCGGTGAACGGGCCGCATGCCTCGCAGCTTGGGCACCGGACGGATGACGCGCACGAAGACGAATTCGGCAAGCCGCTCGATGTGATCGTGCTTGCCTTCGACGGGCACGAACCACAGGTTGCCAGCCGTGAAGCCCAGGTCGCTGTGAACCTTGACACTCACCTCCTTGGCGTACTTCACGAAGGCCTGCTGGACGAACAGGCGGCTTTCCTCGGGTAGCAGGTGAATGCCGACCTCAAAGAAGCGATCCTTGGCGCTGCCGTAGTCTGCAATGCGCTCACGAGGCGTGAAGGCGGCAAACTGCTCGATGTGTGCCAGGTCCAACGCTTCGTCTGACTCGGGTTCGATCTGCCGAGTCCATTCATTGAGATGGCGAAATGCCTGGCGTTTGCCGGCGACAAACAGTTCTGTCGTCGTGCACTCCTGTGGCTCGCCCCTCTTGGTCCAGCCGCCAGGTGTCACCTTCACGGTTCGGCTACCGACCGATTCCAGGCCGACGGTGCGAAGCATCGCCGTTGGGAAGAACGACCGGGCGATGTAGCTGGGGTTCATCGTCAGTCGGGCGACCCCGAAGTCGCCAGGACAAGCGTGCGGGGGGAAGGCGTCCAGGGACGTTGCGGTCGCCACGAATTGCGGTGTCAGTCGCTGTGCGGCCTGTGCGAAGGAGTACACCTCCGCTTTGCCTGGCATGCGCTTCGGCCCTTTGATGTCATGCGTCAGCAGCTCGCCGCGCCCGATCAAAAAATTGGTTTGGCTCATGCTTCAGGCTTTCCTTTCGAGGTCTTCTTCGCTGCTACCGGTTGCTCGCTGGTGTACTTGCGGATCGTGTCGCGGCTGACGCCTGTGATGTCGGAGATGGTGTGTTGCGACAGGCGGGTTTGCTTTGCCAGAAGGACGGCCAGATCGATGCGGCCTTGGCGTTCCAAAACCAATGCGCGCGATTTGACGAACTCTTCGATCAGATCGGCGTCCGAAGCCGTGCCCAATGCAACAGCGCGCCGGAAACGCTGGAGATCCCGCTCGATGTCGCTGAACGACTCGCCGTTGAAAGCGAAGGTCAGGATGTCGATCCAGCGGCCGAATAACGCATAGTCCGGCCCGAGAAAGCGCTTGATCGCCTGTTTGACGGCAGGCATTTCCGGCGCCTTGAAGTTGATCACCAAGTCGAAGCGACGCCACAGCGCCGGGTCGATCAGTTCCGCGTGATTCGTAGCCGCTAGCAATAAGCCGGTAGCAGGCCATTCATCGACTTCCTGCAGAATGACCGTGACCAGGCGCTTCAATTCGCCAATGTCGGTGTCGTCGCTGCGGCGTTTGGCGATGGCGTCGATTTCATCGAGCAGCAGCACGCAGGGGCTGCGCTTGGCGAAGTCGAGTGCGGCGCGCAGGTTGCTCCCGCTTCGCCCGAGCAGGCTGCTCATGACGGCGGTCAGGTCGAGCACATACAGCGGCACACCCAATTGAGACGCCAGCCAGCGCGCGGTCAGCGTCTTGCCGACGCCCGGTGGGCCGACGAAGATGGCCGAACGCGTGGGGTTCAGGCCCATCGATGCCAGTCGCTTGGTCTGGCGGCGTTCCTGGATCAACTGGCTCAAGGTTTCTTCCAGGTCTAGAGACAGCAGCGGTTGCTCACGATCAGGGTCGTCCTTGAAGACCTTCAGCAGCGACAACCTCGATTCGTCATCGACTGGTAGTGGCTGCGCCGCGGACGCGGGCGGCGCGACCTTACGCATTGGAGCGCTTGCGCGGGGTGCCTTCGCGCGCAGGTACAAGTCCATCTGTTCAGCTAGTTCTGGGTCCGTGTTGCGGTACTTGCGTACTAGCCGGGCCACGAACAGCCGCACATCCTCCGTCTGCTCTGCGAGTGCAAGCCGGATCAGCTGGGCTAAATCTGACTGAACATCATTCATTTCGTCCAACATTTGCGTAACTTGTTGATATTAAAGAGAAATTTACAAATAAAAAATGGAATAGTGATATTTTCTCACGTTTCCGATGTAAGCGCTGAAAAAGATCTCAAGCGCAGCCGCTCACGCACCAAAATGGGGAACCATGTCCCAAGCACGCCAGATCGGATAAGAGACCCTCCTAGCGCAGTGAACCGCCCCAGGGGCGGGTTCAGAACGACCGCTGAGGTTCGACAGCGCGAGTTCGACCCTTAAAGTAGACGTTCATGGCAGGTTGAAGGGGTGACCTGCCGCCCGCCAGGCTGAATGACCGCAGCGCACTCGACTCCGGTCATTGCAGTCGCCCAACTTTCAGGTGAGCCGACGACGGCTTCAAGTCACGCACCGGGAAGCTGTCTCTCGGCTTCGAACGTCCGCAATCGCTGCGAAGCCGTCATTCGGTCGTACAACCCGAACATCACTCCGAGGTCGATTTCTACCGTTGGCCTGTCCCACGTAGCAGCCTCTTTCCATCCGAACGCCCGGCACCAGCACCTAAGCGTCGGCACGACATGCCTCCGAATTTTCCGTGCGCGCAGTGGAAGAATCAGCCACCTTTGACGCGCGAAGCACATCGGATCGAAACACACAATTAACGCGCGTTATGAATAAATTACGCAAACAAACTGCACACAATTTGCCTTAAAGACACAAATAATTGTGCATTTCGGCCATTGGTTTACGTCCTGCGTTTGATCCAGATCAGTGCCTTTGCCCCCCAGCCGCCACGATCATCCGGGCTTTGCAGAACCCCCCGGAGACATCCCCATGACCCTCGGCCTTGCGCTGTTGCGCGCCCTCAAGAACCACGGTGCGCAGGAAATTTTTGGCATTCCCGGCGACTTCATCCTGCCGCTGTTCAAGCAGATCGAGGAAAGCAACATCCTCCCCCTGGTCACGCTGAGCCACGAGCCCGCGCTGGGCTTTGCCGCCGACGCCGCCGCGCGCATGCACTGCGGCCTGGGCGTGGTGGCGGTCACCTACGGCGCGGGCGCGCTCAACGTGGTCAACGCCGTGGCCAGCGCCTACGCCGAGCGCTCGCCGCTGGTCATCCTGGCCGGCTGCCCCGGCGAGGTGGAGGCGCATTCGGGCCTGGTGCTGCACCACCAGGTGCGCCACATCGACTCGCAGTGGCGCATCTTCAGCGAAATCACCTGCGACCAGGTGCGCCTGTCCAACCCCGAGACGGCGCCCAAGGACATTGCCCGCGTGCTGCGCAACTGCCTGGAGCTGTCGCAGCCCGTGCTGATCGAGGTGCCGCGCGACATGACGCTGCACCCCATGGCCGAGGTGCCGGTGCTGCCGCCCAGCGCCTTCAGTGCGGATGCCGTGGCCGAGTGCGCGGATGAATGGATGGCGCGCATCCAGGCCGCCAAGCGCCCGGTGCTGGTGGTGGACGTGGAGGTGCGGCGCTTTGGCATCGAGGCGCGCGTGGCCGAACTGGCGCGCCGCCTGCAGCTGCCCGTGCTCACCACCTTCATGGGGCGCGGCCTGCTGGCCGACGACGGCGTGCACTCCGGCGTGCAGCTGCACGGCACCTACCTCGGCGTGGCCGGCGCGCCCGAGACCAGCGCGCTGCTCGACGACTCCGACCTCCCCGTGATGCTGGGCGCCATCCTGTCGGACAACAACTTCGGCGTGAGCGCGCAGCGCATGGACTTCCGCCGCGCGCTGATTGCAGCGCACCGCGAGGCGCGCGTGGGCCACCACCTGTACCAGAACATCCCGCTGGCCGCGCTGGTCGAGGCGCTGCTGGAGCGCGCCCCGGCCGCGGGCCAGCGCACCGCGCACGCGCAGCCGCCGAAGCTGGAATACCCCACGGGCCTGGTGGCCGACGACGCACCGGTGTGCGCGGCCGACCTGAGCCGCGCGCTCAACGACCGCATCCTGGCGCACGGGCCCATGAACATCGTCTCCGACATCGGCGACTGCCTGTTCGCCGCCATGGAGCTGATGCCCACGCCGCTGGTGGCGCCGGGCTACTACGCCACCATGGGCTTTGGCGTGCCGGCCGGCATCGGTGCGCAGGTGGCCACGGGCCAGCGCAGCCTGATCCTGGTGGGCGACGGCGCCTTCCAGATGACGGGCTGGGAGCTGGGCAACTGCCCGCGCCTGGGGCTGGACCCCATCGTCATCGTGCTCAACAACCAGACCTGGGAAATGATCCGCGCCTTCCAGACCGAGTCGCGCTGCGCCGCGCTGGGCGACTGGCACCTGGCCGACGCCGCCGACGCCCTGGGCGGGCGCGGCCACCGCGTGCACACGCGCGCCCAGTTCAAGGCCGCGCTGGATGCCGCCTACGCCGAGCGCGGGCGCTTCCAGCTCATCGAGCTGATGGTGCCGCCGGGCGACAGCACGCCTACGCTGCGCCGCTTCTCCGAAGGCATCCGCGCGCTGCGTGCGCGGGCCGCGGCGGCCGCCACCACCTGATTGCTTCCCCCGCGCGGGGAATGCTCCGCAAGCCCCGCGCAGACGGGGCCGGGAGCGGCGCATCCGCGCCTTGCCTCGCGCTCTTTTGCCAGCCCACCACCCCAGGAGACAACCATGCCCGACTTCACCCTCACCATTGGCGGCCAGAACGTCGCGGGCGCCGCCCGCCCGATTCCGGTCATCGACCCGTCCACCGGCCAGGCCTTCACTGAAAGCCCCGCTGCCACCGTGGCCCAGCTCGACCAGGCGGTCGATGCCGCCGCCCAGGCCTTCGCCACCTGGCAGCACAGCAGCCACGCCGAGCGCAGCGCCGCGCTGGAGCGCGTGGCCGGGGCCATCGAACAGCACGCGGCCGAGCTGGCCGACCTTGTCGTGCGCGAGCAGGGCAAGCCCCTGGCGCTGGCGCAGATGGAAGTGGGCGGCGCCGTGGCCTGGACGCGCGCCGCCGCCGCGCTGTTGATTCCGGTCGAGGTGATTGAGCAGCGCGAAGGCAAGCGCATTGAGCTGCACCGCAAGCCGCTGGGCGTGGTCGGATCGATCACGCCGTGGAACTGGCCGCTGATGATCGCCGTGTGGCACATCATGCCGGCGCTGCGCGCGGGCAATGCGGTGGTCATCAAGCCCTCGCCGTTCACGCCGCTGTCCACGCTGCGCCTGGTGCAGATCATGGCCTCCGTGCTGCCTGCCGGCCTGGTCAACAGCGTGGTGGGCGAGGCCGAGGTGGGCCAGGCCATGGCCGAGCACCCGGGCATTGCCAAGCTGGTGTTCACCGGCTCCACGCGCACGGGCCAGGACATCGTGCGGCGCGCGGCGGGCAACCTCAAGCGCCTGACGCTGGAACTGGGGGGCAACGACGCGGC
This sequence comes from Simplicispira sedimenti, assembly GCF_022760965.1. NCBI lineage: Bacteria > Pseudomonadati > Pseudomonadota > Betaproteobacteria > Burkholderiales > Comamonadaceae > Simplicispira > Simplicispira sedimenti. Next base: position 463,570 of record NZ_JAKVIJ010000001.1, read on the forward strand.
CATCGTGCTGCCGGGCACCGACACCGCCGCGATCGCCGAGGGCCTGTTCGCCACCGCCTTCCTCAACATGGGCCAGACCTGCGCCGCGCTCAAGCGCCTGTACGTGCACGAGAGCCAGGTCGATGCCGTGTGCGAGCAGCTCGCCGCCATCGCCGCACGCCAGGTGCTGGGCGGCGGCCTGGAGCCGGGCGTCACCTTCGGCCCGGTGCAGAACGCGCCGCAGCTCGCGCGCGTCGAGGAACTGGTGCAGGATGCCCGCGCCCAGGGCGCGCGCATCGTCTGCGGCGGCCAGCGGCTGGACCGGCCGGGCTACTTCTACGCGCCCACCATCGTCGCGGGCCTTTCCAACGGCGCGCGCCTGGTGGACGAAGAGCAGTTCGGCCCTGTGCTGCCCGTCATCGCCTACCGTACGGTCGATGAAGCCGTGGCGCTGGCCAATGCCAGCAGCATGGGCCTGGGCGGCTCAGTCTGGGGTGAGGTGCAGGCCGCCACGGCTCTGGCGCCGCGCCTGGAGTGCGGCACGGTCTGGGTCAACGGCCATGCGGAGGTGCTGCCGCACTGCCCGTTTGGCGGCAGCAAGATGTCGGGCGTGGGCGTGGAGTTCGGCCTGGACGGCCTGCTCGAATACACCCAGCCGCAGCTGCTGAACATCAACGGCTGAGGCAAGGCAGCAGCGCGATGGACACCTACCTCGCCCTGGTGCGCGCCCAGCCCCTGGCCATGGCCATGCTTCAGTTCGCCGTGCTTGGCACGCTGGGCGACCTGCTCGGCGCCTGGCTGGCGGCGCGCCGCGTGCACTGGCCGCTGGGCGGCGGCCTGTGGTGGCGCAAGATGGTCAAGTGGGCGCTGCTGGCCGTGCCGATCAAGGTGGCTTTCGTGGGCTATGCGGGCTTCGTGCAGGCGCTCGCCGCCCACGGCTGGCTGCCTGCGGGCGAGCCGCTGCTGCTGGCGCTGGCCACCTCCGTGGCCATCAACCTGCAGTTCGGCCCGCTGCTGGTGCTGGGCCACCGCTGGCTCAACAACCGCATCAGCGGCACCCGCGGCTGGCAGCACATCGACCGCAGCCTGTGGAGCCTGGCTTGGTTCTGGGTGCCCGCGCACGCCGTCACCTTCGCGCTGCCGCCGGACTGGCGCATCGGCCTGGCGGCGCTGTGGTCGGTGGTGCTGGGGCTGATTCTGGGCATGTACAGCCCGGTGCGCCAGCGCCCGGCGGCGGCGGCCTGAGTGTGATACTTTAGTAAAAAATATCTATTCATGTGCGGTGCTTGCAAGAATGAAAACAGCGAATAAATATCTATTCATATAATGCTGCATGGCAGCACCTACCCCCCATACTGAAGGCATCCTGCAAGCCCTGCGTCGCCACGGCGGCGTGGCCACCAGCGCGCAACTGGTGGACGCGCTGGGTGTGAGCCAGCCCACGGTGTCGCGCGCGCTGGCGCCGCTGGTGCGCGCGGGCCGGGTGCGCAAGGTGGGCGCGGCGCGCTCGCAGCGCTACCTGCTGCCGCGCGCGGTGGCGGGGGTGGGTGACGACATCCCCATCCTGCGCGTCAACACCGCAGGCGTGCCCGCACCCTTTGGCCGCATGGTGCCGCTGGTGGGCGGGGCCTTTTGGGTGGATGAAGTGGACGGCGTGAGCGAGCGCCACGATGGCCTGCCCTGGTTCTTGTCCGACATGCGGCCCCAGGGCTTCATGGGGCGCAACTTTGCGCAACTGCACCCCGAGCTGCAACTGCCCCAGGACCCGCGCCACTGGTCCGACGACGACATGCTGCGCGCCCTGGCGCTGCGCGGCGAGGACCTGCCGGGCAACCTGATCGTGGGCGACGCCTCGCTCGCGCGCTTTCACACCCTCAGCCAGCGCCTGGCGCGGGCCGCCTCGCCCGACGACTACCCGCTGCTGGCGCGCAGCGCGCTGCAGGGGCAGTTGCCGGGCTCGTCCGCCGGGGGCGAGCAGCCCAAGTTCTGCTGCGTGACGCAGGGGCGCAGCGTGATCGTGAAGTTCTCCGGCGCGCTCGACACCCCTGCCGACCAGCGCACCCGCGACCTGCTGCACTGCGAGCACCTGGCCCTGCAGGTGCTGGCCCAGGCGGGCCTGCCCGCTGCGCCCTCGCAGGTGTTTGAGCGTTCGGGCCGGGTGTTTCTGGAGTCCGAGCGTTTTGACCGCTGCGCGCCCTGGCTGGACGATCCGGCGGGTGCGCCGCCGGGGCGCATCGGCATGGTCTCGCTGCTGGTGTACGACGCGCAGTACGTGGGCGAAATGGACCACTGGGCCGCCACTGCCCAGCGCATGCAGGCGCGCGGCCTGCTCACCCCCGAGGACGCCCGCACCCTGCGCCTGCTGGACGCCTACGGCGCACTCATCGGCAATACCGACCGGCACTACGGCAACATCTCGCTGGTACTGGTGGAGGACGACTGGCGCCTCTCGCCCACCTACGACATGCTGCCCATGCTCTACATGCCCATCGCGGGCGAGCTGGTGCCGCAAACCCTGGCCCCCGACCGCATGGTGCCCACGGCGGCCACGCTCGAGGTGTGGCCGCAGGCGCGCGCGCTGGCGCGGGAGTTCTGGTGCGCCGTGGCCGACGACGCGCGGATTTCGCAGGCCTTCCGGGAGATCGCTGGCACCCATGCGGCCCAGTGCACCCCTGCGCTGCCTTGACCCCGTACCGCCGTACGCCACCAGGTCGGTGCTAGGATGAATCGGCGCTGGTAAAGCGCTGCGCCTGCCTTGCGGCGGCGTTCACGCACCGGCGTTGGCGGAGTGCGTTCCGTGCGTATCTGTTGTCTTCTCCCGGAGGTAGAGCATGTTCAAGTTGCTGCGTCGTTGGCGTTCTGCGGTCTGGGTGTTGCGGGCGCTGGATCGCTCCACGGCCATCGTGCACCTGGGCCTGGATGGCAAGGTCATCAAGGCCAACCCCCTGTTTGGTGACATCTTTGGTTTTAGGCCGCAGGAGCTGGAGGGCCAGCCGCACGCCACGCTGTGCCTGCCGGACTATGCCGCCAGCGCGCAGTACCAGGAGTTCTGGCGACGCCTGCGCGCCGGAGAGGCCTTTGGTGGCCTGTTCCAGCGCCGCCACAAGGACGGTCATCTGGTCTGGCTGCGTGCCACCTACAACCCGGTGTTCGACGCCGCCGGACGGGTGACGCGCATCGTCAAGCTGGCCTCGGACGTGACCGCGCAGGTGGAGGGCCGCCTGCGCAGCACCGGCGTGCTGGAGGCCATCGACCGGTCCATGGCCGTGATCGCTTTCAGCCCCGACGGCCATGTCCAACACGCCAACGACAACTTTCTGCAATGCATGGGCTACCAGTTGGACGACGTGCTGGGGCAGCACCACCGCATGTTCTGTGCGCGTGACTACGCAGCCAGCCCTGCCTACGCCTCGTTCTGGGACGGTTTGCGCCAGGGGCGCTACCACCAGGGGCAGGTGCAGCGGGTGAACCGCCAGGGCCGCACCGTGTGGCTGGAGGCCAGCTACAACCCCGTCTTCACCCAGGAGGGCACCGTCTCTGGCGTGGTGAAGGTGGCCACCGACATCACCGACAAGGTGCTGCAAGGCCAGGCGCGCCAGCAGGGGGTGGACACGGCCTACCAGATCGCGCAGGAGACACAAGGCCTCTCCACGCAGAGCGGGCACACGGTGCAGCAGGCGGTGCAGCGCATTGAGGCCATGGCGGCGGCCTTTGAGGACGCGGTGCAGCGCGTGACGGCGCTGGGCCGACAGACCCAGGGCATTGGCGCCACCGTGGGCGCGATCCGGCGCGTGGCCGACCAGACCAATCTGCTGGCGCTCAATGCCGCCGTGGAGGCCGCGCGGGCCGGGGAGTCCGGGCGCGGCTTTGCGGTGGTGGCGGGCGAGGTGCGCCAACTGGCGGCCAACAGCAAGGAGGCCACGGACGACATCAGCCAGACCATTGCCGCCATCCAGACCGAAGTGGCCGCCCTCACCGCGACCATGCAGGCCGGACTGGCCACGGTGCAGGAGGGGGTGGTTCTGGCCAACCAGGCCGTGCAGTCCATGGACCTGATCCAGCAGGATGCGCGCAAGGTGGTGGACGCCGTGCAGGCCTTGCGCTCCGACGGCGGCTGAGCAGGCCTGCGGTGCGGCGTCAGACCGCGCGCACCACGCGCAGCACGTCTTCGCCGTAGGCTTCGAGCTTTTTCGCGCCCATGCCGCTGATGCCCTGCAGGTCGTCCAGCGTGGCTGGGCAGCGCTCGGCAATCGCCGCCAGCGTGGCGTCGTGGAAGATCACGTAGGCCGGCAAGTTGTGCTCGCGCGCCACCTCGGCGCGCCAGGTCTTGAGGTTGATGAAGCGCACCTGCGCCTCCTGGCCCAGGTTGGCGGCGGCTGCAGGCGGCGCGCTCGCGCGGCGCGCCTTCTTGGGCGCGGCGTGGGCCGTGGCCTCGCGCAGCAGCACGCTTTGTTCGCCGCGCAGCACGGGGCGCGAGCCGTCGGTGAGGGTCAGCGTGTCGAAGCTGTGGCCGTTTTCCATGCTCACCTTGTGCAGGCCCACGGCGCCGGTGGCCAGCAGTTGGCGCAGCACGCCGCGCAACTGCGCCTCGGTGTACTCCTTGCCCAGGCCGAAGGTGGAGAGCTTGTCGTGCCCGAACTGCTGCACCTTCTCGGTGTCCTTGCCGCGCACGATGTCCATGATGTGGCCGGTGCCGAAGGTCAGGCCGCTGGCCGCATGCACGCGGTAGATGGTGGAGAGCAGCTTGCGCGCCGCGTCGGTGCCGTCCCACACCGGCGGCGGGTTCAGGCAGTTGTCGCAATTGCCGCAGGGCTGTGAACTCTCGCCAAAGTAGGCCAGCAGACGCACGCGCCGGCAGTCCGTGGCCTCGGCCAGGCCCAGCAGGGCGTCGAGCTTGCCGCGCATCACGGCCTTGAACTCCTCGGCGGCGGGGCTCTCGTCGATCATGCGGCGCTGGTTCACCACGTCGTTCAGGCCGTAGGCCATCCAGGCGTCGGCGGGAAGGCCGTCGCGGCCGGCGCGGCCGGTTTCCTGGTAGTAGCCCTCGATGTTCTTGGGCATGTCCACGTGGGCCACAAAGCGCACGTCGGGCTTGTCGATGCCCATGCCGAAGGCAATGGTCGCCACCATCACGATGCCTTCCTCGCGCAGGAAGCGGTCCTGGTGGCGCTGGCGCACTTCTGGCGCCAGGCCCGCGTGGTAGGGCAGGGCGTTGAGGCCGGCCTCGCACAGCGTGTCGGCCAGCTCCTCCACGCGCTTGCGCGACTGGCAATAGACCACGCCCGCGTCCTCGGGGTGTTCGCGCTCGATGAAGCGCAGCAGCTGCGTGGTGGCGTCCTTCTTTTCCTCGATGCGGTAGCGGATGTTGGGCCGGTCGAAGCTGCTGACGAACTGCCGCGCCTCCTGCAGCTGCAGGCGCTCGACGATGTCGGCGCGCGTTAGCGCATCGGCCGTGGCCGTGAGGGCAATGCGCGGCACACTGGCGTAGCGCTCGTGCAGCACGGTGAGCTGGCGGTACTCGGGCCGGAAGTCGTGCCCCCACTGGCTCACGCAGTGCGCCTCGTCGATGGCGAACATCGACAGTTGGCCGCGCTGGTGCAGGCCATCCAGCAGTTCCAGGAAGCGTGGCGTGGTCAGCCGCTCGGGCGCGGCGTAGAGCAGGGTGATCTCGCCGCGCGCCAGGCGCCGCTCCACGTCCAGCGCCTGCTGCCAGTCCAGCGTGGAATTGAGGAAGGCCGCCTCCACGCCCGCCTCGTGCAGCGCGCCCACCTGGTCGTGCATCAGCGCGATCAGTGGCGACACCACGATGGCCACGCCCTGGCCCGCCCGCTGGCGAGCGATGGCCGGCACCTGGTAGCACAGGCTTTTGCCGCCGCCCGTAGGCATGAGCACCAGCGCGTCGCCGCCCGCCACCACATGCGCCACGATGGCCTCCTGCGGGCCACGAAAGCGCTCGTAGCCGAAGACGTCTTTCAGGATGGAATGCGCGGGGGACAAACGGATGCTCTTGAATGTATAGCTGCTGGCGCTTGATGGACGGGCGCTGGAGGCTGTTTTTGTTTGAAATACCGGGCGCGTTGCGCGTCCGGCCTGCGTAATTATCGGTAATCGCGCGGCAGGCCCTGGCCGGGGCACCGCTGAAACAAACCGAAATAAACCGAAACCGCGCGGAGAAGACGCCAGCGCGCCCGCGCCGCACCATGGAGGCCATGTTCCACCGCGTCTCGAAAGGACCCGCACCATGCCATCCTGGATCAAGAAAACCCTCATCGGCCTGTTCGGCGCCTCCATCCTCGTCGGCGGCCTCACCGCCTGCTCGGGCGGGCACCATCACCGCCACAGCCCCATGGACGCCGAGCGCATGGCCGAGGTGCGCGGCAAGGTGATGGAACGCATCGGCAGCAAGCTCGACCTGAACGAGGCGCAGAAGCAAAAGCTCGCCACGCTGGCCGACAAGCTGCAGGCCCAGCGCGCAGCCTTCGTGGGCCAGGCGGGTGACCCGCGCGCCGAGATGCAGGCCCTGGTGGCGGGCGAGAAGTTCGACCGCGCCCGCGCCCAGGCCCTGATTGATGAGAAGCTGCGCGCCGTGCAGACCGGCAGCCCCGAGGTGCTGACCGCCATGGCCGACTTCTACGACAGCCTCAATCCCGAGCAGCAGCAGAAGGTGCGCAACTTCATGCAGCGCCGCCGGGGCTGGATGGGCCGCCACGGCTGATGCGGCTTGGCCTTCAATCGGATAACGTCGTTGGGGTGCCTTGCCGTGCTACAGCACTGTCTGCGGCTTCCCGCCTAGTTCTCCGATTGAATGCCAATCCGCATGCGCATGAAGTTGGTGATGGCCATGACCACCCCGCAAGAACCCCTTCACAGTCTGGCGCGCGACCTGCGCGCCCATGGCCCGGTGCTGCTGGCTGGCATGCCGCAGCCGCACGACGAACTGCTGGCCCTGGTCTGGGGCCCACGCTTTGACCGCGTGCACGCCCTGGGCCTGATGGCGCGCCAGCCCCAGCACGCGGCGCACGCGTTGCCCGCGCTGCTGGAGGCGGCCGACCGCTTCGACGCCCTGCACGCCCCGGCCCAGCGGCGCCTGCGGCAGATGATCCTGCGCCACCGCGCGCGCAGCGGTGCGGTGTAATCGCACCATGCCCCGCATCCTGCTCATCGACGACGACGAACAGCTCGGCCCGCCGCTGGCCGCTTACTTCCAGCGCTTCGAGCTGGAACTGGTGCAGGCGCTGCGCCCCAGCGCGGGGCTGGAGCTGCTGGCCCAGGGCGGTTTTGGCGCCGCCATCCTCGACGTGATGCTGCCCGAGATGGACGGCTTTGAGCTGTGCCGCACCATCCGGCGCAGCAGCGACCTGCCCATCGTCATGCTCACTGCGCGCGGCGAGGTCATGGACCGCGTGGTGGGCCTGGAGCTCGGCGCCGACGACTACCTGCCCAAGCCCTTTGAGCCGCGCGAACTCGTCGCCCGCCTGCAGACCGTGCTGCGCCGCCGCCGTGCAAGCAGCCCGGCCGATGCGCCCGGCCTGCTCGAATTCGAGGGCCTGCGCATCGACGCCGCGCGCCGCAGCGTGCAGTGCCTGGGCCGCGATGTGGAACTGACCGGCACCGAATTCGAGCTGCTGCACCTGCTGGCGCGCGAGAGCGGCCGCGTGCTCTCGCGCGACGACATCCTCAACCAGCTGCGCGGCCACGAGGCCGAGCTGTACACGCGCGCCGTGGACATCGTCGTGAGCCGCCTGCGCAAGAAGCTCGAACCGCTGGACTGCATCAAGACATTGCGCAACGCCGGCTACTCGCTGGCGCTGCGCCGGGTGGCCGGATGAAGCCCTGCCGCGACGACGACCCGCACTGCCCCTGGCACCAGCGCGCGCGCTTGGCGTTGCGGCGCTCGCTGCGCTGGCGTCTGGTGCTGGTGTTCCTGGTGCTGGCGCTGGCGCTGGCGGTCACCTTCATTGGCGGCGTGCAGAAGGCGCTCTCGGTGGGCTGGCGCGCGGCCGCGCGCCCGCTGCTGGTGGACTACGTGGACCGCCTGGCGCAGGAGGTCGGCAGCCCGCCGAGCGTCGCGCGCGCCCAGGCCCTGGTGCAGCGCCTGCCCATCACCATCCGCATCGAAGGCCCCCAGGTGAACTGGGCCTCGCACCCCGAGCTGCCCCGGCCCGCATGGGTGAACGGCACCACCGGGCGCGAGCCGCCCTGGCGCAATGGCGACGACCAGAACCTGCTGCGCCGCACCACGACCGACGGCCACCGGCTGGAATTCGGCTTGCACGTGCTGGGCTGGGAGCAGCGCCCGCGCATCGCCTGGGTCACGCTGGGCGTGCTGCTGCTGCTCACGGCGCTGGCCTACCTCTACGTGCGGCGCCTGCTGCGCCCGCTGGACGACATCCGCGCTGGCGCCCAGCGCTTCGGCGCCGGCGCGTTCGACCAGCCCATCCCCGTGCGCCACGCACACAGGCCCGACGAGCTGGGGCAACTGGCCGCCACCATCAACACCATGGGCGAAGACATCCACCAGATGCTGGAGGCCAAGCGTGCCCTGCTGCTGGCCCTGAGCCACGAACTGCGCAGTCCGCTGACGCGCGCGCGCCTCAACGCCGAGCTGCTGCCCGACACCGCCGAGGCCCAGGCGCCGCGCCAGGCGCTGCTGCGCGACCTGGGCGAGATGGCGCGCGTCATCACCGACCTGCTGGAGAGCGAGCGCCTGGCCGCCCCCCATGCTGCGCTGCACCGCGAGGCCGTGGACCTGGTGGAGCTGGCGCGCGAGGTCATTGCCGAGCTTGGCGACCGCCACCCTGGCGCTGCCGCCATCCGCGTGCTGGTGCCGTCCGCACTGCCCGCGTTGCCGCTGGACCGCGCGCGCCTGCGCCTGCTGCTGCGCAACCTGCTTGACAACAGCCTGCGCCACAGCGAGCCCGGCGTGCCGCCGCCCGAGTTGCACCTGCGCTGGCAGAACGAAGCGGTGGAGATCGTGGTGCGCGACCACGGCCCCGGTGTGCTGCCCGAGCACCTGGCGCAGCTCGCCCAGGCCTTCTACCGCCCCGACAGCGCCCGCCAGCGCGCCACCGGCGGCGTGGGCCTGGGCCTGTACCTGTGCCGCCTGGTGGCGCAGGCGCATGGCGGGCGGCTGGAGTTGCGCAACGCCCAGCCGGGGCTGGAGGCACGGGTGGTGCTGCCGGTGCCGCCCGGCACGGACGCGGGCTGAGTCCACCATCCCCGGGCAAGCCGGGGGTTGACCCGTGCAGCAGATTTCGGTTAACCTGTACATACAAGTTCATCGCGCCATGACCCGCAACGCCTCCACCCGCACCGCCAGCCCTTCCCGCCGCCCGGCATCCAGCCCGGCGGCCGCGCCCGCCCTGGCGCTGTACGAGCAGGTCAAGGACTTCATCGTGCGCCGCATCCAGGATGGCAGCTGGCGCGCGGGCGACCGGTTGCCGTCCGAGAGCGAGCTGGTGGCGCAGTTCGGCATTTCGCGCATGACGGTGAACCGCGCCCTGCGCGAGCTGACGGAGCAGGGCCGCATCGTGCGCGTGGCCGGTGTGGGCAGTTTCGTGGCGGAAGACAAGCCGCAGTCCACGCTGCTGCAGATCGCCAACCTGGCCAGCGAGATCCGCCAGCGCGGGCACGACTACCGCTGCGATGTGCTCGCCGTCCGGCGCGCCGCCGCCACGCTGGAGGTGGCCGCCGCGCTGGACCTGGGCACGGGGGCTTCCGTGTTCCACACGCAGTGCGTGCACCGTGAGAACGGCGTGCCGGTGCAGCTCGAAGACCGCCATGTGAACCCCGCCCTGGCGCCCGATTTCCTGGCGCAGGACTTCACCGCCGTGCCGCCCTCCGAATACCTGCTGCGCAGCGTGCCCTTCGACCAGGTCGAGCATGTGGTCGATGCCGTGCTGCCCACCCCCGAACAGGCCGCGTTGCTGGAGATGCCGGCGCACGAGCCCTGCCTGCTGCTCACGCGCCGCACCTGGTCGCGCGGCGTGCCCGTGACCGTGGTGCGCTGCCTGCACCCGGCCTCACGCTACCGGCTTGGCAGCCGCTTCCGCACCGACGGCCACCCCGTCGCGGGTTGAATATGAAGCAACCCCCTGTGGCGCTGCGCGCCTTCCCCCTTCTCTCGCATTGCTGCGCAATGCGGGAATGGGGACGCCACCAGCGCGGCGGGGCGGCCCTTGCGCGGTGGCCGCTGGCCTGGGCCATGCCTCCGCACAGCTTAGTGGACTGAACTCGGGCCATCTGCAGCCAACACGAACAACCATCGCGCAACTTTGATTCTTACTTGTATAGACAGGACTGGCACCATGACCACCACCATCACCCTCGACCCCGGCCATGTCACGCTGGCGCAGCTGCGCCGCATCCACGCCGGTGGCGTGCAGCTCACGCTCGACCCCTCGGCGCAGGCTGGCATGCAGGCCGCGCTGGCCACGGTGCAGCGCATCGTTGAGGAAGACCAGGTGGTCTACGGCATCAACACCGGCTTCGGCAAGCTGGCCAGCACGAAGATCGCCCACGAGCGCCTGGCCGAGCTGCAGCGCAACCTGGTGCTTTCGCACAGCGTGGGCACGGGCGAGGCGCTGCCCGACGGCGTGGTGCGCCTGGTGCTGGCCACCAAGGCCGTGAGCCTGGCGCGCGGGCACTCGGGCATCCGCCCCGAGATCGTCGATGCGCTGCTGGCGCTCGCCAATGCCAACGTGCTGCCGTTCATCCCCGCCAAGGGCTCGGTGGGCGCCTCGGGCGACCTCGCGCCGTTGGCGCACCTGGCCTGCGTGCTGATTGGCGAAGGCCAGGCCACGGTGGACGGCAAGGTGGTGTCGGGCACCGAGGCCATGGCCGCCGTGGGCCTGCAGCCCTTTGTGCTCGGCCCCAAGGAAGGCCTGGCGCTGCTCAACGGCACGCAGGTGTCCACCGCCCTGGCGCTGGCCGGCCTGTTCGGCGCGGAAGACGTGTTCTGTGCCGCGCTGGTGGCGGGCGCGCTCTCGCTCGAAGCCATCAAGGGCTCGGTCAAGCCGTTCGATGCGCGCATCCACGAGGCGCGCGGCCAGGCCGGGCAGATCGCCGTGGCGGCCGCCGTGCGCGCGCTGCTCGACGGCAGCCAGATCGACCCCTCGCACCCGCACTGCGGCCGCGTGCAGGACCCGTACTCCATCCGCTGCATTCCCCAGGTTATGGGCGCCTGCCTGGACAACCTGCAGCACGCCGCGCGCGTGCTGCGCACCGAGGCCAATGCGGCGTCCGACAACCCGCTGGTCTTCACCGACACCGGCGAGGTGATCTCGGGCGGCAACTTCCACGCCGAGCCCGTGGCCTTCGCGGCCGACATCATCGCGCTGGCCGTGGCCGAGATCGGTGCCATCTCCGAGCGCCGCCTGTCGCTGCTGCTCGACCCCGGCCTGTCGGGCCTGCCCGCCTTCCTGATCCGGGACAGCGGCGTGAACTCGGGCTTCATGATCGCCCAGGTCACGGCCGCCGCGCTGGCCGCCGAGAACCAGTGCCTGGCCAACCCCAGCAGCGTGACCAGCCTGCCCACCTCGGCCAACCAGGAAGACCATGTGTCCATGGCCACCTACGGCGCGCGCCGCCTGCTCGACATGGTGCGCAACGCGGCGGTGATGGTGGGCATCGAGGCCATGTCGGCCGCGCAGGGCATGGAGTTCGACCGCTCGCTGAAGTCGTCCCCGCTCGTCGAGGAACAGTTCGCCGCCATCCGCCGCCGCGTGGCCTTCCTGGAACAGGACCGCTACCTCGCGCCCGACATCGAGGCCATGCGCGCCTGGGCACAGCAAAGCAGCTGGCCCGCGCCGCTGCTGGCCTGCATGCCCAGCCACGAATAAACCGCACCCTTCAAGGAGCCCTTGCCATGAACGCCCACGACGCCAACCTCACCCCCGCCACCGACCCGCGCCACGACCCCACGCGCGTCATCCGCGCCCCGCGCGGTAGCGAACTGCACTGCAAGAACTGGCTGGCCGAAGCGGCCTACCGCATGGTGCAGAACAACCTCGACCCCGAAGTGGCCGAGCGCCCGCAGGACCTCGTGGTCTACGGCGGCATCGGCCGCGCGGCGCGCGACTGGGAGTGCTTCGACCAGATCCTGGCATCGCTCAAGGATCTCAACGACGATGAAACCCTGCTCGTGCAATCGGGCAAGCCCGTGGGCGTGTTCAAGACGCATGCCAACGCCCCGCGCGTGCTGCTGGCCAACTCCAACCTCGTGCCCCAATGGGCGAACTGGGAGCACTTCAACGAACTCGACCGCAAGGGCCTGTTCATGTACGGCCAGATGACGGCCGGCAGCTGGATCTACATCGGCAGCCAGGGCATCGTGCAGGGCACCTTCGAGACCTTCGTCGAGGCCGGGCGCCAGCACTATGGCAACGACCTGTCGGGCAAGTGGATCCTCACGGCCGGCCTGGGCGGCATGGGCGGCGCCCAGCCCCTGGCCGCCACGCTGGCCGGCGCCTGCTCGCTCAACATCGAATGCCAGCAAAGCAGCATCGACTTCCGCCTGCGCTCGCGCTACCTGGACGAGCAGGCCACCGACCTGGACGATGCGCTGGCGCGCATCCAGCGTTACACGCAAGAGAAGAAGGCTATTTCCATCGGCCTCCTGGGCAACGCCGCCGACATCCTGCCCGAACTGGTGCGCCGCGCCCGGGCCGGGGGTATCAAGCCCGACCTCGTCACCGACCAGACCAGCGCCCACGACCTCATCCACGGCTACCTGCCCAGCGGCTGGACCGTGCCGCAATGGCAGGCCGCGCAGAAAGACCCCGCGCAGCATGGTTCGCTCAAGGCCGCCGCAGCCACAAGCTGCGCCGTCCATGTGCGGGCCATGCTCGACTTCCAGGCCATGGGCATCCCCACGGTGGACTACGGCAACAACATCCGCCAGGTGGCGTTTGATGAGGGCGTGCAGAACGCCTTCGACTTCCCCGGCTTCGTGCCCGCCTACATCCGCCCGCTGTTCTGCGAGGGCAAGGGGCCGTTCCGCTGGGTGGCGCTCTCGGGCGACCCCGAGGACATCTACAAGACCGACGCCAAGATCAAGGAACTGTTCCCCGAGAACAAGCACACCCACCGCTGGCTCGACATGGCGCGCGAGCGCATTGCCTTCCAGGGCCTGCCCGCGCGGATCTGCTGGCTGGGCCTGGGCGAGCGCCACCGCGCCGGCCTGGCCTTCAACGAGATGGTGAAAAATGGCGAACTCAAGGCCCCCATCGTCATCGGCCGCGACCACCTGGACACCGGCAGCGTGGCCAGCCCCAACCGCGAAACCGAATCCATGAAGGACGGCACCGACGCCGTGAGCGACTGGCCGCTGCTCAACGCCCTGCTCAACACCGCGGGCGGCGCCACCTGGGTGAGCCTGCACCACGGCGGTGGCGTGGGCATGGGTTACAGCCAGCACTCGGGCATGGTCATCGTGGCCGACGGCACGGAGGCCGCCGCCGAGCGCCTGGCGCGCGTGCTGGTCAACGACTGCGGCTCGGGCGTGATGCGCCATGCGGATGCGGGCTATGAGCTGGCCATTGCCACAGCCAAAAAGCAGGGCCTCAAACTCCCCATGGTCCGCTGAAGGAGCCCACCATGACAACGCCTTTCGTCTGGCAAGGCCGCACCGACGCCGAGGAAACCGGCCCCAGCCCGCGCTGGCACCAGCAGGTGCAGCCCTTTGCCGCCACCAGCCAGGGCGGCGTGGCCCTGATCGGCTTTGCCGTGGACGAAGGCGTGCGCCGCAACGGCGGGCGCGTGGGCGCTGCGCATGGCCCCGATGTTGCGCGCAAGGCGCTGGCCAACCTGCCCGTGCTGGGCGAGCCCGCGCTGTGGGACATGGGCGACATCGACTGCCCGCAGGGCGCGCTGGAAGCGGCACAGGTGGCACTGGGCCAGCACGTGGCGCAGGCCAGGGCGCAGGGCTGCCTGCCCCTGGTGCTGGGCGGCGGGCACGAGGTGGCCTGGGGCACCTTCCAGGGCATCGCGCAGGCGCTGCCAGCCGCGCAGCGCATCCTCATCCTCAACCTGGATGCCCACTTCGACCTGCGCATGGCGCATGCGGGCAACTCGGGCACACCGTTCCGCCAGATCCAGGAGCTGTGCGCAGCCCAGGGACGGGCGTTCTGCTACCGCGTGCTGGGCATCAGCCGCTATGCCAACACCCAGGCCCTGTTCGAGCGCGCCGACGCGCTGGGCGTGCGCTACTGGCTCGACGACGTTGTGCAGACCGAAGCGGGCATGCAGCAGGCCCTGGCCGCGCTGGCGCAGGAGCTGCAGGCGAGCGACGCGGTGTACCTCAGCATCGACATCGATGTGCTGCCCGGCGCCGTGGCTCCCGGCGTATCGGCCCCCGCGCCGCTGGGCGTGCCGCTGTGGGGTGTGGAACGCGTGGTCGATGCGGTGCTCTCCAGCGGCAAGCTGGTGGCGGCAGACCTGGCCGAGTTCAACCCCAGCTTCGACCGCGACGGCCTGACCGCCAAGGTGGTGGCCCGCCTGGCCGCCCGCCTGGCGCGCGGAAAATTTGAATAAAAGCGCCTCTGGCGCCCTATTAATGAGCGCGAATAGCTATAACAATAGGAGCAAAGCATGACCCAGCCCCCATCCGCCAGCGCCGACGGTGTGTGGCGCCACCTGCGCCTGGCCCCCGGCCTGGCGCAACCCACGCAGCCCGTGGCCGACGGCGCACCTGCCGCGATGGTGGTGCAGCAGGGCGTGCTGCGCTGGCTGGGGCCGCAGCAGGCCCTGCCCGCAGCGTTTGCGGCCCTGCCGCAGCACGATGCGTGCGGCGCCTGGGCCACGCCGGGGCTGATTGATTGCCACACCCACCTGGTCTATGGTGGCCAGCGCGCGCATGAATTTGCCCTGCGCCTGGCGGGCGCCAGCTACGAGGAAGTGGCCCGCGCCGGGGGCGGAATCGTCTCCAGCGTGCGTGCCACGCGTGCGGCCAGCGAAGACGCGCTCTACGCCAGCGCCCTGCCACGCCTGCAAGCGCTGATGGCCGAGGGCGTGTGCGCCATCGAAATCAAGTCCGGCTACGGCCTGGCCCTGGAGCATGAGCGCAAACAATTGCGCGTGGCGCGCCGCCTGGGGCGCGAGCAGGGCATCACGGTGCGCACCACCTTTCTGGGCGCCCACGCCCTGCCGCCGGAATACACCGGGCGCAGCCAGGACTACATCGACCACCTGTGCCAGCAGATGCTGCCCGCGCTGCACGACGAAGGCCTGGTGGACGCGGTGGATGTGTTCTGCGAGCGCATCGCCTTCTCACTCGCCGAAACCGAGCAGGTGTTTGCCACCGCCCAGCGGCTGGGCCTGCCCGTCAAGCTGCACGCAGGGCAGCTCTCCGACATGGGCGGGGCGCAGCTCGCGGCGCGCTACCAGGCGCTGTCGTGCGACCACATCGAACACCTCTCCCCGGCGGGCATCGCCGCCATGCAGGCGGCCGGCACCGTGGCCGTGCTGCTGCCCGGCGCCTACTACACCCTGCGCGACACCCACCTGCCACCCATCGAGCAACTGCGCGCCGCGGGCGTGCCCATGGCCGTGTCCACCGACCACAACCCCGGCACCTCGCCCGCATTGAGCCTGCTGCTCATGGCCAACATGGCGTGCACCCTGTTCCGCCTGACGGTGCCCGAGGCGCTGGCCGGCATCACCCAGCACGCCGCCCGCGCCCTGGGCCTGCAAGACACGCACGGCCTGCTGGCCGCAGGCCGCAGCGCGGACTTCGTGCTCTGGCCGGTGGACGAACTGGCTGAACTCAGCTACTGGCTGGGCCAGCGGCCCGCGTGCACGGTGGTGCGGCAGGGGCGGTGGGTGCAGGGGGCTTTGGAGGGGGCTTCTGGCATCAGCCCGCAGTGGATTCCCACGGATTGACCAGCACCACGGGTACCGCGCCGAAGTCCGCCACGTTGCGCGTGGCCAGGGCCAGTCCGTGTTCCACGGCCGTGGCGGCGATGAGCGAGTCGAAGGCGGCCATGGTCTGGCCCTTGGCTTGGGCCTGCGCGCACATTTGCGCCCAGTAGCTGGCGGTGTGTGCGGTGAAGGCGAGCACGCGGTCGCCAAACTGCCGCTGTACGCTTGCAAGCCATGCTTCGAGTTCCGTGCGGCGGCGGGAAATGGGGAGCCGGGCCACGCCACGTTGCAGCTCGGCCAGCGTGATGGCCGCCATGAACAGCTGTGTTTCGTCCTGGTTCTGCAACCAGCGCAGTACGGTAGGCGCGGGTGCGAGCTTGACCAGCTCCGACAGCAGGCAGGTGTCGAGCAGGTATTTCACAGCTCGATGGGGCGGATGGGGTCGGTGGGGCGCTCCACATCCAGCGGTTCGCCGCGCGGTGCGTGCAGCAGGGTGGACAGCAGCGAATCCTGGCCTGCGAGGCGGCGGTACTCGGGCGCCGCCAGTACCACCACGGCGTCGGCCCCGCGCCGTGTGACCAGTTGTGGGCCCTCGCTGAGCGTGCGATCGACCAGTTCGCTGAAGCGGCTTTTGGCGTCTTGCAATGGCCATGTGCGCATAGAAACCTCCTTGAACTGGTCAAACTAGTCAGATGAGTGTGCGCGCGCAGACGTTCCGTGTCAAGAAGGGGCATGCCTGCCTTGGCGGCAGGGCCAGGGCCGGTTTCCTACAATGTCCCCCATGCAAGCCCTCCACTACACCCGCGCCCAGCAACTCCCCGCCATCCTGGCCCAACGCATCGCCGTCCTCGACGGCGCCATGGGCACCATGATCCAGCGCTTCAAGCTGGGCGAGGCGCAGTACCGGGGCGAGGGCTACACCGGGCCCGATGGCGCGGGCGACCGCTTCAAGGACTTTCCGCGCGATGTGAAGGGCAACAACGAGCTGCTCTCGCTCACCCGGCCCGACGTGATCCGCGACATCCACGAGCGCTACCTGGCCGCGGGCGCCGACCTGATCGAGACCAACACCTTCGGCGCGACCACGATCGCGCAGGAGGACTACGGCATGGCCCACCTGGCGCGCGAGATGAACCTGCGCTCGGCGCAGCTCGCGCGTGCCGCCTGCGACAAGTTCTCCACCCCGGACAAGCCGCGCTACGTGGCCGGCGCCCTTGGCCCCACGCCCAAGACGGCCAGCATCAGCCCCGACGTGAACGACCCCGGCGCGCGCAATATCGATTTCGAGCAGCTGCGCGCCGCCTACCTGGAGCAGACCCTGGCGCTCATCGAGGGCGGCGCCGACGTGATCCTGGTCGAGACCATCTTCGACACGCTCAACGCCAAGGCCGCGCTGTTCGCCGTTGAGGAAGCGTTCGACCAGACCGGCGAGCGCCTGCCCATCCTCATCAGCGGCACCGTCACCGACGCCTCGGGCCGCATCCTCAGCGGCCAAACCGTCACCGCCTTCTGGCACAGCGTGCGCCACGCCCGCCCGCTGGCCGTGGGCCTGAACTGCGCGCTGGGTGCCGCGCTGATGCGCCCCTATATCCAGGAGCTGGCCAAGGCCGCGCCCGACACCTTCATCAGTTGCTACCCCAACGCCGGCCTGCCCAACCCCATGAGCGACACCGGCTTCGACGAGACGCCCGAGGTCACCAGCCGCCTCGTGCATGAGTTCGCCGCCGAGGGGCTGGTGAACATCGTCGGCGGCTGCTGCGGCACCACGCCCGACCACATCGGCGCCATCGCGCGGGCCGTGGGGCCGGTCAAGACGCGCCCCTTGTTCTACCGCGAGGCGGCTTGAGAGCGTCCAGGTGCCTCGATTTGCGAGCGAAATTGTCTGATTCGGGGCGTATCTCAGACTCCCTCTCCCGCAAGGGGAGAGGGAGCTAATCCCGAGCGCGGCCATTGGCGCAGAGGCTGATGGCCATATCTGAGGTATGACGCCGATCAGGCAAAATCGGGCTCTGGCGCCCAATGGATAAGCGTAAGAAGCTATCAAAATAATAGCAACTAAGCCCCGATAGCCATCGGGCGCGAAACGCCGCAGAATGCACAGGCGGTGCGCGGATGTCCTGCGCACCACCCATGGCAGGCCGGTATGACCGTGAACATCGATCCTCCTCGGGGGCCGCCCCCTGGCGTCGCGCAGGTGCTGGCCGAGGCCGCCCTGCAGCGCCAGAGCGCGCTCTTGGGTACAGACCGCGAAAGCGCTTCCTCGGCGCGCTCGCCCGGTGTACCTGCGCCCCCCATTCCGCCCCAGGCGCCGGTAGCACCCGTACCGCCGTTGCCGGTGGGGGCAGACCAGGTCCAACTGTCGCCGCAGGCCCGCGCCCGTCTGGCCGAGGCACCTGCGGCGCCATCGGGCGGTTCCGCACCGGGGCAGGGGGCTGCAGTCCCGGCGACTGCTTCCTCCATGCGCGGCGCGCCCCTGCTGGCCGCTGGGCCGGGGCGTTTGCCGCCCACCCCTGCAACGGCGGGGGCCACGCCGCTGCCGCCCTGGCCTGCCACGGGCGTGGGCGCACCGCTGCGCAGCATGCTGGCCGAGCTGGTGCGCCAGGTCACCACACCGGCGCAGCAGCCCCAGCGCGTGCTTGCCGTGCAGCCCTGGCCCGCCGTGCTGGTGCCGGTGGTGGAGGGTGCTGCGCTGGGCGAGGACGGCCTGCCGCCGTTGCAGACCTGGCTGGTGCGCCAGGGTGTGGTGCAGACGCCGGAAGGCGAGCGCGCCTTTTCGCTCACCCTGCGCGTGCCCGTGCCCTGGTTGCAGGCTCAGGCACAGACTGCCGTTGCCCCTGCGCCAGCGCCAGCCATGCCGTCTTTGGCCGCGCTGTTCGCGGGCAAGCCGCAGGCCTTGCAGTCGGGCACCTGGGCGCTGGTGCTGCAATCCACCGAGCCTGCGGCGGTGCGCACCAGCGCATTGCTGACGCTGGAGTTTGCGCCGCTGGTGCAGCCGCCCGTCTATGGCCGCGAGCTGCTGCACGCCCGGCAGGACCCTTGGCTGCAGATGGCCGTGATGGAGGCCAGCGGGCAGGTGCCCAAGGACGAGGATGCGACCCGCGAGCGTGAAGCCGGCCTGTGCCAGACGCCGGGCTGCCCCTATGCCGGACGTGCGTCCTGCGCGCAGCCGTTCTGCCTGGCGCTGCGGGTGGTGCTGCCCTCGGGCTCGGTAGAGCCCATGCCGCCGCTCTGAAGCGCTGGCGGTGCGATGCCCGTGTCCACGCCCTGCCGGATGGCAGCGTGCTGTGCCCGTGTGATGGGGTAGGCCAGCAGCAGCGGAATGGCCAGCAGCAGGCACAGCGCGGGCAGCGGCCCGGTCATGAGGGCGATGCCCTGCAGCGCCTGATCGCCCTGGGGCACGTTGGGCACGTAGCCGGTCCAGTCCAGCATGCCCGCGATCAGCACCGTGGCCAGGGTGCGCGCCAGCTTGTCCACCAGCCCGTAAAAGCCCAGGTACATGCCCGTGGTGCGCTCGCCCGCCTGCATGTGGCCGTGGTCTATGGTGTCGGGCACCATGGAAAACGGCACGATCCAGTGTGCCCCCATGCCCAGGCCGATGAGCACCAGCAGCGCCACCATGGCCACATGCTGGCCGGGCTGCAAGAAGTACAGCGCCACCAGGCCCGCTGCGCACAGCAGCAGGCCCAGAACGTAGGTGCGGCTCTTCTCCCAGCCATCGACCACGCGCTTCCACCCGAACAGTGACACCCCCACCACCAGCAGCAAGATGCCCATGAAGCGCGGCAGATCGCTTTTGTCGCCCTGCAGCCGGTACACCACAAAGTAGGCCAACGCGCCCTGCACCAGGGTCAGGCCCAGGCGCACCAGGCCCACGGCACCCACCAGCAGCACGAAGGGGCGGTTGCGCAGCGTGACCTGCAGCGTGCGCCGCACGGACGCCGCCATGGACACCTGCGGGTGCGTTGCCGGGGGCTGAATGCAGTGCGCCGGTTCGCGCACGCGCCAGGCCACCCAGGCGACGCAGAGCCCGGCAAAGACGCCAAAGCAAAGCCCCGCCAGGGCGTAGCCGGTGCGTGCGTCGGGAGCAGCGCGCACCAGCAGGGGCATGAGCACGCTGCCGCCCACAAAGCCCAGCAGCGCCCCCATGGAGGCAAAGGCGGTCAGGCTGGTGCGCTCGTCATAGTCCAGGGTCAGTTCGGTGGCCAGGGCCGAATAAGGCAGCTGCACCAGCGTCATCAGCGTGTCGAACAGCGTGTAGGTCAGCGCGATCCAGACGAAGGCCGCCAGCGGGCTGAGCCCAGGCGGCACCATCCAGACCGCAGCCGCCGCCAGGGCCAGCGGCAGCGCACCGTACAGCAGGTACACCCGATGCCGCCCATGGCGCGAGCGGGTGCGGTCGCTCATCCAGCCGAGCAGCGGGTCGTTCACGGCGTCCCAGAACTTGCCCACCAGCAGCGCGGCACCCGCGATGGCCGGGGGTACCAGCGCCACGTCGGTGTAGAAGATCATGAGCAGGAAGCTCATGGCGGCCACCAGCATCTGCAAGCCCACGTTGCCGACGGCGTAGCTCAGCTTGGTGCCCGTGCCCAGGCGGGGTGGGGTGGCCGTCATGCGGCCACCTTGTCGGGCGCGGTGGCCCAGGTGGGGGCGGCGTTGCGGTCCAGCAGTGCGCGCACTTCGCGGCGCAGCATCTTGTTCAGAAAGCTGCGCGGAATGTCGGCCACCAGGTGCACGCGGTCTGGTTGCTGGGCCTTCGGCAGTGCGGCGGCCATGTGCTGGAGCAGCGCACGCTCCAGCGCCACGCGCGCTTCGGGGCTGGCCAGGGCGTCGCGCTGCCCATGGCGTGGGCTGAACACCAGCACCGCCTGGAAGCCATGCTGCACCAGACAGGTTTCCTTGACGGCGGGGTGGCAGTGGGCCACTTCCTCCACCTCGCGCGGGTTGATCCACTGGCCCGCGCGCTGCACCCGGTCGGCCGTGCGGCCCAGCACATGCAGGTAGCCGTGGCGGTCGAAGTAGCCCACATCGCCCATCACCACCCAGCCTTCGCGCAGGGTTTCTGCGGTGCGTTCGGGGTCTTTCCAGTAGCCCTCAAAGGCCACGGGCGTGCGGGCGGTGATCAGGCCGGTCTGCCCGGCAGGCAGGGGCTGGAAGTCGTCGTCGCGGATGACCACCTCCACGCCGTCCACCACGCGCCCGGCCGAAGCCAGGATGTCCAGCGCCACCGGTTCGCCCGCAGCGTCCACATGCTCGTGCGGCAGCAGCCAGGTGATAGGGGGCAGGGCCTCCAGGCAGCCGTAGCCCTGCTGGAAGATCGGGCCGAAGCGGCGCACGGCTTCGGCCACCTTGGCGGCAGGCATCATCTCCGAGCCATAGGGCACATGGCGCAGCGAGGACAGGTCGTGCCGCGCCAGCGCGGGGTCGTCCAGCAGATCGATGATGGCCGAGGGCGACAGGAAGGCGCGGGTCACGCGGTGCCGCGCGATCAGCCGCGCCAGGGTTTCGGCATGGAAGTTCTCGGGCATCAGCAGGGCACTGCCCGACAGCAGCGTGGGCAGCACCAGGCCCGAGCCCGGCCCGGTCAGTGGCATGCCCAGCATGTTCACATCCTGCGTTCCACTCGGGCGGCTGAAGTCGATGGCCTGGCTGATCAGGCGAACGCTGTCGAGGTACTTGCGGTGCGTGTAGCCAATGCTCTTGGGCAGGCCGGTGGTGCCCGAGGTCATGTGCAGGGCGAACACGTCGTCCTCGTGCACCGGCTCGCGCCCGCGTTGCGGCATGTGGGCCGCCAAGGCGCTTTCGTAGGCCATGCCCAGCGCCAGCACCCGCATGGCGGGCCAGCGCTCGCGCACCACGGGCAGGATGGTGCGGCTCAGTTGCGGGTCGTGGATGAAGACCGCTGGGCGCAGGCGCTCGAGCATGTCCAGCACGGCCAGCGCGGGCAGATGCTTGTGGAAGCTCGCAAAGATGGCGCCGTTCTCATAGGTTGCGAGCCGGGTCTCGTACTGTTCGCCGGTTTCGGGCAGCCAGGTGAAGACGATGTCGCCCTTGCGTACGCCCTGCGCCTGCATCCAGGCATGCAGGCGCAGCACGCGGTCCTGCAGGCAGGCGTAGGTAAAGCGCCCCCGGCGGTCGATGAGGGCCGTCTTGCGGCCATGCAGGCGGTAGGCCAGGCGGGCCACGTCGCGCGCGGTGCGCAGACGATGCAACATCCAGCGGGCCAGCATGCTGCGCAAAGATGGAATTGCCACGGGAAATCTCCTCTTGAATGGAGGAAGTGTTCCCGTTGGATGCCGCCAAGAAAGCTACCAAATGCGAACGCCGGTAAGCAGATGTAGTCCGGCTGGTTCAGTGGCAGCGCACGGCAGACAAGCGGCAGCGCCGCCGCTTGCCCTGTGGCCCGCAGGCCACAGGGCAGTGCCTTGGTAGGGGGCGCAGAGTGACGATGGCCGCGCTCTGCGCTGCGCAGCACAGGCCAGCGGCCCCGAAGGCGCTCAGGGGGTGTTACGGATACAGTCCGCGCATTTCGCGGGCGTGCAGGATGCGCTGGCAGGCCACGATGAAGGTGGCCGTGCGCAGGCTCACCTTGTGTTCCTGGGCGACCTTCCAGACGCCTGCAAAGGCCTCCTGCATGATGCGCACCAGACGGGCGTTGATTTCGTCCTCGCTCCAGAAGAAGCTGGAGAAGTCCTGCACCCATTCGAAGTAGCTCACCGTCACGCCGCCGGCGTTGGCGATCACGTCGGGCAGCACCAGCACGCCCTTGTCGTGCAGGATGTCGTCGGCCTCGGTGGTCGTAGGGCCATTGGCGCCCTCGATCACCATCTTGGCCTTGATCTTGCCTGCGTTGTCCTTGGTGATCTGGCCTTCCAGCGCAGCGGGGATCAGGATCTCGCAGTCCACGCCCCAGAAGTCCTCGTTGGAGATCGTGTCGGCGCCAGCGAAGCCGCCCACGCCGCCACGTGCCTTCACGTGGGCCAGCAGGGCGGGAACGTCCAGGCCCTTGCCGTTGAAGACGGTGCCGGTGTGGTCCTGCACGGCAACGACCTTGGCGCCCGCTTCGGCAAACAGCTTGCCGGCAATGCCGCCCACATTGCCGAAACCCTGCACGGCCACGCGCGCGCCTTCGATCGGCAGGCCGGTCAGCTTGGCGGCTTCCACGCCCACGGTGAACACGCCGCGGCCGGTGGCCTCGACGCGACCCAGCGAGCCGCCCAGGTCCACCGGTTTGCCGGTGACCACGCCGGTGGCGGTGGCGCCCACGTTCATGGAATAGGTGTCCATCATCCAGGCCATGATCTGGCCGTTGGTGTTCACGTCGGGGGCGGGAATGTCCTTGGACGGGCCGATGAGCAGGCCGATCTCGCTGGTGTAGCGGCGCGTCAGGCGCTCCAGTTCACCCATCGAGAGATTCTTGGGATCGACGCGGATACCGCCCTTGGCGCCGCCGTAGGGCACGTTCACTGCCGCGTTCTTGATCGACATCCAGGCCGACAGGGCCATCACTTCGGACAGCGTCACGTCCTGGTGGAAGCGCACGCCGCCCTTGCCGGGGCCGCGGCTCAGGTTGTGCTGCACGCGGTAGCCCTCGAAATGGGCGATGGTGCCGTTGTCCATCTCGATCGGCACATCCACGACCAGGATGCGCTTGGGGCGCTTGAGCGTTTCCACCCAGCGCGCCAGGCTGCCCAGGTAGGGGGTGACACGGTCCACCTGCTGGAGGTAGTTGCCCCAGGGGCCGAGGTGGGTGGCGTCGAGGTACGACGGCAGGGGATGGTTCGTCTGAACGGAGCCGGAGAGGTTCTGCATGCGGTGTTTCCTTGTGGGAGATAGGCAAGGCACGCAGCTTAGGGGTGGGGGTGGGGGCTTGTCCAAGGCCAGTGTGTTCGGTGGTTATGCATCTGATGCATAACCACGCGTAGGTCGCAGCGCGGGCGTTCATTCCACCTTGAAGTGGGCCAGCGCCGGGTCGCCCGGCGGGTAGCGCAGGTCCAGGTTGCGCAGCACCTCGCGCAGCACGGTGGCGATCATCAGGTTGCGGTGCGTCTTGGAGTCGGCCGGCACGATGGTCCAGGGCGCCCAGGGCGTGTGGGTGGCAGCCAGCAACTGCTCGTAGGCGTGCTGGTACTGGGCCCACTGTTTGCGTGCATCGATGTCGCTCATCGCGAACTTCCAGTGCTTGGTGGGGTCGTCCAGGCGCTCCTGCAGGCGCTGGCGTTGTTCGTCGCGGCTGATGTGCAGCATGAACTTGAGCACGATGGTGCCGGTCTGGCTCAGCATGCGCTCGAAGTCATTGATATGGCCATAGCGCTGGTGCTGCTGCTCGGGCGTGATCCAGCCGTTGACCACGGGCACCAGCACGTCCTCGTAGTGGCTGCGGTTGAAGATGGTGATGTCGCCCGCCTGCGGCACCTGCTGGTGGATGCGCCAGAGGTAGTCGTGCGCGCGCTCGGCCTCGTTGGGGGCCTTCCAGCCCACGGTGTGCACGCCCAGCGCGCTCATGCGGCCGAACACGCCGCGGATGGTGCCGTCCTTGCCGGAGGTGTCCGTGCCCTGCAGGATCACCAGCAGCTTGTAGCGCTTGTCGGCGTAGAACAGGTTCTGCAGTTCGTCCAGTTCCAGCGCGAGCGATTCGACCAACGCCTTGTCCTGGTTCTTTTCGCCGGAGGAAAAGGGCTTGTCCGCCGGGTCGAAGTCCTGCAGCGACACCTCGCCCCGGTGCTTGCCGGTCTTGCGCCGCTCGGGCTGGCCGTCATTGCGCAGGTCCTGCGCAGAGCTGCCCACATCGGGCTGCCAGCGGCCCCAGCGCTTGGCCAGGTCTTTGTTGCGGCTTTCAAAAGGGGCTTGCATGCATGTCTCCTATGCCTGGGCTCTGAGGTTTGTCGCACAGCTTAACCGGGTGTGACAGGTTTGTGAATGCTATTATTTTTATAGCTGTTGGCGCACGTTTTTATTGCGCTGGAGCCCCGTTTCATTTGTGTCTTCCGCACTGCGGAGCGGGGTGAATAGGCCCAGTGGGTGGGCCGTGGCGCGGTACCATGCGCACCTGATGTCTTCTCCTGCCCTGATTGCCGGGCTGCAGGGCGTGCGCCGCCGTGTGGTCTATGTCTCCATTTACGAACTCATTGCCATTGCGGTGGTCACGGTGGGCCTGTCCCGCTACACCGGGCAGGACATGGGCCACTCGGGCGTGATGGCCGTGGTCTCCTCGGCGGTGGCCGTGGCCTGGAACATCCTCTTCAACACCTTGTTCGAGCGCTGGGAAGCACGCCAGGCTGTGCGCGGCCGCAGCCTGCGCCGGCGGGTGGCGCACGCCATCGGGTTCGAGGGCGGGCTGGTGTTCACCCTGGTGCCGCTGTTTGCCTGGTGGTTCGACATCAGCCTGTGGGAGGCGCTGCTCATGGACCTGGGCCTGATCGTGTTTTTCCTGTGCTACACCTTTGTGTTCAGTTGGGTGTTCGACAAGCTGTTCGGCTTGCCCGCATCGGCCCTGGGGTCTGCGGCGCTGGGCGCGGTGGAAAAGTAGCCGGTAAAATCCCGCCCTGCCCCCAAGGAGCGTTGCAGCAGATCCCCTGCCGGATCTGTCAGGCTTGGGGAATCCAGTCACCCGCAACGACGCTCACCTGTTCCGGGTTGTATTGCACAGGTGGGCTGCATGTCTGAAATTTCCCTTCCCCCCATGAAGCTGTCGGGCCTGGAGCCCGTCACCATCGGCGCGGATTCGCTGTTCGTCAACGTGGGCGAGCGTACCAACGTCACCGGCTCCAAGGCGTTCGCGCGCATGATCCTGGGCGGCCAGTTCGAGGAAGCCCTGGCCGTGGCCCGCCAGCAGGTGGAGAACGGCGCGCAGATCATCGACGTCAACATGGACGAAGCCATGCTCGACAGCAAGGCCGCCATGGTGCGCTTCCTCAACCTGATGGCCTCCGAGCCGGACATTGCCCGTTTGCCCGTCATGGTGGACAGTTCCAAGTGGGAGGTCATCGAGGCAGGATTGCGCTGCCTGCAGGGCAAGGGCATCGTCAACTCCATCTCCATGAAGGAAGGGGTGGAGGAGTTCAAGCGCCAGGCGCGCCTGGTCAAGCGCTACGGCGCGGCGGCCGTGGTCATGGCCTTTGACGAAAAAGGCCAGGCCGACACCTTCGCGCGCAAGACCGAGATCTGCGCGCGCGCCTACCGCATCCTGGTGGACGAGGTGGACTTCCCGCCCGAGGACATCATCTTCGACCCCAACATCTTTGCCATCGCCACGGGCATCGAGGAGCACGACAACTACGCGGTGGACTTCATCAACGCCACGCGCTGGATCAAGCAGAACCTGCCCGGCGCCAAGGTGTCGGGCGGTGTGTCCAACGTCAGTTTCAGCTTCCGCGGTAATGAGCCGGTGCGCGAGGCCATCCACACCGTGTTCCTGTACCACGCCATCCAGGCGGGCATGGACATGGGCATCGTCAACGCCGGCATGATCGGCGTGTACGACGAACTCGACCCGGTGCTGCGCGAGCGCGTTGAGGACGTGGTGCTGAACCGCCGCGCCGACGCGGGCGAGCGCCTGGTGGAAATTGCCGAAAGCGCCAAGGGCGCCGCCAAGGACGACAGCAAGCGCCTCGAATGGCGCAAGGCCCCCGTGCGCGAGCGCCTGTCGCACGCGCTGGTGCACGGCATCACCGAGTTCATCACCGAGGACACCGAGGAGGCCTACCGCGCCATCGTGGCTGACGGCGGCCGCCCGCTGCACGTGATCGAAGGCCCGCTGATGGACGGCATGAACATCGTGGGCGACCTCTTCGGCCAGGGCAAGATGTTCCTGCCGCAGGTGGTCAAGAGCGCGCGCGTGATGAAGCTGGCCGTGGCGCACCTCATCCCCTACATCGAAGAGGAAAAGCGCCAGGACGAGGCCGCCGGGCGCGACGTGCGCACCAAGGGCAAGATCGTCATCGCCACCGTCAAGGGCGACGTGCACGACATCGGCAAGAACATCGTCACCGTGGTCCTGCAGTGCAACAACTTCGAGGTCGTGAACATGGGCGTGATGGTGCCCTGCCACGAGATCCTGGCGCGCGCCAAGGCGGAAGGGGCCGACATCATCGGCCTGTCGGGCCTGATCACGCCCAGCCTCGAAGAGATGCAGTACGTGGCCGGCGAAATGCAGAAGGACGAGCATTTCCGCATCAAGAAGATCCCGCTGCTCATTGGCGGCGCCACCTGCTCGCGCGTGCACACCGCCGTGAAGATCGCGCCGCACTACGAAGGCCCCGTGGTCTATGTGCCCGACGCCTCGCGCAGCGTGGGCGTGGCGCAGAACCTGCTGGGCGACAACGCCGCCAGCTTTGTGCAGGAAGTGCAGGCCGACTACGACAAGGTGCGCAGCCAGCACGCCAACAAGAAGCAGGTGCCGCTGTGGCCGCTGGACAAGGCCCGCGCCAATCGCACCGCCATCGACTGGGCTGCCTACCAGCCCACGGTGCCGCGCCTGATCGGGCGCCGCGTGCTCAGCAACATCGACCTGGTCGAACTCGTGCCCTACCTCGACTGGGGCCCGTTCTTCCAGACCTGGGACCTGGCGGGCGCCTATCCCGCCATCCTGCAGGACGAGGTGGTGGGCGAGCAGGCGCGGCGCGTGTTTGCCGACGGCCAGGCCATGCTCAAGAAGATCATCGAGGGCCGCTGGCTGCAGGCCAGCGGTGTGCTGGCGCTGCTGCCCGCCAACAGCGTGGGCGACGACATCGAGTTCTACACCGACGAGACGCGCAGCCAGGTCGCGCTGACCTGGTACGGTCTGCGCCAGCAGACCGAAAAGCACGCCGTCGAGGGCCAGATGCGCCCCAGCCGCTGCCTGGCCGATTTCGTGGCGCCCAAGGGCAGCGGCATCGCCGATTACGCCGGCCTGTTCGCCGTCACGGCGGGCCTGGGCGTGGAGAAGAAGGAGCAGGAGTTCCTCGCGGAACACGACGACTACTCGGCCATCCTGTTCAAGAGCCTGGCCGACCGCCTGGCCGAGGCTTTCGCCGAGTACCTGCACCAGCGCGTGCGCACCGATCTGTGGGGCTATGCGCGTGGCGAACAGCTCGACAACGAGGCGCTGATCGCCGAGCAGTACCAGGGCATCCGTCCCGCGCCCGGCTACCCGGCCTGCCCGGACCACAGCGCCAAGCGCGCCCTGTTTGCACACCTGCAATGCGGTGAGATCGGCATGCAGCTCACCGAAGGCCTGGCCATGGCGCCTGCCGCCAGCGTGAGCGGCTTTTACCTGGGGCACCCACAAAGCACCTATTTCAGTGTGGGCAAGATCGGCGAAGACCAGCTCGCCGACATGGCCCAGCGCCGCGGTATGGACGAGGCCGAACTGCGCCGCCTGCTGGCCCCCAACCTCTGACTGAAGCGCCCGCCTGCGCCTGGCGGCGGGCATTCTTTCTTGACGCAGGCGCCCAGGGGTACCAGACTTGGGCCCCATGAATCTGCCCTCCCCACCGCCCGGCATGCCTGCGCCTGCGCTGCAAGCGCTGGCCGTGCTGTGTGCAGGGGCAGACAAGCCGGGATTGACGGCCCGCGTCCTGGACTATCTGCGTAGCCTGCCGGGCGTTGCACGCGCCGAGGTCGTGCCCGCTGGCGGCACGGCGCCAGGCGCCAGCGAGCGTGCCTATGCATGGACGGTCGGTGCCGCAGGCCCCAGGAAGATTGTGCTGGTGCTGGGCGACGCGGCAGCTTTTGCGCCCAGCGAGCCCTGGCTGGCCTTGTTTTGCCAGGTGCTGGAGCGCCTGGCGCAGGCCCAGCGCTTGCAGACCCTGGCCGACCAATTGCAGCGCAGTGAGCAGCGCTTTCGCGACCTGTTCAACAACTCACCCGACCCGTGTTGGATCATTGAGAACGGCGCGTTCACCGACTGCAACCTGGCGGCGGTGCAGGCGCTGGGCTATGCACGGCGCGAAGACATCCTGCAGCACCCCTCGCGGCTCTCGCCCGAGTTCCAGCCCGACGGACGCTCCTCGTTCGACAAGGCCGAGGAGATGATGCAGCGCGCGCTGCGCGATGGCCTGGCGCGCTTTGAATGGGAGCATTGCCGTGCCGATGGCCGCAGCCTGCCGGTCGAGGTGACGCTGGCGCGGCTGGAGCTGCAGGACCATGCCGTGCTGTACTGCGTCTGGCGTGACATCACCGACCGCAAGCAGGCCGAGGAAGAGGCCTACCAGCTCGCCTTCTTTGATCCACTCACCGGTCTGCCCAACCGGCGCCTGCTGCACGATCGCCTGCAACAGAGCATGGCTGCCAGTGCGCGCAGCGGCAAGTACCGCGCCTTGCTGTACCTGGACCTGGACCATTTCAAGAACCTCAACGACACCCACGGCCATGCGATGGGGGACCGCCTGCTGATCGAGATGGCGCAGCGCCTGCGCACCTGTGTGCGCGAGGGCGACACGGTCGCGCGCCTGGGCGGAGACGAGTTCGTGCTGCTGGTGCAGCAGCTCGATGAAGACCTGGAAACCGCCGTGGCCCAGGCGGGCAGGATTGGCGACAAGGTGGTTGCGCAGTTGTCACAGCCCTGTGCCATCGGTGCGGTGCAGTACCAGGGCAGCGCCAGCGTGGGGGTGTCCATGTTTTTGGGCCATGCGCTGGGCACCGACGAACTGCTCAAGCGCGCCGACCTGGCCATGTACCAGGCCAAGGCTGCCGGGCGCAACACGGTGCGGTTTTTCGATCCGGCGATCCAGGCGCGCCTCAATGCCCGCGCCGCATTGGAAGCGGACCTGCGCCAGGCCGTACACCGCAACGAGCTGGTGTTGCACTACCAGCCCCAGGTGGACACCCAGGGCCGCTGTCTGGGTGTGGAGGCCCTGGTGCGCTGGGAACACCCGCAGCGCGGGCAGGTGCAGCCGCTGGACTTCATTCCGCTGGCCGAGGAGACGGGGCTGATCCTGCCCATCGGGCAATGGGTGCTGTGCCAAGCCTGCCGCACCATGGCCGCATGGGAGGCCGACCCGCGCCTGGCCGGGCTGGGCATGGCCGTGAATGTGAGCGCACGCCAGTTTCACCAGCCAGACTTCGTGCACAACGTGCGCGAACAACTGCGCGCGCATGGCATCGCTCCATCGCTGCTCAAGCTCGAAATCACCGAAAGCATGTTGCTGGACAACATCGAGCAGACCATAGAAACCATGCAGACACTCCGGGCGCTGGGGGTGCGCTTTTCGCTGGACGACTTTGGCACGGGCTACTCCTCGCTCAACTATGTCAAGCGCCTGCCGCTGGACCAGATCAAGATCGACAAGTCCTTTGTGCGCGACATCCTGAGCGACCCCAACGATGCGGCCATTTGCCGCACCGTGATTGCCATGGGGCGCAGCCTGGGGCTGTCCACGCTGGCCGAAGGGGTGGAGCAGCCCGCGCAGTGGGACTTTCTGGCGCAGGAGGGGTGCGATGCGGCCCAGGGCTACCTGTACGCGCGGCCCATGGCGTTGCCAGACCTGCAGGCCTGGCTGGGGCGCCAGCGGCTGTGATCAGGGGGCGGCTTGCGGCGTGAGGCCCGCGAGGTCCAGCTGCATCACGATCATGTTCACCAGGGTACCCACCGAGGGGCGGCCGGTTTCGATGACGTAATGCGCCGTCTGCCGGTACAGCGGGTCGCGCTGGGCGTACAGCTCGCGCAGGCGCTCCAGCGGCTGGGCCACCTGCAGCAGCGGGCGCGTCTTGTCGTGGCGGATGCGGCGGAAGATGTCGTCGGGCGATGCGCGCAGGTACATCACCGCGCCAAAGCGGCGCAGGCAGTCGCGGTTCTCGGGGCGCAGCACGGCGCCGCCGCCGGTGGACAGCACCATGCCGCCGGGGCGCTGGGCGATGTCGGCCAACGCCTCGGACTCCAGCGTCCGGAAACGCTCCTCGCCCTCGGCTTCAAAGAACTGGCGGATGCTGCAGCCCAGTTGCTTTTCCAGGTGGTGGTCCAGATCGACAAAGGGCACCCCCATGCGCTGGGCCAGCTGCCGGCCCACGGTGGACTTGCCTGCGCCCGGCATGCCCACCAGTGCGCAGCGCAGCGCCCGCTCGGGCGTTTGTGGCTGCGGCGGCGTGTGGGCGTTCATTTTTCGACGAAGGCGCGCTCGATCACAAAGTCGCCGGGGCGCGTGGTGTTGCCTTCCTCGAAGTCGGCATGTTCCAGCATCTGCTTGAGGTCGGCCAGCATCTCGGGGCTGCCGCACAGCATCACGCGGTCGTTGATTGGGTCCAGTGCGGGCAGGCCCAGGTCGGTGAACAGCTTGCCGGTCTTGATGAGATCGGTGATGCGGCCCTGGTTGCGGAAGGGCTCGCGCGTGACCGTAGGGTAGTACTTGAGCTGCTGGCTCACCAGCTCGCCCAGGAACTCGTGCTGGGGCAACTCCTGGGTGATGTAGTCGTGGTAGGCCAGCTCATTGACCTGGCGCACGCCGTGCACCAGCACCACATGCTCGAAGCGCTCGTAGGTTTCGGGGTCGCGGATCACGCTCATGAACGGTGCCAGGCCCGTGCCGGTGGACAGCAGGTACAGCCGCTTGCCCGGCAGCAGGTAGTCGATGAGCAGCGTGCCCGTGGGCTTTTTGCCCACGATGATGGTGTCGCCCACCTGGATGTGTTGCAGGCGCGAGGTCAGCGGGCCGTCGGGCACCTTGATGGAGAGGAATTCCAGCGTCTCTTCGTAATTGGCGCTCACGATGCTGTACGCGCGCAGCAGCGGCTTGTCGTTCACCTTCAGGCCAATCATGGTGAAGTGCCCGTTCGAGAACCGCAGCGCCGGGTCCCGGGTGGTGGTGAAGCTGAAAAGCCGATCCGTCCAGTGGTGCACGGTCAGCACGCGTTCTTCGTGAAATGCGCTCATGGTGTGGTCAGTCAGGAGAAAAGAAGAGAGAAAAGGGCGGGGCTTCTTACTGCGCCAATACGGCTAGGGCCTGTTCACACTATTTTTGCCAGTGCGAACACGGTGCAAACCGCGCCAATCTAGGCGCGGGACGACGCCAAGGCCGGGGCCTTGGCTAGGAGTGCAACGACGAGTGGCCCGGTTTTCACCGTGTTCCCTTCGGGTTGCGACCAAAAAGGGCCATGCGCGGCGTTGCAAAGCCTCGCTGGGGCTGCACCCCAGCTTCGTTTGGCGTCTTGCGCCTGGCCCTTTTTGATCGCAACGCATCTGGTAAAAATAGTGTGAACAGGCCCTAGTTTCTTCGATTTGTTATTGCTTTGGGGCATAAGTCAAACGACACATCCGACCACCCCATGGCGCGGGAAAACCCGCATATTGTCCGTCAAACCACCTGTGCCTGGCCAGGCTTCAGTCGTGCAGCGTGCGCCGGTACTGCATGGCCTCGGCCACATGGGCCACTTGCGTGCCTTCGGCGCCCGCCAGATCGGCGATGGTGCGGGCCACCTTGAGCGCCCGGTGCGTGGCGCGGGCCGACCAGCCCAGCCGTGCCGCTGCGGTCTGCAGAAACTGCGCCGCTGCGGGCTCCAGCCGGGCCTGGGCGTCGATCTGCTGCCCGTGCAAAGCCTGGTTGGGCGCGCCCTGGCGCTGCAAGGCCCGTTGGCGGGCCAGGGCCACGCGCGAGCGCACCACGGCGCTGGCCTCGCCTGCGCTGGCCTGCAGCAGCTCTTGCGGTGCCAGGGCAGGCACTTCCACATGCAGGTCGATGCGGTCCAGCAGCGGGCCGCTGAGCTTGGCCTGGTAGCGCGCCACCTGGTCGGGGGTGCAGCGGCAGGCGCGCCGTGCGTCCCCCCGGTGCCCGCAGGGGCAGGGGTTCATGGCAGCAACGAGCTGAAAGCGCGCCGGGAACTCAGCGCTTTGCGCTGCGCGCGCAATGGTGATGCGCCCGGTCTCCAGCGGTTCGCGCAGCGCTTCGAGCGCGGCGCGCGGGAACTCGGGCAGCTCGTCCAGGAACAGCACCCCGTGGTGCGCCAGTGAAATCTCCCCCGGCCTGGGTGGCGAGCCCCCGCCCACCAGCGCCACGGCGCTGGCCGTGTGGTGTGGCTGGCGTGTGGGTCTGCGGGCCCAGTGCTCCAGCGCAAAGCTGCCCGCCAGGCTGGCCACGGCGGCGCTCTCCAGCGCTTCGTCCACGGCCATGTCGGGCAGCAGGCCGGCAAAGCGCTGTGCCAGCATGGACTTGCCCGAACCCGGCGGCCCCGACATCAGCAGGCTGTGCCCGCCTGCGGCGGCAATCTCCAGCGCGCGCTTGGCGGCGGCCTGCCCCTTCACGTCTGCCAGGTCAGGGTAGGGGGTGGCCGCTCGCGCTGGCTGGGGCTGCATGCGCGCCCAGCCGCTGCCATCGGTGGCGGCGTCTTCCAGGGGCAGGGCGGCAGCGCCGTCGGGCAGGAACGGCTGCACCACATCCAGCAGATGGCGCGCACGCCAGACCTGGGTGCCGGGCACCAGCGCGGCCTCCTCGGCGCTGCCCGGGGGCAGCACCAGGCGCACGCCGGCCTGCATGCCGTGCAGCGCCAGGCTGGTGGCCAGGGCGCCGCGCACCGGGCGCAGTTCGCCCGAGAGCGAAAGCTCCCCCGCAAACTCCCAACCCGCCAGGCGTGCCGCGTCGATCTGGCCGCTGGCGGCCAGGATGCCCAGGGCAATGGGCAGGTCGAAGCGGCCCGAGTCCTTGGGCAGGTCGGCAGGGGCCAGGTTCACGGTGATGCGCTTGTTGCTGGGGAACTCCAGGCCCGCGTTCATCAGCGCCGAGCGCACGCGCTCGCGGGCCTCCTTCACCTCGACCTCGGCCAAGCCCACCAGCGTGAAGCTGGGCAGGCCGTTGGCCAGGTGCACCTCCACGGTGACGGGTGCCGCGGCCAGGCCCAGCAGCGCGCGGCTTTGCACCAAAGCAAGACTCATCGGCGGTGTTCTCCCCAATCAAGTGCAAGGCAGGGGCGGGGCCTGGTGCACCACAGCGGTGCGTGCTCCCGCGCACAAGCCCCCGCACTGTAGCCGGGAACGGCGCCGCAGCGCGCCAGCGCAGGGGTGCAAGGGTTTGGCATGGTCTGTGCTTTGAGGGCTTATCGCAACGAATCTTTACAGGAGTGACCATGAACCACGCATCCCTCAAGGCCCTGGGCGTCGCCCTGGTGGCGGCCCTGCCCCTGGTGGCCAGCGCGCAACTGAGCGGCAACCTCAGCCTCACCACCAACTACAAGTTCCGTGGCCAGGACCAGGACGCGAGCCGGTCCAAGGCCGTCAAGCCTGCGGTGCAGGGCGGCTTCGACTACGCGTTCGGCGAGTCCGGCTGGTACGTGGGCAACTGGAACTCCAGCGTGGACTGGCTCAGCGGCAACTCCATCGAGATGGACCTGTACGGCGGCTACAAATTCAAGGGCGCCGGGCTGGACTGGGACCTGGGCGCGCTGACCTACGTGTACCCCGGCAACAGCACCGGCAACACCACCGAGCTGTATGCCGCGGCCACCTGGGGCCCGGTCACGGCCAAGTATTCGCACACCGTGTCGGACGACTACTTCGGCTTTGCCGGCGCCAAATCGGGTTCGGGCCGCAAGGGCCGCAACACCGGCTACCTGGCGCTGGGCTTTGCGCAGGAGGTGTTCCCCAAGACCACGCTCAAGGCTTCGCTGGGCTTCACCCGTTTTGCGGGCGACATCAAGGACACGGGCGTGCCCAACTACACCGACTACAGCCTGGGCGGCGCCTACGACTTTGGTGGCGGCCTCTCGCTGGGCGCTGCCGTGGTCGGGGCCAGCAAGAAGGCGTATTTCGGGCACGTGAACAAGTCGCGCCTGATCGTCACCCTGACCAAAACCCTGTAAGGAGGACCTGAAAATGAAAATGGTGACTGCCATCATCAAGCCGTTCAAGCTCGACGAAGTGCGCGAGGCGCTCTCCGACATCGGGGTGCAGGGCATCACGGTGACCGAGGTCAAGGGCTTTGGCCGCCAGAAGGGCCATACCGAGCTGTACCGCGGCGCCGAGTACGTGGTGGACTTTCTGCCCAAGGTGAAGATCGAAGCCGCCGTGGCCGACGACCTGGTGGACCGCACCATCGAGGCCATCGAAGGCGCCGCCCGCACCGGCAAGATCGGTGACGGAAAGATCTTTGTCGCGCCGCTCGAACAGGTCATCCGCATCCGCACCGGCGAAACCGGCCCGGACGCCATCTGACCCCACCCTCCCCATTCCGAACGCAAGGATCTGCCATGAAAAAACTGCTTGCCTCCCTGGTGCTGGGGCTGGGCCTGTGGGCCGCCGGGCCGTTGGCCTGGGCCCAGGCGCCTGCGGCCACCGAGCCCGCGGCCGTGACCGCACCCGCCGACGCTGCGCCAGCCCCTGCGGCCGCAGCCCCCGCTGCCCCCGCCGTGGCCGAAGCGGCTCCCGCCGAGGCCCCGGCCCCCGCGCCCAAGCTCGACTCGGGCGACACCGCCTGGATGCTGACCTCCACGCTGCTCGTCATTCTGATGACCATTCCGGGCCTGGCCCTGTTCTACGGTGGTCTGGCGCGCTCCAAGAACATGCTGTCCGTGCTGGTGCAGGTGTTCGTGGTGTTCGCACTCATCAGCGTGCTGTGGGCCCTGTACGGCTACAGCCTGACCTTCTCGGGGGAAGGGCAGTTCTTTGGCGGCACCGACAAGCTCTTCCTCAAGGGCATTGCGCCCGACACGCTCTCGGGCCTGCTGCCCACGATTCCCGAGTACGTGTTCGTGTCCTTCCAGTCCACCTTTGCCGCCATCACCGTGGCGCTGATCGTGGGCGCGTTTGCCGAGCGCATCCGCTTCTCTGCCGTGCTGATCTTCGCCGTGCTGTGGTTCACCTTCAGCTACATCCCCATGGCGCACATGGTGTGGGGCGGCGGTCTGCTGGCCAAGGACGGTGCGCTCGACTTCGCGGGCGGCACCGTGGTGCACATCAACGCCGGTATCGCGGCCCTGGTGGGTGCCTACATGGTGGGCAAGCGCATTGGCTTCGGCCGCGAGGCCATGACGCCGCACAGCCTCACGCTGACCATGGTGGGCGCGTCGCTGCTGTGGGTGGGCTGGTTTGGCTTCAACGCCGGTTCGGCCGGTGCGGCCAACGGCGTGGCGGGCCTGGCTTTCGTCAACACCGTGCTGGCCACGGCAGCGGCCACCCTGTCCTGGCTGGCAGGCGAAACGCTGCACAAGGGCAAGGCCTCCATGCTGGGCGCCGCCTCGGGTGCTGTGGCAGGTCTGGTGGCCGTCACCCCCGCCGCGGGCTTCGTCGGCCCCATGGGCTCCATCGTCATGGGCCTGATCGCTGGCATCGTCTGCCTGTGGGGCGTGGGCGGGCTCAAGCGCATGCTGGGTGCCGACGACGCGTTCGACGTGTTCGGTGTGCACGGCGTGGGCGGCATTGTGGGCGCCATCCTGACGGGCGTGTTCGCCTCGCAAAGCCTGGGCGGCACGGGCGGCCTGACCCCCGACACCTACGCCATGGGCCACCAAGTCTGGGTGCAGATCAAGAGCGTGCTCATCACACTCGTGTGGTCGGGCGTGGTGGCTGTGGTGGCCTACAAGATCGCCGATCTGCTGGTGGGCCTGCGCGTGAGCGAAGAGGCCGAACGCGAAGGCCTGGACATCACCTCCCACGGCGAAACCGCCTACTCGCGGTAAGCGGCCCCGCTCTGCACCGGTGTCTGGTGGCGCCGGTGCAGGGCCTGCGAGACCCTCCGAGCTTGCCCGCCCCCTCCAAGGGCGGGCTTTTTGTCATTTTGGCCTCCAGCGCCCGTACTTTCAGCGCAAGCAGCTATCAAAAGCATAGCAATCGAGTGACCATTGGCATCATGCCAGGCGCTGCGGCCGAAATCGCTCATCCCCCCTGTGCAGAAAATTCATGCCCCGGCGCGCGCGCAGGCCATGCACGGCGCGGCCCTGGCGCGTACCATTCCCCGCCATGGACCAGGCCCTGCAAACCCTCATTGACCAGGTGCGCGCCGCCCACGCGCGCCAGGCCCCGCTGCGCATTGGCGGCGGGGGCACCAAACAAGGCATGGGCAGCCTGCCGCTGGGCGAGCTGCTGGACACGCGCCCCTACCACGGCATCGTCAACCACGAACCCACCGAGCTGGTGGTGACCGTGCGCGCGGGCACGCCGCTGACCGAGCTGGAGCAGGTGCTTGCGCAGCAGCGCCAGTACCTGCCCTTCGAGCCCCCACGCTTTGCCAGCGGCGGCACCGTGGGCGGCATGGTGGCTGCCGGCCTGGCCGGCCCGGCGCGCGCCAGTGTGGGCGGTGTGCGCGACTACGTGCTGGGCGTGCGCATGATCAACGGCCTGGGCCAGGACCTGCGCTTTGGCGGCCAGGTGATGAAGAACGTGGCCGGGTACGACGTCTCGCGCCTCATGGCGGGCAGTTGGGGGCAGCTCGGGGTGCTCACCGAAGTCAGCGTCAAAGTGCTGCCCGTGCCCCCGGCCGAGGCCACGCTGCGCTTTGAATGCAGCCAGTCCGACGCGCTGGGTCGCCTGCAGGCCTGGTGCGGCCAGCCGCTGCCGCTCAACGCCAGTTGCTGGGTGCACGATGCCGGGGCCGACACCCTGTACCTGCGCCTGCGCGGCGCCAGCGCTGCGGTCGAGTCCGCCTGCCGCAGCCTTGGAGGCGAGCGCATGGACGCTAGCGCCGCTGCTGCCGATTGGGAGGCCTGCCGTGACCAGCGCCTGCCCTGGTTTGCCGCAGGCGCACCCGATACCGGGCTGGATC
Source organism: Simplicispira sedimenti (assembly GCF_022760965.1). NCBI lineage: Bacteria > Pseudomonadati > Pseudomonadota > Betaproteobacteria > Burkholderiales > Comamonadaceae > Simplicispira > Simplicispira sedimenti. The sequence continues at coordinate 501,063 of NZ_JAKVIJ010000001.1, forward strand.
TGTGGCGCCTGTCCGTGCCCACCGCGGCGCCCGCGCTGGACCTGCCCGCAGACCTGATGCCGCCGCTCATCGAATGGCATGGCGCGTTGCGCTGGGTGTGGGCCCCCGCAGCCCATGCCAACGCGCTGCGCGAAGCCGCGCGCGCTGTGGGTGGCCATGCGCGGCGGTTCAGACCGTCCGATGCCGCCGCCGCCGCGCCCGAAGGCGGCCTGCCCCCCGCACTGCGCGCCCTGCACGAGCGCGTGCGCCAGAGCTTTGACCCGGCCGGGATCTTCAACCCCGGCGCATCGGTCGGCATGGATTGACATGCGCCGCTTTCGCCACCTGACCGGACAGCACCGCACCAGCGACAGCAACCGCCGCCTGGGCCTGCTGCTGGCGTTCAATGCCGGTGCGATCAATGCGGGCGGCTTCCTGGTGGTCAAGCTCTACACCTCGCACATGACGGGCTTCCTGTCCATGCTGGCCGACCATCTGGTGCTGGGCAACACCGTGCTGGTGCTCGGTGCACTGGGCGCCTTGCTGGCGTTTGTGTCCGGGGCTGCGGTCACCACCATCCTTATCCACTGGGCCAAGAAGCGCAAACTGCACAGCACCTACGCACTGCCGCTGCTGATCGAGGCGATGCTCATGCTGGCGTTCGGCCTGCTGGGGGCGGCCACGCTGCACTGGCGCACACCCTTTGCCGTGCCCGCCACGGTCTTGCTGCTGTCCTTCATCATGGGTCTGCAGAACGCCACCGTCACCAAGATGTCGGCAGCCCAGATCCGCACCACCCACATGACCGGCACCATCACCGACCTGGGCATCGAGCTGGGCAAACTGCTGTACTGGAACCACAGCGCCGAGCGGCCCGAACTGCGCGTGCGCGCCAACCACCAGCGCCTGGCCCTGTTTGCCGGGCTCACGGCCATGTTCCTGGTGGGCGGCATTGCCGGGGCGGCGGGCTTCAAGCACGTGGGCTTCGTCTTTGTGGTGCCGCTGGCGCTGGTGCTGTGCGCCCTGGCCGTGCCCCCGCTGTGGATCGACCGTGCCCGCTTGTGGCCACGGACACGGCGCAACGCCCCGGCAGCCCCCGCCGCGCAAGCCCCCGCTGCGCCGGATGCGCACGACCACCCCTGAACCCCTGTCCGCACCCCATCCCCCGAGAGCCGCCATGCAAACCCAACTGGCCCCCGAATTCCAAGGCACCCCCGAAGGCACCGAGGCCGAAGCCATCCTGCGCAAGTGCGTGCACTGTGGCTTTTGCACCGCCACCTGCCCCACCTTCCAGTTGCTGGGCGACGAACTCGACGGCCCGCGCGGCCGCATCTACCTCATCAAACAGGTGCTCGAAGGCGCACAGCCCACGCGCAGCACGCAGTTGCACCTGGACCGCTGCCTGACCTGCCGCAACTGCGAAAGCACCTGCCCCAGCGGCGTGCAGTACGGCCACCTGGTGGACATTGGCCGCAAGATCGTGGACGCCAAGGTGCCGCGCCCGGCGGGCGAGCGCGCTGTGCGCTGGGCGCTCAAGGAAGGCCTGACCTCGCCCCTGTTCGGCCCGGCCATGAAGATGGGCCAGGCCGTGCGCGGCCTCATGCCCCAGGCGCTGCGCGCCAAGGTGCCCGCACGCGAGGACGCAGGCGCGCTGCCCACACGCCAGCACGCGCGCAAGGTGCTCATGCTCGAAGGCTGCGTGCAACCTTCCATGATGCCGGGCATCAACACGGCCACCGCGCGCGTTCTCGACGCCGCAGGCATACAGACTGTGGTGGCGCGCGAGGCGGGCTGCTGCGGTGCGGTCAAGTTCCACCTCAACGACCAGGATGGCGGACTGGCGCAGATGCGCGCCAACATCGACGCCTGGTGGCCCTGGGTGGAAAAGGGCGAGGTCGAGGCCATCGTGATGAACGCCTCGGGCTGCGGTGTCACCGTCAAGGAATACGGCCACCTGCTGCAGCACGACGCGCAGTACGCCGACAAGGCCGCCCGCATCAGCGCGCTCACGCGTGACCTGTCCGAACTGCTGCCCGACATCACCCCGCGGCTGCAAGAGCGCCTGCGCAGCAAGCCGCAGGGCGCCTTGCCCGGCGTGCTGGCCTACCACCCGCCCTGCACGCTGCAGCACGGCCAACAGCTGCGCGGCACCGTCGAAGAACACCTGCGCGCGCTGGGCTTTGACGTGCGCCTGCCCCAGGAGTCGCACCTGTGCTGCGGCTCGGCGGGCACCTACTCGGTGCTGCAGGCCGCGCTGTCGCAGCAACTGCGCGAGCGCAAGCTCGGCCACCTGGGCCAGCTCGCGCCGCAGGTCATCATCTCGGCCAACATCGGCTGCATCACCCACCTGCAAAGCGGCACCGATACGCCCGTGCGCCACTGGATTCAGGTGCTGGACGATGCGCTTGCATGAGCCGCGCAGCCGATTTCTGAGATGATCGCGGGCTTGTTTTCCTGCAAACCCTGCCTCTCATGACCGATTCCGTGCCGGCCACCGACGCCTCCTCTCCTGCCCCCGCCGCCCCCGGCGATGCGGCGCCTGCCCCTGCGCAGGCCGCGCAGCGCCCTGATGGCGCGCGCCGCCAGGGCCGTGGCCGCCCGGGCCGCCGTGCGCCGGGGGGCAATGCCGCCCCCGCTGCCGCCGCGCCCCGGCCCAGCCGCCCCCAGCCGCCTGCGCTGCTGGAGCTGGCGGCGCTGTACCCGCGCCTGTTTGGCGAGGCGCCGCTGCCGCTCAAGCGCGGCATCTTCGACGACCTGATGGCCGCCCACCCCGAACAGTTCGAGCGCGAAGCCCTCAAGCTCGCGCTGGGCGTGCACACCCGCTCCACCCGCTACCTGCAGGCCGTGGCCGCAGGCCAGCCCCGGCACGACCTGCAGGGCCAGAGCGTGGAGCCCATGGCCCCCGAGCATGTGCACCACGCCCTGTGGGAGCTGTACCGCCGCCGCCAGGAGCGCGGTGGTGACGAATGGCGCGCCAAGATCCGCACCCGCATGGCCCGCGCCATCGACGCCAGCGGTCTCACGCGCGACGACTACTGCGCCCGCGTGCACATCCGCGACGCCCAGGCCCAGGCGCTGCTCGACGAAGCCCTGGCCGAACTGGCTGCACAGCACGCCCGCGAAGAAGCGCTGCTGCACGCCTTCGAAGCCAGCGGCCAGACCGTGGAAGCCTTTGCCGACATGTACGGCATGGACCCGCGCACCGCAGAGCGCAACCTGCAGCGAGCACGCCAGCGCAAGGCGGGTTGATTTGCTATTAAAAATATAGCTGCTTGCGCCCATGAACAGGGCGCTGGAGCCATATTTCATCTAGGGCCTGTTCACACGCCCGGCGTGGCCTCGTCCTGCAGCACCACGCGGTTGCGCCCCTGCGACTTGGCCTCGTACAGCGCGACGTCGGCGCGCTCCAGGAGTCGCTCCAGCGGCTCGCCCGGCCGAGACAGCGCCACGCCCATCGACACCGTCACCCGCACGCTGCGCCCGTCGAACGGCAGCTCCATGGCCTGCACCTTGGCCCGCACGCGCTCCAGCAGGCCCAGTGCACTGGCGGCGTCGCTGTCGTACAGCATGAGCACGAACTCCTCGCCGCCCCAGCGCGCGAGCATGTCCGTGTTGCGCACGGTGGCCTGCACCGTCCGGGCAAATGCCTGCAGCACCTGGTCACCCACGGCATGGCCCTCGCTGTCGTTGATGCTCTTGAAATGGTCCAGGTCCAGAATCGCCAGCACCAGCGGCCGCCCGGCGCGTTCGCAGCGCTGCAGCTCCATGCGGATGAGTTCGGCCATGTGCCGGCGGTTCACCAGCCCGGTGAGCTCGTCGTGCGTGGCCAGGTGGCTGATGCGTTCCAGCGCCTGCGAGAGCTGGTGCTTCTGCTGCGTCAGCCGGCGCCGGATGTGCTGCAGCCGGATGGCAATGAAGGTGCTGCCCATCAGCACCAGCACGATCATGGCGCCATGCGCTGCCTCCAGCGCGGGCGAGCGCCCCGGCTCATCGAGCATGGCCACCGTGGCCAGGGCCGCGCCAAACACCAGCAGGGCGTACGCCATGTTGGCGGCCAGTTGCCGCGCCGTCATGCCGAAGATGCCGAACATCAGCACCAGCGACAGGATCACCGGCGTGACCCCGCGCGCCTGCCCCAGGAGCACGTAGGCGGCGGCGTTGCACAGCAGCGCGTAGCGGATCTGCCATTGCGTCATCGAGGGATCCTGCAGACGGCGCGACCAGCCGCTGCGGATCAGCGCCAGCACGGCCACCAGTCCGCCCGACGCGCACAGCGCCCACCACCAGGCCCAGTCCTTGCGGCCAAAGCCCGCGTGCACCAGCATCAGCACCACCACGATGCACAGCGCCATCATCAGCACGGCAAACCACGCCATGCCCATGCGGATGCGCATGGCTGGTTCGGTGCCCAGCAGCCAGTCCGTCAGCCGTTGCATGCGCGCTTGCAGGTCCATGGTTCCTTTGCTCAAGGTGCGCCTCCGGTCGCTGGGCCGGGGCCGCGCCCTATGATCCTACAAACCGCAGCCGCCCGCTTGAAAACCGCGAATCAGCGGCATGCCATTCGGGCTTGGTGTGTTGCCCCTTGGGGTGCGCGCCATTCGCCTGCGGCGCCCACGGTGGCTGCTGTGCCGCACACCCAGGCCGGTCATTTTTCGACAGGAGTGCTCCCATGTCCTCTGGCAACCCCACCCCCCGTGCTCCAGGAACCCTGGCCCTGCGCACCATGGCACTGCTGGCCGTGGCCTTCGGTCTGCTCACGCTGAAGGAGGGCGGCAGCGTGCTGTTTGGCAGCGATGCGGCGCGCGCGGCGGCTGGGGCCTACGTGCCCTTTGTGCTGTGGTTCAACTTTGGCGCAGGCTTTGCCTATGTGGTGGCGGGCCTGGGCATGGGCCTGCGCCAGCGCTGGGCGGCCCCCCTGGCCGCCTTGATTGCGGCGGCCACGGCGCTGACCTTCGCCGTGCTGGGGGTGCACATCGCGCAGGGGGGCGCTTTCGAGATGCGCACCGTGGCCGCCATGGCGCTGCGCACCACGGTCTGGGCCGTGCTGGCCTGGCTGGCCTTCAGGCACCTGGGCCGCCAACATAGCCCAGATTTGCTATCAAAATAATAGCTGTTTGCGCTTGATGGATAGGCGCTAGAAGCCAATTTGGATTGCATTCACAGCCAGCCCGCCTTGCGGAAACGCCAGTACAGCAAGGCACCGGCGCTGACGATCGCGCCCAGCGCCATGGGGTAGCCAAAGGCCCACTTCAGTTCGGGCATGTGCTCGAAGTTCATGCCCCAGATGCCCGCCATGGCCGTGGACACCGCAAAAATCGCCGCCCAGGCCGCCAGGCGCTTGGTGGTTTCCGACTCCTCGATGGTCACCATCGACAGGTTCACCTGGATGGCCGTGCCGATGGTGTCGCGCATGGTGTCGATCGCGTTCTGGATGCGCGCCAGGTGGTCGTGCACATCGCGGAAATACTCCTGCGCGCCGGTGCACACCTCGGGCACGCGCCCGCCGTGCAGCTTGCCCGCCACCTCCATCAGCGGCGCCACCGCATGGCGCAGCACCGTGGTGCGGCGCTTGAGCGCGTACAGCCGCTCGATCGAGCCGCGTGCCGTGCCGTGCTCGAAAATGTCCTGCTCGATTTGCTCCAGCTCCGACTCGAAATCGTCGATCAGTGGGAAGTAGCGGTCCACCACCGCATCCATCAGCGCATAGAACACAAAGCCCGCGCCCAGGCGCAGCAACAGCGGCTCGCGCTCGCAACGGGCGCGCACGCCCAGAAAGTTCTGCTTGCTGCGGCTGCGCACCGACAACACAAAGTTGTGCCCCACAAACACCGCCAGATCGCCCACATTGAGCTCCCCGTCGTCCGGCTCCACCAGGCGCATCACCGCAAACAAGGTCTTGCCGTACTCCTCCAGCTTGGGGCGCTGCAGGCCCTTGAGCGCATCCTCCACCGCCAGGTCGTGCAGGTCGAACTCCTCCTGCATGGTGCGCAGCTCCTCGTGCGTGGGGTCACGCAGCGCCACCCACACAAAGGCATCGGGCCGCTGCAGCCAGTCGCTGATGGCTTCGACGTCAATATCGGCCAGCTTGCGGCCGTTTTCGTAGGCAACACAGTTGAGGATCATGGTGAGTGGGCGCGGCCAAGTGCGGGGCGCCTATCTTGGCACGGGAGTGAAAGCGCGTAGTGTGCGTCAGTTCGGGCCGAATACCCGCTGGCGCTGCGCCAGCCGCGCCAGGTGGCTGCACACGCCGTCGCACAGCGCACCGACCGAGGCATCGGCGCAGCGGTACCAGGCGCTGTGGCCGCGCTGTTCGCGCTGCACCAGGCCGTGGCGCATGAGCAGCGCCAGGTGGCGCGAGACATTGGCCGGGCTGCAGCCGCAGCGCCGGGCCAGGTCGCCCACGGTGTGCTCACCCTGGGCCAGCCATTGCAGCAGGGCCAGGCGCGTGGGTTCGCCCAGGGCGTGGAAGTGCGCAGCCACGGCTTCCAGCACGTCGTCCGGAATGGTGGGCCCGCCGGGAGGGCAGGGGGTGGCGGGAGGCGGTTGCATGGCGTTCTTTTCAACTAGTTGACTATTTAACTAGTTACGCAAATAATAGCGCAACACGCATCCCATGAACAGCCCTGTCCGCACGCCGGAGCAGGGCAGAACAGGCAGGAACCACCCCATGTTCAAGAACCTTTCCTCACAGGCGGCCCTGGCGCTGGCACTGGCGACAGCCCCGGTTGCGGTACTGGCGGCACCGTGGGCCACCGAGCCCGCCCAGGCCGCCAGCCAGGCGGGCCGCAGCAGCTACGACGGCGTGGTCGAGGCGCTGCGCCAGACCGTGGTGGCCGCGCAGGTGCCGGGCGCCGTGGTGGAGCTGGCCGTCAAGGCGGGCGACACGGTGCAGGCGGGCCAGTTGCTGCTGCGCATCGACGCGCGCAGCGCAGACCAAAGCGCCGCTGCCGTCGATGCCCAGGTGCAGGCCGCGCGTGCGCAGCTCGATGTGGCCACGCGCGAACACGAGCGCCAGAAGCAGCTCTTTGCCAAAAAGTACATCAGCCAGGCCGCGCTGGACCGCGCCGAGGCCGAGGTGCGTGCCGCCCGCGCCCAGGCCAGCGCGCAAACCGCCCAGGCGGGCGCCGCGCGCACGCAAACCGGCCTGCACGTGGTGCGGGCGCCCTATGCCGGCGTGGTGGCCGAGGTGCCTGTGGCCCTGGGCGACATGGCCATGCCCGGACGCCCCTTGCTCACGCTCTACGACCCGGGGCAACTGCGGGTGACGGCCGCCGTGCCCCAGTCGGCCCTGCCCGCAGGCGTCAAGCCGGAGGACGTGCGTGTGGAGCTGGGGGGCCAGGGCACGCAGACCACGCCGCAGCGCGTTCAGGTGCTGCCCACCGTGGACCCCGCCACGCACACGGTGCAGGTGCGCGCCGACCTGCCCCCAGGCCTGGCCGGTGCCCGCCCAGGGCTGTTTGCACGCCTGTGGCTGCCCGGTGCGCCGGGCGCGGGTGAGGGGGCGCGTATCACCGTGCCGCAGAGCGCCGTGGTGCGCCGCGCCGAGCTGACCGGCCTGTACGTGCTGGGCGCGGGCGGCCAGCCCCAGCTGCGCCAGGTGCGCCTGGGCCGGGCCGAAGGCGGGCGGGTGGAAGTGCTCAGCGGCGTTGCCGCAGGCGAAGCCGTGCTGACCGAGCCGCAGACCGCGGCCCGCGCACGCTGAAAGGATCGCCACCATGACGCAGGAACACCAGACGCCCGCGCTGGGCATCTCGGGCCGCATCGCAAGCTTCTTCCAGTCTGCGCAGATCACGCCGCTGCTGGCGCTGGTGGCGCTGCTGCTGGGCATCTTTGCCGTGCTGGTCACGCCGCGCGAAGAGGAGCCGCAGATCAACGTCACCATGGCCAATGTGCTGATCCCGTTCCCCGGCGCCAGCGTGCGCGACGTGGAGCAGATGGTCGCCATCCCCGCCGAGCAGGTGCTGTCGCAGATCAGCGGCTCCGAGCATGTGATGTCGGTCTCGCAGCCTGGCATGGCGGTCATCACCGTGCAGTTCAAGGTCGGCGTGCCGCGCACCGAGGCGCTGGTGCGCCTGTACGACACCGTGCACTCCAACGCCGACTGGCTGCCGCGCCACCTGGGCGTGATGGAGCCGCTCATCAAGCCCAAGGGCATTGACGACGTGCCCATCCTGAGCCTCACGCTGCACAGCACGCGCGCCGATGCCGGCCCGTTCGACCTGGAGCGCGTGGCGCACAGCCTGGAGGCCGACCTCAAGCGCGTGCCCGGCACGCGCGAGGTACGCACCCACGGCGGCCCCGGCCGCGCGGTGATGGTGGAGATGGACCCCACGCGCATGGCGGGCATGGGCGTGACCGTGGCCGACCTGCGCCAGGCCCTGCAGTCGGCCAACCAGGGCCTGCCCGTGGGCGAGCTGCTGCGCGGCAACCAGGCGCTGGCGTTGGAGGCCGGGCCGTTCCTGCGCGACGCGCAAGAGGTGGGCGAGCTGGTGGTGGGCGTGCGCGCAGGCAAGCCCGTGTTCCTGCGCGAAGTGGCCCAGGTTCGCGACGGTGCGCCGCCCAGCACGCAGTACGTGTGGCACGGCACCGCAGGGCAGGACGCCGCCGAACATCCGGCCGTCACCATCGCCGTGACCAAGAGGCCGGGCGAAAACGCCATCGACGTGGCCAATGCCGTGCAATCGCGTGTGGCGCAACTGCAGGGCACCGTGATCCCGGCCGATGTGCAGGTGGTCACCACGCGCAACTACGGCGCAACAGCCGACGAGAAGGCGCGCCAGCTCATCAGCAAGCTGCTGTTCGCCACGGCGTCGGTGGTGGCGCTGGTGTTCATTGCGCTGGGGCGGCGCGAGGCAGCCATTGTGGGCACGGCCGTGGTGCTCACGCTCACGGCCACGCTGTTTGCGTCCTGGGTGTGGGGCTTCACGCTCAACCGGGTGTCGCTGTTTGCGCTGATCTTCTCCATCGGCATCCTGGTGGACGACGCCATCGTCGTGGTCGAGAACATCCATCGCCACCAGCACCTGCACCCCGGCAAGCCGCTGTGGCAGATCATCCCCGGCGCGGTGGACGAGGTGGGCGGCCCGACCATCCTGGCCACGCTCACCGTCATTGCGGCGCTGCTGCCCATGGCCTTTGTGTCGGGCCTGATGGGGCCGTACATGAGCCCCATCCCCATCAACGCCAGCATGGGCATGCTGCTGTCGCTGGCCATTGCCTTTGCCGTCACCCCATGGCTCGCGCGCCTGTGGATGAAGGCCGTGCCCGCCGGCAGGGGCCACGGCAGCGCCGAGGGCACAGCCCACGCTGCGCCGCAGGGCCTGGCCGGGCGCATTGCGCCGGTGTTCGAGCGCATCTTCCGCCCGTTGCTCGACGTCCAGGCGGGTGCGCGCAACCGCCGCCTGCTGGGGCTGGGCGTGGCAGCGCTGATCGCGCTGTCGGTGGCGTTGCCCGTCATTGGCTGGGTGCAGCTCAAGATGCTGCCGTTCGACAACAAGTCCGAATTCCAGGTGGTGGTGGACCTGCCCGCAGGCACGCCGCTGGAGCACACCGCTGCCACGCTGCACGCGCTGGGCGCGCACCTGGCCACGGTGCCCGAGGTCACGCACTACCAGGCCTATGCCGGCACGGCTGCGCCCATCAACTTCAACGGCCTGGTGCGCCAGTACTACTTGCGCAGCGGTGGCAACGTGGGCGACATCCAGGTCAACCTGGTGGCCAAGGGCGAGCGCAAGCTGCAAAGCCACGCCATCGCCATGCGCGAGCGCGCGGCGCTGCAGGCCATTGGCCAGCGCTTTGGCGCCAACGTCAAGGTGGTGGAGGTGCCGCCCGGCCCGCCGGTGCTCGCGCCTATCGTGGCCGAGGTCTATGGGCCCGACGCCGAAGGCCGCCGCCAGGTGGCCCAGGCCGTGCGCAAGGCGCTGGCCCAGACCGAGGGCCTGGTGGACATCGACGACAGCAGCATTGCCGACGCTCCGCGCACCCTGCTGCTGGTGGACCGGCGCAAGGCCGCGCTGCTGGGCGTGCCGCAGCAGGCCATCGTGACCACGCTGCGCGCAGGCCTGGCCGGTGAGCAGGCCGCCTACCTGCACGACCAGAGCAAATACCCCGCCGCCGCCACGCTGCAACTGCCGCCCACGCTGCACGGCGACCTACAGGCGCTGCTGCAACTGGGTGTGCGCACGGCCAGCGGCGCGCTGGTGCCGCTGCGCGAACTGGTGACCGTGAGCGACAGCCTGCGCGAGCAGCCCATCTATCACAAGGATTTGCTGCCGGTGAACTTTGTCGTGGCCGACATGGCGGGCCGCGTGGACAGCCCGCTGTACGGCATGTTCCAGGCGCGCAGCGCCATTGCGCAGATCACCGCACCCGACGGCGGCAAGGTCGAGGAGTTCTTCATCCGCCAGCCCAGCGACGCCTGGCGCGGCTACGCCCTCAAGTGGGACGGCGAATGGCAGATCACCTACGAGACCTTCCGCGATATGGGCGCCGCCTATGCCGTGGGCCTCATCCTGATTTACCTGCTGGTGGTGGCGCAGTTCGGCAGCTACCTCACGCCGCTGATCATCATGGCGCCCATCCCGCTGACCATCATTGGCGTGATGCCGGGCCACGCGCTGCTGGGAGCGCAGTACACGGCCACCAGCATGATCGGCATGATCGCGCTGGCGGGCATCATCGTGCGCAACTCCATCCTGCTGGTGGACTTCATCAACCTGCAGGTGCGTGAGGGTGTGCCGTTCGAGCGCGCCATCGTGCACTCGGCCATCACGCGCGCCCAGCCCATCGTGCTGACCGGCCTGGCGGCCATGGTGGGGGCGTTCTTCATCCTGGACGACCCCATCTTCAACGGCCTGGCGATCTCGCTGATCTTCGGCATCGCCGTATCCACCGTGCTCACGCTGGTGGTCATCCCCACGCTGTACTACATGGCCTACCGCCACCGGCTGGATCGCCTGCGCCCGGCCAGCATCGCCCAATAGCTATAAAAACAATAGCAGTTTGCGCACTACCCATAAGCCATAGAAGCCAAAAACACCATGACCAGCTACCAGGACATCACCCGCACCACCTCGGCCCAGCTTGCCAGTCTGCGTGCCGACATCCCCGACACGATGCGCGGCTTCTCCGCCATGGCCCAGGCCGCCACCAAGGACGGCGCGCTCGACAAGACCACCAAGGAGCTGATCGCCATGGCGCTGTCCGTGGCCGCGCGCTGCGACCCCTGCGTGGGCTACCACGCCAAGGCGCTGGTGGAACTGGGCGCCTCGCGCGCGCAAGTGGCCGAGGCGCTGGGCATGGCCGTGTACATGGGCGGCGGCCCCTCGCTCATGTACGCCGCCAAGGCCAGCGCCGCGTTCGACGAATTCAGCCAACTCAGCGCCCAGGCCACCGCCTGAGCCCGTGGACAGAAAGGCTCCCAATGCAAGCCCTCTGGCGCACCTCCCTGCTGGCCCTGGCACTGGCCGCCCCCACAGCCCGGGCCACCGACCTGCTGCAGGCCTGGCAGGCCGCGCAACAGAACGACCGCGAACTGGCCGTGGCCCGCGCGGCCCAGGCCACGGCGCAACCCCTGCGCGACCAGGCGCGCGCCCTGTGGCGCCCCGGCGTGGCGCTCACCGCATCCGCAGGCGTGGCCACGGGCGAGAGCGACATGCGCGGCGCGCAGTTCTCGGCCCCCGGCATGGGCACGTCGAACGGCGTGAACTTCAGCACCTCGGTCACCGGCGGCACGGCCACGCGCTGGGCGCTGCAGGCGCGCCAGCCCCTGCTCAACGCCGAGCGCCGCGCCCAGCAGCAGCAACTGGGCCTGCAGGCCGACAGCACCGAGCTGCAATGGCAGGCCGCGCAGCAAGCGCTGATGCTGAGCACCGCGCAGCGCTACTTCGAGCTGGCCGTGGCGCAGGAATCGCTCCAGGTGCTGCAGCGCCAGTACGAGGCCGTGCAGCAGGCCGCCGCCGAGGCGCAGGACCGCTTCGCGCTGGGCGCCGCCCCCATCACCGCCACGCACGAGGCGCGCGCGCGCCAGGGCGCACTGCGCGCCCAGGTGCTGGCCGCCCAGGTGGCGCTGGACCTGCGCCGCCGCGAGCTGGCCGACAGCACCGGCCTGCCCATGGACGGCTTGCAGGCGCACCTGCCCGCAGCGCTGGTGCCCGAGCCCGCGCGCACCCAGGCCGCGCTGGCGCACTGGCAGGCCCAGGCGCAGGACGGCAACCCCCAGATCCGCCTGCAGCAACTGGCCGCCGACATCGCGCAGGCCGAGGCCGACAAGCACCGCCGCAGCGCCGCCCCCACGGTGGATCTGGTGGCGCAAGCGGGCGACGAGCGCCTGCGCGGCAGTGGCGACCACGGCAGTGCGCGCAACCGCAGCGTCAACGCCATGGTGGGCGTGCAGCTCAGCGTGCCGCTGTACACCGGCGGCTGGCGCGGCGCCAAGGAGGCCGAAAGCCTGCGCCGCTGGGACCAGGCCCGCGCCCAGGTCGAGGCCACGCGCAGCCAGGTGGACCGCGATGTGCACGCCGCGTGGCTGGGCCTGCAGGTGGGCGCCGAGCGCGTGCAGGCCCTGGGCCAGGCATTGCAGGCCAGCGAGGCGCGCCTGGACGCCACCCGCACCGGCCTGGAGGTGGGCCACCGCACCGTGCTCGACCTGCTGAACGCCGAAAACGACACCGCCGCCACCCGCCTGTCGCTGGCCCAGGCGCGCAGCAGCCTGGTGCTGGAGCGCCTGCGCCTGGCCGCGCTGGCGGGCCAGCTCGACGAAGCCACGCTGCGCAGCGTGCAGCCGCCAACCCCAGGAGTGGTGCAATAAATGCTATCAAAATAGTAGCTACTTGCGCTTGATGATATTGCCCTGCAGTCCAATTGACCCCAAGTTTATTTGAAAGGAAACCCCGCCCATGACCGCCTACGCCTTCACCGCCGAGCTGGCCCAGCCGCTGCCCCAGGCCCTGGAAACCCTGCGCTCCGCCCTGGCCGCCGAGCAGATGGGCATCGTCAGCGAGGTGGACATGCAGGCCACGCTCAAGGCCAAGCTCGGGCTGGACAGCCCGCCCCAGCGCCTGCTGGGCCTGTGCTCGCCGCGCATTGCCCATGCCCTGGTGAGCGCTGAGCCCGACATCGCCGCGCTGTTGCCCTGCGGCGGCAGCATTGCCGAGCCCACACCGGGGCGCACGCGCATCGTGCTGCAGGACCCGCGCGTGATCCTGCAGGCCAGCGGCAGCACCCAGGCCGAAGTGCGCGACGCGCTGGAGCAGGCCCGCACCGCCGTGCAGCGCGTGGCCCAGCGCCTGGGCGCAGGCCAGGAGGCCTGACGTGGCCGCGCGCATCACCATCCTGGGGGCGGGCTTCGGCGCGCTGTCCGCGGTGCGCGCGCTGCGCCACCGCGACCCGCGCGCCGAGATCACCCTGGTGTCCCCGCGCGCCGAACTGCACTACCTGCCCGGCATCATCTGGATCCCCAGCGGCCTGCGCACGCGCGAGCAACTCATCGTGCCGCTGGGGCCATTCTTCCAGCGCATGGGTGTGCGCCATGTGGCGGCCGAGGTCACCGGCCTGCAGGATGGCGGGCGCACGGTGCTGACCAGCGCGGGTGCGCTGCCCAACGATGCGCTGCTCATCGCCACGGGCGGGCGCTTCATCAAGAAGCTGCCGGGCATAGAGCACGCCATCACGCCCTGCGAGGGCATCGCCGCTGCCGAGCAGATCCGCGACCGGCTGCGCGCCCTGCAGGGCGGCACCATCGCCGTGGGCTTTGCGGCCAACCCGCAGGAGCCCCAGGCCGTGCGCGGCGGGCCGATGTTCGAATTTCTGTTCGGCATCGATACCCAGCTGCGCCGCGAAGGGCGGCGCGACCGCTTCGAGCTGGTGTTCTTCAACCCCAGCACCGAGCCCGGCAACCGACTGGGCCCGGCCACCGTGCGGCACCTGCTGGCCGAGATGGCGCGCCGGGGCATCCGTACCCACCTGGGGCACAAGATGCAGCGCTTCGAGCCGGGCAAGGTGGTCACCGAGGGCGGGGAGTTTGCGGCCGACCTCATCCTCTTCATGCCCGGCATGACCGGTAACGCCTGGTTCGACCAGACCGACCTGCCGCGCTCCCCCGGCGGCCTGCTGCAGGCCGACGAACACTGCCGCGTGCCCGGTACCGAGCATGTGTGGGTGGTGGGCGACTCGGGCAGCTTCCCCGGCCCCGACTGGATGCCCAAGCAAGCCCACATGGCCGACCTGCAGGCCCGGGCCGCCGCCGCCAACCTACTGGCCGCCCTGGCCGGGCGCAAACCCACGGCCCGCTTCAAGGTGGAGCTGGCCTGCATCATCGACAGCCTGGACCAGGGCACCCTGGTCTGGCGCACCCCCACGCGCCAACGCCTGCTGCCGCCCCTGCGCGCCATGCACTGGGCCAAGCGCGCCTTTGAATGGAATTACCTGCGCCCGTACCGCTAGCCCCGCCCCCTGTGGTGCGCCCCAGGCCCGCGCACCGCAGCCATTCCCCCGGCCCAGCCCATGCCCTACACAAACCACAGGAGACAAGCATGAAGCGAGACAAACCCACCACCCACCGCGCACCCCAAGGGGCGCCCACACGCCGTGCCTGGCTGGCCGGTGCGGCTGGCGCCAGCGCCGCCGCAGGCCTGGGCCTGCAGCCCACCGCAGCGCAGGCAGCACGCCAGCCCACGCAGGCCCACATCGTCATTGCGGGCAGTGGCCTGGCGGGCCTTGCCGTGGCGCACCGGCTGCAGGGCCTGCTCGACGGCGCCAAGATCACGATCATCGACGCCAAGCAAGTGCACAACTACCAGCCCGGCTACACCCTGGTGGCCAGCGGCGTGTGGCCGGTGGACAAGGTGATCGACAGCAACGCCAGCCTGCAACCGGCGGGCGTGCAGTGGTTGCGCGAGATGGTGGCCGAGTTCGACCCGGCCGCCAACACCGTGGTTACCGCAGGCGGCCAGCGCATCCGCTACGACTACCTGGTGGTGGCCGTGGGCACGCACCAGGACTGGGCGCAGATCGAGGGCATGGACACCAAGGCCATCGGCCAGGACGGCCTGGCCAGCGTGTACCCCAGCTCCGACGCCGCCGTGGCCACCTGGGCCGCCATGGACCGCTTCCGCCAGAAGGGCGGCCAGGCCGTGATGACGCTGCCCGCCACGCCCCTCAAGTGCGCGGGCGCGCCGCTCAAGATGACCTTCATGGTGCGCGACCGCCTGGCCCAGGCGGGCACGCTCGGCAAGTCACAGGTCACGTTCTACTCGGCATTGCCCAACGTGTTCGGCGTCAAGGCCGTGAACGACAACGTGCTGGAGCGCTGGCAGGCCCTGGGCGTGCAGGTGCAGTACACGCAAAAGCTCAAGGCCATCGACATCGGCGCGCGTCGCGCCACCTTTGTGAACCCCGAAGGCGCAGCCACCGAGGTGCCCTACGACTTCATCCACGTGGTGCCACCCATGCGCGCCCCCGACGCGGTGAAGAATTCCGACCTCGCCTGGAAGGAAGGCCCCATGGCCGCAGGCGGCTGGCTGGAGGTGGACAAGGACACGCTGCAGCACCGCCGCTACAAAAACGTGTTCGGCCTGGGCGACATCAACGGCACGCCGCGCGGCAAGACGGCGGCCACGGTCAAGAAAAGCGCCCCCATCGTTGCGCAGCACCTGGCCGATGTGATCGCCGGGCGCGCGCCGGGCGAAAAGTTCGACGGCTACACCTCCTGCCCGCTCATCGTGCGCGAAGGCTCGGCCATGCTGATCGAGTTCGACTACGACGGCAAGCTCACCCCCTCGCTGCCCATGATCGAGCCGCTGCAGGAAAGCTACTTTGCCTGGCTCATGAAGGTGCGCTTGCTCAAGCCTGCCTACATGGCGGTGCTCAAAGGCCGGGTCTGACCACCACGCAACCCAAGGAGACACACCATGTACGAAATCTGGCTGGCAATGAACATCGTCTATGAAATCGCCCTGGGCATCTGGCCCCTGCTGGCGCTGCTGCTTGCCGTGTGGGTGGCCCTGCTCGTGGCCGCGCGCGGCCGCCTGGGGGCACGCCAGGTGCGCCAGGCGCTGCTGCTGGGCGCGCTGGTGGCGGTGGCGCTGTTCTTCAGCGTGCCCACGCTCACCCAGTCGTCACTGGCCAACATGGGCTACTGGGTGGACTGGGCCAACTTGCTGGCCATTGCGCTGGGGTTGGGCGCGCTGGCGGCGGTGTTCAGCGTGCCGATCCTGGGGCTGGCAGGCGGGCGCAAGTAGCGAGGACCACTGGCGCGCGTGCACCCCGTCACGCAAGTCGTGGGTGCGTGCGGCCGTGGGGCTTGCTGAGAGGTGCCCGTCATGCGATGCTGCGCGCCTGACGCCGCGCTGCAGTGTGCGGCCCCTTCCCCACGAAAGGACAACCACCCATGCGCATCGCACCCTGGACCCTGGCCCTGGCGGCCGCAAGCGTTTTTGCCACTGCAGCCGCGGCACAAGCCACCAAGCTGCGCCCCGGCCTGTGGGAGCACAGCGGCACCATGAAGAGCCAGAGCGGCCAGATGGAAGCCGCCATGGCAGAGATGCAGAAGTCGCTGGCCAGCATGCCGCCCGAGCAGCGCAAGCAGATGGAGCAAATGATGGCCCAGCAGGGCGTGGGCATGACGCCCGGCGGCGGGCATGTGGTGCGCATCTGCATGACGCAGCAGGACGTGGACATGGACCAGCTCCCTGCCCAGGAAGGCTGCACGCAAAAGGTGGAGCGCGTGGGCGCCAACACTGTCAAGGTTGCGTTCCAGTGCAAGGGCGGCAAGGGCCAGCCGCCGTCCTCGGGCGAGGGCACGGTCACCATTGAAAGCCCCACGGCCTACAGCGGCAAGCACCGCTTCAAGACCACGCAGGAAAACGGCCGCCCCGAGCAGATCGACATGGTGCAGAAGGGCCGCTGGCTGGGGGCAGACTGCGGGCAGGTCAAGCCCTTCAATCAGCCCCGGCGCTGAAATGAAACACCCCCTGTGGCGCTGCGCGCCTCCCCCCCGCTCTCGCAGCGCTGCGCGCTGCTGGCAGGGGGACGCTCCCAGCGCGGCGGGGCGGCCCTTGCGCGGGAGCGCTGGCCTGGGGTGCGTCGGTTGCATGCATCGCGGATGCCGCGTTCGCGGAATGGATCACTGAGTCGTTTCAGACCAGCAACGCCGCCAGCGCTGCCAGCGGCGCGGTCTCGGCGCGCAGCACGCGCGGGCCCAGGGTCACGGGGGCAAAGCCGTGGGCCAGGGCCAGGTCTTCCTCGGTGCCGCTGAGGCCACCCTCGGGGCCGGACAGGAACACCAGGCCTGTGTGGCCTGGCGCTGCGGCGTGCAGTGGCTGTGTGCCGGGGCGCAGCGACAGCAGCAGGCGCTGGCCGTCCTGCGGCGGGGCCTGCAGCCAGTCGGCCAGCGTTTGGGCGGGGTGCAGGGTGGGCACGCGGTTGCGGCCGCACTGCTCGCACGCGGCCACGGCCACGGCCTGCCAGTGGGCCAGTTTTTTGTCGGCACGCTCGCCCTTGAGTTTGAGCACGCTGCGCTCGGCCAGCAGCGGGGTGATGCTGACCACGCCCAGCTCGGTGGCCTTTTCCACCAGCCAGTCCATGCGCTCGTTGGCGGTGATGCCGGCCAGCAGGTGCACGGCGCGCGCAGCCTCGCGTTCCACGGCGTGGTGCGTGCCGATGCGCGCCAGCACCTCGCTGCGGCCCATGCGGGTGACGGTGGCCTCGAACTCGCCGCCGGGGCCGTCAATGCTGCCGTGGAACAGCGTGATGGCATCGCCCGGCTGCATGCGCAGCACCTGCACATGGCGCGCGGCGCCAGGCGGCAGGGCGATTTCTTCGCCGGGGGTCAGCGGGACAGGGCAGTGAAAGCGGGGCATTTGCTATGAAAATAATAGCTATTGGCGCCCGTATTCATTGCGCTGGAGGCCAATTTTGCTTAAGGTTTTGCTAGACGCGCCCGTAGGCGAAACCTGTGATTTCCTGCACCTGTTCCACCTCGTTGACCAGGCGCAGCAGTGGCGCCAGCTCGCGGTAGCGGCTGGCCGTGGAACGGATGTATGCGATGAAACGGGGCGTGTCTGCCAGGTACTGCGGTTTGCCGTCGCGCAGCGTGAGGCGCGCAAAGATGCCGGCCACCTTCAGGTGGCGCTGCAGGCCCATCCATTCCACGCTGCGGTAGAAGTCGCCAAAGTCCGCGCCCCAGCCACTGGCGCTGTGGGCGCCCAGCAGACCGGCCTTGCGCGCCTTTTCCCAGTAGCGCACGGTGATGTCGATGACGAAGTCCTCGTCCCAGCTCAAAAAGGCGTCGCGCATCAGGCTGGCGATGTCGTAGGTGATGGGGCCGTACACCGCGTCCTGGAAGTCGAGCACGCCCAGCGGCGCGTCCGGCGTCACGGGCTGCATCAGGTTGCGCGGCATGAAGTCGCGGTGCACGAAGACCTGCGGGGCCGCCAGGTTGTTGGCCACGATGGCCGCGAAGCTCTGCGCCAGCGTCTGCTGCTGGGCGTCGGTCAGCGTGATCTTGCGGTGCTGGGCCAGGTACCAGTCGGGGAACAGTGCCAGCTCGCGCCGCAACAGGGCTTCGTCATAGGGCGGCAGCACGCCGGGGCGCGAGGCCTTCTGCCAGTCGATCAGCAGGTCGGTGGCCTGCTGGTACCAGCGAAAAGCGTCCTGAGGCGCCTGGGGGTCCAGGGCCTGCATGAGGGTGTGTGGCCCCAGGTCGGACAGCAGCATGAAGCCGTGCGTGGCGTCGAAGGCCAGGATGCGCGGCACGTTCAGGCCGGCCTGCTGCATCAGGGCTTGCACCTGCACGAAGGGAGCGCAGTTCTCCTTGTCGGGCGGCGCGTCCATCACGATGCAGCTGCCGCCCGGCGTGGTGGTGTCGATGCGCAGGTAGCGCCGGAAGCTGGCGTCGGCCGAGGCGGGGCGCAGGCTGGCGGGCAGCAGGCCGTTCGCTGCCACCAAGGGGGCCAGCCAGGCGTCAAAGGCGGCGTGGCGGGCGGGGTCGGTCCAGACCACGGGGGCGGACGGGGCGCCCGCCGGGCTGGGGGATGCGGAAGAAGCAGGGTGGCTCATGGATAATCGGATTCTACAAACCCGGCCTTTGGGTTCTGGTGGTTTCAAGGGGCGCTCATGGGCGCGCCGCCATCCGGGCCTGCCACCGATGAAGCCTTTGCATCCAGTGCCTTTGCGTCCAGCGCCCTTCTTCCTGTTGCCCGCCCCTGTGCTGGGTGCGGCAGCGCCTGTGCCTGCGCTGGTGCCCCGTGCCGTGGCGCGGCTGGTGGCGGCGCTGTGCTGTGGTGCGCCGCTGGCAGCGTTGGCGCAGGAGCCCAGTGCTTGGGACGCACCCCCCGTCCTGCGCAATACGCCCTTGCTGGCCGAGACCATTCCACCAGAGGTGCGCTCGCAGTTGCCGGTGTTCGTGCAGGGCGATCGCATCACCGGTCAGCCCGATGTGCGCGCCGAGATCGAAGGCAATGCCGAGCTGCGCCGTGGCGACACCGTGATCCGCGCCGACCGCATGGAATACACCGTGCCTGACGACCAGGCCACGGCCACCGGTCGGGTGCGCATTCACCGCGCGGGCAATGTGTACCAGGGAACGCAGCTGCAGTTGCGCGTCAACGCCTTCGAGGGTTTCTTTACCGACACGCGCTACCAGCTGCTGGCCAACGGTGCCCATGGCGATGCCCTGCGCGTGGATTTCATCGACCGCGACCGGACCCAGGTGCACCAGGCCACCTACACCACCTGCACGCGCGAAGAGAGCGAACAGTGGAAGCCCGACTGGGTGCTGCGCGCCGACCGCATCGACATCGACCAGGCCGAAGAGGTGGGCAGCGCACGCGGTGCGGTGCTGGAGTTCCAGGGCGTGCCGCTGCTGCCGGTGCCGGCCATCAGCTTTCCGCTGTCCGACAAGCGCAAGAGCGGGCTGTTGCCGCCGACCTTCGGGCTCGACAGCACCAATGGTTTTGAGTACGCCCAGCCTTATTACTGGAACATCGCTCCGAACCGCGACGCCACCATGCAGGCGGCCCTGATGGCCAAGCGCGGCGTGCAGTTGGGTGGCGAGTTCCGCTACCTGGAGCCCAGCTACCAGGGCCAGGTGCGCGCCGATGTGATGCCCAACGACCGCTTGCGTCAGCGCACGCGCTGGAGCTATGCGCTGGAGCACAACAGCGCCATTGGCGTGCCGGTGGGAGCGCTGGGCCTGCAGGTCAATCTGCGCCGCGTGAGCGACGATGACTTCTGGCGCGATTTCTCGCGCGATGTGTCATCGGATGCGCAGGTGGTGCGCCAGCGCCTGCTGCCGGGCGATGCCTTGTTCACCTGGGGCCTGGGCGACATGAGCATGCGCCTGCGCACCCTCAAATGGCAGACGCTGCAGGATGCCTCGGCCCCCATCGTGCCGCCGTACGACCGCCTGCCGCAGTGGCAGTGGCGCTATGCGCCGCAACAGTTGGCGGGCGGCCTGGATGCGAGCGTGGAGCTCGACGCCACGCGGTTTCGGGCCGACACGGCGCTCACCGGGCAGCCCAATGCGCAGCGCAGTTACCTGCTGGCGCAGGTCAGCCGCCCGTTCCTGGCGCCGTCGGGCTTTGTCACGCCGCGCCTGCAGTGGCATGCCAGCAACTACCAGTTCGACGGCCTGCTGCCCAGCGGTGTGCGCTCGGTCCATCGCGCCCTGCCCACCTTCAGCGTGGACAGCGGCCTGTTCTTCGAGCGCGATGCGCAGTACTTCGGCCGGGCCTTCGTGCAGACGCTGGAGCCGCGCGCCTTCTACACCTACACGCCGTACCGCGACCAGAGCATGCTGCCCCTGTACGACACGGCGGCCAACGACTTCAACTTCGCCACCATCTACACCGAGAACGCCTACGGTGGCCAGGACCGCATTGCCGACAACAACCTGCTGACCCTGGGTGTGACCACGCGCCTGCTCAACCCGACCACAGGTGCCGAGGCTGCGCGCTTCGGCATTGCCCAGCGGCTGCGTTTTTCGGACCAGAACGTCACCCTGCCCAGTGAAACGCCGGTGAGCGAGCGCCTGTCGGACGTGATGTTGGGTGCGGCCGTCAACTGGACGACGCAGTGGGGCATGGATTCCACCGTGCAGTTCAACCCCAAGACCCGGCGCTCGATCCGCTCCACCCTCAGCGCCCGCTACCAGCCCGGCGCCTACCGCGTGGTGAGTGCGGCCTACCGCCTGCAGCGCGGTACCAGCGAGCAGGTGGATGTGGGCTGGCAGTGGCCGCTCGACAGCCTGTGGGGCGCTGCGGACAAGGCCTCCGGCACGTCGGGCCCCAAGCAGGCGCGCTGGTACAGCGTGGGCCGCCTGAACTACAGCCTGCAGGACCGCAAGCTGGTCGATACGGTGGTTGGCTTCGAGTACGACAGCTGCTGCTGGATTGGCCGCGTGGTGCTGGAGCGCCTGCAGAACAGCCGCAGCACTTCCAACACGCGCCTGTTGTTCCAGATCGAGTTCGTCGGCTTCTCGCGCCTGAGCCTGGGCTCCAACCCCTTGTCCAGCCTCAAGCAGAACATTCCCGGCTACCGCTACCTGCGTGACCAGGTCAGCACCCCCAGCCGTTTCAGCAACTACGACTAACGCACCGCATGCTCACCATGAAACCTCGTGCCATTGCTGTGGGCCTCATGGGCCTGGCCTCCCTCGTGCCGCTGGGCGCCGCAGCGCAGGGCGTGCGCCTGCCAGGGGCGCAACGTCCCCAGTTGTCGGCCCCTGTGGCAGCGCCATCCAACACCCAGCGCCAGGCCGACTTCATCGTGGCCGTGGTCAATGCCGAACCTGTGACCAACAACGAGGTGCGCGCCCGCATGGCCCGCGTGCTGCGCCAGATCCAGCAATCCGGTGGCGCGCAGCCGCCCCTGGACCTGCTGGCGGCGGAGGTCATGGAGCAGCTCATCGTGGAAAAGGCGCAAATGCAGTTGGCCAAGGAAGGTGGCATCACGGTGGATGAGCTGGCCATTGACCAGGCTGCGCAGACCATCGCGCGGCGCAACGAGGTCAGCATGGAAGAGATGCTGCGTCGGTTGTCGGCGGAGGGTGTCTCGCGCGAGCAGTTCCGCCTGGAATTGCGTCGCCAGCTCACGCTGCAGCGCCTGCGCGAGCGCGAGGTGGACGCCCGCGTGCGCGTGAGCGAACCCGAGATCGATCAGTTTCTGCGCGAACAGTCCCCGCAGGGCGCCGACCTGGCCCGTACCGAGCTGAACATCGCCCAGGTGCTCATCGCCGTGCCCGAGGATGCGAGCGAGGCCCAGGTGGCAGCAGCCCAGGCGCGTGCGCAGGGCGTGGCCGACAAGGCGCGCGCCAATGGGGACTTCGCCGCCCTGGCGCGCGAGTTTTCCGACGCGCCCGGCGCCACCAATTCGGGCGGCCAAATGGGCCTGCGCGCTGCGGACCGCTACCCCGAGCTGTTTGTCTCGGCGGTGGCCAGTCTGCCGGTGGGTGGCGTGGCCGGACCGGTGCGCTCCGGCGCGGGTTTCCATGTGCTCAAGTTGATCGAGAAAAGCCGCGCCAGCCTGCCCGCCACCGTGGTGCAAAGCCGCGCACGCCACATCCTGCTGCGTACCAGCGCCCAGCTCAGCGAAACCGCCGCGGTGGAGCGGCTGGCAGATTACCGCCGCCGCATTCTTGCGGGCCAGGCCGACTTTGCCCAACTGGCGCGCGAGCATTCGCAGGACGCCAGCGCCAAGCAGGGCGGTGACCTGGGCTGGGTCAATCCGGGCACCTTTGTGCCCGAGTTCGAAGAAGTCATGGACGCCCTCAAGCCCGGCGACCTGAGCCAGCCGCTGATTTCGCGCTTTGGCGTGCACCTGATCCAGTTGCAGGAGCGGCGCGAGCAACGCCTGTCCGCGCGCGAGCAGCGTGAGGTGGCGCGCCAGGCCGTGCGCATGAAGAAGACCGAAGACGCCTACGCCACCTGGATGCAGGAAGTGCGCGGCCGCGCTTACGTTGAGTACCGCGACCCTCCCCAATGAAGCACGTTCCAAAAAAGCGCTTCGGCCAGCATTTCCTGTCCGATCCGGCCATCATCGATGGGATCGTGCGCGCCATTGCGCCGCAGGCGGGCGAGCCCATGGTTGAAATCGGGCCGGGGCTGGCGGCGCTGACGCAGCCGCTGGTCGAGCGGCTGGGGCGGCTCACCGTGGTCGAGCTGGACCGCGACCTGGCGCAGCGCCTGCGCCAGCATGCGCAGTTGCAGGTCATCGAATCCGATGTGCTGAAGGTCGATTTTGCGCAGGTGGCACAAGCGCTGGGTGCTACCAAATTGAGAGTGGCTGGCAACCTTCCGTACAACATCTCCACGCCCATCCTGTTCCATCTGTTGCAGTATGTGGATGTGATTGCCGACCAGCACTTCATGTTGCAAAAGGAAGTGATCGACCGCATGGTGGCAGCGCCCGCCACGGCCGACTATGGGCGGCTGTCCGTCATGCTGCAGTGGCGCTACGCCATGGAGAACGTGCTGTTCGTGCCGCCCGAGAGCTTTGATCCGCCTCCGCGCGTGGACAGCGCCGTGGTGCGCATGGTGCCGCACCCACTGCCTGTGGCACTGGACGCGGCTGTGCTGGAGGAACTGGTGCAGGTGGCCTTCAGCCAGCGCCGCAAGCTGTTGCGCCACACCCTGGGCCGCTGGCTGGAGGCGCGTGGTTTTGCGGGCAACTTCGATGTGCAGCGCCGCGCCGAGGAAGTGCCGGTGCAGGAATACACGGCGCTCGCTGCGGGTCTGTAAAAAAAGGCCCTGTCGTTCAAAAAGGGCCTTGGTGCCAAGGACGGCAGAGGCTCAGGCAGTGCGCAGCACGGCCGCCATGCCAGGTGTTTGCCAGATGCTGTGGTCGCGCTCGACCACCAAGGCCTGCACGCCAGGGCGCTGCTGCAGCAGCGCGGGCGCGGCAGCGCTGCCCATCACCATCAGGGCGGTGCCCAGGCCGTTCACGCTGGCCGCATCGCGTGCCA
The DNA here is from genome assembly GCF_022760965.1 of Simplicispira sedimenti. Classification (NCBI taxonomy): domain Bacteria; kingdom Pseudomonadati; phylum Pseudomonadota; class Betaproteobacteria; order Burkholderiales; family Comamonadaceae; genus Simplicispira; species Simplicispira sedimenti. The sequence goes on from NZ_JAKVIJ010000001.1 coordinate 525,001, forward strand.
GCAGGCTCACGCCGCGGGGGCCCTGCGTGGGACGCCCAGTGGCCGGGTTCAGGATGTGGTGCTGGCGCTCGCCCTGGGCCATGAAGAAGCGCTCGTAGTCGCCCGAAGACGCCACGATGGCCTGGCCCTCCAGCGCGAGCACGCCCAGCAGGCGCTCGGGCGCACGCGGGTCGCGCAGGCCCACACGCCAGGGGCGACCTTGCAGGCGCCCCGCCACCAGCACATCGCCGCCGCCGTTGAGCATGGCATGTTCCACGCCTTGGGCGCGAAGCGTGCGCATGCCTGCTTCGAGGATGGGGAGCTTGGCGATGCCGCCCAGGTCCAGTGCCATCCCGCGCTGTTGCAGGAAGGCGGTGCCGGCCTTGGCGTCGATCACCAAGCCCCGGTAGCCCACCAGGCGGCGCTGGGTGTCGATGTCCTGGGCGCTGGGCAGGTGCTGCTCGGCGGTACCGAACTGCCAGGGCAGTGCGCCCACGGTGGCATCAAAGGCCCCATGGGTTTGCACTGCAATCGCCTGCGCGGCCTGGAGCACGGCCAACACCTCAGCGGGTACGGGCACAGGATGCCGGCCCGCTGCGCGGTGCAGGGCGCTGACGGTGCTGTCCGGGTGGTAGCGCGTCATCAGCGCGGCAAGGCGCTCCATCTCGCTCCATGCACGGTCCATGGCACTGCGCAGGGCGCCAGCGTCAAGACCCTGGGCCACCATGTCCACCTGCGTGCCCATGAGCGTGCGCTGGCTGCGCTCCACCACGGCAGGCGTTGCCGCCTGCAGTGCGGCGGGCGCCAGGGCAGCGGCGCCCAGCAGGGGCAGTGCCATGGCCAGGCGGCGCCGGGTCAGGCCCTGGGGTGCAAGCGGCTCGTGCATGAAGCGCTCCTTTCGATCAGCTTGACAGGCCGACCATGTAGTCCACGGCGGCCTTCACGTCCTCGTCGGACATCTTGGTGTTGCCGCCGCGTGCGGGCATCATGCCCTTGGCGCCGGTGTAGCCTTCGATGGCGTGCTTGTACAGCGTGTCCTTGCCCTGGGCAATGCGCGGACCCCACTCGGCCTTGTCGCCGGGCTTGGGTGCACCAGCTACGCCAGCGGCATGGCACATGGCGCAGGTCTTGTTGTAGGCCGACTTGCCCGCTTCGGGGTTGGCAGCAGGTGCTGCAGGAGCGGCCGGGGCGGCGGCGACTTCAGAGGCTGCGGGCGCGGCAGGTGCTTCCGAGGCCGCAGGCGCTGCGGCGGGGGCGGGTTCTGCAGGGGCGGGTGCGGGTGCGGGGGCTGCGGCGGGAGCCGGTGCTGCGGCAGGGGCTTCGGCGGGCTTCTTGTCACCGCAGGCGGTCAGGAACAGGGCCAGAGCGCTCAGCGCGATGACGGAAGAGGTCTTTTTCATGGTCGTGGATAGGAAGTGGAGAATGAAAGAATCAAGGGGCTACGCGCCTTGGATGCAGCCGCTCCCCAGCCCGAAACAGAAGATCTGCTCCTCGCATGGCGGCAGTCGGGGTGGGCGGACCACAAATCATAGCGCCCTCGCCGGGCGTACGTTGTCTTACCCACACTGCGTGTCCCATAATGTAATCGGCATGGCTGGATTGCCAAGCCGTCAGTGCGGCGGTAGAGCATGACCAAAATCAACCTCGGCCCACTTTGGCTCCCTATACTTGCCATCCATGAAAACCCTCAGATCCATTCCATGGCTTCGGCGCTTGGTCGCAGCATGGTTCATTGTGAGCATGGGGGTGGCGATGGCATCGCCACTGGTTCAGCCCCGGGCGATGGAGTTGGTGTGCTCCGCGTCGGGCTTGACAAAAATCATCATCCATTCAGCACAAGGCAATGCGGTCGATGCGTCCGACATGGGCATGGACTGCACCCTGTGTTTGTTGGCCAACACGCCTCCAGATCCTCAGCAAGCACGGTTGCCGGCCCTGTCGCCGGCGGCCCAGTTGCGTGCCACCCAATCCCTTGATCACATTCCAGCCGCAATGGGGGCTCCGCCACCAGCGCGAGCCCCTCCGTTTTTCACACGCCTTAACCAAGAGAGGTCAACATGAGCGACAAGAAACTGGATACACCCAATGAAACCGTAGGCCTCGGCCGTCGACGTTTCATCAACACCGCTGCGCTGGCGGGCTTGACGGTAGGCGTTGCAGCCTGCAATGACAAGCCGGCGGCAGCTCCTGCAGCGGCCCCTGCGGCACCTGCACCCGCACCTGCACCGACAGCCCACGCCGGTGCCAATGTCCACCTGAAACCCGGCGAACTCGACACCTACTACGGCCTCTGGAGCGGTGGCCACACCGGTGACATGCGCGTTCTGGGCCTGCCTTCGGGTCGCGAACTTCTGCGCATCCCCTGCTTCGTGCCCGACGCACTGGTCGGCTGGGGCATCACCAACGAATCCAAGGCCGTCATGGGCACCAAGCCCGATGGCCACCTGCGTTACACCGTGGGCGATACCCACCACACGCACGCCTCCTACAAGGATGGCAACTACGACGGCCGCTACGCCTGGATCAACGACAAGATCAACAGCCGCATTGCGCGTATCCGCCTCGACTATTTTGTCTGCGACAAGATCACCACCTTGCCCAATGTGCAGGGCTTCCACGGCATCTTCCCCGACAAGCGAGACCCGGTCGATCCAGCCATCAACTACACCACCCGCGTGTTCTGCGGTGGTGAGTTCGGTATCCCTCTGCCCAACACCGGTACCGAAGACCATACCAAGTACCGCTCGCTGTTCTCGTGCGTGGACGCCGAGACCATGGAAGTGCGCTGGCAGGTGCTGATCGACGGCAACTGCGATCTGGTGGCCACCTCGTTCGACGGCAAGCTCGCCGCCACCAACCAGTACAACACCGAGATGGGTGCGCATTACGAAGACATGATGTCTGCCGAGCGCGACGCCTGCCTGTTCTTCAACATCGCCCGCATCGAAGAAGCCGTCAAGGCCGGCAAGTTCAAGACCATTGGCAGTTCCAAGGTGCCCGTGGTGGACGGCACGATCGAAGCCAACAAGGACCCCAAGACCGCTCTGACGGCCTACGTGTCCGTGCCCAAGAACCCCCACGGCGTGAACGCCAGCCCCGACCAGAAGTACTTCATCTGCGCCGGCAAGCTCTCGCCGACCGTCACCGTGATCGAGCTGGCCAAGGTGCTTGACTGGTTCGACGGCAAGTCGGAAAAGCTCGACGACGCCATCGTTGCCGAGGTCGAAGTGGGTCTGGGCCCGCTGCACACTGCTTTCGACGGTCGCGGCAATGCTTTCACCACGCTGTTCCTGGACAGCCAGGTGGTCAAGTGGAACATCGACAAGGCGATTGCCTTCCACAAGGGTGACAAGAACGCCAAGTATGTGGTGGACCGTCTGGACGTGCACTACCAGCCCGGCCACATCAACGCCTCGCAATCGGAAACGATTGCCGCCGATGGCAAGTACCTGGCCGTGGGTTGCAAGTTCTCCAAGGACCGCTTCCTGCCCGTGGGCCCGCTGCACGCCGAGAACGAGCAGCTGATCGACATCTCTGGCGAGAAGATGGTGCTCCTGGCCGACCACCCGGTGCGTGGCGAGCCGCACGACTTCATCATCTTCAAGCGCGATCTGGTCAAGCCCAAGCAGGTCTATGATCTGGATCACCACCCGCTGGCCATCAAGGATCCCAAGGAATCTGGCGTGTTCCGCAGCGGCAAGAAGGTGACGGTCAAGCTGACCTCGCAAGCGCCGGCCTTCAGCATGCGCGAGTTCAAGGTGAAAAAGGGCGACGAAGTCACCCTGATCCTGACCAACCTGGACAAGATCGAAGATTTGACGCACGGTTTCGCCATTCCGAACTACAACGTCAACTTCATCGTCAATCCGCAGGAAACGGCCTCGGTGACCTTCGTTGCCGACCAACCCGGCGTGTTCTGGTGCTATTGCACCCACTTCTGCCACGCGCTTCACCTGGAAATGCGTACGCGCATGATCGTTGAGGCCTGATAGGCAGCCAACCGGAGGCGCTCGCACAGGGGTGCGGCGCCTCCTTGATAGGAAAGTGTGATGTTTCTGCTCGGTCATCGGTTCGCGATCCTCGGGGTCGCTTTTTTTCTGGCGCTGTCGCTTTTTGCTCCGCAAGTCCATGCGGGCGCTTACGAGGCCGAGCTACCGGAGGGTGCCAACACGGCGCCTGATATGTGTGCATTGCTGCCCTGCGCCGAGGTGTTTCCGGGCGCAGGGCATTTTTCGCAGCGCAAGGGGCAGCCACCGTATGTGGAGGCCTATGACAATGATTCGGCCCAGAAGAAGTTGCTGGGCTATGTGATGCTCTCGACCGACATCACCGACACGCCCGCCTACTCGGGCAAGCCGGTGGTCACATTGATCGGGATGGACACCCAGGGGCGCTTCGTGGGCGTCAAGGTGCTCAAGCATTCCGAGCCCATTTTGTTGCTCGGCATCCCGGAGTCGGCGCTGGTGAATTTCAACAACCAGTACCTGGGCAAGTCCGTCACCGACAAGCTGGAGGTCGGTCCCTCGCGCCCCGAGGAAGAAGTGATCGGTGTGGACGCCATCTCCGGCGCCACCGTGACCGTGATCGCGCAAAACCAGGTGATGATGCTTTCGGGCTCCGCCGTGGCACGCCAGACCGGCATCATCGCGCCCACGGTGCGTGATCCCGCGCGTTTTGCGACCAATGGCCAGCGTTACGACTGGGCGCAGCTCGTCGAAATGGGCGCGGTGCAGCGATTGCTCGTCAAGCCCGAACAGGTGGGGCTGGAGCGCAACCCCGAACCGTTCATCGAACTGTGGTTTGGCGATCTCAACCACCCCGATGTGGGTCGCAGCCTGCTGGGCAACCACGGCTTCGATAACCTGCGCTCGCGCCTCAAGCCGGAGGAAAGCGCGTTCTTCATCGTCCGCACGGGAGGGGCCGAGTCCTTCAAGGGCTCGGGCTTTGTGCGCGGCGGTATCTACGACCGCGTGCAGGTCAAGCAGGGCGCGGATTCGTTCACCTTCCGCGATCTGGATTCCTACAACCTCTATGGTCTGGAGGCCGCAGGTGCGCCGCGCTACACCGAGTCGGCCATCTTCGTGATCCGCTCCCAGTCGTTCTCGGCGGCCTACCCCTGGAAGCTGGCCTTCCTGGGTAACCGCGTGGACCGTGCCACCGGGCATCGCAGCTTTGCCGTCTTTGAATCCAAGTACTGGTTGCCCGCTGCCATGCTGGAGGGCGGACGGCCCAAGGTGGACGAGCCGGATGCGCCTTGGGTGCGCGTGTGGAAGTCCCAGGCGGTCTCGATTGCCCTGTTCGCGCTGGTCCTTGTGGCAGTCACGGTGGTGTATGCCTACCGCGAGAAGCTCACGCGACTGTCCACCCACAAGAACAAGTGGCCGGTCAACGGCTTCAAGTACAGCTTCTGGGCCATCAGCATGGCCTGGGTGGGCTTTGGCCTGATGGCGCAGCCCTCCATCACGCAGGTGCTGACCTGGTTCCATTCGATCCTGTTCCAGTGGACCTGGTCCTTGTTCCTGTCCGATCCGTTCATCTTCCTGTTCTGGATCTTCATCATCGTCACCGTGTTCCTGGTTGGGCGCGGCCTGTTCTGCGGCTGGATGTGCCCGTTTGGTTCGCTGCAGGAATCCATTTACAAGATCGCGCGTCTGGTGGGCCTGGGGCGCTTCCAGACCAAGCTGCCGCAAAAGTGGCACGACCGTCTCAAGTGGCTCAAGTACGCTGTCTTCTTTGTCTTGCTCGCGGTGTCGATGTTCTCCATGGGCATGGCCGAGAAGCTGGCCGAGGTGGAGCCGTTCAAGACCACCTTCCTGGTCGGTGTGATGAACCGCGCATGGCCCTACGGCCTGTTCGTGGCGGCCATCCTGGGTGTGTCGATCTTCATCGAGCGGCCGTACTGCAAGTACATCTGCCCGCTGGGCGCGTCGCTGGCCATGCCCAGTACCTTCCGCTGGTTCGGCCTCAAGCGCAAGCAGGACTGCAATAGCTGCAAGGCCTGTGCCGTGGGCTGCGGCGCGCAGGCCATCGATGCCGATGGCCGCATCGACCACCGCGAGTGCCTGCACTGCCTGGACTGCATGGTGCTGTACACCGATGTGAAGGGTTGCCCGCCCCTGGCCAAGGAGCGCAAGCGCCGCGAGAAAGACGGTCTGGAGATCACTCCCATCGGGGCCAACGGCTATTTCATCCCGATCCATCCGGACACCAGCTTTGAGGCGCAGATCAGCGCCAAGGCCGCGAATGGCCCCGACCCACGCATGCCTACCGAACCTGTGGCACCCTTCCACAAGGCGGGTGAATCCCGCCTCAGGTGGATCATGCTGGAGGTACGCGATCACCTCTGGCCCTGGAGCACGGAAGGCTGGCACAGCCAGCGCGCGCTGCAGGTGGCGGGCTTCTCGCTGGCGGTGGCTGCCACTGTGGCCTGGGTCATGGCGGCCCTGGGGCATTTGTCCTCGGGCGCCATCATCGGCTGGTGGTTCGGCTGGAGCGTCTATGAAGTGCTGATCCGGTTGTCAGGTCGCCGCTATGTGAAGGACGGTGTCTGGTGGCGCGGCAACTACCGTGCGGCCAGCGTGATGGACATGATGAGCTACGTCGGATTCAAGAATCTGCTGATCGGTGCAGCACTGTTCCTGGCGCTCAAGACGCTGGGTCTGCTGATCCTATGACAGGTGTCCTACTGCGCACGGCCTGTGCCGTGCTGCTGGGCTGGTGGGGTGCGGGCATCGCTTGGGCGGCCACCGTATCGGTGCAACCGGGCCAGGACCTCGCGGCTGCCGTCAAGGCCGCCGCGCCGGGCGACGTGATCGAGGTGGCGCGGGGCATGTACCACGTCAACCTGCTGATCGACAAGCCACTCACGCTGCGCGGCATTGACCGGCCCACCCTCAGCGGGGGCAACCAGGGCGACACCATCCGGGTCACGGCACCCGACGTGGTGATTGAGGGCCTGATCGTTCGCGATTCCGGCGACAGCCTGAAAGACCAGAACGCGGGCATCTATCTCTACCCCGGCGCCCACCGGGCGGTGGTGCGGCGTTGCGATCTGACCTACAACCTGTTCGGCCTGTGGATCGAAAAGGCCGATGACGTGCTGATCGAAGAGAACCTCATCACGGGCAAGCGGGAGTACGCATCGTCCCAGCGCGGCAACGGCATCCAGCTCTACAACACCAAAGGTGCGCGCATTTACCGCAACAACATCAGCTTCGTGCGCGATGCCTTGTATGTGGACGTGTCGCACCATGCCGTCTTCAAGGGCAACAAGCTGCACCGCAGCCGCTATGGCACGCACTACATGAACTCCTACTACAACCTGTGGGAGGACAACGATACTTTCTACAACCGCGGTGGCCTGGCCCTCATGGAAGTGCGTGAGCAGGTGGTGCGCAACAACCGCGCTTGGGGCAACTCCGACCACGGGATCATGCTGCGCACCCTCCAGGATGCGGTGATTGAGAACAACATCGTGGCCGGCAACAACCGGGGCTTCTTCATCTACGACGTGGAGTACATCAAGCTCAACGGCAACCTGGTGGTGGACAACGTGGTGGGCGTGCACCTGTCGGCGGGTTCCACGCGCAATGAGGTCGAGGGTAATGACTTCATCGGTAACCGCGAGCAGGTGCGCTATGTGGGCTCGCGGGACGAGCGCTGGGGCGTGAAAGGCGGCAACCACTGGAGCAACTACCTGGGCTGGGACCGTGACGGCGACAGCCGGGGCGATGTGCCCTATGAGGCCAACGACATGGTGGACCGTCTCACCTGGAAGCACCCGAGCATGAAGCTGCTGCTGGCCAGCCCAGCGGTGCAGGCGCTGCGCCTGGTGGGCCAGCAGTTTCCCGTGCTGCGTGTGCCCTCGGTCGTGGACCCCAAACCCCGCATGCAACCAACCCACCAACAATGGAGCGAATGGCGTGGCAAGCATTTCCCCAGCCAGTGACACTGCAGCGCAGGACGCCGCAGTTGCACTGCGTGGCGTGAGCAAACATTACGGCGCACTGCACGCCGTCGATGGCGTGGACCTCGACATCCCGCGTGGCGAGATTTTTGGCCTCATCGGCCACAACGGTGCAGGCAAGAGCACGCTGTTCAAGATGATGCTGGGCCTCGTCCCCGCCACGCAGGGCAGCATCATTGTGGGTGGTGCCCAGGTGGGTGGGCGCGACTTTCGCGCAGCCCGACGCCACCTGGGCTACCTGCCCGAGAACGTGGTGCTGTACGACAACCTCAGCGGCCTGGAGACGCTGCGCTTTTTCGCGCGCCTCAAACATGCGCCCCAGACGCAATGCCAGGCCGTGCTCGAGCGCGTGGGCCTGCAGCATGCAGGGCAGCGGCCCGTGCGTGAATACTCCAAGGGCATGCGCCAGCGCCTGGGTTTTGCCCAGGCCCTGCTGGGCCAGCCGCGCGTGTTGTTCCTGGACGAGCCCACCAACGGCCTGGATCCCCAGGCCATCCGCGACTTCTACGCCACGCTGCGCGGCCTGCAGGCCGATGGCGTGACGGTCATCATCACCTCACACATCCTGGCCGAACTGCAGGAGCGTGTGGACCGCCTGGCCATCATGGCCGCGGGCAAGGTTCAGGCCGTGGGCAGCGTGCAGGCGCTGCGCGAGCAGACCCAGATGCCGCTGTGCTTCACCATCGACCTGGCGCCACAGGACGCCACCGAGGCCTGCCGCCTGCTGGCGCAGGCCACGGGGATCACGCCCGAAGTGCTGCCCACCGGCCTGCGCCTGCGCTGCCCGCGCACGCACAAGATGGCGGTGCTGGCGGCCCTGGCGCCACTGGGTGCGCGCGTGCAGGACCTGAAGATGCTCGAACCCTCGCTCGAAGATGTGTTCTTCGGCTTTGCAGACTGAAAGACGGCCCATGGAACTGACGCAGATCTTCACCATTGCCGCCAAGGAATTCCGCGACCGCATGCGCAACCGCTGGGTGCTGGCGGTGGCGCTGGTGTTCACCGTGTTCTCGCTCGTCATCGCCTATTTCGGCGGCGCGCAGCAGGGCGCCGTGGGCTTTCGCTCCATCGAATTCACCATCGCCAGCCTGGTCAGCCTGGTCATTTACCTGATTCCACTGATCGCGCTGCTGCTGGGCTTTGACGCCATCGTGGGCGAGCGCGAGCGCGGTTCGCTCGACCTGCTGCTGTCCCTGCCCATCACCCGCCTGGAGCTGCTGCTGGGCAAATACCTGGGCCTGGCGGCGGCGCTGGCGCTGTCCACCCTGGCGGGCTTCGGCATGGTGGCGGTGCTGCTGTCCCGGCAGATGAGCTGGGCCTCGATGTACCACTACTTCGGCTTCATGCTCAGCTCGGTGCTGCTGGGCCTGGCCTTTCTGAGTCTGGCGGTGCTGCTGTCGGTGCTCGCGCGCGACCGCACGCGTGCCTCGGGCCTGGCCATCGCCACCTGGTTCTTCTTTGTGCTGGTGTTCGACCTGTTGCTGCTGGGCGTGCTGGTGGGCAGCGGCGGGCGCTTTGGCGGCGAATCCTTTGCGCTGCTGCTGCTGCTCAACCCGGCGGATGTGTTCCGCATCCTGAATGTGTTTTCGCTGGAAGACGTGCGCACGCTGTACGGACTGGCCACCGTGGTGCCCCCCGCCATGGGCAGCCCCCTGAAGATGGGCGGCGCCATGCTGGTCTGGATTGCAGTGCCACTGGCTCTGGCGCATTGGAGGTTCAAGCCATGACATACCACTGTTCCTGCCGCCGCCGCCTGCTGGGCTGGGCGGCCATTTCCGCTGCATCCGCCATCGCCCCGCTGGGCTTGTTGTCCGGCTGCAGCGAGCAGGCCGCGCAGCAGCGCTCGCTGGCGCCGGTCGAGGTCGATCGCTCCACCAGTTGCGAACTCGACGGCATGCTGCTGGCCGACTACCCCGGCCCCAAGGCGCAGATCCATTTCGCGGGCCAGGACAAGCCCAGCTTCTTCTGCGACACGGTGGAACTGTTCAGCACCCTGCTGGCGGGCGAGCAGGTGCGTGCCGTGCAGGCCGTGTACGTGCAGGACATGGGCAAGGCCGACTGGAACCAGCCGCAAGGCCACTGGATCGACGCCAAGACTGCCTTCTACGTGCTGGGCAGCAAGCGCCACGGCTCCATGGGGCCGACCATCGGCAGCTTTGCGCAAGAGGCCGACGCCACCAAGTTCGCCGCCGAGCATGGCGGCAAGGTGCTGCGCTTTGGCGACATCAAGGCCGACATGGTGGACCTGAGCGGCGGCGCGCTGCACGACACCCGGATGTAGGACTTCCCCGCCATTCCCACCATGCCCGCTCGCATCGCCAGCCCTGCCTTGTCTGCCAGCACGCTCCGTGTGGTGGCGGGCGTCGCTGTGCTGGCGCTGCTGCTGGGCTGGGGCGGTTGGCAGGTGGGCGTGTGGCAGGGGCTGGGCGGTGGCAATCCCGAAGCGGCGCTGGAGCCCGATGTCTGCATCGTCGCGCCGCCCACGCCGTATGACCGCGCCTCGGGCCTGCCCATGCACGCCGCGCGGCCGGTGCCTGCCGATGTGCGCTGCCCGGTCTGCGGCATGTTCCCCGCGCGCGCGCCCGACTGGGCGGCACAGGTCATCTTCGACAACGGCGACGCACAGTTTTTTGACTCGCCGCTCTCGCTCTTCATGTACCTGCAGGACGTGGAGCGCTACAGCCCAGGGCGCAGCGCCGCCCAGATCATTGCGCGCTACGTCACCGACGTGCCCAGCCGCCAGTGGGTGGACGCTGGCAGCGCCTGGTTTGTGCACGGCTCCACGGCCAAAGGCCCCATGCGCGCGGGCAACCTGCCGGCCTTTGCCACGCGCGAAGATGCCCAGGCCTTCGCCCAGCGCCGGGGCGGCAGCGTGCTGCCCTTTGGCGCCATCGACGCCGCCCTCATTGCGCCGCTGGCCGGGCAGGGCGGTCACTACCATGCAGCCCACGGAACGGCGCAAACGCTATCAAAATAATAGCTATTTGCGCTTGCATGGTGGGCGCTAGAGCCCTGTTTCATATAAATCTTGGCGCAGCGGCAAGCAGGCCGCCATGTGCCACACCAGCAGCCGCAAGGCCTGGCGCAAGGCCGGGGGCGTCTTGGCTGCATAGGCGCTGCGCAGCACCTCCTGCTGCGTGGCGCGCAGCGCGCAGCGGTCGCGCGTTTGCAGGGCTGCGAGCATGCGTTCCTGGTAGCGCTGCACGCGCAGCGCTTCCTGGGGGCTGAGGCGGGTGGGCGCGGCGGGGGCCGCCGCCAGGTGCTGCGCCCAGGCCGTTGCCGCCATGGCAGGGGCGTGGGTGTTCATGCGGCCTCCGTGCGGGCGGTGGGGCGTTCGGTGGGCCGGGTGGCCGTCAGCCCGTACCAGTTGACGCGGCGTGTCAGCACCATCACCGTGGCCAGCGCCGCAAACAAGGCCACCGCTCCCACAGCCAGGGCGGTTTGCTCCAGTTGCAGCAGCACGTACAGCATGCCGTACAGCACCCCAATGCCCGCACCGAACGGCAGGCCCCGGCGCACACTCCCCAGCATGTGCGTGGCGTAGTAGCCCAGCAGCAGCACGCAGGCCATGGCCGCAATGCCATAGGCCGCGCCAAAGGGCAGGTGCTCCGACAGACTCACCAGCAGCAGGAAGAAACTGCACAGCGCGCTGCCCACCAGCAGGTATTGCACGGGGTGCACGCGCAGGGTTTTCATCGCCGGGCCGCCCCAAGATGAAAACGCGGCCGCCTCGGGGGGCAGCGACCCGCGCAGCGGCGCAGCGTGGGGGCCATTTCCCATCAGTTCGAACAGGCCCACGGCCACAAAGGTCAGCGCGATGAACAGCACGCCGTACTTGGTCGCCCGGTCTGACAGCGAATACGGGTTCACCGGGTCGATGAAGGCGACGCTGAAGCTGTCCACGCAGCCGTGTGGCTGGTTCGCTGCGCCTGCGTAGGCCAGGTTGTCTTCCCCTGGGGTACTGGTACACACGGGCTTGGACTCGGCAATGTCCTGCGCTGCCGTGGTGGCCAGAGAGGACAGGCGCCACTGCGCCTCAAAACCGTCGGCGCGCACCGTGCGCTCGGTGGGCAGAAAGCGCCCCGAGAACGAGGGGTGTGGCCAGGGGCTTTGCATCTGTACCTCGGTGCGCCCGCCCAGCGGCACGATGGAGACCTGCTGCGTGCCCACCAGTTCCAGGTTCAGTGTGGCCTGCAGGCCTTCGGCCCCGCCGCGTACCGATTCGGGCAGACTGGCGTGCAGCCCGCGTGCATAGGTGGGGTGGAAGGTGCCCGGTTTGAGCGCCAACTCCTGGGCATTGACCTCCAACTGCGCGGTGCGAATGCCGCGCGCATCGGCCACGGCCAGCATCAGAATGGGCGCGCCGCATTGCATGCGCGAGCCCTGGATGCTGGACTGCGGTTGCAGTGCCGTCAGCGGCCCCCACTGCGCCTGGATGCGCGTCTGCAGGCTGAAGGCGTTGACCTTGTGCACGCCCCGGGCGCGCTCCTGCATCGCGGCGTCGGTGTTCAGGCGCAGTGTCTCCGGCATGGCCGTGAGCCGGAACTCGCGGCGCTGCTCCACCATGCGCCGCTCGTCGCCCTTGCCGGTTTCCACGTCCCAGCTCTCCACGCAGGCGCTGTGGATCACCGGGCCGATCAGCGTCTGCGCGCCCGCCAGGCTGTCGGCCACGCTCTGCTCGGTCAGGTGACGGTAGTGCTGCCGGTCGCGCACCACGGCTTCGATCATGCCCAGGCCGATGACGAGTACCAGCACGATGGCCGCCAGCGCGGCCAGTTTGCCAAACCAGATGTTCTTCAAGATGTCCTCCACGGTGAAAAGTGCAGGGCAGTCTCCCGCTGCACCGTGTGGGCTGCATGAAGTTTGTGAGGCGGGTGTGAAGTGCCCTGCGTTCACTTCAGTCATCCATTCCGCGAACGCAGCACCAGCGACCTATGACACTGGCGTGCCCCGAGCCCGGGCTCCCGCGCAAGGTCCGACCCGACGCGCCGGGAGCGTCCCCTCTCCCCCGACCCCTCCCCCGCAAGGGGGCAGGGGAGGTGTGACCCCTCTCCCCTGGTGGGAGAGGGCAGGGGGAGAGGGGGCGCCGAAGGCGACAAGGGGGTGCTTCGCTTCAGCGGCTGAAGTCGAGCGTCACGCGCAGGCCGGGCTGGGTATTGGCAATGTGCATGCGCCCGCCGTGCAGCGCCATCACGCGCCGCACAATGGCCAGGCCCAGGCCCGAGCCGCTGCGCTCGCCACCGGGCCGCGCGGTGGTGAAGAAGCGCTCTCCCAGCCGGGGCAGGGCAAAGTCGGGCACGCCGGGGCCTGCGTCCTGCACGGCCACGCGGGCGCCGTCCAGTTCCACGCGCACGGTGCTGCCGGGCGGGGCAAAGTCCATGGCGTTGTCCAGCAGGTTGGTCAGCGCGAGGGTCACCAGTTCGGCCTCCCAGGGGCCGCTGTCGCCCTCGCCCTGCAGCACCAGGGCCATGCCGCGCTGCGCCGCGCGTGCCTGGCTGTGCGCCAGGGCGGCCTGGGCACAGTCGCGCAGCGCCACGGGGCCGGGGCTGTCGGCGTGGTGGCGCTGGTCGAGCTTGCTCAGCTCCAGCAGCCGGTCGATCAGGCGCTGCAGGCGTTCGCTCTGCTGCACCACTTGCGTGGCAAACACGCTGCGGTCGGCGGCGGGCAGCTCGTCCTGCAGCAGCTCGCCCGCGCCGCGGATCGCGGCCACCGGGCTTTTCAGTTCGTGCGTGAGCGCGCGCACATAGGCCTGCACGTAGTCGTGCCCCTCCAGCCGTTCGCGCATGCGGTCCATGGCGCGGGCCAGGTCGCCCAGTTCGCCCGGTACGGCGGGCACGGCCAGGGGCTGTGGGGCGGCGCTGGCCGCTTCGCCCAGCGCCGGGCCCTGCACGCTCAGGGCGTAGTCGCGCAGGCGGCGCACGTTCCACACCATCCACAGCGTCACGCCCACGCCGACGGCGGCCGACAGCAGCAACAGCAGCACGCCGCCCATCAGCACCTTGTGCTCGGCGCGGTCGATGAAGCGCTGCACCGCGCGCACGGGCTTGGCCACGGTCAGCACGCCAATGGTGCGGCCCTGCGCCACCACGGGTGCGGCCACATGCATCACGCCGCTACCGTCGTCCTGCGGCACCTCGCGTGTCATGCGGGCGCCGTACTCGCCACGCAGCGTGCGCGCCACGTCACGCCACTGCGAAAAGTCCTGCCCTTCGGCCTCGTGCCGCGAATCGAACACCACCTTGCCCTTGGCGTCGGTCACATAGACGCGGTAGTCCAGCGACTGCTTGGTGAAGCCCCAGATCGGCGCCTGCACCGGGTGCTGGGCATAGCGCTCCACCTGGCGCGCAAAGGCGCTGCGTGCGCCCCCCTGCGGCAGGTGCCCGGCGGCCAGGTCCTCGCTGGCCAGTTCGGCCAGCAGGTAGGCGGTGTCCACCATCATGTCCTCCATCACCTCGCGCACGCTGGGCTTGATCTCGGCGGTGAACACCCGCAGCACAAAAAAGGCCGCAATGCCGTTGATGAGAAAGAACGCGAACAGCAGGCGGATACCGAGGCGCATGGTTCAAAAAGGATAGCTGCTTGCGCCCGCCAGATAAGCGCTGGAGGCCAATTTGGCTTCAAACATCCAGGCAGTACCCCATGCCCCGGTGCGTGCGGATGTAGTCGCGCGTGGGGTCGAGTTCGCGCAGTTTGGCGCGCAGGGTTTTGATGTGGGTGTCCACGGTGCGGTCCTGGCTGTCGCTGTCGTCGCCCCAGGCGGCGGCGAGCAGGGCTTCGCGGGTGTGGATGCGCCCGGCGCCCGCCAGCAGGTGGGCCAGCAGCAGGTATTCGCGCCGCGTCAGTGCCAGCGCCTGACCGTGCAGCAGGATGCGTTGGCCGGCCTCGTCGTGCTCCAGTCCCTGGCCCGTGGGGGCGCTGTGGGTGGTGCGCGGCAACTGACTGCGGCGCAGCAAGGCCTTGGCGCGGGCGGCCAGTTCGCGTGGGCTGAAGGGTTTGGGCAGGTAGTCGTCGGCGCCCAGTTCCAGGCCCAGCACGCGGTCGATTTCCTCGCCCTGGGCGCTGAGCATGAGCACGGGCGTGGCGGTGGCCGTGCGCAGGCCCGCCGGCGCGTGGCGCAGTTCGCGCAGCAGGTCCAGACCGCTGCCGTCGGGCAGGCCGACGTCGAGCACCAGCAGGTCAAAGGCCTGCAATTGCAGTTGGCGCCGCGCGTCCTGCAGCAGCAGGCTGTGCAACACCTGCAGGCCCTCGCGCTCCAGGCAGTAGGCCACGGTGCGGGCGATGGCGGGGTCGTCTTCGAGCAGCAGCAGGCGGTGTGCCATGGCAGGGTGGTTTGGCGCCAGCCTTTCAGCCGGGGTGGAGTACAGGGAACAGCTTGCCCAGGCCCTCGGCCATGACTTCCACCGCCAGGGCTGCGAGGATCAGGCCCATGAGCCGGGTCATGACGTTGATGCCGGTCTTGCCCAGCACACGCGCAATCGGCTCGGCGAGCGAAAAGCACACCGCCGTGGCGGCGGCAATCACCACGCCGTAGCCCACCAGTGCGGCGTGCTGCCAGAAGGTCTGTGCGCGGTCGGCGTAGATCACCACGGTGGACATGGTGGCCGGGCCGGTGAGCAGCGGAATGGTCAGTGGCACCACCGCAATGCTGGAGCCCGTGGCGGCCTTCTCGGCGCCTTCCTCCAGGTCGTGCGTGTTGGCCTTGGCCTCGGCGGGCTGGGCGTTGAGCATGTTCATGGCGCTGATGAGCAGCAGCATGCCGCCGCCCACCTGAAAGCTCTGCAGCGAGATGCTGAAGAAGTCCAGGATTTGCAGGCCCAGCAAGGCGCAGGCGGCGATCACGCAGAACGCGCTGAACGAGGCCGTGCGGATGGTGCGCTGGCGCTGCTCCTGTGAGAACCCCTGCGTGTAGTGGATGAAGAACGGCACGATCGCCAGCGGGTTGACGATGGCCAGCAAGGTGATCAAAGGTTTGAGATCCATCGGTGGGGGCTTTCGGGTGCGTGGGGTTCGATGCTAGCGGCAAACCGGTACGGGCAGGTGGCCTGCGGGAGGCGTTGCGGGAGCTTCACACAAATAACTTGTCTTTGAAATAAAACGGCGTTACAACGTCCTCCTGCAACTCAACGCCCTGTACCCGCGAGGAGGTGTTCCGTGAATCTGAGCGACATGAAGATTTCGGCAAGGCTGATTCTGGGTTTTGCCATCATGGGTTTCCTGATCATGGCCCTGGGGGCCGTGGCACTGTGGCGCAGCAGTGCCATCCAGGATGACTTTCGCACCGTGACCGACCAGCGCATTCCGCGCGTGGCCATGCTCAACGAGGTCAAGGGTCAGCTCAACCAGATTGCCATCGGCATGCGCAACATCGCGCTGGTGGAAGACGCTGCGGAGCAAAAGCGCCAACAAGGCGCGATTCTGGCCTCGCGCCAGAAGATCGGTGAGCTGCTGGGGCGGCTCAAGAGCGAGATCACCACCGCGCGCGGCAAGGAACTGCTCTCCGCCATCGAGGCGCAGCGCGCACGCTACACCGAAGCGCAGAACCGCTACATGGCCCTGATCGGCGAAGGCAACCCGGCGGGTGCGCGCACCTTCCTGATGACCGAAGTGCGTCCGGTGCTGGACGCCTATTTCAGCAGCATAGACACCCTCGTTGTCTTCCAGACGGAGTTGCTGGACGGCTCGGTCAAGGGCGCACAGGCACAGGTGCTCGCCATCCAGAACGCCGTATGGATCAGCATCGTGCTGGCGCTGGTGGTGGCAGGGGTCTTGGCCAGTTGGATCATCCGGGCCATCACCGTGCCCCTGCAACGTGCGGTGGACGTGGCGCGTGCGGTGGCCGCTGGTGACCTGGGCGTGCAGATTCAGGCCCAGGGCCGCAACGAGACGGCTCAGTTGCTGCTTGCCCTGCAGCAGATGTTGCAGAGCCTGCGCACCGTGGTTTCGCAGGTGCGCTCGGGCTCGGAGGGCGTGGCCTCGGCCAGCAGCCAGATCGCCCAGGCCAACAACGACCTGAGCGCACGCACCGAGCAACAGGCCAGCGCCTTGCAGCAAACGGCAGCGTCCATGGAGCAGCTCAACTCCACCGTGCGCCAGAACGCCGACAATGCGCGCCAAGCCAACCAGTTGGCCATGTCCGCCACCACGGTGGCCGTGCGCGGGGGCTCCGTCGTCGGGCAGGTGGTGCACACGATGAAGGGCATCAACGAAAGCTCCCAGCGCATTGCCGACATCATCCAGGTGATCGACGGCATTGCCTTCCAGACCAACATCCTGGCGCTGAACGCCGCCGTGGAAGCCGCCCGCGCAGGCGAACAGGGCCGGGGCTTTGCCGTGGTGGCCAGCGAGGTGCGTGCCCTGGCGGGGCGCTCGGCCACCGCGGCCAAGGAGATCAAGCAGCTCATTGGCACCAGCGTGGAGCGCGTGGAAGCGGGCACCGCGCTGGTGGACCAGGCCGGCGCCACCATGCAGGAGGTGGTGGCGGCCGTGCGCCGGGTGACCGACCTCATGGGGGAGATCAGCGCAGCCAGCACCGAGCAGAGCCAGGGCGTCAGCCAGGTGGGGGAGGCCGTGGTGCAAATGGACCAGGTCACGCAGCAGAATGCGGCGCTGGTCGAGGAGATGGCCGCTGCCGCCACCAGCCTCAAGGGCCAGGCGCTGGAGCTGGTGCAGTCCGTGGAGGTATTCCGTCTGGGGCAAGAGCAGCACAGCGCTCCCGTCCCAGAGGCAGTGCAGCAGGCGGGCAGCCGCCTGCCTGCGCAGGGGCTGCACGTTCCCTTGCAGCGCCTGCCTGCGTAGCCCTTGTGCGGCCCGCTTGGGTAGCGATCAGGCCGCCAGCGCGGGCCGATGCGAGGGGGCGCGCAGCGCGGGCAGGGGCTGCGGCGCAGCAGGTTCAGGACTCAGGCGCTGCGGCTCAGTGTGCGCGGCCCCGGCCAGCCTGAAGACGGTCAACGCCTGGACCTGGGCGGCAGTCTGGTCTTGCAGGCTGCGCGCCGCGGCGGTCAGTTCTTCGACCAGGGCCGCATTCTGCTGCGTGGTTTGATCCAGGTGCTGCACCGCTTCGCCGATCTGGCCCATGCCGGTGCTTTGCTCTGCCGCGGCTGCGCTGATGTCGCTGACCAGTGCGGTCACACGCCCGATGGCCTGCACTGCCTGCTCCATGGTGGTTCCGGCCTGGTTCACCAGCTCGGTGCCCTGGGCCACGCGTTCCACACTGGCGCCAATGAGTTGTTTGATCTCGTGCGCGGCGTCGGCCGAGCGCTTGGCCAGGGCGCGCACCTCGCTGGCCACCACGGCAAAGCCCCGGCCCTGTTCGCCTGCGCGGGCGGCTTCCACGGCGGCGTTCAGCGCCAGGATGTTGGTCTGAAAAGCAATGCCGTTGATGACGCCAATGATGTCCCCGATGCGGCCGGACGAGGCATGGATTCCCTGCATGGTGGCCACCACCCGGTCCATCATCTCGCCCCCACGCTCGGCCACACCGCTGGCATCCAGTGCGAGCTTGCGCGCCTCCTGGGCGTGGGCCGTGTTTTGCTGGACTGTGGCGTTGAGCTGCTCCATGGCGGCGGCAGTCTGCTCCAGGGCACTGGCCTGCTGTTCGGTGCGGCTGGCCAGGTCGTGGCTGCCGCTGGAGATCTGGTCTGCAGCACTGGCCACGCTCTCGCAACCCTGGTGGATGGTGCGCACCGTGTCGGACAGCTGCTGCTGCATTTGGGTCATGGCATGCAGAACCTGGGCCGTTTCGTCGCGTCCCTGTACGACCACCGGGTGGCTGAGATCGCCCTGGGCCACGGTTTGCGCTGCACTGATGGCTTGCCCCAGGGACTGCGAAATGCCTCGCACCAGAGACAGCGCAAACCATGCCGCCAACAGCAAGCCGCCGACGATGGCGCCCAGTGCCAGATTGCGCACCAGCGTGTAGCGTTCCACGGCGTTCGCATAGGCCTGCTGGCCCGCCTGGGCTTGCCATTGCACCAGCGCTTCGATGCCTGCCCCTACGGGCTCATACAGTGGCCGCACCTTTTGCACCACCAGGGACTGTGCCAGGGTCACATCGCCCGCACGCAGTGCTGCCACCGTGGGCAGCAGGCCCTCCTGGACAAAGCGTGTGCGGTGGGTGAGGAAATCCTTGGCCAGGCGCGTTTCGTCTTCGGCGTGGGGGCGCGATTCATAGGACTTCCATATCGATGTGATGGAAGCGATGTTTGTCTCGACCATGGCCGTATTGGTGCGAATGGTCGCCTCGTCCGGCGTGACCAGAGAGACCGCCAACAAAAGACGTTGCTGGATGAGCAGGGCCTGTATCTTGCCGATTTCGGCCGTGGCGGCCATGCGCTCGGCATGCAGCGTTTGCAGCGCCTGGTTGGCCTGGGCAATGCCCCAGAGACCCAGAGCGCCGACGAAAACGGTCAGCAAGGACAGCAACAGGGCCAGAACGCCGACCCGGGTGGAGATTTTGAAGCGGCTCATGGTTGGTCTCTCGTGGCAAGGGAAATGCTGGCGTGGAGCCAGTTGTCAAATTCGGCCAGGGGCAGGGGCCGGGAAAACAGGTAGCCCTGAAAGCAGGGGCATTGCTGTGTGCGAAGCGCCTGGTGCTGGGCGAAGGTCTCCACGCCCTCGGCGACCACCTGCAGGCCCAGGTCGCGTGCCAGGCCCATGATGGTGCTCACGATGGGGGCACTGCCACCGTGCGATGCGATGTCGCGCACAAAGCTGCCGTCGATCTTGAGCACCTGCAGCGGCAACTGCCGCAGCACGGACAGCGAAGAAAAGCCGGTGCCGAAGTCGTCCAGTGCAAAGCGGATTCCATGGGAACGCAGCAGCTCCATCTTGGTGGTGGTGTCGTCCAGATCTTCCATCGCCAGGCTTTCCGTCAGCTCCAGTACCAGGCGTGAAGGATTGGCACCGGTCTCCTGGAGGGCCTGCACTACCTGCATGGCGAAATCGGGCTGGCGGAATTGGCGCGCACTCACGTTCACTGCCAGCTCCAGTCGCTCCGTGTGACGCTCAGCTTCCCAGACCTTGAGTTGCATGCAGGCCTGTCGCAACACCCAGTGGCCGATGGGGACGATCAAGCCGCTTGATTCCGCCAGGGGAATAAAGCGTGAGGGCGGTATCAGCCCTTGCTGTGGGTGCTTCCAGCGCAGCAGCACTTCGGCGCCCAGCGGGTGACCTTGGGCATCCACCTGGGGCTGGAAGTGCAGGGAAAACTCAGCGTTCTGCAGCCCCTGGTGCAGGGCGGCGGTCAGCGCGGTGCTCTCCTCCAGCCGGGCTTGCATGGCCGGGTCAAAGGCGCACGCCTGGTTGCGCCCTTCACTCTTGGCCTGGTACATGGCCAGATCGGCGCGCTTGAGCAGCTCCTTGATGGTCGCGTTGCCCGGGCGGAACATGCACACACCGATACTGGTGCTGCCGTGGAGCGTGTGTCCCGCCATCTGGCACGGGGCCGCCAGGGCCGAAAGAATCTGCTGCGCCAGGGCATGGGCACAGGCCAGTGCGTGGCTGTAGTCGGTATCCAGCGCACCGGTCAACACCACAAACTCATCACCCCCAATGCGCGCGACGAAATGCGGCGGTTGAACGACCGCCTGGAGGCGCTGGGTGGTCTCGCGCAGGAGCTCGTCGCCCACCTCGTGCCCCAGCGTGTCGTTGATGGTCTTGAAGTGATCCAGATCCAGCAGCAGCAAGGCCCGGTGTGCCAAAGGCGCGGTGCGTGTCTGCAGTGCGTCTTCGATGCGCTCGCGCAGCAGCCGCCGGTTGGGCAGGTCGGTCAGCACGTCGTAGTAGGCGAGTCGGTGGATGGCGCGTTCGTTGTCGGCCAGGCGGTACTGAAGCGTTTGAAGTTCGTTCAGCAGCGTGCTGACCTCGTCGCGTCCGGGAACGGCAATGGCCGAATCGAGCCTGCCCTGGGCCATGCGGTGGAACACGGCAATCACGGCTCTGAGCGGATGTGTGATGGAGCGTATCTGCCACAGCCCCAGCAAGCCCAGTGCGAGCATGGCCGTGGGCAGCGCGATCAGGGCCAGGGTGCGCGTGTTCTGGTAGCGCAGCATGCCGGTCTCGTAGGCGGCCAGGGCACTGTCAAACTGCAGGTCGATCAGCGCTTGAATGTCTTCATTGGCGCGCTCGTAGTACTGGCGTGCGCTGGCCGCGCGTTCCAGGGTTTGCGCGGCGTCCAGGTTGCGCAGCGCGGCCAGTGCGGGCGCCATGGCGAGTTGTAGGTAGTCGGCGCGCTTGCGGGCAAAGCGCTCGGCCAGTCCTTGCTCGGCACTGTTCGGTGCGATGCGTTCCACATAGGCGTGCCACAGCGTGTCGATGGTTTGCACATTGCGCTCGATGGCGCTGGCCGCATTGTGTGCGGTGGCGGCATCCAGTTGCGCGGCGCTGCGGCCTGTGGACGGATGGCCGGAAAGCGGCAAACGTGCCAGCGCCATCTGCAGTTGGTGCTGATTGGCGAGCATGTGCTGGGCGATCTGCGACAGCATGCGCACCGGCTTCATGCGCTCCTGGTACACGCGGTGCAGGCTTTCGGCCGACTCGCCCAGGCCGCGCACGCCCCAGGCGGTCAGCGCAACGGCGACCGCAGCGGCCAGCGCCATCATGGCGGCCAGGCGCGTGCCTATGCGCCAGCGGTGGATCTGGGGTGCCAGGCTGCGGTGCCACAGCCCATCCAGCCAGGCCGCCCCTGCCTGGGCAGGGACGTCTGCGGTACTGCGCTGGGTCAGCATCGGCAGGACCATTCCATGCGAGGCGACGCCGCAGCGCATTCACAGGCAACGCTGTGTGCGCGTGGGAGGGCTGGGTTGTGGCGTTGGATGGGACAGAACATGCGAGCGCAACCTGGTTGGGTGCTGCCGTTCGCGGACCACGGCAGCGGTTGCGAGGCATGTTCGGGGCCTCAGGGCGGCGGCGCAGCAAGGGCCAGGGCAGCGCCGCGAGTACATATGCTTACACCGGGCGTATTAACCGGCAATCCGTGTAAACGCGCAAGCCCCCGTGTCGCCCATACGACTGAGCTGGATCAAACGCCCTCATCTTTGCTGCCGTGCAACACGCATTCGCTGGTCTGGATGACCTCTTGGGCCAGCACCGCCAGTTTGCGGCGTTGGGAGCGGGCGGCGGCGCGCAGCATGTCGAACGCTGCCTGGCGCGTCAGGCGGTACTGAACCATGGTGATGCCGATGGCGACGTTGATGTCGCGGTCGTTGTGCAGTGCGGTTTGCAACTGGTCACGGTTCAGGCGCAATTGGGCCTGCTCGCGTGCGCGCTGCAGGGCGGCCTCCAGCGTGGGGCGGATGCTGGCGGTGTCCAGCGGCTTGACCAGATAGCCCAGCGCCCCCAGGTTGGCCGCACGTTGCACCGTGGCCTCATCGCTGTAGGCGCTGAGCATGACGAAGGGGATGTGGTCCAGTTCGCACAGCCGCTGCGCCAGGCTCAGGCCGTCGGCGCCGGGCAGGCGCACGTCGAGCAGGGCCAGGTCGGGGCGCAGCCCGCTGGTGAGCATTTCCTGGGCTTCTTCTGCGGATTCGGCGCAACTGACGCGGTAGCCGACGTCTT
This sequence comes from Simplicispira sedimenti, assembly GCF_022760965.1. Classification (NCBI taxonomy): domain Bacteria; kingdom Pseudomonadati; phylum Pseudomonadota; class Betaproteobacteria; order Burkholderiales; family Comamonadaceae; genus Simplicispira; species Simplicispira sedimenti. The sequence goes on from NZ_JAKVIJ010000001.1 coordinate 547,499, forward strand.
GCAGGCCCCGGGACAGCGTTGCCAGGATCAATCGGTCGTCGTCCACCAGCAGCAAGTGGGCGGGGTTCGCGGCGGATTCAGAGGTCATGGAGGATGCTTTCGGCATGGATCACGGGAGGGGACAGGACAAGGTGGACCACAGCGCGGTCAGCGGCCTGGCTGCGGGAGATGCTGGCGCCCGAGCGCGGCAGCAGGGCCTGCACCAAGTCCAGCCCGCGTCCGGTGGCGGGCGTCGGAGGGTGTGGCGCGGGCCAGCGGCCGGGGTTGGAGAGCGTGATTTCCACATGCTCCTCGTCTTGCCCTTTGCGCAGGCGGATGCGCACGTCCTGGTGTGCCTGGCCGCCGTGTTTGACGGCGTTGACGATCAGCTCGTTGAGCACCAGGGCCACGGGAACGGCCTCCTGGTTGGATAACCGGCAGGGTCGCCAGGGCGATGGAATGTCCACGTGGATGGGCGTGTTCCAGTTGTGCGCAACGCCTTCGGCCACAGTGCGTGTGAGTTCGCACAGTCGCACCTCTTCGGAGGTGCGGCTTGCCTGCAATCCGTGAATGGCGGCAATGCTGTGGATTTGATCGACCATCTGGTTGATGGGGCCGTGCAGTGCCGGGTGTTGGTGGTCCAGCGCACGCAGCATGCCGATGATGCCCTGCAGGTTGTTCTTGATGCGGTGGTGCACTTCGCGCACCAGGGTGTCGCGCTGGGCGCGCTCTTGTTCCCTTCGGCGTTGTTCCAGCTCTTGCAGGTCCGTGATGTCGCTCATGCTGATGACAAAGTGGCTCACGTGGCCGTTCGGGTCGGCTACCGGGGTCACGGTGACCCAGGCCGGGAAGCTCTCTCCGGACTTGCGTGCAATGCGCGTGCGCCGTTGCACATTGCGCCGGGGGGTGAAGGCCGAGGCCAGATCGGCGGGTTTGGCTTCATGCCCTGCGGCGCACAAAAAATGGGGTGTACGGCCCAGCACCTCAGACAGCTCGTAGCCGGTCAGGTGCAAGAGGGCCTGGTTGGCTTGCAGGATCAGCCCATCGCGGTTGGTGATGAGCATGCCCTCCTGGCATTCAAAGGCGGTGGCGGCAATGCGCAGGCCCGTGGTTTGCAATGCGCGCTCGGCCATGTAGGCGCCCAGCGACAGGCCTGCCGTGCCGAGAATCATCATGTACGACCAGTAGCCAAAGCCATGGGTGGTGGCCAGATCGGAGGCAAAAAAGCCCGTGCCCTGGTAGGTGCCCCACAGTGCCTGCAATCCGACCAGGCTCACCAGCCCCATGGTGGGTAGCAGTCCCAGCCGCGCACCTGCCCAGCTCACGAACAGGAACATCCAGTAGGCGTTGGCGATGGCGGCAATGCGTTCGTTCTGAGGGTTGCCGAAGATCAGTACCCCAGCGATTCCTGCACCCAGCCAGACGGCAAGGCCTTCCTTGACTCGCCGCAGTGGTTGGGGTGACTTCAGGGCACGTCGGTAGCCCAGTACCAAGGGGCTGAACAGCAGCATGCCCAGGGATGCGCCCATCCACCACTCCATGGCATGCAGCAAGCCGTGCCGCAGGGACACCTCGCCTGTCAACAGCAGCATGCCGCTGGCGACGAGCGCGCCCACACCGGCCCCCAGGCCACAGGCGCCCAGCAGCACGTGGCGCACCACGTGGAAATTGGGGTGGTCGCGGTCAAAGCTGCTGCGGCGTTGCAGGTAGTGGCTGGCCACGCCTGCCGCGACCAGGCTGCCCATGGCTTCGGCCAGCGCCGCCCAGGGCGACAGTCCCGCCAAGGCAGCATCCAACAGGGCGCCGACCCACAGTCCCGGTGCCAGTCTGGCGCTGCCCCAGATCCAGAGCGCCAGGGCCAGGCCTGGCCCTGGGTGCAGCAAATGGGTGTCGCTCTGCCCGTGGAGCGGTGTGTCCATCGCCTGCACCACCGCCATGTACAGCAGTGCGGTCGCTGCCAATGCAGCGAGCGAGGGGCGAGCAGTTGCGGGGTGGGTCATGGCGCCCAGGGAATTTGGCTCAAAATGGCCTTGGCGCTCATGAGTAAAGCGCCAACAGCTATTGTTTTTGTAGCAACCGAGCGGCTTCGCGTGCGAAGTAGGTCAGTACCCCATCGGCGCCTGCGCGCTTGAAGGCCAGCAGGCTCTCCAGCATCACCGCGTCGTGGTCCAGCCAGCCGTTCTGCGCGGCGGCCTTGAGCATGGCGTATTCGCCCGACACCTGGTAGGCGAAGGTGGGCACGCGGAACTCGTCCTTCACGCGGCGCACGATGTCGAGGTAGGGCATGCCGGGCTTGACCATGACCATGTCGGCGCCCTCGGCGATGTCCATCGCCACCTCGCGCAGCGCCTCGTCGCTGTTGCCGGGGTCCATCTGATAGACCTTCTTGTTGCTCTTGCCCAGGTTGGCGGCCGAGCCCACGGCGTCGCGGAACGGGCCGTAAAAGGCGCTGGCGTACTTGGCGCTGTAGGCCATGATGCGCGTGTGCACATGGCCATGGGCCTCCAGCGCATCGCGGATGGCGCCAATGCGGCCATCCATCATGTCGCTGGGTGCGACGATGTCCACACCGGCGTCGGCCTGGGTCAGCGCCTGGCCGACCAGCACTTCCACCGTGGCGTCATTGAGGATGTAGCCGGTGTCGTCCAGCAGGCCGTCCTGGCCGTGGCTGGTGAAGGGGTCGAGGGCCACGTCGGTCATCACGCCCAGGTCGGGGAACTCCTTCTTCAGGGCGCGCACCACGCGCGGCACCAGGCCGTCGGGGTTCAGCGCTTCCTTGCCGTCGGGCGTCTTGAGGCTGGCGTCAATCACGGGGAAAAGCGCCATCACCGGGATGCCGAGCTTCACGCAGTCTTCGGCGACGGGCAGCAGCAGGTCCAGGCTCAGGCGTTCCACGCCAGGCATGGAGGCCACGGCCTCGCGGCGGTTGGCGCCGTCGAGCACGAACACCGGGTAGATCAGGTCGTTGACCGTGACGGCATGCTCGCGCACGAGGTTGCGGGTGAAGGTGTCGCGGCGCAGGCGGCGCGGGCGGCTGGCGGGGAAGGGGGTGGGGCTGGAGAGGTGCATGGGGAAAATTGTGCCTGATTGCACACCGCATGGGATTGCATTCCCCCGGCTTGGGTTGAACCGCGCTGTCCGTGGTGCTAGATTTACATCGGGCAGCGCTGCTGCCCCCCGCTTTTTCCTCCCTGAGCGGGGCCTGGTGGCTTTTTCGGCCCTGGGCTTTACTGGCCCGGCAGCCACCCTGTCGGGCCTTTTTTTCGGTGGGCCCAGCGCGCTTACACTCGCGCGATGCTCTGGGTCAAATCCTTCCACATCGTGTTCGTGGCCAGTTGGTTTGCGGGCCTGTTCTACCTTCCACGCATCTTTGTGAACCTGGCCATGGTGACGCCAGGTTCGGTGGCCGAGCGTGAGCGCCTGCTGCTCATGGCGCGCAAGCTGCTGCGCTTCACCCACATGCTGGCGGTGCCTGCCGTAGGGCTGGGCCTGTGGCTCTGGGCGGGTTATGGCATCGGCTGGGGGCCGGGTCAGGGCTGGATGCACGCCAAGCTGTTGGTGGTGTTGCTGGTGCTGGCCTACCACGGCTACTGCGCCGTGCTGTTGCGCCAGTTCGAGCGCGACGCCAACCAGCGCAGCCACCGCTGGTACCGCTGGTTCAACGAGGCGCCGGTGCTGATGCTGGTGGCCGTGGTCGTGCTGGTGGTGGTCAAGCCGTTTTAGAACGTGTTCATGGTCTTTTCATGGTGCCCGCAAGGCAGCAAAAAGCCGCAATCGAGGCGCGTGCCGCAGTCCATGCTGGTGGCCTGGACAAGGCGCGCAACGCTGAGTGCGGCTTTTTGCTGCCTTGCCCGAAGGGTTGCCCCACAAAAGGGGCATCTGCGGCGTTGCAAATGCTCGCCGGGCCACCAGCCCGGCTGCGCTTTGCGCCTGGCATCTGCCCCTTTTGTGGGGCAACGGGCACCATGAAAAGACCATGAACACGTTCTTAGAGGAGCGGCGGGTGCCCATGCACAAGACCTCGGCCTGGCCCCTGGCGTTGGTGTATGCGGCGCTGATCTTCTTCGCCAGCCTGTTTCCGTTCAACGGCTGGCGCGCGCAAGGGATCGAGCCTGCGGTCTTCTTTTTGGCGCCGCTGCCCCCGCCGTATTGGACGGGGTTCGACGTCGGCACCAACGTGGTGGGGTATGCCCCCCTGGGTTTTCTGCTGGCCCTGGCCTTGCTGCGCACGGGGCGGGGGCGCTGGGCGGTGCCTCTGGCGCTGCTGGCGGGCGCACTGCTGTCGCTGGTGCTGGAGTTCTTGCAGATCTACCTGCCCCAGCGCGTGCCGTCCAATCTCGACTGGTTGCTCAACACCGGCGGAACGCTGGCGGGTGCGTTGCTGGCGCTGTTGCTGGAGCGCCTGGGCGCCATCGCGCGCTGGAACCGGTTTCGCACGCGCTGGTTCCTGCCCGATGCGCGGGGGGCGCTGGTGTTGCTGGCCCTGTGGCCCTGGGCGTTGCTGTTTCCGGCGGCCGAGCCCTTCGGTCTGGGCCAGGTGTTCGAGCGCCTGCAGGGTGCGCTGGCCCAGGCGCTGGAGGGGACGCCCTTTCTGGAGTGGCTGCCCCTGCGTGAGGAACCGCTGCTGCCCCTGTCGCCCTGGGCGGAGCTGTGGTGTGTGGCGCTGGGCCTGTGGGTTCCGTGCCTGCTGGCCTGCAGTGCCACGGCACCGGGCTGGCGGCGTGCGGTGCTGGCGCTTTCCGCTGTTCCGGTGGGGTTGGGCGTCTCTGCGTTGTCGGTGGCCTTGAGTTTCGGTCCTGCGCATGCGTGGGATTGGCTCAGTCCCCCTGTAGCAGTGGGGGTGGTGTTGGGGGCCGGCTTGGCGTTGCCCGCTTTGTTTCTGCCGCCGCGGGCCTGCGCCATGCTGTTGCTCGTGGCCTTGCCCGTGCAGCTGGCATTGCTCAACGATGCGCCCGCCAGCGCGTATTTCGCGCAGACCCTGCAGGTGTGGGAGCAGGGGCGGTTCATCCGGTTCTACGGTCTGGGCCAGTGGCTGGGCTGGCTCTGGCCCTATGCCACGCTGGTCTATGTGCTGTTGCGCGCCTCGCGGCGCGGCGGTGCTTCCTAGAATAGAGGGCATGAGCGACAACACCCCGTCCGCGCCCGGCTATTTCGAGCGCCACATCTTCTTCTGCCTCAACGAACGCGCCAATGGCGAGGCCTGCTGCGCCCAGCATGGCGCCCAGGAGGCCTTCGAGCGCTGCAAGGCGCTGGTCAAGGCCGCTGGCCTGGCCGGGCCCGGCAAGGTGCGCGTGAACAAGGCAGGTTGCCTGGACCGCTGCGCTGCAGGCCCGGTGGCCGTGGTGTACCCGGAGGGCGTGTGGTACAGCTATGTGGATGCGGCCGACATCGACGAAATCGTCGAATCGCACCTGAAGAATGGCCAGGTAGTGGAGCGCCTGCGCACGCCGCCGGAACTTGGGCGCTGAACGCGACTCCATCGGTTTCAAGCATTTTTTGGCTGTTGGCGCTTTATGGATAAGCGCCAACAGCTATACAATTGATAGCAAATATGAATGCCCAGACCGAAACCCTGCTGCTGGAGGGCGCTGCGGGCGCCATCGAGGCGCGGCGCGACCTGCCCGCGGGCACGCCGTGCGGCATCGCAGTGATTGCGCATCCCCACCCCCTGTTTGGCGGCACCCTGGACAACAAGGTTGTGCAGACCCTGGCGCGTGCCTTTGTTCAGTGCGGCTGGGGCGCGGTGCGTTTCAACTTCCGGGGCGTCGGCGCAAGCGCGGGCGTGCACGATGCAGGCCAGGGCGAACGCGAGGACCTGCTGGCCGTGGTGCGCCAGGTGGCGCCCCAGGGGCCGTTGGCGCTGGCGGGGTTTTCCTTTGGCGCCTTCGTGACCAGCCATGCGCTGGCCGCCCTGTGGTCGCAGCGGGATGTGCGCCATGCGGTGCTGGTGGGAACGGCGGCCAGCCGCTTCCAGGTCGCGCCCGTTCCTCCCGAGGCGCACCTGCGCACGCTGGTACTGCACGGCGAGCAGGACGACACCGTCCCTCTGGCCGATGTGCTGGACTGGGCTCGGCCCCAGACCCTGCCGGTCACCGTGATCCCTGGTGGCGGGCACTTCTTTCACGGGCAATTGTCCCTTCTCAAGAACCTGGTGGTGCGCCACCTGCAATCGGCGGTCTGAACCGCACGGCCCCCGCAGCGGGGCCTTTCCTGGAATCCTTGGCATGAATCGACTTATTTCCACCTTCCGATCCTGGGCCCTGGCCGCAGGCCTGTCTGCCCTGGCCTGGGGCGCGATGGCGCAGGCGCCTCAGCCGCCTGAAATCGCGGCGCGCGCGTACCTCCTGGTGGACGTGACGGCCGGTCAGGTGCTGGCCTCGCGCGATATGGACGCGCCGGTAGAGCCTGCCTCGCTCACCAAGCTGATGACGGCCTACCTGGTCTTTGACGCACTGCGCGCCAAGAAAATCGCGTTGGACCAAAAGCTGCCCGTGAGCACGCGCGCCTGGAAGATGCCCGGTTCGCGCATGTTCATCGACCCCAAGATGCAGGTGCCGGTGGACGACCTGCTCAAGGGCATGATCGTGCAGTCGGGCAACGACGCCACCGTGGCCCTGGCCGAGGGCGTGGGCGGAACGGTCGAGAACTTCGTCAAGCTCATGAACGACCAGGCGCGTGCGCTGGGCATGACCAACACCGGGTTCAAGAATCCTGAGGGCCTGACCGAAGCCGGCCACACCACCACGGCGCGCGACCTGTCCATCCTGGCCACGCGGCTGATGCAGGAGTTCCCCAGCTACATGCACTATTACTCCACCAAGCAGTACCGTTACGAAGGCACGCCTGCCTCCAACAGCAACAACCGCAACCTGCTGCTGTACCGCGACCCGTCGGTGGACGGACTCAAGACCGGCCATACGCAGGCGGCGGGTTACTGCCTGGTGGCAACGGCCAAGCGCGAGTTCCCGGGCCTGGGGCAACGCCGTCTGCTGTCCATCGTGCTGGGTGCGGCCAGCGAAAATGCGCGCGCCAACGAAAGCCAGAAGCTGCTCAACTGGGGTTACACCGCCTTTGATGCGGTCAAACTGTTTGATGCGGGCCAGGCTGTGCAGACGCCGCATGTCTGGAAAGGCGCGGAGTCCAGCGTCAAGCTCGGCCGGGCCGAGCCCATCGTCGTCGCCGTGCCTGCGGGCAGTGGCGGCAAGATCAGCACGCAGGTGTTGCGCCCCGACCCCCTGGTGGCCCCACTGGCCCAGGGCCAGGAAATCGGAAGCCTGAAGGTGGTGCTGGGCGACCAGACGCTGCGTGAAGTCCCCCTGGTGGCGCTCGAAGGTGTGGCGCAGGCGGGGATTTTTGGGCGCACCTGGGACGCCATCCGTCTCTGGATCAAATAGCCGACGTGCCTGCTTCAAGCCGAGCCGACGGCCGACTTGGGCCGCGGCCTCCCTTGCGTCGGCGGCATCAATCTGCTACATTCGAGGGCTTTTCGGAAATTCCGAAGGGATTCACGTTTTCGTTTTTCACGTAAGGGACGAACAGTTCATGCCAACCATTAATCAACTCGTGCGTCACGGGCGCGAGGTCGAAAAGACCAAATCCAAGAGCCCGGCGATGCAAAACTGCCCCCAGCGCCGCGGCGTGTGCACCCGTGTGTACACCACGACGCCCAAGAAGCCTAACTCCGCTCTGCGTAAGGTCGCCAAGGTGCGCCTGACCAACGGCTTCGAAGTCATTTCCTACATCGGCGGCGAAGGCCACAACCTGCAGGAACACAGCGTGGTGCTGGTTCGCGGCGGTCGTGTCAAGGACTTGCCCGGTGTGCGTTACCACATCGTCCGCGGTTCTCTGGACCTGCAGGGCGTGAAGGATCGCAAGCAGGCGCGCTCCAAGTACGGTGCGAAGAAGCCCAAGGCCAAATAAGCCCTGGACTTGTCCGTCTGAATCATTCGGTGCTGTTCCCCGCGTGGCGCGGAGTCCAGCGTAGTGACCCCAAACGCAGATGTTCTGCGCGGGTCGAGTAAGTGGGAGTCCTGAATGGCTCTCGCGGTACCGGAAACGGTGCCAACTGAAGCAAGATAGAGGTAAAAAATGCCACGTCGTCGCGAAGTCCCCAAACGTGAAATCCTGCCGGATCCCAAGTTCGGCAATGTAGAGCTGTCCAAATTCATGAACGTGATCATGGAAGGCGGCAAAAAGGCAGTGGCAGAGCGCATCATTTACGGCGCTCTGGAACTGATCCAGAAGAAGCATCCGGACAAGGATGCTCTGGAAGCGTTCACCGTTGCCATCAACAACGTCAAGCCCATGGTGGAAGTCAAGTCCCGCCGTGTGGGTGGCGCCAACTACCAGGTGCCCGTGGAAGTGCGTCCTGTGCGTCGTCTGGCCCTGTCGATGCGCTGGATCAAGGAAGCGGCCCGCAAGCGCAGCGAGAAATCCATGGCCCAGCGCCTGGCCAACGAAATCCTCGAGGCCACCGAAGGCCGAGGCGGCGCCATGAAGAAGCGTGACGAAGTGCACCGCATGGCCGAAGCCAACAAGGCATTCAGCCACTTCCGCTTCTAAACCGGCTGACCTGCCTCTTCCTGTCTGCGCAAGGCTGCCGGCTCTCTTGCCTGCAGCCTTGTCGCGATTGAGGCGGTCCCGAAATGGCCGGGTGCCAGCCAGAAGCTGACGCAAGGCCGCCCCCGAATAACACGACCCATCAAGGATCCACCATGGCTCGCAAGACCCCCATCGAGCGCTACCGCAATATCGGTATCTCGGCCCACATTGACGCCGGCAAGACCACCACGACCGAGCGTATTCTTTTCTACACCGGCGTGACCCACAAGCTGGGCGAGGTGCACGATGGCGCCGCGACCACGGACTGGATGGAACAAGAGCAAGAGCGCGGCATCACGATCACCTCGGCGGCCGTGACCTGCTTCTGGAAGGGCATGGACATGTCCTACCCCGAGCACCGCTTCAACATCATCGACACCCCCGGCCACGTGGACTTCACCATCGAGGTGGAGCGTTCCATGCGCGTGCTGGACGGCGCCTGCATGGTGTACTGTGCCGTGGGTGGCGTGCAGCCCCAGTCGGAAACCGTGTGGCGTCAGGCCAACAAGTACAAGGTGCCCCGTCTGGCCTTCGTGAACAAGATGGACCGCACCGGCGCCAACTTCTTCAAGGTCTATGACCAGATGAAGTTGCGCCTGAAGGCCAACCCCGTGCCCGTGGTGATCCCGATCGGCGCCGAGGAAAACTTCAAGGGCGTCGTGGACCTGATGAAGATGAAGGCCATCATCTGGGACGAGGCTTCGCAAGGCATGAAGTTCGAATACCAGGACATCCCTGCGGATCTGGTGGAGTCGGCCAAGGAATGGCGTGAAAAAATGGTGGAAGCTGCTGCTGAAGCCTCTGAAGAGCTGATGAACAAGTACCTGGAAGAGGGTGACCTCAGCGAAGCGGAAATCAAGGCGGGCCTGCGTCAGCGCACCATCGCCACCGAAATCCACCCGATGCTGTGTGGTACCGCGTTCAAGAACAAGGGCGTGCAGCGCATGCTGGATGCCGTGATCGACTACCTGCCTGCGCCGACCGATATTCCCGATGTGACGGGTACGGACGAAGACGAGCAGCCTGTGAGCCGCAAGGCCGACGACAACGAGAAGTTCTCGGCCCTGGCGTTCAAGCTGATGACCGACCCCTTCGTCGGCCAACTGACCTTCGTGCGTGTGTACTCCGGCGTGCTGACCAAAGGCGACACGGTGTACAACTCCGTCAAGGGCAAGAAGGAGCGTATCGGTCGTATCGTGCAGATGATGGCCAACGACCGCGTGGAAGTGGACGAAATCCGCGCTGGCGACATCGCCGCCTGCGTGGGTCTGAAGGAAGTGACCACCGGCGAAACGCTGTGCGACGTGGCTTCGCCCATCGTGCTTGAGCGCATGGTGTTCCCCGAGCCCGTGATCTCGCAGGCCGTGGAGCCCAAGACCAAGGCCGATCAGGAAAAGATGGGCATCGCCCTGTCGCGCCTGGCTTCGGAAGACCCATCGTTCCGCGTGCGTACCGACGAGGAATCCGGCCAGACCATCATTTCCGGCATGGGCGAGCTGCACCTGGAAATCATCGTGGACCGCATGAAGCGCGAGTTCGGTGTGGAAGCCAACGTGGGCAAGCCCCAGGTGGCCTACCGCGAAACCGTGCGCAAGTCGGTGGCCGATGTGGACGGCAAGTTCGTGCGCCAGTCGGGCGGCAAGGGCCAGTACGGCCACGTGGTGTTCCGCCTGGAGCCCAACGAAGCCGGCAAGGGTTTCGAGTTCCTGGACGAAATCAAGGGTGGTGTGGTGCCGCGCGAGTACATCCCTGCGGTGGAAAAGGGCGTGATCGAAGCACTCAACAGCGGTGTGCTGGCCGGCTTCCCGGTGGTGGACGTGAAGGTCGCGCTGACCTTCGGTTCCTACCACGACGTGGACTCGTCCGAGCAGGCGTTCAAGATGGCTGCCATCTTTGGTTTCAAGGAAGCCGCCCGCAAGGCCAATCCCGTCATCCTGGAGCCCATGATGGCCGTGGAAGTGGAGACGCCCGAAGACTACGCCGGCAACGTGATGGGTGACCTGTCCAGCCGTCGCGGCATGGTGCAGGGCATGGACGACATGGTCGGTGGCGGCAAGATCATCAAGGCCGAAGTGCCCCTGTCGGAAATGTTCGGCTACTCCACCACGCTGCGTTCCATGTCGCAGGGCCGTGCCACCTACACGATGGAATTCAAGCACTACAGCGAGGCGCCTCGCAACGTGTCTGAAGCCATCGTGGCCGCACGCGCCAAGTAAGAAATTGGCCTCTGGCGCCCGATAGCAGGGCGCTGGAAGCTATGTTTTTGATAGCAATTTCGCAAAGTCTGCGACCCGGCGCCATCCCGTTGCCCTGTGCGGGGTGAACCAGCAGCCGAGTGCAGACGTAAAACCCCAACACAGGCATTGCTCTTTGGAGAGATTGACATGGCAAAAGAGAAATTTGAGCGGACCAAGCCGCACGTCAACGTTGGCACGATCGGCCACGTGGACCACGGCAAGACGACGCTGACGGCGGCCATCGCTACCGTGCTGTCGGCCAAGTTCGGCGGCGAAGCCAAGAAGTACGACGAAATCGACGCAGCGCCTGAAGAAAAGGCGCGCGGCATCACCATCAACACCGCCCACGTCGAGTATGAAACGGCCAACCGCCACTACGCCCACGTGGACTGCCCTGGCCACGCCGACTACGTCAAGAACATGATCACCGGTGCCGCCCAGATGGACGGCGCCATCCTGGTCTGCTCCGCCGCTGACGGCCCGATGCCCCAGACCCGCGAGCACATCCTGCTGGCCCGCCAGGTCGGCGTGCCCTACATCATCGTC